>JASBVS010000030.1 GCA_029960955.1 Bacillota bacterium
CCAAGGACTGGGAGTGCCACTGCGGCAAGTACAAGCGGGTCCGCTACAAGGGCATCGTCTGCGACCGCTGCGGCGTCGAGGTGACGCGCTCGAAGGTCCGCCGCGAGCGGATGGGACACATCGAGCTGGCGGCGCCCGTCTCGCACATCTGGTACTTCAAGGGCATCCCCAGCCGGATGGGCCTCATGCTGGACATGTCGCCACGCCAGCTGGAGAAGGTCCTCTACTTCGCCAACTACATCGTCATCGACCCCGGCGAGACGGGGCTGATGGAGAAGCAGCTGCTCACCGAGAGCGAGTACCGGGAGGCTCGCGAGCGGTACGGCAACGCCTTCCGGGCGGGCATGGGCGCCGAGGCGATCAAGGAGCTCCTGCAGAAGATCGACCTCGACGAGCTGGCCGAGGAGCTGCGCGAGGAGAGCCGCTCCAGCTCCGGCCAGCGGCGCGTGCGCGCCATCCGGCGGCTGGAGGTGGTGGAAGCCTTCCGGCAGTCGGGCAACCGGCCCGAGTGGATGATCCTGGATGTCATCCCGGTCATCCCGCCCGACCTGAGGCCCATGGTCCAGCTGGACGGCGGGCGCTTCGCCACCTCCGACCTCAACGACCTCTACCGGCGGGTGATCAACCGGAACAACCGCCTGAAGAGGCTCCTCGAGCTGGGCGCGCCGGACATCATCGTGCGCAACGAGAAGCGCATGCTCCAGGAGGCGGTCGACGCCCTCATCGACAACGGGCGGCGGGGCCGGCCCGTGACCGGTCCGGGCAACCGGCCGCTCAAGTCGCTGAGCGACATGCTGAAGGGGAAGCAGGGCCGCTTCCGTCAGAACCTGCTGGGCAAGCGCGTCGACTACTCCGGCCGCTCGGTGATCGTGGTCGGCCCGTCGCTGCGCATGAACCAGTGCGGCCTGCCCAAGGAGATGGCGCTCGAGCTCTTCAAGCCCTTCGTGATGAAGCGGCTGGTGGAGCTGGGCTACGCGCACAACATCAAGAACGCCAAGCGGATGGTGGAGCGGGCGCGGGACGAGGTCTGGGACGTGCTCGAGGAAGTGATCAGGGAGCACCCCGTCCTGCTCAACCGTGCGCCGACGCTCCACCGGCTGGGGATCCAGGCCTTCGAGCCGGTGCTGGTGGAGGGGCGCGCCATCCAGATCCACCCGCTGGTCTGCACGGCCTACAACGCCGACTTCGACGGGGACCAGATGGCGGTGCACGTCCCGCTCTCCGCCGAGGGCCAGGCCGAGGCGCGGGTGCTGATGATGGCGGCCGACCACATCCTGAGCCCGAAGGACGGGAGCCCGGTGGTCACCCCCACCCTCGACATGGTCCTGGGTTCCTACTACCTGACGCTGGACCGCGAAGGGGCCAAGGGCGAGGGCCGGGCCTTCGCCTCCCGCGACGAGGCGATCTTGGCCTACCAGCTGGGCGAGATCGACCTGCACGCCCTCGTCCAGGTGCGCGTGCAGGGGAAGCGGGTGACCACCACGGTGGGGCGCCTGATCTTCAACGAGAAGCTGCCCGGCTTCCTCGGCTTCGTCAACGAGACCGTGGACAAGGCGCGGCTGGGCCAGCTGGTGGGCGAGTGCTTCCGCAAGGGCGGGACCACGGCGACCACCGCCATGCTGGACGGCATCAAGGAGCTGGGCTACCGCTACGCCACCCGTGCCGGCGTCACCATCTCGATGAAGGACCTGAACGTCCCCGCCGACAAGGAAGAGGTCCTGGCGCGGGCGGACGCCGAGGTGGACGCCATCGAGCGCCAGTACCGGCGGGGCTTCCTCACCAACGAGGAGCGGTACCAGCGTGTGATCGACGTCTGGACGCGGGCGAAGGACGAGATCACGGAGAACGTGATGAAGGCGCTGGACCCGATGAACCCGGTGGCCATGATGGTCAACTCGGGCGCACGAGGCAACGTGGCCCAGCTCTCCCAGCTGGCCGGCATGCGCGGCCTGATGGCCGATCCCTCGGGGCGGACCATCGAGATCCCCGTCCGCTCCAACTTCCGCGAGGGGCTGACCGTCCTGGAGTACTTCACCTCCACGCACGGCGCCCGGAAGGGGCTGGCGGACACGGCGCTGCGCACCGCCGACTCGGGTTACCTGACGCGGCGGCTGGTCGACGTCAGCCAGGACGTCATCGTCCGCGAGGAAGACTGCGGTACGGACGACGGCATCGTGGTCCGCGAGATCCGGGACGGCGGCGAGGAGATCGAGTCGCTCTTCGACCGGATCAACGGGCGCGTGGCGGCGGAGGACGTGGTCCACCCGCAGAGCGGGGAGATCCTCTGCCGCCGCAACGAGATGATCAACGAGGAAGTGGCGCAGGCCGTCGTCCAGGCGGGCATCGAGGCGGTCAAGGTCCGCTCCGTCCTCACCTGCCGCTCGCGGCTGGGCGTCTGCGCCCGCTGCTACGGGCGCGACCTGGCGGCGCGCAGCCTGGTGGAGGTGGGCGAGGCGGTCGGCATCATCGCCGCCCAGTCCATCGGCGAGCCGGGCACGCAGCTGACCATGCGCACCTTCCACACCGGGGGCGTCGCCGGCGAGGACATCACCCAGGGCCTCCCGCGCGTCGAGGAGCTCTTCGAGGCGCGGCGGCCGCGGGGGCAGGCGGTGACGACGGAGCTGGACGGCGTCGTCTCCGTCACGGAGGAAGCCAATCATCGCGCCGTCCGCGTCACGGCGGACGACGGGCGGGTACAGGACTACCCCGTCCCCTACGGCGCGCGCCTGCGCGTGAGCGAAGGGGACCGGGTGGAGGCGGGCGATCCGCTGACCGAGGGCCCGATCAACCCGCACGACATCCTGCGCGTCAAGGGCGTCAAGGGCGTCCAGGAGTACCTGCTGCAGGAGGTGCAGCGCGTCTACCGCCTGCAGGGCGTCGAGATCAACGACAAGCACATCGAGATCATCATCCGGCAGATGCTGCGCAAGGTGCGCGTCGACGACCCCGGCCAGACGCGGCTGCTTCCGGGCGGGCTGGTCGACCAGTGGGAGGCGGAGGACGCCAACCGCGAGGCCGAGGCGGCCGGGTTGGAGCCGGCGCGCGTCAGCCCCGTGCTGCTGGGGATCACCAAGGCCTCGCTGGCGACGGACTCCTTCCTGTCGGCCGCCTCCTTCCAGGAGACGACGCGCGTCCTGACCGAGGCGGCCACCAAGGGGAAGCAGGACCGCCTCATCGGCTTGAAGGAGAACGTCATCCTCGGCAAGCTCATCCCCGCCGGCACGGGCCTGCCCGTCTACAGGCGGCTCTCGATCCGGGTGGAGGGCGAGCGCCCGACCGTCCCCGGCGCGGGCCCGTCGCTGGCGGAGGAGGTCCTGGGACTGGCGGGCGACGGCCGCGTCGCCGGTGGCGAGGGCGTGGCGGAGGCGGCGCGGACGGCCGGAGGCGGCGCCCGCTGAGCATTGACGGCCTTTTTCGGCCGGTGCTAGAATGCTAGCGCTTTGCCCGGCGCTCCGAACCTGGAAAGGTGGAGAGCGAGGCATGGGCCCGATGGCCGAAGCGAGGGGTGCCCGGCGGGTCGTCGGCACCAAGCAGACGCTGAAGGCGGTGCAACGGGGTCAGGCGCGCCTGGTCTGCGTTGCGCGTGACGCGGATCGCAAGGTGATCGAACCGCTGCTCAAGTTGTGCGACGAGAACCACGTCGCCGTCAGCTGGTACGAGAGTATGATGGAGCTCGGCCGGGAGTGCGGAATCGACGTGGGGACTGCGGCGGCGGCGATCCTCCGCGAAACAGGGTGAGCGGTTCCGGAGGAGAGCCCGGTCCAGGATGGGGATCGGCGGTGGCCCGGAAGCTGCTTCCGGGCCACCTGAGCGCATGGGAGGAGGTGCGGGATGCCCACCATCAACCAGCTGATCCGGGGTGGCCGCCAGCCGGTCACCCAGAAGACCGCGGCCCCGGCGCTGCGCGGCAATCCGCAGAAGCGCGGCGTCTGCGTCCAGGTGCGGACCCAGACGCCGAAGAAGCCGAACTCCGCTCTGCGCAAGGTGGCCCGCGTGCGGCTGACCAACGGGATCGAGGTCACGGCCTACATTCCCGGCGAGGGCCACAACCTGCAGGAACACTCGGTGGTGCTCGTCCGCGGCGGCCGCGTCAAGGATCTGCCCGGCGTGCGCTACCATATCATCCGCGGCACGCTGGACGCGGCCGGGGTGGAGCGGCGGCGCCAGGGGCGCTCGAAGTACGGCGCCAAGCGGCCCAAGAAGTAAGAGACGGGGCTCGGAGGGGGAGGGCGGGAAGATGCCCAGACGCGGTCCCGTACCGCCACGAGAGGTGGCGCCGGATCCGGTCTACGGGTCGGAGCTGGCGGCGCGCATGATCAACAAGATCATGCGGGACGGCAAGAAGTCGCTGGCCCAGAAGATCTTCTACGGTGCGATGGAGACGATCCGCCAACGGACGGGGCGCGACCCGCTGGAGGTCTTCGAGCAGGCGGTCCGCAACGCCATGCCCGCGCTCGAGGTACGGCCCCGGCGCGTCGGCGGCGCCACCTACCAGGTGCCGCTCGAGGTGCGCCCGGAGCGGCGGCGGTCGCTGGCCCTGCGCTGGCTGGTCCAGTACGCCCGCCAGCGGAACGAGCGCGGCATGGCCGACCGCCTGGCCGGCGAGATCCTCGACGCGGCCAACAACAGCGGCGGAGCCGTCCGGCGGAAGGAGGAGCTGCACCGCATGGCCGAGTCGAACCGCGCCTTCGCGCACTACCGCTGGTAGCGGCGGGCGCCGTGCGGCGCGGGCGGCGCGCGAGGTTTACGTCTTCGAGAGTCGGGTTCGAGAGTTGAGGGAGAAGGGAGGGAACGTGATGCCTGAGGTCCCATTGGAGCGCGTGCGGAACATCGGCATCTCCGCACATATCGACGCGGGGAAGACGACGACGACGGAGCGCATCCTGTTCTACACGGGCCGGGTGCACAAGATGGGCGAGGTCCACGAGGGCTCGGCCACCATGGACTGGATGCCGCAGGAACAGGAACGGGGCATCACCATTACCTCCGCGGCCACGACCTGTTTCTGGAAGGACCACCGCATCGACATCATCGATACGCCCGGGCACGTGGACTTCACGGTGGAGGTGGAGCGCGCGCTGCGGGTGTTGGACGGCGTCATCGCCATCTTCGATGCCAAGAACGGTGTCGAGCCGCAGTCGGAGACCGTCTGGCGGCAGGCGGACCGCTATGGAGTGCCACGGATCGCCTTCATCAACAAGATGGATTCCGTCGGCGCGGACTTCTTCGCCTCGGTCCGCTCCATCCGTGAACGGCTGGGAGCCAACCCCGTACCGGTCCAGATCCCCATCGGCGCGGAGGAGGGCTTCGCCGGCGTCGTCGACCTGGTCCGCGAGAAGGCGATCTACTGGGTTGACGAGCTGGGCACGCGCATGGAGGAGCGGGAGATCCCCGCCGAGTGGAAGGCGCAGGCCGACGAGTGGCGCGAGAAACTCCTCGAGTCGGTGGCCGAGCTCGACGACGACCTGATGATGAAGTACCTGGACGGCCAGCCGATGGGAGAGGAGGAGATCCGCGCCGCCCTGCGCAGGGGGACGCTGGAGCTGCGTGCGGTGCCGGTCCTGTGCGGGGCCGCCTACCGGAACAAGGGTGTCCAGACGCTGCTGGACGCGGTCCTCGACTACCTTCCCTCCCCGCTCGACCTGCCGCCGGTTCGGGGCGTCGATCCGCGGACGGGGGACGAGGTGGTGCGCCGCGCCTCGGACGAGGAGCCTCTGACCGCGCTGGCCTTCAAGATTGCCGCCGACCCCTTCGTGGGGAAGCTCTGCTTCCTGCGGATCTACGCCGGGCGCTTGACAGCCGGCTCCTACGTGCTCAACGCCAACACGGGCAAGAAGGAGCGGATCGGCCGCCTTTTGCGGATGCACGCCAACCACCGCGAGGAGATGGACCAGGCGGGCGCGGGCGAGATCGTGGCTGCGGTCGGCCTGAAGGACACCAAGACCGGCGACACGCTCTGCCCCGAAGAGGCGCCGATCCGGTTGGAGGCCATGGACTTCCCCGAGCCGGTCATCTCGGTGGCCATCGAGCCGAAGACGCAGGCCGACCAGGACCGGATGGGCGACGCGCTGCGCCGGCTGGCCGACGAGGATCCCACCTTCCGGGTCTCCACCGACCCGGAGAGCGGCCAGACCATCATCTCCGGCATGGGCGAGCTCCACCTGGAGATCATCGTCGACCGGCTGAAGCGGGAGTTCCACGTCCAGGCCAACGTCGGCCGACCGCAGGTGGCCTACCGCGAGACGATCCGGCGTCCGGCACAGGCCCAGGGGCGGTTCGTCCGCCAGACCGGCGGCCACGGCCAGTACGGCGACGTCTGGCTGCAGATCGAGCCGCTGGAGCCGGGCAAGGGCTTCGAGTTCGTCGACAAGATCGTCGGCGGCGTGGTGCCCAAGGAGTTCATCCCGGCGGTGGAGGCCGGCGTCCGCGAGGCGATGCAGAACGGCGTGGTGGCGGGCTACCCCGTGGTGGACCTCCGGGCGACGCTCTTCGACGGCTCCTACCACGAGGTGGACTCGTCGGAGATGGCCTTCAAGATCGCCGGTTCCATGGCCTTCCGGAACGCGGCCCAGCAGGCGGAGCCCGTTCTCCTGGAGCCGGTGATGAAGGTCGAGGTGGTGGTGCCCGAGGAGTACATGGGCGACGTGATCGGCGACATCAACGCGCGCAGGGGGCGGATCGAAGGCATGGAGCCGCGCGGCAACGCCCAGGTGATCCGCGCCTTCGTCCCGCTGGCGGAGATGTTCGGTTACGCGACGGACCTGCGTTCCAAGACGCAGGGCCGCGGTACGTACACGATGCAGTTCGACCATTACGAGGAAGTCCCGCGACACATCGCGGACGAAGTGATCCACCACCGTGCCCAGGCGCAGAAGGCGTAAGGGCGGAACGCTCCGACCCACCCGGCAGAGGGTCGGAAGGACTTGTGCAAGGAGGGTCCATTGAGCGATGGCCAAGCCAAAGTTTGAGCGCACCAAGCCGCATGTGAACATCGGTACCATCGGACACGTCGACCACGGCAAGACGACGCTGACCGCCGCGATCACGCTCGTGCTCTCGAAGAAGGGCTGGGCGCAGTACGTGCCCTACGACCAGATCGACAAGGCGCCGGAGGAGCGGGCTCGCGGCATCACCATCAACACGATGCACGTCGAGTACGAGACGGAGAAGCGCCACTACGCGCACGTCGACTGCCCGGGTCACGCCGACTACATCAAGAACATGATCACCGGCGCGGCGCAGATGGACGGCTCGATCCTGGTGGTCAGCGCCGCCGACGGCCCCATGCCGCAGACCCGCGAGCACATCCTGCTGGCGCGGCAGGTGGGCGTGCCGGCCATGGTCGTCTTCCTCAACAAGGCGGACATGGTGGATGATCCCGAGCTCCTGGAGCTGGTGGAGCTGGAGGTTCGGGAGCTGCTCTCCAAGTACGAGTACCCGGGCGACGAGGTGCCCATCATCACCGGCTCGGCCCTCAAGGCGCTGGAGTGCGGCTGCGGCCAGCGCGACTGCCAGTGGTGCGGGAAGATCTGGGAGCTGCTCGACGCGGTGGACGACTATGTCCCCACGCCCGGGCGCGACATCGACAAGCCCTTCCTGATGCCGATCGAGGACGTCTTCACCATCACCGGCCGCGGCACCGTCACCACCGGGCGCGTCGAGCGCGGCACGGTCAAGGTGGGCGACGAGATCGAGATCGTCGGCCTGGCCGACAAGCCGCGCAGGACCGTGGTCACCGGCGTCGAGATGTTCCGCAAGGTGCTCGATCAGGCGCAGGCCGGCGACAACATCGGTACCCTGCTCCGCGGCGTCGACAAGAAGGACGTGCAGCGCGGACAGGTTCTGGCCAAGCCGGGTAGCATCCACCCGCACCGGAAGTTCGCGGCGCAGGTCTACGTCCTGACCAAGGAGGAGGGTGGGCGGCACACCCCGTTCTTCAACGGGTACCGGCCGCAGTTCTACTTCCGGACCACGGACGTGACCGGCACCATCACCCTCCCGGAGGGGACCGAGATGGTCATGCCGGGCGACAACATCACCATGTCGGTCGAGTTGATCGAGCCGATCGCCATCGAGGAGGGGCTCCGCTTCGCCATCCGCGAGGGCGGGCACACGGTGGGCGCCGGCGTGGTCACCAAGATCGAGGAGTAGGAGGAGTGCGATGGCTCGCCAGAAGATCCGGATCCGGTTGCGCGGCTTCGACCACGCGGTCCTGGACCAGTCGGCGGGGCAGATCGTGGAGACGGCCAGGCGGACCGGCGCCGAGGTGGCGGGCCCGGTCCCGCTTCCTACGGAACGCGCGGTCTACACCGTCCTGGTGGCTCCGAACGGCGAGAAGGACATCCGCGAGCAGTTCGAGATGCGGACGCACAAGCGGCTGATCGACATCCTGGACCCCACGCCGCGCACCGTCGACGCCCTGATGCGCCTCGACCTGCCGGCGGGCGTGGACATCGAGATCAAGCTGTAGCCGGCCTTGGCCGGCCGGGGCCGGGCGGAGGTGAAGAGGTTGGCCAAGGCGATACTGGGCAGGAAGCTGGGCATCACGCAGGTCTTCGACGAGGAGGGCCGCCTGATCCCGGTGACCGCCATCGAGGCGGGTCCCTGCCAGGTGATCCAGGTGAAGACGCCCGAGCGCGACGGCTACGCCGCCATCCAGCTCGGTTTCGGCCCGGTCCGGGCGAAGCGGGTGAAGAAGCCGATGGCGGGCCACTTCGCGCGCCACGGCGTCCAGCCGCGTCGCTGGCTGCGCGAGGTCCGGCTGGAGGAGGCCGGCTCGTACGCCAGCGGGCAGGAGTTGACCGTCGGTCTCTTCTCCAAGGGCGACCGGGTCGACGTGACGGGCGTCAGCAAGGGGAAGGGATTCCAGGGCGTCATCAAGCGGCACGGGTTCCGGCGCGGTCCCATGTCGCACGGCTCGAAGTACCACCGGCGCGTCGGATCGCTGGGCGCTTCCACCTACCCGGCCCGGGTCTTCAAGGGGCGCGGCATGCCGGGGCACATGGGCGCGCGGCGCGCCACGGTGCAGAACCTGGAGGTGGTCCGGGTCGAGCCGGACCGGAACCTGCTGCTGCTGAAGGGCAGCGTTCCGGGCGCCAAGGGCGCGCTCCTGATGATCCGTTCGACGAGGAAGATGATCCCCGCGCGCGCATGACGGGAGCCGGCCGGAGCCGGCGAGGGGGGCGGCCCCGGATTCGCGCAACGGGCGGGAAGGGGGGACGAGGAGTGCCCAAGGTTCCTGTCTACAACCTGGAAGGCGAAGAAGTCGGCGAGATCGACCTGCCGGAGGCGGTCTTCGGCGTCGAGCCCAACGGGCCGCTGATGCACCAGGCCGTGGTCATGTACCTGGCCAACCGGCGCCAGGGGACGGTGGCCACGCGCACGCGCGGGATGGTCTCCGGCGGCGGGAGGAAGCCGTGGCGGCAGAAGCACACGGGCCGCGCCCGGCAGGGGAGCATCCGCGCCCCGCACTGGAAGGGCGGCGGCACGGTCTTCGGACCGCAGCCCCGCTCCTACCGCTACGCCATCCCGCGCAAGGCGCGCCGCGCCGCGCTGCGCTCGGCGCTCTCCGCCAAGGTGCGGGACGGCCAGCTGAAGGTGGTGGAGGCGCTGGAGTTTCCGGAGCCGCGCACCCGCGAGATGCGCAAGCTCCTGCAGGCCATCGGGCTGGAGAACGCGCTGGTGGTCACCTCCGACCTGAAGCGGAACGTCTACCTCTCCGCGCGCAACCTGCCGAAGGTGGCGACGGCGCCGGTGCAGGACCTGAACGCCTACGAGGTCCTGGCCCACAAGGCGCTCCTCTTCGAGAAGGCCGCCGTGGAGCGGGCGGGGGAGGTGCTGGCGGGGTGAGCGAGCCGTCGCCGCAGGACGTCATCCTTCGACCGGTGGTCACGGAGGAGAGCATGAAGGGGATCGACCGGGGCCGGTACGTCTTCCTGGTCGACCGGAGGGCGACGCGGACCGAGATCAAACGGGCGGTGGAGCAGGTCTTCCACGTGAAGGTGGCGCGCGTCAACACCGTCATCCTGCCCGGGAAGCGCCGCCGGTTGCGGGCGTCGGAAGGCCGGACGCCGGACCGGAAGAAGGCGTACGTCATCCTGAGGCCGGGCCAGAAGATCGACTTCTTCGAAGGACTCCGCTGAGCCCGGAGAGCGGTCGGAGGTGGTTTGGGGATGGGTGTGAGAAAACTGAAGCCCACCTCGCCCGGGCGGCGGAACATGTCGGTGCTCGACTACAAGGCGGTGCTCACCGCCGAGGAGCCCGAGAAGTCGCTGGTGCGGGGTCTCAGGAAGCGGGCGGGCCGGAACAACCAGGGCCGGATCACGGTCCGGCACCGCGGCGGCGGCCACAAGCGGCGCTACCGCCTGGTCGACTTCCGGCGCCGGAAGGACGGCGTCCCGGCCAAGGTGGCGGCCATCGAGTACGATCCGAACCGGACGGCGCACATCGCCCGCCTGCACTACGCCGACGGCGAGAAGGCGTACATCCTGGCGCCCGAGGGCCTGAAGGTGGGCGACACGGTCGTCTCCGGCGAGGACGTGGACATCCGCCCCGGCAACACGCTGCCGCTGCGCCGCATCCCGACCGGCACGCTGGTCCACAACGTCGAGCTCTACCCAGGGCGCGGCGGCCAGATGGTGCGGGCGGCGGGCGCGGTCGCGCAGGTCGTCGCCAAGGAGGGGAAGTACGCCACGCTGCGCCTTCCTTCCGGCGAGATGCGGATGGTGCTGCAGGAGTGCCGCGCCACCGTGGGACAGGTGGGCAACCTCGACCACGAGAACGTGCGCGTCGGCAAGGCGGGGCGCGCGCGCTGGCGGGGCCAGCGACCGGAGGTGCGCGGCTCGGTGATGAACCCGGTCGACCACCCGCACGGCGGCGGCGAAGGCCGGGCGCCCATCGGCCGCAAGCACCCGGTCACCCCCTGGGGCAAGCCGGCGCTGGGCCACAAGACGCGCAAGAAGGGCAAGAAGTCCGACAGGCTGATCGTCCGGCGCCGGAGGCCGTAAGGCGGCGCCGGCGGAGAGGTGGGCTATCCCTTGGGACGTTCGCTCAAGAAGGGTCCTTTCGTCGACCCGAAGCTGATGGAGAAGGTGGAAGCGGTGCGCCGCAGCGGCGAGCGCCGCGTGATCCGCACCTGGTCACGGGCGTCGACGATCGTCCCGGAGATGGTCGGCCTGACCATCGCGGTCCATGACGGGAGGAAGCACGTCCCCGTCTACGTCACCGAGGAGATGGTCGGGCACCGCCTGGGCGAGTTTGCGCCGACGCGGACGTACCGCGGGCACGGCCATCCGACGGAACGGTCCACCGCGCTCAAGTGAGAGGCGGCGCAAGGAGGGGACGGTATGGCATCGGCCGGCGAGCAGTCGGTGGAGCAGCCGGTGCGTGAGGCGCAGGCGGTCGCGCGCTACGTCCGGATCGCGCCGCGCAAAGCGCGTATTGTGATCGACCTGGTCCGGGGCAAGTCGGTGCAGGAGGCACGGACGCTCCTGCGCTTCGTGCCCAAGCGGGCCTCGAAGATCGTGGAGAAGGTGATCCGGTCGGCGGCGGCCAACGCCACCCACAACTACAACATGGACGAGGACCGCCTCTACATCCACCGGGCCTATGTCGACGGGGGACCGGTGATGAAGCGGATCCATCCCCGGGCCCGCGGCCAGGCCTTCCCCATCCTGAAGCGGACCAGTCACATCACGGTGGTCCTGCGCGAGAGAGGGGAGGGGTAGCCGGATGGGCCAGAAGGTTCACCCGAAAGGGCTTCGCATCGGGATCATCCGCGACTGGGACTCGCGGTGGTACGCGAGGCAGGATTTCGCCGGCCTGCTCCAAGAGGACATGGAGATCCGGCGCTACATCAAGAAGAAGCTGTACGACGCCGGCATCTCCCGGGTGGAGATCGAGCGGGCGGCCAGCCGTATCAAGATCGTCATCCACGCGGCGAAGCCGGGCATGGTGATCGGACGGGGCGGTTCGGGCATCGAGCAGCTGCGCGGCGAGTTGGAGCAGTTGACCAGGAAGCAGGTCTCCATCAACATCGCCGAGGTCAAGAACCCCGAGCTCGAGGCGCAGCTCCTGGCCGAGAGCGTGGCAGCGCAGCTGGAACGACGCATCTCCTTCCGGCGCGCCATCAAGCAGGCCGCCCAACGGGCGATGCGCGCCGGCGCCAGGGGCGTCAAGGTGATGGTCTCCGGCCGCCTGGGTGGTGCCGAGATGTCGCGCACCGAGTGGACCGCGGAGGGGTCGGTGCCGCTTCACACGCTGCGCGTGGATGTCGACTACGGCTTCGCCGAGGCGTTCACCACTTACGGGCAGATCGGCGTCAAGGTCTGGATCAACCGGGGGACGGCCGCGCCGCTCCGACCCGCCAGGGGCACCCGCACGGGCGCGGGCGAGAGGGCCGAGAAGGCCGCGGTGGGGGGCCGGTAAGCGATGTTGATGCCGAAGAAGGTCAAGCACCGGAAGCAGCACCGCGGCCGGATGAAGGGCTTCGCCTACCGGGGCTCCGAGGTGCAGTACGGCGAGTACGGGCTCCAGGCTCTGGAACCGGCCTGGATCTCCGACCGCCAGATCGAGGCGGCCCGCGTGGCCATCACGCGCTACATCCGGCGCGGCGGGCGCGTCTGGATCAAGATCTTCCCCGACAAGCCGTACACCAAGAAGCCGGCCGAGACCCGCATGGGCAGCGGCAAGGGGAACCCCGAGTACTGGGTGGCGGTCGTCCACCCCGGACGGGTGCTCTTCGAGCTGGCGGGCGTGCCCGAGCCGGTGGCGCAGGAGGCGCTGCGCCTCGCCTCCCACAAGCTGCCCGTCAAGACCCGCTTCGTCAAGCGCAGCGACGTTGGAGGTGGAGCGGGTGAAGGCTAAGGAGCTGGCCGAGTTGAGCGACGCGGAGCTGGAGAAGCAGATCCGCGACCTCAAGTCCGAGCTTTTCAACCTGCGCTTCCAGCACGCCACGGGCCAGCTGGAGAACCCGATGCGGCTCCGCCAGGTGCGGCGCGACATCGCCCGGGTGAAGACGGTGTTGCGCCAGCGGGAGCTGGCCCGCGAGCGCGGGGCCTAGGAGGATACGGGCGTGGATCAGACGACGGGACGGAAGCGGAGGAAGACCATGGTCGGTCGCGTGGTCAGCGACAAGATGGACAAGACCGTGGTCGTCGCGGTGGAACGGATGGTCGCCGATCCGCTGTACGGCAAGATCGTCCGGCGGACGCGGCGCTTCAAGGCGCATGACGAGGAGAACCGCTGCCGCGTCGGCGACCAGGTCCGGCTGATGGAGACCCGGCCGCTCTCCAAGGAGAAGCGCTGGCGGGTCGTCGAGATCCTGAGCAGGAAGGGAGAGGCGCAGTCGTGATCCGGACCCTGACGCGCCTCCGCGTGGCCGACAACACCGGCGCGAAGGAGCTGATGGTCATCCGCGTGCTCGGCGGGCCGAACCGGCGCTACGCGCACGTGGGGGACACGGTGGTCTGCAGCGTCAAGGCGGCCGCGCCCAACGGGATGGTGAAGAAGGGCGACGTCGTGCACGCGGTCGTCGTCCGGACCCGCCGGCCGGTGCGGCGGGAGGACGGCTCCTACATCCGCTTCGACGACAACGCCGCCGTCATCCTGCGCGACGCCAAGGAACCCCGCGGCACGCGCATCTTCGGACCGGTGGCCAGGGAGCTGCGGGAGAGGGAGTTCATGCGCATCATCAGCCTCGCCCCGGAGGTCCTCTGACGATGCAGGCCGGTGGGAGGGGAACGGCGGTGAAGGCGAAGGTGCACCTCAGGAAGGGCGACACGGTCCAGGTGATCTCGGGCAAGGACGCCGGGCGGCGCGGCAAGGTCCTGCGCGTCATCCCCGCCTCCCGCCGCGTGGTGGTGGAGGGCGTCAACATCGCCAAGAAGCACCGCAAGCCGACGCCCAAGGTGATGCAAGGCGGGATCATCGAGCAGGAGAACCCGATCGACGCCTCCAACGCGATGGTCGTCTGCCCCAGCTGCGACCGACCGACCCGGGTGGGTCACCGGATCCTGGAAGATGGCCGCAAGGTCCGGGTCTGCAAGCGTTGCGGCGAGGTCATCGACCGCTGAGGCGGGGGCTCGGGGGAGGTGACGAGCAGGCCGTGAACTCGCTCCGGGAGCGGTATCTCAAGGAGATCCGGCCGGCGCTGCTGCGACGCTTCGGCTACCGGAACGTGATGGAGGTACCGCGGCTGGAAAAGATCGTGGTCAACATGGGGGTCGGCGCCGCCACCCGCGACCCGAAGCTGCTCGACGGCGCCGTCCGCGACCTGGCGGCCATCACCGGCCAGAAGCCGCTGGTCACGAAGGCGCGGAAGTCGGTGGCGGCCTTCAAGGTGCGGACCGGGATGAGCATCGGCGCCAAGGTGACGTTGCGCGGGGAGCGGATGTACGACTTCCTGGAGAAGCTGGTCAGCGTCGTACTGCCGCGCGTGCGCGACTTCCACGGCGTCTCGCCCGACGCCTTCGACGGGCGGGGGAACTATTCGCTCGGCCTCCGGGAGCAGCTGGTCTTCCCGGAGATCGAGTACGACAAGATCGACCAGATCCGCGGCATGGACATCACCCTGGTGACGACCGCGAGGACCGACGAGGAAGCCAAGGCGCTCCTCGAGGAGCTCGGCGTCCCGTTCCGTGCCGCCTAGCGATCCGGGAGGTGTGCGGATGGCCCGGAAGGCCATGATCGAGAAGGCCAAGCGGAAGCCGAAGTTCGAGGTGCGGGCGCGCAACCGCTGTGCCCGCTGCGGGCGGCCGCGCGGATACATCGGTAAGTTCGGTCTCTGCCGGCTCTGCTTCCGCGAGCTCGCCCACCGCGGTGAGATTCCAGGGATTCGCAAGGCGAGCTGGTGAGGCAGGCGGGAGAGGGGGGAGCCATCCGTTGAGCATGACGGATCCCATCGCGGACATGCTCACACGAATCCGGAACGCCAACACCGTCTACCGCGACCGGGTCGACATCCCGGGCTCGAAGATGAAGAGGGCGATCGCGGAGATCCTGAAGCGTAACGGATTCATCCAGGATTACCAGTGGGTCGAGGACGGGAAGAACAAGACGATCCGCGTCTACCTTCGGTACGGGCCCGGCCGGCGCCGCGTGATCACGGGCCTCCGGCGCATCTCGCGTCCCGGCCTGCGCGTCTACGCGAGCCACGACCAGCTGCCGCGCGTCCTCGGCGGCCTGGGCGTCGCCATCATCTCCACATCGAAAGGGATCATGACGGACCGGGAGGCGCGCCGCCTGGGCATCGGCGGCGAGGTCCTCTGTTACATCTGGTAGGGGGGAGCAGGGTGTCTCGTGTAGGAAAGCAGCCCATCCCGGTCCCCGCCGGCGTGGAGGTGGCGATCGAGGGGCGGAAGGTGGTCGTCAGCGGCCCGAAGGGGCGGCTGGAACAGACCCTGCCCGGCGCGCTCACCGCCGAGGTCGAGGACGGCCACGTGCTGGTCCGGCGGCCCGACGACGAGCGGCGCAACAAGGCTCTCCACGGCCTGACGCGCACGCTGATCGCCAACATGGTCCAGGGCGTCTCGCAGGGTTTCGAGCGGACGCTGGAGATCACGGGCACCGGCTACCGCGCGGCGGTGCAGGGCGGCCGGCTGGTGCTGACGGTCGGCTACTCCCATCCGGTCGAGATCGAACCGCCCGAGGGCGTGACCATCGAGACCCCCAACCCGACGACGATCGTCGTCCGGGGCGCCGACAAGCAGAAGGTGGGTCAGGTGGCGGCCGACATCCGTGCGGTGCGCAAACCGGAGCCGTACCTGGGCAAGGGCATCCACTACGCCGGCGAGCGGATCCGCCGCAAGGCCGGCAAGACGGGCAAGTGACGGCGAGCGGGAGGGATCGGGATGGCCTTTGATCGGCGTGAGGCACGCCGGCGCCGGCACCTGCGCGTGCGGAAGAAGGTGGACGGGACGCCGGAGCGCCCGCGGCTCAACGTCTTCCGCAGTTCCAAGCACATCTACGCGCAGGTGATCGACGACCGGGCGGGCCACACCCTGGTCGCCGCCTCCAGCGTCGATCCGGAGCTGCGCGGCCAGCTGAAGAACGGCGCGACCGTGGAGGCGGCGCGGCGCGTGGGCGAGCTGGTGGGCCGGCGTGCCCTGGCGGCGGGCATCAGCAAGGTCAGCTTCGACCGCGGGGGCTATCTCTACCACGGCCGCGTCAAGGCGCTGGCGGACGGCGCCCGCGCCGCGGGACTCGAATTCTGACGACGAGGAAGGGAGGTGGGCGAATGGCGCGCTCCGATCTGAACGCGGACGGCATGGAGCTGGAGGAGCGGGTGGTCCGGATCAACCGGGTGGCCAAGGTGGTCAAGGGGGGGCGTCGCTTCCACTTCACCGCCCTGGTGGTCGTGGGCGACCGCAACGGCCACGTCGGTGCGGGGACGGGCAAGGCCGCGGAGATCCCCGAGGCCATTCGCAAGGGCATCCAGGCGGCGAAGAAGAACCTCCTCGAGGTGCCCCGGCGCGGCACCACCATCACGCACGAGGCGCTGGGCCACTTCGGCGCGGGAAAGGTGCTGGTCCGGCCGGCGGCTCCGGGAACGGGGATCATCGCCGGCGGGGCGACGCGAGCGATCATGGAGCTGGCCGGCGTGACCGACGTGCTCACGAAGTCGCTGGGCTCGTCCAACCCCAACAACGTGGTCCTGGCGACGGTCGACGCGCTGCGCCAGCTGAAGGATCCCCGCGAGGTCGCCAGGCTGCGCGAACGGAACCTGGAACGTGCGGGTTGAGGCAGGGGAGGTGAGGCGGATGGCGGGCATTCATGAGCTTCGTCCGGGCCAGAAGCGGAAGCCGCCCAAGCGCGTGGGCCGCGGCCCCGGTTCGGGCCACGGGAAGACATCGACGCGCGGGACCAAGGGCCAGAAGGCCCGCTCGGGCGGCGCGAAGGGACCGGGCTTCGAGGGCGGCCAGATGCCCCTGCAGCGGCGGCTGCCGAGGCGGGGTTTCAACAACGCCCGTTTCCACAAGGAGTACGCCACGGTCAACGTGGCCGACTTGAACGTCTTCGAGCCGGGCAGCGAGGTGACGCCGGAGCTTCTTCTGGAGCGGCGCCTGGTGCGCAAGCAGCTGGACGGGATCAAGATCCTCGGCGACGGTGAGCTCGACCGCGCGCTCACCGTCCGCGCCCACGCCTTCAGCCAGACCGCGCGGGCCAAGATCGAGGCCGCCGGCGGTAAGGCTGAGGTGATCTAGGTGTCCCTCGTCCAGACGCTGCGCCAGTCCTTCCGCCTGGCCGACCTGCGGCGCCGGATCCTCTTCACGGTCGCGATGCTGGTCGTCTTCCGGCTGGGCGCGCACATCCCCATTCCGGGCATCGATCCGACCAAGATCCAGCAGCTGCTGGCGTCGGGCACGCTCTTCGGCTTCCTGGACGTGGTCTCGGGCGGGGCGCTGCGCAACCTGTCGATCTTCGCCATGTCCATCATCCCCTACATCAACGCCTCGATCATCCTCCAGCTCCTGACGCTGGTCATCCCGCGCCTGGAGGAGTGGTCGAAGGAAGGGGTCGAGGGCCAGCGCAAGATCTCGCAGTGGACGCGGTACGGGACGGCGATCCTCGGCCTCGTCCAGGCCACCGGCACGGCGGTGCTGCTCAACCGCGAGGGCGCCTTCCTCCACCCCGGCTTCGCCAGCGCCGCGGTGGCGGTGATCGGGCTGACCGCCGGGACGCTCTTCCTGATGTGGCTGGGCGAGCTGATCACGGACCAGGGGATCGGCAACGGCATCTCCCTCCTGATCTTCGCGGGCATCCTGTCGCGGCTGCCCGGCGGGGTGAACACCGTCTACCAGTACCTGCACGGCGGGGTCGCCAACGTCTTCAACGTCATCCTGATGGTGGTCCTGGGCCTGGCGGTCATCGCCCTGGTCGTGGTCGTCCAGCAGGCGGCGCGCCGTATCCCGGTGCAGTACGCCAAGCGGGTGGTGGGGCGGCGGATGTACGGCGGCCAGGCGACGCACATTCCGCTGCGCGTCAACCAGGCCGGCGTCATCCCGGTCATCTTCGCCGCCGCCGTCCTCTCGCTGCCGGCGACGCTGGCCACCTTCTTCCCGGTCTTCAGCGCGGTCAACAACTGGCTGATGGGCGGGGTCTATCCGGTCCTCTACGCGCTGCTGATCATCGGGTTCACGTTCTTCTACACGGTGATCGTCTTCAACCCGGTGGACGTCGCCGACAACATCAGGAAGTACGGCGGCTTCATCCCCGGGATCCGTCCGGGCAGGCCCACCACCGACTACCTCACCCGGATCCTGAACCGGGTCACCTTCGCCGGCGCGATCTTCCTGGCGCTGGTGGCCGTGCTGCCGTTCTTCTTCGGCCGCTTGGTGGGTATTCCCAATCTCAACTTCGGCGGGACGGCCCTCCTGATCGTGGTGGGCGTGGCTCTGGAGAGCATGAAGCAGATCGAGTCCCAGATGCTGATGCGCCACTACGAAGGCTTCCTGCGGTAGGGGTGACGGATCGGTGCAGCTGGTCTTCCTCGGCCCGCCGGGCGCGGGCAAGGGCACCCAGGCGGCCATTCTCGCCCGGGAGCTGGGGATTCCGCAGATCAGCACGGGCGACATGTTCCGGGCGGCCGTCCGCGACCAGACTCCTCTGGGGCGAGAGGCGCAGCGTTACATGGAGGCCGGCCAACTGGTGCCGGACGAGGTGACGATCGGGATCGTCGAGGAGAGGTTGCGCGCGGACGACTGCCGGGACGGCTTCATCCTCGACGGCTTTCCCCGCACGGTTCCCCAGGCGGAGGCGCTCGACCGGATCCTGGCCGCGGCCGGCCGGCCCCTGGACCGCGCGGTGGAGTTCGCCATCGAGGAGGAGGAGGTCGTCCGCCGGCTGGCCGGCCGGCGCACCTGCTCGGAGTGCGGGGCCGTCTACAATATCTATACGCGACCGCCCCGGCAGGCCGGCGTCTGCGACAGCTGCGGCGGGCCGCTGGCACAGCGCGAGGACGACCGCGAGGAGACGGTCCGGGCGCGCTTGGCCGTCTACGGGCAGCAGACGGCGCCCCTGATCGGCTATTACAAGGAAAGCGGTCGCCTGGTGAGGATCGACGCGTCGCGGACGCCGGGCGAGGTGACGGCAGCGCTGAAAGAGGCTCTGGGAGTCGCATGATCATCCTCAAGTCGCCGCGCGAGATCCGGCAGATGCGCGAGGCGGGACGCATCGCCGCGCAGTGCCTCGTGGAGCTGGAGCAGCGGATCCGCCCGGGGGTGACGACGGGGGAGCTGGCGGCCTGGGCGGAGGAGTTCATCCGCTCCCGCGGCGCTCTCCCCACCTTCATCGGCTACCACGGCTACCCGGCCGCCATCTGCACCTCGGTCAACGACGAGGTGGTCCACGGGATTCCCGGACCGCGGCGCCTGGAAGAGGGCGACATCGTCTCCGTCGACGTGGGTGCCACCTACCGGGGCTACGTCGGCGACCACGCCCGGACGTTCCCCGTGGGGAAGGTGAGCGCCGAGGCTGCAAGACTGATCGAGGTCACGCGGGAGGCGCTCGAACGCGGCATCGCGCACGCGGTGGAAGGGGGCTTCCTCGGGGACGTGGCCCACGCCGTCCAGGAGCACGTGGAGGCGAACGGTTTCTCGGTCGTCCGCGAGTACGTCGGCCACGGCGTCGGCCGCGAGATGCACGAGGATCCGCAGGTGCCCAACTACGGACCCGCGGGCCGCGGGCTCCGCCTGCGCGCCGGGCTGGTCATCGCCATCGAGCCGATGGTGAACGCGGGCACCTATCGGGTATATACGATGCCGGACGGCTGGACGGTCCGCACGGCGGACGGCAAGCTTTCCGCGCACTTCGAGCACACGGTGGCCGTCACGCCCGACGGCCCCGAAGTGCTGACGCTGCCGTAGGAGGTCCGTATGGAGCGAGCAGACCTTCGCTTCAGCCCGGGGCAGCTGGTCGTCTCCAAGGCCGGGCGCGACCGGGGCAGGGCCTACCTGGTGGTGGGCGTCGATCCGCGCTGGGTCTACGTGGCGGACGGATCGGTGCGCGACGTCCGCCGCCCGAAGAAGAAGAACCCGCGCCACCTGGCCCCCACCGGCCGGGTGGCCGAGGAGCTGGCGCAGCTGCCGCCGGGCTCGCGCGAGTGGTCGAACCGGCGGGTGCGCGAGGCCGTCGCCCGGCTCCTCGACGAGGCGGCCAAGCCCGGGGAGGCGCCGGTCGACGCCTCCGGGTAGTCCCGGAACCGGCCGACGAGGCCGGGAGTCAGACGAGGCCGGGAGTCGACGCCAGGACGAAGGGAGGGATGGGTTTGCCGAAGGAGGAGGCCATCGAGGTCGAAGGGCGGGTGATCGAGCCGCTGCCGAACGGGATGTTCCGGGTGGAGCTGGACAACGGTCACAGGGTACTGGCCCACGTCTCGGGCAAGATCCGCATGCACTTCATCCGGATCCTGCCCGGCGACCGCGTGACGCTGGAGCTTTCCCCCTACGACCTGACCCGGGGGCGGATCACCTACCGGCACCGGAGCTGACCGGCGGCCGCGACGAGCTCGGCGGGGCGGGTCGAAGGGACGGGGAGGCCCGAGGCGCACCTTTGGCCCGAGGCATGGCTCACCGTGCTATAATCGGGCTCGTGACTTTATGACCGTACGCCTGCGGCGGCGGACGGGGGTGAGACGATGAAGGTGCGGCCGTCCGTACGCAAGATCTGCGACAAGTGCAAGATCATCCGGCGTCACGGCACCGTCATGGTGATCTGCGAGAACCCGAAGCACAAGCAGCGCCAGGGATAGGGGGTGTGGCCATGGCGAGGATCGCGGGTGTCGATCTGCCGAGAGAGAAGCGGATTGAGGCCGCGCTTCCTTACATCTACGGGATCGGCTGGAGCCGCTCGCGGGAGATCCTGGCCCGGACCGGCATCAACCCCGATACGCGCGTGCGGGATCTGACCGAGGACGAGGTCTCGCGCCTGCGCGAGGTGGTGGAGCGCGAGTACAAGGTCGAGGGCGACCTGCGCGCCGAGGAGCAGCGCAACATCCGTCGCCTCATCGACATCGGCTGCTACCGCGGCATCCGGCACCGGCGGGGGCTGCCCGTCCGCGGCCAGAGGACGAAGACCAACGCCCGCACGCGGAAGGGGCCGCGCCGCACCGTCGGCGTGCGCCGCAAGAAGTAGCCGGCGAAGCGTGACGAGCGATCGCCGGAAGTGATGGAGGCGTAGCGATGCCCAATCGGCGTCAGAGGGCGGCCGCCGGCCATGTGCGCCGCCGCGAGAGGAAGCACATCGAGCGCGGCGTCGCCCACGTGCAGTCGACCTTCAACAACACCATCGTCACCATCACCGACCCCCAAGGCAACACCATCGCCTGGGGATCGGCCGGGACGCGAGGTTTCAAGGGTTCCAAGAAGGGGACGCCCTTCGCCGCCCAGACCGCGGCCGAGGCGGCCGCGCGCCAGGCCATGGAGCACGGGATGCGCGAGGTGGAGGTCTGGGTGAAGGGCCCCGGATCGGGCCGCGAGGCGGCCATCCGCTCGCTGCAGACGGCCGGTCTGGAAGTGACCGCGATCCGCGACGTCACGCCGGTGCCCCACAACGGCTGCCGACCGCCGAAGCGGCGCCGGGTCTGAGCGCGGGCGTCCGCAGCGGAAGGGAGAGACGAGATGGCCAGGTATACGGGCCCTGTCTGCCGGCTCTGCCGGCGGGCGGGCGAGAAGCTGTTCTTGAAGGGGACGCGCTGCTACACCGACAAGTGCCCCGTCGCGCGGCGGAACGTGCCGCCCGGCCAGCACGGCGTCTCGCGCAGGAAGCTCTCGGACTACGGCCTCCACCTGCGCGAGAAGCAGAAGGCGCGCTGGACGTACGGCGTGCTGGAGCGGCAGTTCCGCAAGACCTTCGAGCGGGCGGCCAAGAGCCCTGGCGTGACGGGCGAGCGGCTCCTGCAGCTGCTGGAGCTCCGCCTGGACAACGTCGTCTACCGGCTCGGCCTGGCGAGCTCCAGGCCGGAGGCGCGCCAGCTCGTGCGGCACGGCCACTTCCAGGTCAACGGTCACAAGGTGGACATCCCTTCCTACCAGGTCCGGGAGGGGGACGTGGTCGAGGTTCGCCCGAAGTCGCGCGACCTGGCGAAGTTCCAGGCGCTCAGGGAGTCGCCGGTGGGACCGACCGTGCCGGACTGGTTGAGCGCCGACCTGGAGAACCTGCGCGGCAAGGTCCTGCGCGCGCCCAAGCGCGAGGAGATCGACTCCGGACTGCACGAGCAGCTGATCGTCGAGTACTACTCCAGGTGAGCGCAGGGGAGGCCGTCCGATGCTGGAGATCGTGAAGCCGACCATCGAGAGCGAGGAGCTCTCCGAGGACGGCACCTACGGGCGCTTCGTGGTGGAGCCGCTGGAGCGGGGTTACGGCACCACGCTGGGCAACTCGCTCCGGCGCGTGCTGCTCTCCTCGCTTCCTGGCGCGGCCGTCACCACCGTGCGCATCGAGGGCGTGCTGCACGAGTTCTCCACCATTCCGGGCGTCGTCGAGGACGTGACGGACATCATCCTGAACATCAAGAGCCTCGCCCTGCGGCTCTACGGAGACGGTCCCGCCACCATCCGCATCGACGCCCGCGGGCCCAGGGAGGTTCGCGGAGCCGACATCCTCTGCCCCGACAACGTCGAGGTGGTCAACGGCGACCAGCTGATCGCCACCCTGGACGAGGGCGGTCACCTGGAGATCGAGATGACGGTGGAGCACGGGCGCGGCTACGTGCCGGGCGACCGGAACAAGCGCCCCGACCAGCCCATCGGCGTCATCGCCGTCGACTCCATCTTCACGCCCATCCGGCGCGTCAACTTCCGGGTGGAGGACACGCGCGTCGGCCAGGTGACCAACTACGACCGGCTCATCCTGGAGGTCTGGACCAACGGCTCCGTCGACCCGAAGACGGCGGTGGCCCAGGCGGCCTCCATCCTGCAGGAGCACCTCGACCTCTTCCGCGGGCTGGTGGAGCAGGAGCAGGGCCCGGCGCAGGGCGAGGAGTCGGAGGTCAGCGAGCGGGACCGCCTCCTCGAGCGCTCCATCGACGAGCTGGAGCTCTCCATCCGCTCGTACAACTGCCTGAAGCGGGCGGGCATCAACACCATCGGCGAGCTGGTCGCCAAGACGCCCGAAGAGATGATGAAGGTCCGCAACCTGGGGCGGAAGTCGCTGGAAGAGGTGCAGGAGAAGCTGGCGGCGCTGGGGCTTTCGCTCCGATCGTCGGAAGAGTAGCGGCCGATCGTCGACGAGACCGCGGAGGGAGAAGGACGGATGGCGTACCGCAAGCTGGGGCGAAGGACGGGCCACCGGGACGCGATGCTCCGGTCGCTCAGCACTTCGCTCTTCGAGCACGAACAGATCGAGACCACCGAGGCGCGAGGCAAGGAAGTGGCGCGCATCGCGGACCAGATGGTCACCCTGGCGAAGCGGGGCGACCTGCACGCCCGCCGCCAGGCGCTCGCCTACCTCACCCGCGAGGACGTGGTCAAGAAGCTCTTCGACACCATCGGGCCCCGCTACGCGTCGCGGAACGGCGGCTACACGCGCGTCACCCGTCTGGGACCGCGGCGCGGTGACGCGGCCCCCATGGTGCTGGTCGAGCTGATCTGACGCCGGAAGGCGGCTGCATGGGCCACCTGATCGAGGTGCGGGGGGTCCGTTTCTTCTACCCCTCGGCCGGCGCCGCCGAGGGGCGACGGACGGCGCTGGACGGCGTCGACCTGACCGTCGACGAGGGCGAGTGGGTCGCCGTCGTCGGCGCCAACGGCTCCGGCAAGTCCACCCTGGCCAAGCACCTCAACGCCCTGCTCCTGCCTGCCGAGGGCGAGGTCCGGGTCGACGGCAAGTCCACGCGGGACCCCGTCCACCTCTGGACGATCCGCCGGACGGTGGGCATGGTCTTCCAGAATCCGGACAACCAGATCGTCGCCTCGCTGGTCGAGGAAGACGTCGCCTTCGGTCCGGAGAACCTGGGCCTGCCGCCGGAGGAGATCCGGCGCCGCATCGCCTCCTCGCTGGCGGCGGTGGGCATGGGCGACTTCGCCCGCCGCGCTCCCTACCAGCTCTCCGGCGGGCAGAAGCAGCGGGTGGCCATCGCCGGCGTGCTGGCCATGCAGCCCCGCTGCATCGTCCTGGACGAGGCGACGGCCATGCTCGATCCGGCCGGCCGCCAGGAAGTGCTCCAGGCCGTCGAACGGCTTCGCCGCGAGCGCGGCATCGCCGTGGTGATGATCACCCACTTCATGGACGAGGTGGCCCACGCCGACCGGCTGGTGGTCCTGAGCGGCGGCCGCGTGGTGGCGGACGACTCGCCGCGGGCGGTCCTCGCCCGGGCCGAAGAGGTGGCGCAGCTGGGCCTCGAGGTGCCGCAGGTGAGCGAGCTGGCCCTCGAGCTCCGGCGCGAGGGCCTGCCCCTCCCGGCCGACCTGATCGCCCC
Organism: Bacillota bacterium; assembly: GCA_029960955.1. Lineage (GTDB taxonomy): Bacteria > Bacillota > Sulfobacillia > JAIMAT01 > JAIMAT01 > JAIMAT01. The sequence continues at coordinate 24,413 of JASBVS010000030.1, forward strand.
TCAGGAGCTGGTCGAGGCGCTATGCCGATTGAGGTCGAGCACCTGAGCTATGTCTACGGGGAGCGCGGACCGGCCCCGGTCGTGGCGCTGGACGACGTCTCGCTCCGCATCGAGGACGGCCAGTTCGTCGCCGTCATCGGCTCCACGGGCTCGGGCAAGTCGACGCTGATCCAGCACTTCAACGGCCTCATCCGTCCCCAGCGAGGGCGCGTGGTGGTCGACGGCCTCGACCTCTCCGAGCGCCGCACCCGGCTGATCGAGGTCCGCCGCCGGGTGGGCCTCGTCATGCAGTACCCCGAAAACCAGCTCTTCGAGGAGACGGTGCTGGCCGAAGTCGGCTTCGGGCCCCGCAACCTGGGCCTCCCCGACGAGGAAGTGCGCGCCCGCTCGGAGAGGGCGCTGCTCGCGGTGGGCGTGGAGCGCACGCTCTGGGAGCGCTCGCCTTTCGAGCTGAGCGGCGGCGAGATGCGCCGGGTGGCCATCGCCAGCATCCTGGCCATGGAGCCGCGCACCCTGGTCCTGGACGAGCCCACCGCCGGCCTGGATCCGCGCGGCCGGCGCCAGATCCTGGAGCGGATCCGCCAGCTCCATCGCGAGCGCCGCATGACCGTCGTCCTGGTCACCCACAACATGGAGGACGTGGCGCGGCTGGCCGAGCGGGTCTTCGTCCTGCACCGCGGCCGCCTCGTCGCCAGCGGCACCACGCGCGAGGTCTACGCGCGCCACGCCGAGCTCCGCGCCTTCGGGCTGGCACCGCCGCAGGTCTCGCAGGTGCTGGCCGGGCTCCGCGCCTGCGGCTGGGACGTCCGCACCGACCGCATCACCGTCGAGGAAGCCCGCGACGAGATCCTGCGCCTCTGGCGGGGGAGGCGGGAACGTGCCTGACGCGCTCACCATCGGCCACTACGTGCCGGGCGACTCGGTCGTCCACCGCCTGGACAGCCGGGTCAAACTGCTGCTGACCATGGCCTACGTGATCGTCCTCTTCTTCGCCGTCCGGCCGGGGGCCTACGCGGTGCTCGCCCTCCTGCCGCTGGCCGGCTACCTCCTCGCCCGGCTCCCGCTGCGCATGGTCTGGCAAGGGCTGCGGCCGGTCGTCGCCGTCCTCCTCCTGACGCTGATCCTCAACGCGCTGATGACCCCCGGCCATCCCCTCTACCGGATCGGACGGCTGGCGGTGACGGCGGAGGGTCTGCAGGTCGGCGTCGAGATGGCCGTCCGCCTCATCCTGCTCATGGTGACCAGCACGCTCCTCACGCTGACCACCTCGCCCATCGAGCTGACCGACGGGATCGAGAGCCTCCTCCGCCCCTTCCGGCGGCTGGGCGTCCCGGCTCACGAGCTGGCCATGATGATGACCATCGCCCTGCGCTTCATCCCCACCCTCCTGGAGGAGGCGCAGAACATCCTGAAGGCGCAGCAGGCCCGCGGCGCCGACTTCGAGACGGGCAACCTCCTACGCCGCGCGAGGGCCATGATCCCCCTGCTCGTGCCGCTCTTCGTCGGCGCTTTCCGGCGCGCCGACGAGCTGGCGACCGCCATGGAGGCGCGCTGCTACCACGGCGGCGAAGGCCGGACCCGCTACCGCGAGTACCGGATCGCCCGGTCCGACTGGGTGGCGGCGGCGGTGACGGCCGCGGCGCTCCTCTTCGTCCTGGTCGACCGGGCGCTGGGGGTGTAGCCGACGGCGCGCTGGCGCATCTGGCTGGCCTACGACGGGTCCGCCTTCCACGGCTGGGAGCGGCAGCGGGGGGCGGAGGCGACGGTGCGCGGTGCGCTGGAGACCGCCCTGGCACCGCTGGCCGGCGGGGCGGCGCGGGCGCGGGCGGCGGGGCGGACGGACGCCGGCGTCCACGCCGCCGGGCAGGTCGTCGACTTCGCGCTGGAGCGCGCCATGGAGCCGCGCGAGCTGGTGCGGGCGCTCAACGCGAGGCTTCCCGAGGCGGCGCGGGCCTACGCGGCGCAGCCGGTGGAGGAAGGCTTCGACGCGCGCCGCTGGGCGAGGGCGAAGACGTACGTCTACGCCATCTGGGTGGAGGGCGTCTGCCCGCCCTTCCTGCGCGGGAGGGTCTGGGAGCTGGGGAGGCCGCTGGAGCTGGCGGCGATGCGCCGGGCGGCGGCGGGGCTGGTCGGTCTCCACGACTTCCGCGCCTACCAGGCGGCCGGACGGCCGGTGGCCAGCACGGAGCGGCGGGTCGAGCGGGTCGAGCTGGAGGCACGGGGGCCGGTGGTGCTGGTGCGGGTGGCCGCCGGGGGCTTCCTCTACCGGATGGTGCGCCGGATCGTGGGCGCGCTGGCGGCGGTGGGCTCCGGCGCGATGGAGCCGGAGGAGCCGGCCCGCGCCCTGGCGACGGGACGGTTGCGCGCGGCGACGGCGCCGGCGGAGGGGCTCTGCCTGGCCGAAGTCCGCTACGACCTGGCCGAGCCGCCGGAGGTGGAGACGGCCAGGCGGCGGCAGCTGGCGGCCTGGTGCCCGTGGGCCGCGGAGGGCGGGCGGGAGGCCGCCTTGACACCCTTTCGCGACGGAGGATAAACTCCAGACGCTGTTCGCCGCCGAGCGGCCGCGAAAGGCCGCGCGAGCGTGCCAGATTGCCGAGGGGACGCCCCGTGCGCTGGCTGCGGGGCGGTCTCTTGCTGCAAGGAGCCCCGTGGAGGGCGCGAGGGGGTGAGACGGTGCTCGCGACGCAGAAGACCTTCATGGCCAAGCCTCGCAGCCTTCCCCGCAGGTGGTACGTGGTCGACGCGGAAGGGAAGCGGCTGGGCAAGGTCGCCGTGACGGTCGCCAACCTCCTGCGTGGCAAGGGGAAGCCCGAGTACACGCCGGGCGTCGATTCGGGCGACTTCGTGATCGTGATCAACGCGGAGAAGGTGGACGTCTCCGGCCGCAAGCGGGAGCAGAAGATCTACTACCGGCACAGCGGGTACCCGCGCGGGCTGAAGGCGACGCCGCTGGGGACGATGCTGAAGAGCCGGCCGGAGCGGGTCATCGAGCTGGCCGTCCGCGGCATGATGCCCCGCAACCGGCTGGGCCGGGCGCAGTTGCGCAAGCTGCACGTCTACGCGGGGCCCAGCCACCCCCACGAGGCGCAGAAGCCGGAACCGGTCGAGATCTGAGACCGCCGGAGCTGCGGGCGGCTGCGCCCCGATCCGGACGAGGTGACGGGGCGAAGCGCACCAGGGAAGGGAGGTTGGCGATTGCCGTACAAGGTTCAGTACTGGGGCACCGGGCGCCGGAAGGAAGCGGTGGCCCGGCTGCGCGTGGTTCCGGGCAGCGGGCGGATCCTGGTCAACGGCCGCCCGTACGAGCGGTACTTCCCGGCCGTCCACTGGCAGGCGCAGGTGAGGGAACCGCTGCGCCTCTGCCAGCTGGAGGGCCGCTACGACGTCCTGGTCAACGTCCAGGGGGGCGGCGTCTCCGGGCAGGCCGGAGCCGTCCGGCACGCGCTGGCGAGGGCGCTCCAGGCGCTCGACCCCGAGCTGCGGCCCGTCCTCAAGAAGGCGGGCCTCCTGCGCCGCGATCCGCGGATGAAGGAGCGGCGGAAGTACGGGCTGAAGAAGGCCCGCAAGGCCCCGCAGTTCTCCAAGCGCTGATCTTCCTGCCAGGTTTGACCCCCGGTTCCGCCGCATAAGCCTGATGCGAGGGGTGGCCGCCGGCTCTCGCCACCCCCTGTCGCATCGCGCAGGCGCATCGCGGAGGAGGGGGTCGCGCGTGCTTCGGGTCGTCTGCCGGGCCAAGCTGCACCGGCTCCGGGTGACCGAGGCCAACCTCGACTACATGGGCAGCATCGCCATCGACGAGGAGCTGCTGGCGGCCGCCGGCATCGCGCCCTACGAGATGGTCCAGATCGCCAACCGCTCCAACGGCGTGCTCTGGCGCACGTACGTCATGGCGGAGCCCGCGGGATCGGGCCGCGTCGTCCTGAACGGGCCGCCCGCCCGCCACTTCCAGCCCGGCGACGAGATCATCGTCCTCGCCCTGGGCTGGGCGACGCCGGACGAGGCGGAAGGACTCGTCCCCACCCTCGTCTTCGTCGACGCGAGCAACCGCATCGTCGAGGTACGGCAGGGCGAGACGGCGGGGCCGGACCCGCACCGCTGACCCCGGAGGACCGAGGAAGCGGGCGGGAGGCGAGGGGGGAGCGGCGGTTGCTCCTGGACCTGAAGGCGCTCCGTTCCGGCCTGCCGCTGGCGCTGGCGGCGCTGGCCTTCCTGCTCGCCCTCGGGGTGGCGACGGCCGCCCCCTGGGTCCGCAGGCAGGCGACGGCCGATCTGCTGACCGGGCGGCTGATCCTGATCGATCCGGGCCACGGGGGGGCCGACCCGGGCAGCGTCGGCTCGAACGGGGTGCTGGAGAAGGACGTGGTGCTGGGCGTCTCCCTGGCCCTGGCGCAGGACCTCCGCTCGGCCGGCGCCACGGTGGTGCTGACGCGCCAGGACGACCGCGACCTGAGCGGCCTGCCGCCGCAGCACCCGCGCCGCTACCGCACGGACCTCTACCAGCGGGCGACGATCATCGAGGCGCTGCGGCCCGACCTCTTCCTCTCCGTCCACGCCAACGCCTACCCCGACCGCTCGGCGCGGGGCGCCCAGACGTTCTACCGGCCCGACCCCACCGGCCAGAACCGCCGGCTGGCCGGCGACATCCAGCGCGAGCTGGTGGCGGCCGCGGGCCTGGTCGACCGCGGCATCTCCAGCGACATCCGCCAGCTGGTCCTCAACCGGGCCACCATGCCGGCCGCCACCGTGGAGATCGGCTTCCTCTCCAACCCCGAGGAGGAGCGCAGGCTGGAGGACGCCGCCTTCCAGAAGCGGATCGCCTGGGGGATCTTCCTGGGCGTGGTGCGCTTCCTGGAGGAGGCGCCGCTGCCGGCGCAGCCGCCCTCGCCTCAGCGCGGCACGGCCGGCGCGCGCTGAAAGGAGGGCAGGAAGACGCTCTCCAGCCACTGGGTGTGGTAGCGCCCCGCGCGGAAGTCCGGGTGCTCCAGGAGCGCCCGGTGCATCTCCAGCGTGGTGCGCACGCCCTCCACGCGGAACTCGTCGAGGGCGCGGGCCGCCCGGGCGAGCGCCTCCTCGCGGTCGTTCCCCCAGACGATCAGCTTGGCCAGGAGCGAGTCGTAGAAGGGCTGGACCGCGTAGCCGACGTAGGCCGCGCTGTCCACCCGCACGCCGGGTCCGCCCGGCTCGTGGTAGTCGGTGATGGCGCCGGGCGAGGGGATGAAGTTCCGGCGCGGGTCCTCCACGTTGATCCGGAACTCGATCGACCAGCCGCGAGGCCGCACGTCCGCCTGGGTGAGACCGAGCGGTTCGCCGGCCGCGGTCCGGATCTGGAGCTTGACCAGGTCGAGGCCGGTGATCCACTCGGTGGTGGGGTGCTCCACCTGGATGCGCGTGTTCATCTCGATGAAGTAGAAGTCGCCGCCGGCGTCCACCAGGAACTCGACGGTGCCGGCGGTGTGGTAGCCGATGGCGGCGGCGGCGCGGACCGCCGCCTCGCCCATGCGGCGGCGGAGGGCCGGGGTGACGATGGGGCTGGGCGCCTCCTCCACCACCTTCTGGCGCCGGCGCTGGAGCGAGGAGTCGCGCTCCCAGAGGTGGACCACGCTCCCCTGCCGGTCGCCCACCACCTGGAACTCGACGTGGCGCGGCGCCGGCAGGAAGCGTTCCAGATAGACCTCGCCGGAGCCGAAGCCCGAGACCGCCTCGCGGGAGGCGCTCTCCAGCAGCGGCTCCAGCTGGGAGGGCTCCTCCACCACCCGGATCCCGCGGCCGCCGCCGCCCGCCGACGCCTTGATCAGCAGCGGGTAGCCGATCCGCTCGGCGACGCGCCGCGCCTCCTCCAGGCTGTGGACGGGGCCGTCCGAGCCGGGGATGACGGGGACGCCCGCCTGGCGCATCCGTTCCCGCGCCTCGGCCTTGACGCCCATCGCCTCGATCGCCTCGGGCGCCGGGCCGATGAAGGCGATGCCCGCCTCCTGGACCGCCCGGGCGAAGGCCGCGTTCTCCGAGAGGAAGCCGTACCCGGGGTGGACGGCGTCCACCCCCGCCCTCCGCGCCACCTCCACCAGCCGCGGGATGTTCAGGTACGACTGGCTGGCCGGCGCGGGGCCGACGGGATAGGCCTCGTCGGCCATGCGCACGGCCAGCGAGTCGACGTCGGCCTCCGAGTAGACGGCCACCGCCTCGACGTTCATCTCGTGGCAGGCGCGGATGACGCGCACCGCGATCTCTCCGCGGTTGGCCACCAGAATCTTGTGGAACACGTGCTCTCCTCCCGCGTCGTGGCCGGCTGCCGCCAGGCGGCTCCAACCCGCCACGAAGGTAGACTTCGCAGGGGGGGAGCGCAAGCCCTGCGCTAGAATAGGAGCCGAGGTGGCCTCGGGTGTTCGACGTCGACGACGTTCTCCAGACGCTGGCGGCGCACGAGTTGAAGCTGACGCCCCAGCGGCGGCGGGTGGTGGAGGTCTTCTTCCGCCATCCGGGCGAACACCTGAGCGCCGACGACGTCTACGCCGAGGTGCGCCGGGAGCATCCCGACGTGGGCCTGGCCACCATCTACCGGACGCTCGATCTGCTGAGCGATCTGGGAATCCTGGACAAGCTGGAGTTCGGCGACGGGCGCTCGCGCTACGAGCTGGACCGGGGCGAGCGGGAGCGCCATCTCCACCTGATCTGCACCCGTTGCGGCCGGGTGGAGGAGCTCCAGCCCGACGAGCTGCTCGCCCGGCTGGAGGGCGAGATCGAACGGCGGACCGGCTTCCTCGTGGTCGACCGCGAACTCAAGTTCTACGGTCTCTGCGCGGGCTGCCGGGCGGACCGGCAAGCCGGCCGCTAGCTCTTTCACGGTTCGAAGGACGAGGAGATCCGGGTGCCCTCGCGGCGAGCCCCGAGGGAGAATAGGGAAGTCCGGTGAGCCCGGCAGGGCGCCATCGCCGTCACCGGCGGCGCAGGCGGCCCGGGGCGAGTCCGGCGCGGAACCGCCACTGTGACCGGGAGGATCCGGCGAAGACGCCACTGCGCACCGGCCGCCATCGGCCGCCGCGGGAAGGCCGCCGGATCCGAGGAACGGAAGCCAGGAGACCTGCCCGGATCGACGCGGTTCCCCCGCGGTCTTCGGGGCGTGCGTGCCGTCACCCGACCCGGCGGGAGCCGGGTCTTTTCCGTACGGGCTCGCAGGAAGGAGAGCCCCCGTGCAACCCGCGCCTCCGCCCGTCACGCCGTCGCCGTCCGGCGAGCCCGACCGCCCGCGGCTGCCTCCCGACCCGCGCCGCCGCCGGCGGCTGCTGCTGGCGCTGGCGACGGCGCTGGCCCTGCTGCTGGCGCTCCTGGCCGGCGCCGCCACGGGTGCCGTGCCGCTCGCGCCTCTCACTCGGCTGGGGCCGACCCAGGCCGTCATCCTGCTCCAGATCCGCCTGCCGCGGGTGGTGCTGGCGGCCCTGACCGGCGCCGCGCTGGCCGTCTCCGGCACGGTGCTGCAGGCGCTCTTCCGCAACCCGCTGGCCGACCCCTACGTGCTCGGCGTCTCCAGCGGCGCGGCGCTGGCGGCCACGCTGGTCATCGCCTTCCTGCCGGCCCTTCCCGGCCCGGCCGGCTGGAGCCTGGCCTGGTGGGCGCTGCCGGCCGCCGCCTTCGCCGGCGCGGCGGCCACGCTGGGCGCCGTGCTGGCGCTGGGCCGCCTGCTCGGCCGGCCCGGCCCGGCCACCCTCCTGCTGGCGGGCGTGGCGCTCTCCACCCTCCTCTCGGCCGGCGTCTCGCTGGTCGCCACGCTGCAGCCGAGCCGCTTGGGGCCCATCACCTTCTGGCTCCTGGGCGGCTTCTCCGGCGCCGACTGGCGCGCGGTGGCGCTGGCCGCGCCGCCCGTGCTGCTGGGGCTGGCGCTGGTCCTGTCGCGCCACCGCGAGCTGGACGCGCTCCTGCTCGGGGAGGAGCGGGCGGGCTACCTGGGGGTGGAGGTGCCGCGCGAGCTGGGGTGGCTCCTGATCGCCACCTCGCTCCTCACCGCCGGCGCCGTGGCGCTGGCCGGCATGATCGGTTTCGTCGGCCTTCTCGTCCCGCACCTCCTGCGCCTGCTCAGCGGCTCGGGACACCGCTGGCTGCTGCCGCTGGCGGCGGGGGGCGGGGCGGCCGTGACGGTGGGCGCCGACCTCCTGGCGCGGACGGTCGTCGCGCCCGGCGAGCTCCCCGTGGGGGTGGTGACGGCGCTGGCGGGGGCGCCCTTCTTCCTGCTCATCCTGCTCCGCGTGGAAGGGAGGCGGGAGCGGTGGCCGTGGTCGACCGGCCGCTGAGCGCCGGCGGTGCCGCCAGGCTGGACGCGCAGGCGCTGCAGGGCGGCTACCGGCGCCGCCTCGTGGTCCGCGGCGTCTCCCTGGAGCTGCGCGGCGGGGTGGTGACGGGGCTGCTCGGTCCGAACGGAGCCGGCAAGAGCACGCTCATCCGCCTTCTGGCCGGTGCGCTGGCGCCGGAGGCGGGCCGGGTCCGCCTGGACGGGGCGGAGGGCGCGGCGGGCGGGGCGCGCCGGCGGGCGCGGCAGATGGCCGTCCTGCCCCAGGGCGAGCCGGAGCCGGCGGGCATGACCGTCCGCGACGTGGTGGAGCTGGGTCGCTACGCCCGCGGCGGCGGCGCCCGCGGCGACGGCGGCGGGCGCGCCGGCGAGCGGCGGGCGCTGGAGCGGGCGCTCGAGCTGACCGGCACGCTGGAGCTGGCCGACCGGCCCTTCCTGGAGCTGAGCGGCGGCGAGCGCCAGCGCGTCCTCCTGGCCCAGGCGCTCGCCCAGGAGCCGAAGGTCCTCCTCCTGGACGAGCCGACTGCGCACCTGGACTTGCGCCACCAGGTGGAGCTGCTGGAGCTGGTCCGCCGCCAGGCGGAGGCCGGGCTGGCGGTGCTGGCCGCCCTCCATGACGTCAACCTGGCGGCGCTCTTCTGCGACCGGTTGCTGGTGCTGGCGGAAGGGCGCCTCGTCGCCCAGGGGCGGCCCGAGGAAGTGCTCCGGCCCGACCTCCTGGAGGCGGTCTACGGGACGCCCGTGATGGTGACGCGCCATCCCGCGCTGGGCGTCCCCCAGGTGCACCTGCTGCCTCCCGGGCGCCGCCTCCGGCCGGCGCCGCCCTTGTCGCCGGAGGGCGCGCCGTGATACGCTCGTGGCGACAAATTCACAGGCCTGTCTCCTTCGGGGCAAGGTGAGGGGCGAGGTCCCCAATTCCTGACCGGCGGTGATGCGAGCCGCCAAGGGCGGCTCGACGAGCCCGCGACCCGCGCGAGCGGTGGAGCCCGGTGCGATCCCGGCGCCGACGGTAGAGTCCGGATGGGAGAAGGAGCAGCGCGGTGGCAAGCGGTTCCCTCGCCGGTCGTCTGGCCGGCAGGGCCGCGGGTCTTCGCCTGCTGGTCCCATGAAAGAAGCCCCGGGTGAACGCCCGGGGCTTTTCGGTGGGCCCGGGAGGCGGCCTGGCGTGGAGGCGTGCGCGGTGAACAGTCCTGTGCGTCGGCTGGCGTTCGGTTTGACACTGGTGCAGATGGTGCGGTTGGCCGTCCTGGGCGCCATGGCCTTCGCGCTCATGTTCCTGGCGGAGGTGCCGCTTCCGCCCTTCCCGTCCTTCCTGAAGTACGACGCGGGCGACGTGCCGGCCATCTTCGCCTCGCTGGCGATGGGGCCCTGGGGCGGCGCGCTGGTGGAGCTGCTGAAGGACGGGCTCTACCTGCTCTCCGGCAAGTCGGAGTTCGGCTGGCTGGGCGTGCTGCCCAACCTGCTGGCGGGCCTGGCGCTGGTCACGCTGACCGGCCTGACCGCGCGCCGCTTCCCCACGCGCTGGGGCGCCGCCGCCGGGATGGCCGGCGGCGCGGTGGCGATGGCGGCGCTGCTGAGCGCGCTCAACTACGCCTGGTTCCTGCCGGTCTTCTACCATCTACCTTCGGAGGCGGTGGCCCCCATGGTCGTGGGGACCATCCTGCCGTTCAACCTGGTCAAGGCGGGCATCTCCGGCGCCCTGGTCCTGCTCCTCTACCCGCGCCTGGCGCCGGTGGTGGGCGTCCCGGTGCAGGACGGCCGGGTGCTCTGGAGCGGAAGCCTGCTGGGGGTTCGTCACCCGCGCTGACCGGGGTGGAGCGGCGGCCGGTCGCATACTCCTCCCCGCGGGGGGATGCGCGTGGGATGGGCGGGGGGCGTCGACTGGCGCCTCTTCCTGACGGCCTTCGGGATCGTCTTCCTGGCGGAGCTGGGGGACAAGACCCAGCTGAGCGTCCTGCTCCTCTCCGCGCAGAGCGGCTCGCCGCTGGCGGTCTTCCTGGGCGCGGCCGCGGCGCTGGTGCTGGACGCGGCGGCGGGCGCGGCCGCAGGGGGGCTCCTGGGCCGGGCGGTGCCCGGCCGCCTCTTGCAGCTGGGCGCCGGCACCGCCTTCCTCATCCTCGGCGGCTGGCTCGTGGCGACGGGCCTGGGCCGCTGAGGGGCGCGGTCGAGAGGAGGCCTTCGGCGCGGGTGACGACGTTGCGCGAGATCCTTCCCGGCCTGGGCGAGCGGACGCTGGTGATGGGCGTGCTCAACGCCACGCCCGACTCCTTCGCCGACGGGCCCGAGCGCGGCCGCTGGCTCGACCCGGGACGGGCGGCGGAGCGGGCCCGCGCGATGGTGGCCGAGGGGGCCGACCTGATCGACCTGGGCGCCGAGTCGACGCGGCCGGGCGCCACGCCGGTGCCGGAAGAGGAGGAGCTCGGCCGCCTCCTGCCCGTGCTGCGCGCCCTCCTCGACGCCCGCCTGGGCGTGCCGGTCTCCGTCGACACGTACAAGGCGCGGGTGGCCGAGGCGGCGGTGGCGGCGGGCGCGGCCCTGGTCAACGACGTGGGCGGCCTGAGCCGCGACCCGGCCATGGCGGCCACGCTGGCCCGGCTGCGCGTGCCCGTCGTCCTGGTCCACGGCGGCGGGCGCGGCGGCCGCCCGCCCGGGGTACCGCCGCTCTCCGCCGCAGAGGCGGACGGCTACGTCCGGCGGTTGCGCCGGGAGCTGGGCGAGCTCCTGGAGCGGGCGCTGGCCGCCGGCATCGAGCGCGGGGCGATCCTTCTCGACCCGGGCGTCGGCTTCGGCAAGGGGGTGGAGGAGGACCTGGTCCTGCTGGCGCGTCTGCAGGAAGTGATGCCGCCGGGCGTCCCCTTCCTGGTCGGCGCCTCGCGCAAGGGCGTGGCCGGCCGCCTGCTCGGCCAGCCTCCGGAGGAGCGGCTGGAAGGCTCGCTCGCCCTGGCCGTCCTGGCCGCGCGCGCCGGGGCGGCCGTGGTCCGCGTCCACGACGTCGCTGCGACGCTGAAGGCCGTGCGCGTCGCCGACGCGGTCCGCGCGGCGGCGGGGCGCGGGGCCGAAGGCCGGGAGAGCGGGGTCGAGGGGGCGGGCGCCGCCGCGCCCCGGGCGGCGGGGGCGGTCGCCCTGGAGCTGCGCGGGCTCCTCTTCTACGGCCGCCACGGGGCGCGCGCCTACGAGCGCGAGGGACTGCACCCCTTCCGCGTCGACGTCCTGCTGGAGCTGGAGCCGGGCCGGCCGGCGGACGACCGGCTGGCCGACTCGCTCGACTACGGGGCGGTGGCGCGCCTGGTGCGGAGCGTGGTCGAAGGCGAGCCGGTCAACCTGATCGAGTCGCTGGCCGCGCGCATCGGGCGGACGATCCTGGAGCGCTTCTCCGCCTTCCCCGTCCGCGGCCTGGAGGTGCGGGTGCACAAGCCGGAGGCGCCGCTCCACCACCCCTTCGAGGACGTGGCCGCCCGCTGGCGCTGGCCGGTCTGAGCGGGGAGGCGGGCACGAGGTGGAGCCGGGGGCCAGCGGGAACGGGGAGCGGGCGGCGCAGGGGCGCTCCGGCGGATGGCGGCGGGGCTTCCTGGGGCTCGGCGCCAACCTGGGCGACCGCGAGGCGCAGCTGCGCGCCGCGCTCGACCTCCTGGCCGGGGACGACCTGCGGATCGAGGGCGTGGCCGGGCTCTGGGAGACGGAGCCGGTGGGGCTGCGCGAGCAGCCCTGGTTCCTCAACACGGTGGCCGAGGTGGCGACGCGGCTGGAGCCGGAGGCGCTGCTCCGCCGGGCGCTGGCCGTGGAGCGGGCGCTGGGCCGGGTGCGGACGGTGCGCTGGGGCCCGCGCACCATCGACGTCGACCTTCTCTGGCTGGAGGGCGTCGTGCGCTCCGGCGCGGAGCTGACGCTTCCCCACCCGCGCATGGCGGAGCGCGCCTTCGTGCTGGCGCCCCTGGCGGAGCTGGCGCCCGGCCTCCGCCTGCCGGGAGGAAGGACCGCCCGCGAGGGCGCGGAGGCGCTCCGCGCCGCGCCCGGCGCGCCGGTGGTGCGGCGGCTGCGGCCGCCCGGCTGGTACCCCGGGAACGTTGTGAGGCCCGCGCCGCCGGCGCTATAATTCGGTTGTCGACGCGCCTATAGCTCAGGGGATAGAGCACCGGCCTCCGGAGCCGGGTGCGGAGGTTCGAATCCTCCTAGGCGCACCACCTTTCCCGGTCCTCTTCCCGGCGCGGTTTCAGGTTCTCACGGCTGGCGGTGAGCGGGCGGCGACCCCGGGGTCGCCGCCCGCGTCGCATAGCTTCCCCCTTCGCGAGAAAGAATCAAGTCGGTCTCCGCCCGTGCGGCCTCGCGGGCCAGGCTCGGCCTGGCGCGGCCTCTCCGCAGCCGGCGGGCGTCGGAAGGAGGGATGCGCCACGGCCGCCTCCGAGAGTGACGGCGTGCGCGACCAGGACGTCAGCCTGGTGATCGGCGGCGACGCCGGCCAGGGCGTGGAGTCGAGCGGTGCCGGCTTCTCCAGCGCCCTGGCCCGGGCCGGCTACCACATCTTCAGCATCGCCGACTACCGCTCGCGGATCCGGGGCGGCCACAACTTCTACCAGATCCGCGCGGCCACCCGGCCGGTCGCCTCGCACCTGGATCCGCCCGCGCTCCTCCTGGCCCTGACCGCCGAGTCGGTGGAGCTCCACCTGGAGAGCCTCGCGCCGGACGCGGCCGTCCTCTACGACAGCTCCTTCCGGCTCGACGCGGGCGCCGTCGAGCGGAGCGGGCGGCTGGCGGTGCCGGTGCCGATGAACGAGATCGCCATGCGCCACGGCAGCAAGGTGATGATGAACACCGCCGCCCTGGCGGCGGCGGCCAGCCTGCTCCGCTTCCCCCTCCAGCGGATGGAGGCGGTCATCCGGCAGAACTTCGCGCGCAAGGGCGAGCGGGTGGTGGAGGGCAACCTGGCCGTGGCGCGCGAGACCTACGAGCAGGTGCGGCGCTCGCCGGCGGCCGCCCGCTTCCGCTACCGCCTGCCCGGCCTGCCGGGGCAGCCCGAGCGGATGCTCCTGCACGGCAACCACGCCTTCTGCCTGGGCGCGGTGGCGGCCGGCTGCCGCTTCGTCGCCGCCTACCCCATGACCCCGGCCACCACCATCCTGGAGTGGATGACGGCGCACGCCGAGCCGCTGGGCATCGTCACCAAGCACGCCGAGGACGAGCTGGCGGCGATCTGCATGGCGATCGGGGCGGGCTTCGCCGGCGCCCGCGCCCTCTGCTCCACCTCGGGCGGAGGCTTCTCGCTGATGACGGAGGCGCTGGGGCTGGCCGGCATGACCGAGACGCCGGTGGTGGTCGTCGACGTCCAGCGCGGCGGACCCTCCACCGGTCTGCCGACGCGGACCGAGCAGGCCGACCTGCTCTTCGTCCTGCACGCCTCCCAGGGGGACTTCCCGCGCTTCGTCCTGGCGCCGGGGGACCACGTGGAGGCCTTCGAGACGGCGATGCGCGCCTTCAACCTGGCCGAGAAGTACCAGACGCCGGTGGTCGTGCTCAGCGACCAGTTCCTCGCCTCCAGCCTGCGCACGCTCGACTTCGGCCGCCTGCGCCGCGACGCCGTGCCCGTCGAGCGGGGGAAGACGCGCCGCCCGGGCGAGCCGCCGCTGCCCGGCGAGCGCGGCCCGGGCGGCGGGCAGGAGGACGGGCCGGCCGCCGGGCGGGACGGCTACCTCCGCTTCGCCTTCACGCCCGACGGCATCTCGCCCCGCGTCCTTCCGGGCGACCCCGAGGCCGTCTACGGCGCGCCCAGCGACGAGCACGACGAGGCCGGCCACATCACCGAGGAGATCGACAACCGCAAGCGCATGATGGAGAAGCGGATGCGGAAGCTGGAGACGGCGCTGGCCGCCGGCGAGATGCGCGGGCCGCGCCGCGTGGGGCCCGCGGAGGCCGAGGTGACGCTCCTCGCCTGGGGCTCGATGCTGGGACCGGCCAGCGAGGCGCTCGTCCTCCTCGAGCGCGAGGGGGTGCGCGCCAACCTGCTCCACTGGTGCGACCTCTGGCCCTTCGCCGGCGAGGCGGCGGAGCGCGAGCTGCGCAGGGTGCGCCGCGGGGTGGTCGTGGAGCAGAACTACTCGGGTCAGTTCCGGCGCTTCCTGAGGATGACGACGGGATACGAGGCGGAGGGGCTGGTGCGGAGGTACGACGGGCGGCCGCTGGAACCCGGGGAGATCGCCCGCGGCGTCCTGAAGGAGGTCGGCGCCGGTGTCCGTTGACCAGCGGGCCGGCGCAGGGCGGGGCGACGGCCGGCTGCCGGACGGGCGCCACGGCCCGGGCCGCGGGCTGACCGCGCGCGACTACATGACGGAGCAGCGGCCCACCTGGTGCCCCGGCTGCGGGGACTTCGGCATCCTCGCCGCCCTGCGCGAGGCGCTCCTCCAGGAAGGGATCGCGCCCCACGAGGCGGTGGTCGTCTCCGGCATCGGCTGCGGCTCCAAGCTGCCCGACTACATGCGCGTCAACGGCTTCATGACGCTCCACGGGCGGCCGCTTCCCGTCGCCACCGGCTTCCGCCTGGCCAACCCGGCCATGCGGGTGATCGTGGTGGACGGAGACGGCGACGCCTACGGGATCGGAGGCAACCACTGGCTCCACACCTGCCGGCGCAACCCGGGGCTGGTCCACCTGGTGGAGAACAACCAGATCTACGCCCTGACCAAGGGCCAGTACTCGCCGACGACGGAGCAGGGGACGCGCACGACGACCTCGCCCGAGGGCTCCATCGAGCGTCCCGTCAACCCGATCCGGACCGCGCTGGCGGCGGGGGCCACCTTCGTCGCCCGCGGCTTCGCCGGCGAGCCGAAGGAGCTGGCGCGGCTGATCCGCGAGGCGCTCCACCACCGCGGCTACGCGCTGCTCGACATCCTCCAGCCCTGCATCACCTACAACAAGGTGAACACCTACGACTGGTACGCCGAGCGGATCGTCCGCCTGGAGTCGGAGGGCCACGACCCCTCCGACTTCGACGCCGCCTGGGCGCGCGCCGGCGAGTTCGGCGAGCGCATCCCGGTCGGCGTCTTCTACCGCACGGAGGAGGTGCCCGCCTACGAGGAGCGGGTGCCCGGCCTGAAGCGGGGACCGGTGGTGGAGCGGCCGCTGGACGACCTGGACGAGGCCGCCTTCGAGGCGCTGGAGCGCGAGCTGGTCTGACCGCCCCGGGCGGAACCGCCGGGCCTGCGCCGGCGGCCGGGGTCGGGGAAGGGAGGTGGGGGAGATGACGGATGCGGCCGGGGGGATCGACCGCGCGGAGCTCTACCGGCACGTGCGCCGGGCGGCGGCGCTGGGCAGCGACCAGGAAGCGGCCTCCGTCGTCCGCGCGGTGCTCCGCTCGCTGGGACAGGTGCTTCCCCGGGAGAGCCGCGCGCTGCTGGAGGGCCGCCTGCCGGGCGAGCTCTCCGCCGAGATGGAGCGCTTCGCCCCGCCCGAGCCGGACCCGCTGCTCGACCGGGAGCTCTTCCTGGGGCGGCTGACCAACGGGCTCCAGACCGAGGGGCTCTACGACCAGACGCTGGGCGGTCTCGACCTGGTCTCAAGCCACGTCGACGAGGACGCCATCCGGCAGATCCGCGCCGTCTTCGGCGCCCTCCAGGCGGGGCTGCCGCCGGAGACGCGCGGGCGCCTGGCCGCCGAGCTGCCGCCGGAGGTGGCCGACTGGTGGCGGGACCCCGCCTGAAGGCGGGGTCCCCCGTTCACGGCTCCCCGCCGCCGGCGTGGGCCGCCTCGAGGACGGCGGCCACCTCCGGGCGGGTGAACTCGCCGGGCAGCCGCTCGCCCCGGCGGAGCTTCTCGCGCACCTGGGTCCCGCTCAGGCTGAGGCGCTCCTCCGGGCCGTGGGGGCAGGTCTTGGCGGTGGCCATGCCTGCGCAGGCCCGGCAGTAGAAGGCGGCCTCGAAGCGGAGGATCTCGATGCCCAGCTCGCCCGGCGCGAAGCGGTCGAAGAGGCGCTGGGCGTCGTAGGGGCCGTAGAAACCGCCCACGCCCGCGTGGTCGCGGCCGACGATCAGGTGCGTGGCGCCGTAGTTGCGGCGCGCGACGGCGTGCATCAGCGCCTCCCGCGGCCCCGCGTAACGCATGGCGGCGGGGTAGAGGGCGAGGACGGCCCGCCCGGGCGCGAAGCGGCGGCGGAGGACGGCCTCGTAGGCGAGGAGGCGCGTCTCGGGCGGCACCTCGCCGGGCCGGGTCTCGCCGACCAGCGGGTGGACGAGAAGGCCGTCCGCGATCTCCAGCGCGCACTTGAGCAGGTACTCGTGGGCGCGGTGGATGGGGTTGCGGGTCTGGAAGGCCACCACGCGGCGCCAGCCCAGCTTCCTGAAGAGGGCGCGCGTCTGCGCCGGCCGCAGGCGGTAGCGGGCCCAGCGGGGGCCGAGCCGGTCGGGCGGGTCGTCGAGCAGCCGGATGGGGCCGCCCACGGCCCACTCGCCCTCCGCCTCCAGCCGGGCGACGCCCGGGTGGGCCGGATCGCTGGTGCCGAAGACCTGCTCGGCCTCGCGCCGCTTCGGGGCGCGGAAGAGGCCGCGCACCTCGAGGACGGCGACCGCCCGCCCCGCCGCCTCCAGGCGGAGGCGCTCGCCCGGGCGCGGCCGCTCGGCGGCGGGCCAGCCCTCGGGCAGGCGGAGGAGGACGGGCAGCCCCCAGGGAAGGCCGCTGGCCAGGCGCATGCGCTCCAGCACCGAGAGGTAGTCCTCCTCCTCCATGAAGCCCTCCAGGGGGCTGTAGCCCCCGTCGGCGATCAGCTCCAGCTCGCCCCAGAGGCGGGGGGGCAGCTCCAGCGCCCGCAGCGAGCGCGCCTCCGCCGCGGCCTCGGCGCTGCGGGCGGGCGGCAGGCGGCGGTCGACCAGCCGGCCGCCGTAGGGAGGAAGGGGCGCCGGCCACGGCTCAGACATGGAGACCGCACTCCGTCTTGGCCAGGCCCCGCCAGCGGCCGGCGCGCGGCTCCTCGCCCTCCGCCACCGGCGTGGTGCAGGGCTGGCAGCCGATGCTGGGGTAGCCGCGGTCGTGCAGCTCGTGGCAGGGGAGGCCGTGCTCGCGGATGTACCGCCAGACCTCCCCTCGGCTCCAGCGGGCGAGGGGGTTCACCTTGACCAGGCCGTGGCGGCGGTCCCACTCGACCACGCGGATGCCCCGGCGCGTCGGCGCCTGTTCGCGGCGGAGGCCGGTCACCCAGGCCGAGAGCTGGCGGAGCGCCCGCTCCAGGGGCTCCACCTTGCGCAGCGCGCAGCAGAGGTCCGGATCGCGCCGCCAGAGCGCCGGCCCGTAGGCCTCGGCCTGCTGCCGGACGGTGATGGCGGGCTGCATGACCTCGAGCGCGAGGTTCGGGTAGCTGGCGAGGACGCGGTCGCGGAGCGCGTAGGTCTCCGGGAAGTGGAGGCCGGTGTCCAGGAAGAAGGCGCGCGGCCGCTCCTGGATCCGCGCCAGCATGTCCAGGAGGACCATGTCCTCCGCGCCGAAGCTGGTGGCCAGGGCGATGGCGGGCGCGTAGCGGCCGACCGCCCAGCGCAGGATCTCCTCGGGCGGCGCCGTCTCCAGCTCGGCCGCCACCCGCTCCAGCTCCTCCAGGAGAGACGGGCTCTCGATCACGGCGACCTCCCCCTTCGTGGGCCATGTGAAATGGGAACCGCCCCATGGTACGAAGGGGGAGGCGCGCCGCGAGCCTGGCCGGGGAGAACGGGGGCACCACAGGCACCGGAGGCACCAGGGGCGTGTCTACGGTACCCTGGCGGACGCAAGGACCCGGAAATGCCGGAAATGACAGCATGATGGCGGTCGCGCCATCATGCCATCCATTCAGGTACCTCTGCCGGAGAGCCGTAGCGCGCACACCCGCCGACGATCCCAGCCTGCGCGCAAAGACAAGAGATCAGGGCGCCAGGCGGAGGAGCGGCTCGCCCCGCTGGACGACCTCGCCCGGTGCGCGGAGCAGCGCCTCCACGCGCCCCGCCTGGGGCGCGGTCACCAGGTGCTCCATCTTCATGGCCTCGAGGACGAGGAGCGGCTGGTTCCGCTCGACTCGCTCGCCGGCGCGGACGCGGAAGGCGACCAGCGTGCCGGGGAGCGGCGCGGTGACCACGGCGAGCGGGGTCCGGCCGTCCTCGGCCGGGGCGTCCGGGGGGGACGAAGGGGCGGCGACGGGCCGCCGCTCCAGGGGCGGCGCGGGGGGCGCGGGCCGCAGCTCCCAGGCCCCGGCGGCGGGCTCGTCGACCTGCCAGCCGCCCTCCGCCAGGGGGCGGACCAGGAGGCGGCTGCGCGACGCCCCGCCGCCCGCCTCCTCCAGGTGGAGCCGGTGCCCGCCGAGCGCCGCCTCCCGGGCGAGGAGGCGGTAGCGGGCGAGGACTTCCTCGCCCCGCGCCACCTCCGCCGCCAGGCGGCTTCCCTCGCCGCGCACGCGGACGGCCAGCGGTTCGGCCGGGCCGGCGGGCGAGGGCTGCCAACGGTAGAGGGCGCCCTCCCCGGCGCGCCAGGGTCCCAGCCGGACAAAGGGCGACGAGGCGTCGCGCTCCAGCTGCTCGGCCAGCGCCGCGGCGGCCGCCGCCGCGGGCGGGGCCGGCGCCGGCTCCAGCAGCGGCCGCTCCTCCAGGAAGCGCGTCGACAGCTCGCCGGCTGCGAAGGCCGGGTCGGCGGCGATGCGCCGCAGCAGCGCCAGGTTGGTCGCCACGCCGCGCACCGTCGTCGCCGCCAGCGCCGCCTGGAGGCGCTCCCGCGCTTCCTCGCGGTCGGCGCCGCGCACGATCAGCTTGGCCAGGAGCGCGTCGTAGTAGGGGCTGATCACGTCGCCGGCCGCGAAGCCGGCCTCGAGGCGGAGGCCGGGCAGCTCGCCGGGCGCGGGGAGGCGGAGCGCCTCCAGCCGCCCGCTCGAGGGGAGGAAGCCTTCCTCCGGCGACTCGGCGTAGAGGCGCGCCTCGAAGGCGTGGCCGCGCAGCCGCACCTCCGCCTGGTCGAGGGGGAGCGGCTCGCCGGCGGCGAGGCGGAGCTGGAGCGCCACCAGGTCGAGCCCGGTCACTTCCTCGGTGACAGGATGCTCCACCTGGATGCGCGTGTTCATCTCCAGGAAGTGGAATCGTCCCCGCTCGTCCAGCAGGAACTCGACCGTCCCCGCGCCGGCGTAGCCGACCGCCCGCGCCAGCGCCAGCGCCGCCTCGCCCAGCCGGCGGCGGAGCGGCTCGTCCACCGCCGGCGAGGGGCTCTCCTCGACGATCTTCTGGTGGCGGCGCTGGACGGAGCACTCGCGCTCGCCCAGGTGGACGCCCTGCCCGCGCCGGTCGAAGAGGAGCTGCACCTCCACGTGGCGCGGCCGCTCCACGTACCGCTCCAGGAGGAGCCGGCCGTCGCCGAAGGCGGCCTCCGCCTCGCGCCGCGCCGACTCCAGCGCCGCGGGCAGCTCCTCCGGACGGCGGACGACGCGCATGCCGCGCCCGCCGCCCCCCGCCGCCGCCTTGACCAGCAGCGGCCAGCCGATCCGCTCCGCCTCGGCCAGGAAGCGCTCGCGCGACTGCTCCTCGCCGTCGTACCCCTCCAGCACCGGCACGCCCAGCCGCCGCGCCAGCTGGCGCGCGCGGCTCTTGTCGCCCATGGCCCGCATGGCTTCGGGCGGCGGGCCGACCCAGACCAGGCCCGCGCGCTCCACGGCCTCGGCGAAGCCGGCCTCTTCCGCGAGGAAGCCGTACCCGGGGTGGACGGCCTCCGCCCCCGCCTCCCGGGCCGCGGCCAGGATGCGCTCCGCGTCCAGGTAGCTCTCCCGCGCCGGCGCCGGCCCGAGCCGGACGGCCGCGTCGGCCTCGCGCACCCAGAGCGCGCCCGCGTCGGCGTCGGAGTAGACCGCCACCGCCTCCAGGCCCAGCCTGCGGCAGGCGCGCAGGATGCGGCGCGCGATCTCGCCGCGGTTGGCGACCAGCACGCGGCGGAAGGGGCGGGGCCGGGGCGCGCCGGGCAGACTTTGCGTCGCGCCCATCAGGCGTTCCGGCCCGCCTTCCGCGCGGCCCGCTCCAGGAAGCGCGGCACGTCGACGATGAACCGCTCGTGGCGCGCCTCGCCCACCTTCTCGAAGCCGTCCTCGGCCTCCACCTGGAAGAGGAGCCTGCGTCCCTCCACCTCGACCAGCCGCGCCCGCGCCGTCACCGTCAGCCCGACCGGCGTCGGCGCCAGGTGGCGCAGCTCCACCCCCGTGCCGACGGTCGACTGCCCGGGCCCCAGGTGGGGCGCCGTGGCGTTGAAGGCGGCCTCCTCCATCAGCGCCAGCAGGAAGGGCGTGCCGAAGACCGGCAACGCCCCGCTGGCCGCGGCGGCGGCCGTCCGCTCCGCGGTGACGCGGACGCTCGCCACCCCCTCCAGGCCCGGCGCGATCCCCCGGGGACCGCCCGGCCTGCCCTCCCGCACCCCGGACATCGGCGATCCCTCCCAGCTGCCAGGCTACATGCGGAAGACGCCGAAACGGCGGACCTCCTCCGGCGCCGCGCGATCCCACGGCGCGGCCAGGGCGGCGCCCCGGGCCGCCGCGGCCAGGCCGAGCGCCAGCTGCTGGCGCGTCTCCGCCGGGTCGATGACCCCGTCGTCCCAGAGGCGCGCCGTCGAGTAGTAGGGGTTCCCTTCCTCCTCGTACTTGGCCAGGATGGGCGCCTGGAAGGCGCGCCGCTCCTCCTCGCCCATCTCCCGGCCCTGCCGCGCCAGCGCCTCCAGCCGGACGGTGAGCAGCGTCGAGGCCGCCTGCCGGCCGCCCATGACGCTGATGCGCGCATTGGGCCACATCCAGAGGAAGTTGGGGCTGTACGCGCGCCCGGCCATGGCGTAGTTGCCCGCGCCGAAGGAGCCGCCGATGATCACCGTCAGCTTGGGCACGTCGGCCGTCGCCACCGCCGTCACCATCTTCGCCCCGTCCTTGGCGATGCCCCGGTTCTCGTACTCCCGCCCGACCATGAAGCCGGTGATGTTCTGGAGGAAGACCAGCGGGATCCGCCGCTGGACGCAGAGCTCGATGAAGTGGGCACCCTTGACCGCGCTCTCCGAGAAGAGGACGCCGTTGTTGGCCAGGATGCCCACCGGGTAGCCCATGATCCGCGCCCAGCCGGTCACCAGCGTGGTGCCGTAGAGCTCCTTGAACTCGTGGAAGCGGCTGCCGTCCACGATGCGCGCGATCACCTCGCGCACGTCGTAGGACTGGCGCAGGTCGGCCGGCACGATGCCGTAGAGCTCTTCCGGGTCGAAGGCCGGCGGCTCCGGTTCCGCCACCTCCCAGGGCGGCGGCTCGGGCGGCCCCAGGTCGGCCACGATGCGGCGGACCAGGCGGATGGCCTCGGCGTCGTCCTCGGCCAGGTAGTCGGTGACGCCCGAGAGGCGGCTGTGGACGTCGGCACCGCCCAGCTCCTCCGCCGTCACCTCCTCCCCGGTCGCCGCCTTCACCAGCGGCGGCCCGCCCAGGAAGATGGTGCCCGTCCCGCGCACGATCACCGCCTGGTCGCTCATGGCCGGCACATAGGCCCCGCCCGCGGTGCAGGAGCCCATCACCGCCGCGATCTGCGGGATCCCCCTGGCCGACAGGCGCGCCTGGTTGTAGAAGATGCGCCCGAAGTGGTCCCGGTCGGGGAAGACCTCCGCCTGCAGCGGCAGGTAGGCGCCTCCCGAGTCGACCAGGTAGATGCAGGGGAGCCGGTTCTGCCCGGCGATCTCCTGGGCGCGCAGGTGCTTCTTCACGGTCATGGGGTAGTAGGTGCCGCCCTTGACCGTCGCGTCGTTGGCCACGATGACGCACTCGCGCCCGGCGACGCGCCCGATCCCGGTCAGGATGCCGGCCTGCGGCGCCTCCTCGCCGTACATCCCCCAGGCGGCCAGCGGGCTCAGCTCCAGGAAGGCGCTCCCCGGGTCGAGCAGCGCCTCCACGCGCTCGCGGGCGAGCCACTTGCCGCGCGCCCGGTGGCGCGCCACCGCCTCCGGGTCGCGCCGCTCCCGGGCCTGCCGGAGGCGCGCGCGCAGCTCCTCCACCAGCGCCCGCATGGCGCGGGCGTTGGCCTGGTAAGCGGGGTCGGAGGGGTCGACCGGGGTGCCGACGCGCCGCGCCTCGCTGGCGGTCAACGCGGCCCACCCCGCCCCCCGTCGACCGCCTGCCCGCCGCCGGGGGCGGCGCCCGCGACAGCCGTCTCCGCGCCGGCGCGGAGGCCCGAGAGCACCAGGTCGGCGCAGAGCTCGCCCAGCTCGCGCGCGGAGACCGGCCCCTCCGGGTGGAACCACTGGTAGGGCCAGTTGGCCAGGCCCATGATGGCGTAGACGGTCAGCTTCGGGTCGAGCGGCCGCAGCAGGCCGGCGCGCTGCCCGCGCTCCACCACCGCCTGCACCAGCGCGTCGTAGCGCCGCTTCTGGCCGGCGATGCGGCGGTACTGCTCCTCGGGCAGCGACCCCTTCTCCTGGAAGAAGACGGTGACGATGGCGCGGTTGCGGATGACGAACTCGACGTGGCCGACGATGATGGCGCGGAGCGTCTCCACCGGGTCGAGCCCGCGCGCCAGGATCTCCTCCAGCTGGCCGAGGAGCCGGCTCATCACCCGCCCGTAGATCTCGGTCAGGAGCTCCTCCTTGGAGCGGATGTAGTGGTAGAGCGCCGGGCGGGTGACGCCCAGGCGGGCGGCCACCTCCGCCAGCGTGCTGTTCCGGTAGCCCTTCTCGCGGAAGAGCTCCGCCGCCACCTGGATGATCTCCTCGCGGCGGAGCGCGTGCTGCGTGCCCTCGGCGGCCTGGGCCACGGACCTCGCCTCCCGTCTTACGCGTCGGTCGAGAATTCCACGACCGCGCCCGCAGATCCTTCCCCGAATGGCGCCGGAGCCGGTCGTCCTGCAGGAGAGGGACATACAAAAGGCGAAGAGCCATGCGGATTTCCGGCGACCGGCGAGGAGCGGCCGGAGCCGGGCCGCGGGGGAGGGGAAGCGCGTGGGCGAGCCGCTTTCGACTCTTGCGTCAGATCTTCTGACGGAGACGCAGCGCCTGCTGGCCGGGACGGCGCTGGAGTGGGCGCGCGCCGAGGTGGAGCCGCGGGCGGCGGAGATGGACGCACGCGACGAGCTGCCGCCGGAGGTGTGGAGGGGGCTGGCCGAGCAGGGCTTCCTGGGGCTGGGCATCCCCGAGGCGTACGGAGGCAGCGGCGGCAGCCTCCTGGACGGCCTCCTGGTCTGCGAGCAGCTGGCGCGGGTCTCGGCCGGGCTGGCGCTCTCCTACGGCGCCCACCTCAACCTCTGCGCGCACAACCTCTACCGGAACGGGAGCGAGGAGCAGCGGCGGCGCTTCCTGCCCGGGCTCGCCTCGGGAGAGCGGGTGGGGGCCCTGGCGCTGACCGAGCCCGACGCCGGCTCCGACGCGGTCGGCCTGCGCGGCACCGCCCGCCGCGAGGGCGACGTCTACGTCCTCGACGCCAACAAGATCTTCATCACCAACGGCCCCATCGCGGGCCTCTTCCTCGTCTACGCCAAGACCGCGCCGGAGCGGGGCGCGCACGGGATCTCGGCCTTCGTGGTGGAGGGGGCCACCCCGGGCTTCCGGGTCGTCCGGAAGCTGGAGAAGATGGGGATGCGCGGCTCGCCCACCGGCGAGCTCCTCTTCGACGGCTGCCGGGTGCCGGCGGAGAACCTCCTGGGCGAGGAGAACGGTGGCGTGGCGGTGATGATGTCGGGGCTCGACCTGGAGCGCGCCTTCCTGGCGGGACTCTCCCTCGGCCTGGCGGAGGAGGCGCTGGAGCGGTCGCTGGCCTACGCCCGCGAGCGGCGGCAGTTCGGCCTCCGTATCGGCGACTTCGAGCTGGTCCAGGCGAAGCTGGCCGACATGTTCACCGAGGTGGAGGCGGCGCGGCTCCTGGTCTATCGGACGGCACGGCTGGCGGAGGAGGCGTTCGCCCAGGGCCGGAGCGTCCACAAGGAAGCGGCCGCCGCCCTCCTCTTCGCCTCCGACGTGGCCATGCGCGCCACCGAACAGGCGGTCCAGATCCACGGCGGCTACGGCTACCTGCGCGAGCTGCCGCTGGAGCGGATGATGCGCGACGCCAAGCTGATGCAGATCGGCGCCGGCACCTC
>JASBVS010000031.1 GCA_029960955.1 Bacillota bacterium
CCATCCAGCGGCTGGAGGAGACGCCCGGGCGGCGCGTCCAGCCGGTCGCCGCCTCCAGCTGGGACACCTGGATCGACTTCTACCGGCCGGACGAGAACACGCCCAACACCGGCATCTCGTACTACGTGAAGGGGTCGCTGGTCGGGCTGGCGCTGGACGTCGAGATCCGCAGCCGGACGGGCGGCGAGCGTTCGCTGGACGACGTGATGCGCCTCCTCTGGGAGCGCTACGGGAGCCGGGGGGCGGGGATCCCCGAGCCGGAGGGCTGGAAGGCGGCGGCGGAGGAGGCCTGCGGCTTCGACCTGGACGACTTCTTCGCCCGCTACGTGACCGGCACCGAGGAGATCGACTGGGCGGGCCCCCTGGAGTACCTGGGTCTGGAGCTGGAGCGGAGCCGCGAGGAGCCGGAGGACGAGAAGTCCGGGAGCGGCGAGGCGATGCCGGGCAGCGAGGAGCGCTGGTCCTGGTGGTACGAGAAGCGCGGCGGCGGCGAGCTCGGCGTCCGCGTCGAGGTGAGGGAGGGCCGTCTCCTGGTGACCACCGTCCTCGAGGACGGCCCCGCCTACGGGAGCGGCCTCGCCCCGGGCGACGAGATCGTCGCCGTCGACGGCTTCCGCGTCGCCGACGAGAAGGGCCTGCGCCAGCGGCTGGCCGATCGCCAGCCGGGCGAGCGCGTCCGCCTGACCACCTTCCGCCGGGAGGAGGAGCGCCAGGTGGAGGTGAAGCTGGGCGAGCGGCGGCCGACCAAGTATACGCTCAAGCCGGTCGCCGAGCCCACGGAGGCGCAGCGCGAGGCCTTCGCCGCCTGGACCCACGGCCAGTACACGCTGGCGCGGGCGGAGCGCGCCTGAGGGCAGGCGGGTCGCCCGCGGACGAGGAGGAGGAGGAAGCGCCATGGCGCAGCTGGCCCTGCACGGCTGGATCGGGAGCTGGCTGGCCGCCCGCCGCTACCCCGGACCCCGGCGTCCGGGCAGCCCGGAGGCGGCCTACAAGACCGCGGTCGTCTGGGGAAGCCTGGCGCCCGACGCCGACCTGGCGCTGGAGCTGCCGCTCTACCCGTTCAACCCCCGCGTGGCGACCTCGCTTCATCGCACGTGGAGCCACTCCTGGCTTCTCCAGCCGCTCTGGGCCCTGCTCCTCGAGCGTCTCGCCGCCGGCCGCGAGGAGGCTCCGCCCGCGCCGGAGGTCCGCCGCCAGCGATACGGCGCGCTCCTCGCGGGCATGGGCGTGCACAGCGCCACCGACATCGCCGTCTGGTTCTCGCCGGTGGCGCTCCTCTGGCCGCTGCGCCTGCTCGGCGTGCCCGACCAGGTCGACCTCTGGGAGCCGGTGCGCGGGCGCCTGCCCGTCTCGCTCGGCAACCTTCTCGGGGCGCTGGAGCACGGCAGCTGGGCGGCCTGGCTCGCCTGGCTGGCCGCGCGGGCGGAGCCCGGGCGCGCGCGGCGCCAGGCCGGCCTCGCCGCCGGCCTCTCCTTCGCCGCCTTCGCCGCCATGGCGCTCCTGGCCGGGCGCATGTCCAGGCAGCGCTTCGATGTGGTCAACTACGGCGTGGTGATGCCGGCGCTGCTTCCCTGGCAGCTGCGGGCGCTGAAGGGGCTGCGCCGCGTCCTGGAGTCGCTCTGAGCCCTCCGTCGAGTCGAGGCGAAAGGAAGGATCGCTGGCGTGCGCGTCGGTTGCCATCTCAGCACCGCCCGCGGCTTCGAGAAGGCGGTGGAGGCCGCTCTCGAGCTCGGCGGCAACTTCTTTCAGTACTTTCCAAAGAATCCGCGGAGCTACCAGCCGAAGGCGGTCGACCGGGCGGCCGGGGCGCGCGGCGCGGAGGCGGCGCGGGCGGCGGGCGTCTGGACGGTCGCCCACTCGCCCTACGTCACCAACCTGGCCACCTACGACCCGAAGCTGCACGAGACCACCGTCGCCTCGGTCGTCAACGACCTGGAGCTGACCGAGGCGCTGGGCACCCCCTGGCTGGTGGTCCACTTCGGCAAGCACGTGGGCGGAGGCGAGGCGGACGGCAAGCGGCGGATGGTGGAGACGCTGGACGAGATCCTGGATCGCTACCGCGGCTCCACCCTCCTCTGCCTGGAGAACACGGCGGGCCAGGGTTCGGAGATGGGGCGGACGCCGGCGGAGTGGATGGAGATCGTCGAGGCGGTCCGCCAGCCCGGGCGCCTCGGCCTCTGCCTGGACACCTGCCACGCCTTCGCGGCGGGGGTGGTGGACTGGCGCGACGAGCGCTCGGTGGCCGCCTTCGAGGAGGAGCTGCGCGCCACGGGGGCGCTTCCTCTGATCAAGGTGATCCACTTCAACGACAGCATGGTCGACTTCGGCGGGCGCCGCGACCGCCATCAGCGTCTGCTCAAGGGCTTCCTCGGCGAGGAAGGGCTGCGCCGCGCGGCCACCCTCCCCGCCTTCCGCGAGATCCCGCTCTGCCTCGAGACCCCGGTGGACGAGGAGCGCGAGTACGGGCCGGAGATCGCCCTCCTGCGGCGCTGGAAGGAGGAGGCGGAGGCGGAGGAGGCGGGGGCGTAGCCCCGCAGGGCCGGCGCGGCCTCCTCAGCCTTCGGGCAGGGCTGCGGTGCCGGTGGGAAGCGGGCGCACCTCGTAGCCCAGCGCGCGCAGGCGGGCGAGGAGCTCCGGCAGCGCCCGCGCCGTCAGCGCGCTCTCGTGGAGGTCGACGACGGCACCCGGGAAGAGGTCGGCCTCCACGCGCCGGACGAGGAGCGCTTCCTGCCCGGAGCGGAGCGACCAGTCCTGCGGATCCTCGTCCCAGAGCACGATCTCCATGCCGAAGGAGCGCACGGCCTCGCACGTGGCCGCGTCGTAGCTGCCGTAGGGCGGCCGGAAGGCGCGCGGGGCGAAGCCGAGGACCTCCAGGAAGGCCCGGCTGGAGCGCGCGATCTCCATCTGCTGGTCGGCGGGGCCGAGGCGGACGAGGAGGGCGTGGTCCCAGCTGTGGTTGCCGACGGCGTGACCCGCCGCCAGGGCCGCGCGGACGAGCCCGGCCCGGTCCGGGAGACGGCTCCCCACGAAGAAGAAGGTCGCCCGCACGCCGGCGCGCTCGAGCGTCGCCAGAATGGAGCCCAGATAGGGCGAGGGCCCGTCGTCGAAGGTGAGATAGACAACCTTCCGGCCGGTCACCGGATCCCGCGGCGGGCCGTCGAAGCGGACCAGGCCGCGGCAGGGCGGGGGAGGCTCGAAGGCGACCCGTCTCCCGGCGCTCGCCGCCACCCCCGTCCCGGGCGTGGGCGCGAGGGGCGGGCGGGAGGCCGGGGGGAGGCGGACGAGGGCGAGCAGGCCGCCGGCACAGGCGGCGAGGGCGGGCAGCAAGAGAAGCAGCCGCGCGGCGCGACGCCGCGAGAGAGAGGCGTGCTGCCGACCCTCCACCGTCGATCCCCCGGCGGATGGGTACGCCGCGCGCCGCCGGTCCTACCACCGGCCGCCGGCTGAGGCGACTGCGGTCCCGGCCGGCGCCGCTCGAGCCTTCCCGGCGTTCACCGCGGGCTTCACGCGCTCTTAACGCCGGCTTAACGACTCCGCAACCCGCCTGCCGGCCCTACACGGTACCCTCGTCCTGTGGGAAGACTCCTCCAAGGAGGTCGATCGACAGCATGAGCGGATTGCGGCGCGCGTCGAGTCGCGCCCGGGTCCTGTCGATCCCTGTCGTCGCGCTCGCCCTCAGCCTCGTGCTGGGAGCCTGCGGTGGCGGTGCCGCCACCCCGCCCAGCAGCACGTCCCAGAACCAGAACCAGAACCAGAACCAAGGGGGCGCGTCCAGCGGCGGCAGTAGCAGCTCCGAACCGGTCACCATCACCGGGGCCGGTTCTACTTTCGACAATCCCCTCTTCACCAAGATGTTCACCGAGTACCACAATCTCCATCCGAACGTCCAGGTCAACTACCAGGCGGTCGGCAGCGGTGCCGGGCAGCAGCAGCTTTTCCAGCACCTCGTCGACTTCGGCGCCTCCGACGCTCCGCTCAACGACCAGCAGATGCAGGATCATCCCAGCATCGTGCACATCCCCATCACGCTGGGCGCCGTGGCCATCGGCTACAACCTGCCGAACATCGGCTCGGGTCTCCACCTGACCGGCGACGTCCTCGCCAAGATCTACCTGGGCCAGATCAAGAAGTGGAACGATCCGGCCATCCAGAGCCTCAACCCGGACACGAAGCTTCCGAATCTGCCCATCGCGGTCGTCCACCGTTCGGACGGCAGCGGCACCACCTTCATCTTCACCAGCTACCTCTCGGCGGTCAGTCCGGACTGGAAGTCCAAGGTCGGCAACGGCACCTCGGTCAACTGGCCCACCGGCGTCGGCGCCAAGGGCTCCGACGGCGTCTCCGCCCAGGTGAAGCAGGTGTCCGGCGGCATCGGCTACTTCGAGATGGCCTATGCCATGCAGAACAACATCCCCATGGCCACCTTGAAGAACAAGGACGGCCAGTGGGTGGAGCCCAGCGTGGACGGCGCCTCCGTCGGCGCCAACCAGGCGGCCGATAACATGCCCTCCGACCTGCGCGCCATGTTCGTCGACGCGCCGGGCCCGACCACCTATCCCATCGCCGGCTTCAGCTGGCTGCTCATCGACAAGGACCGGGTCTCCACGCCGCTCCTGGACCTGGTCGACTGGATGATCCACGACGGCCAGTCCTATGCCAAGGACCTCTACTACGGCCCGCTGCCGGACAAGGTGGTCCAGATGGACGAGCAGAAGATCCAGGAGCTGCGCGCGGCGGCGAAGTGAAGCACGTGGAAGGATCCCGGACAGGGAAGGGGCCCCTCGCGGGGCCCCTTCGATTTTGCCGGCCCCCTCGACGTATTTGGACACTTTGCGCAGGAAAGCGGCAACCTGGTTCGAAAAGTGAAGGGCGAAGGCGGGCGGATCCATCCGCTCGGGCGGGGGCGGGTGCTCTCCCATGGAATCGGTCCTCCTGGTGGTCGACGTCGACGGCCGGCGGCGTGTGCTGCGCGCGGCGCTGGCCGACGCGGGCGGCCGGGGCGTCGCCTTCCTGGCGGGCGGCTGGCCGGAAGGCCGGCCGGCGCAGCTGGAACAGACGCTGATCGCCACCCTGCGCGACCTGGTCCGCCGCTCGGGCCTGCTGCCCCAGGAAGTGGCGGGCGTCGTGCTGGCGGCCGACGCGGACGAGGCGATGCTCTGGCAGGCCGACGGGCGGCCGCTGGCCGGCCCGCTGCCGCTGGCCGGCGAGGGCGCCGGAGCGGCGGCCGCCGCGCTGGAGGAGCTGCGCCGCGCCGTGCCCGAGGAGCTCCTGCCCGCGGAGCGCGCGCTCCGCTTCGGGCCCCTGGGCGCCTGGCTGGTGGCCGCCCTCTGCGGGGGCGAAGGCGCCGCCGAGGCGGCGGGCGCCGACCGCTTCGGCCTCCTCGACCGCCGCGCCTGCGGCTGGCTGGAGCCGGCGCGGGCCGGCGCGAGCGCGGCGACGATTCCCTTCGATCTCCTGCCTCCCTTCCGGCCCAGCCTGGGCGGGCTCGGCTGGACGGCGCCGCGCGTCCTCGACTTCCCTCTGCCGGTGGTGGCGCTCCTCGACCGCCGCGTCGCCGAGGTGGCGGGCCACGCGGCCGACTGCTGGAGCGCCGCCGACTGGCCGGGCGCGGCCGAGGCGCTGCTGCTCCTCGACGAGGAGGCGACGCTCCGGCTGGTGAGCGCTTGGCCGCCGGAGGAGGCCGGGCCGGGCCGGCGGGAGGGAGAGGGACGCCCGGGCGGCGGGGAGGGCGGCGGGGGAGGCTTCCTGCGCCGCCGCGTCGCCTTCCAGGAAGGGATGCGGCTCTACGCGCTGGCGGAGGCGCCGGCCGGCCCGGCCGGCCGCCTCGACCGCTGGTTCGAGCAGGGACTCGGCCTCTCCGGCGGCTGGGCGGAGACGGAGCGGCTGGCGCGGAGCGCCGCCCCCGGCGCGCCCGGCCGCCTGGAGACCGCGGCCGACGGCCGCTGGACGCTCCGCGACCTGGAGAGCGCCAGCGACGCGGCGGCGCTGGCGCGGCTGGTCGTCCAGGCGCCGGCGGAGCGGGTGGCGGAGCTGCTCGCGGCCTGGCGCCGGCTGGCAGGCGCAGGCGGGGTGCCCGGCCATCTCCACGTGGGCGGCCTGGCCGCGCTGAGCGACCTGCGCCTGCAGGAGATCGCCCGCGCCACGGGCCTTCCCGCCCTGCGGGCGACGCAGCACGCCGCCGTCGAGCGGGGCGCCGCGCTGCTCGGCGCCCGCGCGGCCGGCCTCCCCGTCGCCTGGCAGGAAGCCGACCCCTTCCCCGTCACCCGCTTCTATCCCGAGGGCGAAGGCGCCTGAGGGGAGAGCCCGCGCGCACCCCGGGCCAGCGCCGCCACCGCCGGCCGGAAGGCGGCCGGAAAGGGGACGGTGGCCAGCTCCTCCGGCGGCAGCCAGCGGCCGTGCTCCCCGGGTGGCGGCGCGGAGCGGAGGCGGAGCGCGCGCAGCTCCACCTGCCAGAGGCGGTGGCTGAAGGCGTGGGCGTAGCGGGCGACGGGCTCGGCGCCGGCCGCGGCGAGGCGCTCCGCCTCGAAGCCGGGCAGGGCGGGGAGGAGGGCGCCCAGCCAGCGGGCGAGGTCGACTTCCTGCCAGGGCGACTCGCGCAGCGGGAGCCCCGGCAGGCCGGCCAGGAGTCCCCTGGGCGGCCGCCGCACCACCAGCAGGCGGGCTCCGGCAGCGGACGCGTCTGCCGCCAGCAGTGCCAGCATGGCGACAGGGACGGCGCGCGGCGCCGGGCGGCGGCGCGGGCGCGGCAGCGACCGCTCGAGGCCGAGGCGGCGGGCCGCGCAGAGCGTCGCCAGCGGGCAGTCGTCGCAGCGCGGGCTGCGGGGCAGGCAGAGGGTGGAGGCCAGGTCCATCACCGCCTGGTTCCAGGCGCCGGGCTCCTCGGGGTCGAGGAGCTGGCGGGCCAGCGCTTCCAGCGTGCGGCGGAAGGCCGGCCGGGACGGCTCCCCCTCCAGCGCGGCCAGCCGGGCGAGGAGGCGCTGGGCGTTGCCGTCCAGCGCCGGCTCCGGCAGGCCGAAGGCGATGCTGGCCACCGCCCCCGCCGTGTAGGGGCCGACGCCGGGCAGGCTGCGGAGCGCCTCGGGGTCGGCGGGCAGGCTTCCTCCGTAACGCTCGGTCAGTTCGCGGGCGCAGGCCTGGAGCGCCCGCGCGCGGCGGTAGTAGCCCAGGCCGGACCAGAACGCCTCCAGCTCGGCCGGGTCGGCGCGGGCGAGGCTCTCCGCGTCGGGGAAGCGGGCGACGAACCGCTGCCAGTAGGGGATGACCGTCTCCACCCGGGTCTGCTGGAGCATCACCTCGGAGACCAGGATGGCGTAGGGATCGCGGCTGCGCCGCCAGGGCAGCGACCGCCCCTGCGCCCGGTACCAGGCGAGGAGGAGACGGCGGACTTCCTGCCGCCGGGCGAGGAGGGCGGCGACCCGCTCGGGCTGCTCAGGCGTCTCCGCCAAGCGCGGGCCCTCCCGGCCCGGCGCCGGCCGCCGGCCCGGCGGCCGCCTGGCGGGCCGCCAGCTGCGTGCGCAGCTCGGCCAGGCGCGGTCCCCAGAGCGGGTAGAAGAGCATGGAGAGGACGCCCAGGGCGATGAAGAGGCTGGGCACGCCGCCCAGGAGGAGGCGCAGGCCGAGGAGCGCCCGCGGCGGCTGGACGGCCAGGTGCGGGTCGTAGCCGGTCAGCAGCTGGGTGAGCGTCATCACCAGCGCCTGCACCGCGATGCCCAGGCGGATGATCAGCGCCTGCATGCCGAAGTACATCCCCTCGCGGCGGACGCCGGTGCGGAGCTCGTCCTCGTCGATCACGTCGGCGATCAGCACGTCCAGGAGCATCATCTGCCCGGCCAGGCCGACCCCCGCCAGCGCGGCGACCACCAGCGCCTGGGCGAAGGTCTGGACGAGGAGGAAGCCCCAGAGGACCAGCGCGAAGAGGATGGCGGAGCGGATGATGGCCGCGCGGGCGCCGATCCGGACCGTCACCCGCGACCAGGGGATCATGGCCAGGAAGGCGACGACGAAGATGACGCCCAGGAGCATGGAGGTCTCGGTGCTGCCCACGCGGAGGACGTACTTGGTGAAGAAGGGGACCACCGAGGGCAGGAGCGTGAAGTTGAGCTGGAGCGAGAAGCTGGTCAGCACGTAGAAGAGGAAGGAGCGGCTGGAGAAGGTGTAGCGGAGCGCCAGCCAGGGGGAGAGGACCGCTTCCTCGCTCCCCGCCCGCCCGGTGGCGCCCTCGCGGCTCCCCAGGAGCGAGACGCCCAGCGACAGCGCGGCGACGAGGGCGAAGAGCCAGCCCATCCCCGCCCAGCCCAGCCGGCTGCCGTAGAGGAGAGGTGCCGCCGCCATGCCCAGCAGCGCCCCCACCACCGTGAAGATCTGCCGCCAGGCGGAGACCTGGGCGCGTTCCTCCAGCGTCCGGAACATCTCCGGGAAGAGCGCCGTCCAGTTGAGGATGACCAGCGTGTAGAGGCCGTCGTAGACGAAGATGACGGCGAAGAAGTAGGCGAGCAGCCGGTTCGTCCCCGCCCCCAGCGGCGGCGACCAGACCAGGGCGAAGGCGACCGCCAGCGGCAGGAAGCCCAGCGCGATGTACGGGATCCTCCGCCCCCAGCGGGTGCGCGTCCGGTCCGAGAGGTAGCCGAAGAGCGGGTCGTTGATCGCGTTCCAGAAGCCGTACAGGGCGAAGAGCGTGCCGACGGCGGCCACCGGCAGCTTGACCGTGTCCTCGTAGAAGAAGAGGACGAAGGCACCGAACGCCTGGCTCAGGAGCGCGCTGCCCAGCGAGCCCGAGCTGTAGGCGATCTTCCGCCACCTCTCCAGGAGTCGCACCCCCCGCACCGAAACCTTGTTCGACAGAGCGGCGGGGCAAGCCTGCCGCGGCGGAGGTGGCAGCGATGCGCATCACCGACCTCGTGCCCGTCCCCGACCTCCTCGGGATGCGGCGCGTGCTCTGCATCCAGCCCCACCCCGACGACATGGAGGTGGGCGCCGGCGCCACCGTCGCCCGGCTCTGCCGGGCGGGCGGCCGGGTGCGCGTGGTGACGGTGACCGACGGCGGCGCGGGCAGCGCCGATCCCGCGATGTCGCCGGCCGAGCTGGCCGCCGTCCGGCGCGGCGAGGCCGAGGCGGCGGCGCGCCTCCTGGGCGTGGCGGAGATGGGCTGGCTCGGTTTCCCGGACGGGGGCGAGCTGGAGGAAGGCGCCGTCCGCCGGGCGCTGGCGCGGGAGATCCGCGCCTTCCGGCCCGACCTCCTCCTCGCGCCCGACCCCTGGCTCCCCTACGAGGCGCATCCGGACCACCGGCTGACCGGCCTGGCGGCCGCGGCGGCGGCGATCCTGGCCGCCTTCCCCTACGCCCTCCGCAGCGGCGAGGGGCCGGAGCCGCGCCACGAGGTGCAGGCCGTCGCCTTCTACGGCACGGCGGCGCCCAACACGCGCGTCGACGTGGGCGAGACCTGGGCTCTGAAGCTGGAGGCGCTGCGGGCGCACCGGAGCCAGTTCCCGCCCGAGACCTGGCCCTTCGTGCAGGCCTATTTCGAGGGGAAGGCGCGCGAGATCGGGGCCGGGGCCGGCTGCGAGCTGGCCGAGGCCTTCAAGGTGCTGCCGCCCATCGCGCTCCACTTCAACGTCGACGCGGCGGCCAGCTGAGAGCGGGGGTGCGGCTCGTGCGGGTGGTGGTGGTCGGCGGAGGCAGCGTCTACACCGCCGAGCTGGCGCAGGGCTTCCTGCGGCGCAGGGAGAGCCTGCCGCTGGAGGAGCTGGTGCTGGTCGACCTGCCCGAGGGGGCGGAGAAGGT
Organism: Bacillota bacterium; assembly: GCA_029960955.1. Classification (GTDB taxonomy): domain Bacteria; phylum Bacillota; class Sulfobacillia; order JAIMAT01; family JAIMAT01; genus JAIMAT01. The sequence goes on from JASBVS010000031.1 coordinate 9,781, forward strand.
GGAGGCGGTGGCCGGGCTCGTGCGGCGGATGTTCGCGCGGGCGGGCCACCCGGCGCGGATCGAGGTCACCTTCGACCGGAGGCGCGCCCTGGAGGGCGCCGACTTCGTGATCAGCCAGTTCCGCGTCGGCGGGGTGGCCGCGCGCCGCCTCGACGAGCGGATCCCGCTCCGCCACGGCGTCATCGGCCAGGAGACCACCGGGCCGGGCGGTTTCGCCCTGGCGCTGCGGACGGTGCCGGTGGCGCTGGAGCTGGCCGCCGACGTGCGCGAGCTGGCGCCGCAGGCCTGGCTGGTCAACTTCACCAACCCCTCGGGCCTGGTGACGGAGGCCATCCGCCGCCACGAGCCCGCCGTCCGCTCCTTCGGCCTCTGCAACGTGCCGCTCAGCCTGCAGCGCGGGGTGGCGCGGGCGCTGGGGGTGGCGGAGGAGCGCGTCAGCCTCCGCACCATCGGCCTCAACCACCTCTCCTGGAGCCGGCTCTTCCTGGACGGGAGGGAGATCACGGGCGAGATCCTGGCCTCGGACCTGGCCTTGCGCGAGCTGGTGGCCAACCTGCCCGGCCTCGACGCCGCCTCGGCCGAGGTGAAGGCCTTCCTGGGGTACGCGCGACGGCTCGGGCTGATCCCCAACCCCTACCTGCGCTACTACTTCCTGCCGCAGGCGACGGTGGCCGAGGCGCGGCGGGCGCTGGAGGCGGGCGAGGGGACGCGCGCCGACCGCGTGGAGGCGGTCGACCGGCAGCTCCTCGACCTCTACCGCCAGCCCGGGCGGAGCGAGCCGCCGGCGGAGCTCGGCCGGAGGGGGGGCGCCTGGTACTCGGAGGCGGCGCTGGGCGCCATGGAGTCGCTCTGGACCGGCCGGCCCGCGCTCCACGTGCTCGACGTGCCCAACCAGGGCGCCACGCCCGACATGCCGCCGGAGGCGGTGCTGGAGGTGGACGCCAGCGTCGGCCCCTGGGGCGTCCGCCCGGTGGCCCACGGCCGGCTGCGGCCCGAGCTGCGCGGCCTGATGCAGCAGGTGAAGGCGTACGAGGAGCTGACCGTCGAGGCGGCGCTGACCGGCGACCGGGAGACGGCGCTGGCCGCGCTGGTCGCCCATCCGCTGGTACCCGGGGTGGCGGTCGCGCGGGAGCTCCTGGAGGAGCTGCTGGAGGCGCACCGGCCCTACCTGCCGCGCTTCTTCCCGCGCTAGGCGCCCGGCTTGCTAGGCCCGCGGGAGGAGACCGGCCCGCTCCGCCTCCTCCGCTTCCTCCGCCGCCTCCGACGCCGACTTCAGCGGGGCCGGCGGGAGCGACGGGGCCGGCCGGGCCGCGGTCTCCCCCGGCCAGCCCGCGAAGGCCGTGCCCGCACCTGCCGTGGCGAAGTGGAGCGCCGTCTGGAGGAGGACGGCCAGCTGCTGGAGGAGGAGCAGGAGCGAAGTCCCCAGCCAGGCGGCAGGAAGCCATCCCCAGACCAGCCATCCCTGCGCCGCGGCGAGGAGCCGTCCCGCGACGAAGGCGACCGCCGCCAGCGCCACGAGGGCGGCCCAGAGGGGGAGGGCTCGCCCGGCCAGGAGCGCGCGGAAGAGCGCCCAGGCGCCCTGCCGCCGGCCCGCGCGGGCGGCCGCCAGGATGGCCGGGCGCGAGGCGTCGACGGCCAGTCGCGCCAGCGCCGCGCCCAGGGCGCCGCCCAGGAGCGCTCCCCACAGCCCGCCGGCGGGGCCGGCCAGGCGGCCGAGCGCGGCGCCCGCCGCGGCGAAGAGGGCGGCGGAGGCGAGCGTCAGGGGGATGCCGGCGGCCCAGAGCCGGTAGAAGGGGCCGAGGGCCAGGCGGAGATCGGCGCCGAGGCTGCGGCGGGCCGCAGCGGCCGGCGACCCTTCGCCGCCGTCCTCGCCCCGGCCTTCGGCGAGGAGCGCCCGGCCCAGCGTCAGCGAGGCCAGGAGCGGTCCGAGGAGCCATCCCAGAAGCGGGACGACGACCAGCACGAGGAGGCTTCCGCCCAGGGCGGCGTCCGGGTCGGCGAGCCCGGGGCCGGGCGCCGTGCCGGCGGGGAAGGTGGCCGGCGTGGGCGCGGGCGGCCCCGAGAGCGGCGCGTGCGGGCCGAGGAGCATGCCGAGGAGCCAGCCGCCGTCGAGCGTCGCCCAGGCGTCCGCCGCATCCGGGAGGGCCGCCAGGAAGGCGCCCAGCGAAGGCACGGCCAGCCAGGGAAGGGCGCCCAGCGCGGCCGTCAAGAACCAGGCCAGAAGGAGCGCCCCCGCGTGGCGGGCGACGAAGGCGAGCCCCGCACGAAACGACCGCCTCACCAGAGCACTCCTCCGCTCAGAAGCGTCTCCACCAGGTAGGCGAGCTCGCCCCACCAGCGGGCCAGGGGCCAGGCCGGCGGCCGTCGCCGCCAGACGTCGTCGGCGTTGTCCACGTCCAGCGCCAGGCCGGCGGCGACGCGCACCTCCGCCGGCGCCCCGGGGAAGGTGAACGTCCGCTGCTCGCCGCGCCCGTCCCAGCCGAGGGTGCGCCGGCTGCCGTCGGCGTAGGTCGCCTCGATCCGGACGGGGAAGCTGCCGTCTCCCAGGTGGCGGACGGTCACGCGGGTGTCCTGGCCGGCCGGGCGGACCGAGTCGATCCCGTAGTCGACCCGTCGCGCGCCGGCGATGTACTGGCGGAAGAGATCGCCCAGCGGCCGGCGCGACACCTCCTCGAAGACGGCGCGCACCTGGTCGGTGGAGGGGTGGCGCCAGGCGTAGCGGCGGACGAGGGTGGAGAGCGCCCGGTCGAAGGTGGCACGTCCGAGGTAGCCCTCCAGGCTCAGGTAGAAGAGGCCCGGCTGGCCGTAGGCGGTGTACCAGTAGCGCGCGTCGCCGGTCTCCTGCCAGGCGGGCCGCACCTGCTCCGGCGGCAGCATGGGGAGGTACTGGAGGCGGATCAGGTCGTCGCCGCTGGCGGTGAGCGGCGGCAGGCCCGGGGCGAGCCAGCGGAGCGGGCCGGGCAGCGCGGCCGCCGGCAGCGCTCCCAGCCCCAGGTCGCCGGGGGTCAGCGGCGCCCGCGGCAGGAGGGCGGCCATGGCGCGCATCTCCGAGTAGGTGGCGAGCCCCTCGTCGAGCCAGGCTTCCTCGGTCTCGTCGAAGCCGACCAGGCCGTACCAGTACTGGTGGGCGTACTCGTGGAGAAGCACGTCGGCCAGCGCCGGGTCGTCCGGCCGGTGCGGGCCGGGGCCGGGGTAGCCGCCCACGATGAGCGTCGGGTACTCCATGCCGGCGGCGCCCTCCGCTCCGGACGGCGGGTCGACGGCGGTCAGAACAGGGTAGGGGTAGGGCGCCCACGCCCTGCCGAAAAGCTTCCAGGCGCCCTCCAGCGCGCGGAACTGGAGGCCGGCGGAGGCGACGTCCTCCGGCTGGAGCAGGAGCCGGACCCGCACCGGCGGCAGACCCGGAGCCCGGAAGGTCCGCTCCCGCGCCACGAAGCGGGGGTCGGCCGTCCAGGCGAAGTCGTGCACCGCCTCGGCCAGGAAGCGGACCGTCTTCCACCCCTTCTCCGGCGTGGAGCGCCCGGCCTCCACCCCCGTCGCCCCCAGCACGTAGCGGTCGGGCACGGTGATGCGGACGTCGTAGTCGCCGTAGTCGGCGTAGAACTCGCTGTTGGCGTGGTACTGGTGCAGATCCCAGCCCGGCGAGGTGCGTCCGCGCGTGCCCGCCGGCTCCAGCACCGCCACCTTGGGGAACCACTGGCCGGCCATGACGAAGTCGCCGGCGTACCCCGCCCGCGCGAAGACCCTGGGCAGCTGCTCCTCGAAGCTCAGCTCGACCGTCGTCGTCCCGCCCGGCGGAACCGGACGGGCCAGCGGCAGGCGGGCCAGCGTCCGGTCGTTCGGGTTGTGGTCGTCCGGCTGGACGTATTCGAGGGGGACGCCTCGGACCCGGATCCAGCCGGGGTGCCGCGGGTCCCAGCGGATGCCGCGCAGCTGGCCGCCCGACTCGCGCATGAAGGTGGTCTCCGGCCCGGCGAAGGCGTTCATGTAGAGGTGCAGGTAGAGCGCGTCCACGGTGAGCGAGGAAGGGTTCCGCCAGACGATCCGCTCCCGGCCGCTCAGCCGGTGGCTGGCCGGGTCGAGGCGTACGTCGATGGTGTAGCGGACGACCGGCGGCGGGGGCGAGGGGAGGCCGCCCAGCTCGCCGGTCGGATCGACGGGGGCGGCCGGGGGCGCCGCCGCCAGGAGGATCCCGAGGAGCGGCAGGCAGGCCAGGAGCGCCAGCCGGGAGCGGTTCGGCAGGTGGATCGTCGCCTCCCTCCACGGCGCACTCGATTCGACTCATTCGCGGCGACTTCCTGGTCGGAGCGGCGCCCGGCGTCCGGCCAGCTCGCGCGCCCGCCCCGCCAGCCGCTCGAGGCGGAGCTCGAGCCGCCCGAACCAGGCGGCGGGCGCCCGCGCCAGGAGCCAGAGCGCCGCGAGGGCCAGCGCCGCCGTGCTCACCTCCCGGGTCAGGTAGCGGATGCGGGCGATCTCCATCTCGGCCAGCGCGCGGGCGGCCTGCTGGCTGCCCGGACTGCCGTAGAGGCGGCTCGCCCAGCGGACGGCGGCCGCCTCGTACTGGCCGCCCCAGGCGAGCACCAGCACGGCGGCTGCGACCACCACCAGGGCGGCGACCGTCCAGCGTCCCACCGAGCCCGTCGTCGATCCCTCCCGCCGACCCGCCCGGCCCGGGGAGGCCGGCGTGCGCGACCTACGGAAATCCGTTCCCCTCGGCGCCTCCGGGCATACGCCCGCGCGGGCGGTTCAGCCCAGCGCCGGCCGGGGCGCGATCCCCAGGCCGAAACCGCCGGGAGCGCGGGAAAGGATGGCAAAGATGGGGCCGTCGTCGACGCGGAAGAGGTCGCAGCGTCCGGAGAGGCCCCTCTCTTCTCCGATCCGGCGCTCCAGGAGGGCGGCCGCCTCGCGGTTGCCGCCGTGGCCGACCACCACCTGCCAGCCGCCGGCGCCGGCGGGCGGCTCCGCGGCCCAGACCTCGCGCAGGAGGGCGAGCATCCGCTCCGCCGCCTCCGCCTCGTCGCGGGCGGTGCCTGCGGGGCGGATCCGCTGGCCGATCTCCAGCAGGACGTAGCGCGCATCGCCGGCGCCCGCCTCCTCGCCCACGCGACCGATGTGGCGGAGGATGCTGGTGTCGCGGCTGGCCAGGATCGTCCGCGCGCGGGAGGCCGCGGCCGCGGCCCAGCGCTCCAGCGCCTCGAGGTCGGCGCCGGAGGCCGCCAGCCGCGCCGCGCCCAGCGCGAGCGCGGCCAGCCCGCAGGAAGCGGTCCCGCTGTCGACCACCCGCACCGGGAAGGGGTCGGCCAGCTCGGCGGCCGCCCGCGCGCTCCGGCAGGTGACGCTCAGGCCGGAGGCCAGGGCGAGGAGAAGGACCGCCTCCGCCCCGCGGCCGCGCAGCCGCTCGATCGCCCCGCTCCAGGCCTCCACGTTGACGCCCGAGGTGCTCAGCCGCTCCAGCGGCGTCGCCGCGACGCGGCGCACGAAGGAGGCGGCGTCCAGCTGGGGGCCCACCTCGATCTCCTCGCCGTCCAGGACGACCACGATCGGTGCCGACTCCAGGCCGAAGGCGTCCAGCGCCGCCCGGTCGAGGTCGGTGCTCGAGTCGACCGCCACGCCCACGCGCATCGTCCTTCCCCCCGCTTCGGCCGACATGGACTCGCGTCGGGCATACTCCGTCCGGCCTGCCCCCACCTGGTTACCGGCAGGTCGAAGTGGGGGTGACGCCCCCGCCCCCGACACGGTGGAACGGGCATCTGCGCTACCATGGAGGTCCGGGAGGCGAAGCCCGAGGCATGCGAGCGATCCGTCTCGCGATCGTCTACTACAGCTCCACGGGCACCATCTACCGCCTGGCCCGGGCGGCCGAGTCGGCGGCGCTGGAGGAAGGCGCGGAGGTCCGGCTGCGCAAGGTCCGCGAGCTGGCGCCCGACGCCGCCGTCGACGCCAACCCCGCCTGGCGCGCCCACGTCGAAGCGACGCGCGACGTCCCCGAAGCCGGCTACGACGACCTGGAGTGGGCCGACGCCTACCTCTTCGGCACGCCCACGCGCTTCGGAAACGTGGCCTCCCAGATGAAGCAGTTCATCGACACCACCGGTCCCCTCTGGGCCAAGGGGAAGCTGGCGGACAAGGTGGCGGCCGGCTTCACCAGCGCCTCCAACGACCACGGCGGGCAGGAGAGCACGCTTCTCGCCCTCTACAACGTCTTCCACCACTGGGGATGCATCCTGGTTCCGCCCGGCTACACCGGCCAGCCCGTCTTCGCGGCGGGCGGCAACCCCTACGGGGTGAGCGTGACGGCCAGGCCGGATCAGCCGGTGCCCGAGGCCGCGCTGGAGGCGGCCCGCTACCTGACGCGCCGCCTGCTCCGGGTGGCCGGCTGGCTCCTGGCCGGGCGCGAGGCCCAGGCCTGAGAGGGCCCCGGCGGCAGCCCGCCGGGAGAGCGGAAGAGGGGGTGTGCAGGATTGCCGCGGATGCGGCCGCCCCAGCGGCAGGTCGTCTGCCCCACGGTGCGCGGCGAGCCGCGCCGCTTTCCCGCCGCCGAGCTGCGCTGGCGCCCGGCCTGCTACGGCGTCGCGGTCGAGGACGGGCGGGTGCTCCTCGGGCGCTCGCTCTTCACCGGGCGCTGGGAGCTGCCCGGGGGCGGCGTCGAGCCGTGGGAGAGCCTGGCCGAGGGGCTGGAACGGGAGTTCGAGGAGGAGTCGGGTCTCCGCCCGCGGGTGCTGGAAGCCGTGCACTTCGCGGAGGGGTACGTCAGCTTCTTCGGGCACCCCTTCCACTCGCTGCGCTACTACTTCCTGGTCGCGCTCCCGGCGGCGGGGCCGCTCCGTCCCCAGGAAGGGGAGCTGACGGAGCTGGCCTGGCTCGACCCGGGCGACGCCTCGCTGGAGATCGGCGCGGACGACCGGGAGGCGATCCGCCGGGCGCTGCTCCGCCTCGGAGCCGAGCCGCCCCGGAGCTGAGCCGGGAAGCGGCGGGCCCGCAGCCCGCCGCCCCCGCCCCGGCTCCCGTGCCGGCGGCGCCCCGCTACCGCACCAGGTGCTCCACGAGGAAGTCGACGATCCGCCGGTAGGCCTTCTCCTGGTTGGAGCGCTTCGTGAAGCCGTGGCCCTCGTCCTCGAAGACCACGTACTCCACCTCGAGGCCGCGGCTGCGCAGCGCCTCGACCATCTGGTCCGACTCCGCCCTGACCACGCGGAAGTCCCGCGCTCCCTGGATGACCAGCATCGGGCAGCGGACCCGGTCGACGTAGGTGATGGGGGAGCGTTCCAGCAGGAAGTCGCGCTCCTCCTCCGGATCGCCCACCCACTTCGCCATCCACTTCCTCCAGCTGGGCGGCACCGCGCGCGCGAAGGTGACCAGGTTGGAGGGACCCATCAGCGAGACCCCGCAGGCCCAGTACTCCGGGAGGCGGGTGACGCAGGAGAGCGTGGCGAAGCCCCCGAAGCTGCCGCCGAAGACGCCGACGCGCGCCGGGTCGATCCAGGGCTGCGCGCGCAGCCAGCGGACCGCCGCCTCCAGGTCGCGCAGCTCGGCGCCGCCCCAGTCGTGGTGGATCAGCCTCTGGTAGCTCTTCCCGTAGCCGGTGGAGCCGCGGATGTTGGGCGCCAGGACGGCGATGCCGCGGTCGAGGAGGACCTGGTAGAGCCCGCCGTACATGTAGACCGGCTGCTCCTGCGCCTCCGGGCCGCCGTGGATCGAGAGCACCGCCGGCACGCGCTCGCCGCCGCGCGCCGCCTGCGGCCGGTAGAGCCAGGCGGGGATCTCCCGCCCGTCGAAGCTGGCGAAGTGGACCAGCTCCGGCTCCACCAGCTCCGAGGCCTTCAGCCCGCCCAGCTGGTTCCGGGTCAGGCGCCGTACCTCGCCCTCCAGGAAGTCGAGCAGGTAGACGTCGGCGGGGCGGCTCGCCCTCGCCAGGAGGAGGCAGAGCTCGCCGGAGCCTTCGCGCGGCGAGGCGTCCAGGCTGTGGATGACGCCCGCGGGCAGGGGCGGTAGCTCCAGCTCCTCCCCGCTCCGGCGGTCGAGGACGTGGAGGCGGCTGACGCCCGCCTCGTTGACGGTATAGGCCAGGTAGCGCTCGTCCGCGCTGAGCGCCACCTCCTGGACGTCCCAGGGCGGCGTCGCCAGCCACTCGAGGCGGCGCTCCGCCAGGTGGTAGAAGGCCAGCCCGGCGAACTCCCGGTCCTGGTCGCTGACCAGGAAGAAGCCCGACCCGTCCCTCAGCCACGCTCCCGGCGCGTAGACGGCCTCGCCCTCGTGCGGCGTCAGGAGTTCCGGTTCCGCTCCGGGCTCCTCGGGCCGGAGCAGGAAGAGGTTCGACTGCGTGTTCCCTTCCTGGTCGAGGACGAGGAGCAGCGAACCGTCGGGCGACCAGCCGACGGGATAGCGGTTCCGTCCCGGCGCGCCCCCGACGGCCTTCACCTCGCCGCTCTCCAGGTCGGCGACCAGCGGCTCCATGTCCGTCGGCCGGCTCTCCGTCCCCGCGTACGCCAACCGCCGGCCGTCGGGCGAGAAGGCGTGGCCCGAGAGGAGGTACTGGACGTCGTCGCGCGTGGTCAGGCGCCGGGGCCAGCCGCCCTCCGCGGGAAGCAGGTAGACCTGGTAGCGCTCGTCCCCGTCCTGGTCGGCCAGGAGCGCCAGGTGGCGGCCGTCCCGCGAGGCGAGGAAGGCCCGCACGGTTCCCCGGTCGAAGCTGGTCAGCTGCTCCGGGCAGCCTCCCCGCAGGGGGTGCCGCCAGAGGTTGAACTGCCCGCTGGTGTCGATGACGTAGAGAAGGTCGCGGCCGTCTGCGGCGAAGCCCACGCTGGTCACGCGCCGGATGGCGTAGTACTGCTCGAAGGTCGGCACGAATCCACCTCCCGCCGCCCATCATAGCCGGAATCTTCCTGGCGCCGGCCGCCCGGCGCCCCGCTCCGCGGCGACGAAGGACGGGCAGGGAGCCGCGCGCTCCCTGCCCGCTGTGACGAGGAAGGAATCAGACCCGGGAATCAGACCTGATGAAAGAGCGTACGCGGTGCCCGCCTCCGGTCACGGCCGTCACGCGGAACGGTTCAGCCCGAGACCTTCGCCTTGCCGAAGAGCCCGACGACGTAGGTGAGGACCGCCGCGATGACGATGGAGGCGATCATGTTGGCGTGGTCCAGCGTCCAGCCCCAGTTGCCCGGAATCCAGCCGCCGCCCACGCCGCCGACCAGGCCGGCGAGCAGGTAGCCGATCCATCCGGCGGGGTACTCCCGGTTGGGAAGGGCGTAGGCGCCGACCAGCCAGCCGACCACAAGACCGACCACGATCACGGCGAGCCAACCGTAGGGACCGAGCATCTCCGACACCTCCTTCCAACCCGTGCGAAAGGAGCGTCGCAGGAGTCCGGCAGCACTTGCTCCGGCTGCCACCCTTAATGTAGCGGCGAAGGTCGAAATTGATCAGACGAGGCCCGGTTCACAAGCGGTTGACGCCTGTCGTCAGGGGGTCAAGACCGCCTTGATCGCCTCCGCGCTCACGCGCTCGGCCCCGCGCTCGTCCGCACGCTGCCGGCCGGCCCCGGCCCCGGCTCAGCGACCCGCGCGGGCGAGGCGGAACTCGGGCTGGAGGCCGAGCCAGGCGGCCAGGATCGCTCCCACCTCGTCGGCGCCGACCTCCTCGTCCTGGCTCGGGGCGGGCAGCGGATGCGAGCTGACCAGCCAGCCCTCCTCCGGCGCGCCCGCCAGCGAGCCGAAGGAGCCGCGCAGCACCGTGCGGTCGAGGGGAACCCCCTGCGGGCCCGCCAGAAGCTCCAGCGGGTCGACGCCCGGCTTCCCCGTCGGCTCCACCCGGCGGGCGACCGGCGGCGCCTCCTCCGGCCGGTCCCACCAGTCGTAGGGGAACCAGGCGTCGGGCGCGGCGATGGCGACCAGGTCGCCCGAGCGCGGGTGGTCGGCGTCCAGCGCGCGCAGGTCGGCCTCCTCCAGCAGGGCGGCCAGACCGGGCACGCCCTCCAGGGCATGGCGGACGTCGGCCGGGCGCGCACCCTGGAGGTAGACGTGCGCCACCTGCTGGTCGCAGACGGCGAAGGCGCGGCTTCCGCCCAGGTCGAGGTAGAGCTGGCCGCCCGAGCGGCGGACGGCCAGCAGGCCCGCCTCGCGCAGGAAGCGGTTGAGGGGCAGCGGTCGCGAGACCGGCCGGATGGCGCGCCCCGAGAGGGCGAGGACGGCGGTGGCGGAGAGGGTGCCCCGGTGGTCGAGCTCCGCCAGGAGACGGCCGACTTCGCGGTCGAGTCGCCGCACCGCCGCCCTCGCCTCGGCGCTTCCCGGCCCGAAACGCCGCGCCGTGTGGCCGGCCTGGGGCAGGTAGGCCAGGAGGACGTGCGGCCTGCGCCGCTCCAGGAGGTAGCCGATCGCCGTCACCGTCCAGCGCGCGGCGCGCATCCCGGCCTCCGGCCCCCACCAGTCCCCGGAGGCGAGCGGCCCCGCCGCCCGGCTCAGCTCCTCGGAGAGCTCCGCCGGCTGGGTGGAGCAGCCGACGGGCGGGCTGTCGCTGGCCCAGGGGGCGCTGGGGAGCGGAGGCGCGACGACGGCGTCCGCGCTGGCGCCCCAGGAGTTCGACCAGAAGAGGGCGGCCACGCTCAGGTGCTCGCTCCCCTCCCGGCTCCAGAGCGGAGGCGCCTGGAGCAGGCGCGCCGAGTTGGCCCAGGCGATGGGGCGCATCAGCTGGCGGTCGTAGAAGGCGTCGGCGACGATCCCGTGCAGGCGGGTCGGCCGCCCCGTCACCAGCGTCGCGTGGAGCGTGGAGGCCGCCGAGGGGAAGGGCGGCCGCAAGCGGCGACGGTCGCCCGCCGAGGCCAGCCGCGCCAGGGTGGGCGCCCAGCCCTCGTCCAGCGCGCTGGCGGGGACGCCCGAGAGATCGAGGATCAGCACGCGGCGGATGCGCATCGCTCCACCTCCCGTGCCCGGGGCCGGATGGCGGCGGCCGCGCCCGTGGCGCCGGCGGCCGGTCGTGGTAGGTTATTCGACGGGCTTGGCCGGAGTGACCGTGCGCCCTGCTGCGAAAACCGGAGCGGCGCCGGCAAAGGAACGAAGGAATAGCTCTCTTTGCCACGGGCAACATACTGTTCGCTGGCCAGGGTGCTGGGCAGGGCTGCCAGGCGCAAAAAGCGTTGTCCTGCGCGGCCTCGCGCTGTTGACTCGCGCGTAGAGTGTCGCCCAAAGTTGGGGACGAACAGGGCCTTCCGTCCCCAATTCCGTCCCCAAGACCTCTCCTAGAACCTTCCAGGACGGGCTCCGGTCCCGTCCCCAAGACCGCGGCGAGGCGGCCCCCTCCAACCGCCGCCCCGCGCACGGGGCGGCGGGTCCCCTCCCCGGCCGCGAACCGCCCGATCGCTCGCCGGCCCGCCTGGAGGGGCTGGCTTCCTCAAAGCTGGGTCTCCCAGCGCATGGACAGGAAGGGGCGGCCCCTCCCCGGAGGAACCGCCCCGGCACGAAGGGGCGAGCAGTGGGGAGGAGCCACCCGCTCGATCCTAGCCGTCCGGCCCGGGAGGAGCAATGGGCTGGAGATAGGCGCGGTGAGGAGCCACCCTCGCCACGGCCGGCTCGTTTTCCGGCGGGCCGGGACCCGGGCGGCCCGCCGCCCTACCGGCCGGTCGCCGGTCCGGGCGCGGACTTTTCGCCGCCCGCGCCGGCCGCGCGCTCGAGCGCCGCCTCCACGGACCCGAACCGTCTCACCGCGGCCGCCGCGAGGTCCGGCCGCTCCTTCCAGAGCGCCTCTTCGTCGACGGCTCCGCCGCTCATGCGCTCCCGGAGGGCCGCGAGGACCCGCTCCCGGCTCCAGCGGCCTGCGCGGCCCGGAGCGCTCCCGAGAGCTCTCAGGGAGCCGAACCTTCGCCGGATCTCCCGTCTCAGCCGGCGAGAGCGCGGGTGCAGGGCCAGGAGACGGTAGAGCTCGCCCGGCCCGAGCGCCGAGAGGTCCCGCGGCAGGCCGGCGAGCCGCCGGTCCTCCGGCTCCGGGATCCCGGCCGCCTGCCGAGCCCTGGGCAGCGATCCGAAGAGGTGGTAGACGGCGTAGAAGAGCCCGGTGTCCACGCGGCGGAGCGTGCGGGCGTCGGCGCGGAGGCCCTTCCGGTGCAGCTCGCGCAGGGCGCGGACGACGGCCTTCTCGGTCCAGACGCGGTCGTGGCCGAGGAAGCCCGCGAGCCGCCGGACGGAGCCGAAGCGGCGCTCGATCTTCCGCCGGAGGCGGGGGGAGCGGCCCCGCCTGGTCCATTCGTCATAGAGCTTCTGCATCTTCTCGCGTTCGGCGCGCGCGATCGGGCGCCAGCCTTCCTGGGCCTGGGCGGGCGCCCGATCCTCGGCGGAAGGGAGTCCGGCGGCGCGCCGGGCGGCGTCGAGACGGCCGAACAGCCTGTAGGCCGCGGCCAGGAGCCCCCACCGCCTGGCTTTCCGGAGCTCGGCGGCCGTGACGCTCCTCCCGGACCGGGCGAACTCGCGGAGGGCCTCGGCCACCTTCTCGGCGCTCCAGTGGCTGTCCAGGCCGAGCTCCCTGCGGAGGCTCTGCACCGAGCCGAAGCGCTCGCGGATGGCCGCGCGGAGCCCGCGGGGGCGCGGCTTGGCGGTTCGCCAGAGGGCGTAGAGCTCTTCGGGGCCGAGGGCGGCGAATTCCGGGGGGCCGGGAAGACCTGCGGCCTGGCGGGCGGCCTCAAAGTTGCCGAAAAGCCTGTAGACCGCCCTCACGAGCCCCCAGCGCCCGGCCCGGCGGAGCTCGCTGGCCGTGACGGCCCTCCCGGAGCCGGCGAAGTCGCGAAGGGCCGCGAGAGCCTTCTCAGGCGTCCACTTGACGCGGAGAGCCCGCGCAGGGCCGGACGGGTTGGCCTCGGGCGTGCGATCGCCGCCCGCAGGCGCCTGAGGGACGATCCCCGCGGCCTCGCGCGCGGCCTCGAAGCTCGGGAAGAGCCTCATCGCCGCGGCCGCGAGACCGGAGCAGCCCGCGCGGCGGAGCTCCTCCACGGTCACCCGGCGGCCGGAGGCCGCGAACTCCCGGAGCCCCTCGACGACCTTGTCGGGGGTCCACTTGACGGCGATCCCGAGCCGGTCGCGCAGGCCCTGCACGGAGCCGAAGCGGCGCGCGATGGCGGCGCGCAGCGCCAGGGGCCGGGGCTTGGCGTTTCGCCAGAGCTCGTAGAGCTCCCGCGGCGGCAGGGCCGCATAGGGATCCTCGCCCCCTCGGCCGGCCTCGACGGGAAGCCCCGCGGCTTCGCAAATGGCGGCCCAGCTCCCGAGGAGCCGGTAGGCGCGCATGTAAAGTCGGGGAGAGGCCTTCTGGAGCGACGCGGCGGTCTTGACGGGGTCCTCCGCCGCCCATCTCCGGAGCTCGGCCACCACGGCCTCGCGGGTGACGCGCGGCCGGCGGGGCGCGGCCGCCGCATCCACTCCCGCGGCTTCGAGCGCCTCGTGCCAGCTGCCCAAGTGCTTACAAGCCGCGTAATAGAGCTTCGGCTCGTCCCGGAGGACCGCCCCGGCGCCGAGCCCGAGGCCGGCGGCCTGGCGTGCGCGGATGCGCTCGGCGATCCGCTCGGGAGACCATCGCTCCCGCGCGCCCGCTTCCGGAGAAGGCATGGACGACCCCATCACCACCCTGCCCCAGGAGCGTCTTGGACGCCCCGGCTGGCCGTCCCTCCCGCGGGCGGCGGGATCGCCTCGGGCGGATGTCGGCCCGTGACGCCCCCGCAGGGAAGACGGCGAAAGAAGACGGCGTCTCCCTCGAAGACGCCTCAGGGTTCGTTTACAAATGCATTACAGTTGCACGGCCAGACCTAGTGCGGTCAACGCTGCATGACTAGAATAAGCCGTGGTGCCAGGGATGCCCAGGGGCATCGGCCTGCATCGCTGCTCTTTGGCAAGCGGGCTCTGTCAGGCGCCCGGTCCGGAAGGACCGGCGCGTGGGCCGTCCGCCGGCCGAAGGGACTCCCCGGCGAAGGGGGTGATCGGCGGGAAGGGGCCAGAGAACGGCAGTGCGGTATGAGCAATGAGTCCCGTCGACCCTCGTTGTTGCTTCCGATTCTGTTCTGTAAGTCTGGCCAGACTGACAGAAGCCCCTCATAGCGTGTAGCGAGGAGGAAACGTATGAAGGCACGAAGCAAGCGGTACGCCGCGGTCCTGTCGGTCGTGACCGTGCTCGCGCTCGCGCTGAGCTTGGTGGCGATGCCGGCGCCGAGCTTTGCGGCGACGACCACAGCGCGCACGAGCGCGTTCCCGGACGTTAAGGCGAGCGACCCGTACGCAACCGCGTTCAACGTGCTCGCGGCGCTGGGCGTCTACCAGGGCGACCAGAACGGGAACGCGAACCCCAGCCAGCAGATCACGCGGGCTGAGGCCGCGACGGTGGCCGTAAGACTGGCCGGATACGCCAGCACGGCGGCGGCGCTCCAGAACCAGACGCCGTCCTTCAAGGACGCGGCGCAGATTCCGTCCTGGGCCTGGGGCGCCATCAACGCGGCGACTACCATCGGGATCATCAACGGATATCCTGACGGGACCTTCCGGGCAAACAATCCGGTCACGCAGGCCGAGATGCTCGCCATGATCACGCGGGTCCTGGGCAACCAGGGTGGCGTGGTGGGGCCGTGGCCGACGAACTACGTCGCGTACGCGACCCAGGCCGGGCTTCTCAACGGGATCAGCAACCCGTCGGCGAACATCCCGGCGACGCGGGCGGACGTCGCCTTCATGGCGTACAACGCCCTCGGCGTGGCGAAGAAGTGGGACAGCTCGACCAACTCGTTTGACAAGGACTTCGCGGGTCTTCCGCTGTTCTACGTCAGCAACAGCGGCCAGACCCAACTCGTGAGCAACCCGACCTCCTACGCGGCTGCGAAAGGCTGGGTCGTCAAAGGTACGGTCCAGAGCATCAGCCCGACCAGCGTGACGCTCACCAATGTGACAGGTGCCAAGACTGCCGCCCAGTTAACGCTCAGCTTGGCTAACGTGGTCAACGTCAGCGGAGCAGCCGACCTAGCGGGATTGGTGGGCCAGACAGTCTCCTTCTATGGCAACACGACGGACAGCTCGGGTAACCTTGTCGTCGCAGCAGCCGCGCCGAGCGCGAGTCAAGCCGTGACCTCCGGGACACTGAACGACTTCGCGATAAGCGGCAGTGTGGGCAGCTCACTGCAGCTCGATAGCGCCACTTATGGCATAGCGGAGAGCTTTGGCGGAACCACCAGCTACTCGGTCAACGGCCAGCCCGTGGCGAACGCCGTATACTTCAACGACTTGTACGGCGCGGCTGAGGGACCGGTCACGGCGTCGATCACATTGGACAGCAGCAATCACGTGTTGTCGGTGAGCGCTTGGATTCCGAGCTTGGCGTCCATGCTTCAGAGCGTGTCGCCTGCCGCAAATAGCGCCTCGAATAACACGGTGAAAGCTGGAGGCAATACGTACGTTGTGGATAACGCCGTGCTGACACTCGACGGCAAAACCGCAACGGTAACAGATATCCAAACGGCCCAGAACAACTTCCAGTCCAAGTACGGATCGTCGACCGGCGCGTTGGCCATCGTCTATGCTGAGCCGAGCGGTACCAGCTTCAGCACCACGTTGGCGGCGCGCGTGGACGTCTACGACACCGTGCAGAGCGGTACCGTGGACGGCTACGGCCAGGACACGAACGGCCAGTACGTTGTCCTGAATTACGGTGGCAGCGATCACACGATCTACTACTCGTCCTTTGGCACCGCTACGGTGAATCCTGGCGGTGTAGGCGGCACGCTGACAATCCTGGTGGACGGTAACGGTGACGCGTTCGCATCGCTCGGAACCGCAGTAACGGCCACGGAGACTTGGGCGCAGCTGACCAGCGTTGTGACCAATAGCTCAGGTACGACTGCGACCTTCACGCAGGCCGATGGTTCGACGGTCACGACGACG
>JASBVS010000032.1 GCA_029960955.1 Bacillota bacterium
GCCGCGGGGGCGGCCGCGGAGCGGCAGGCCGCGGGGTGACCGGCGCCCCCCGGTGAGGGTGGCGCCGGGCGTGCGGGGCGCGCGACCCCGCCGCGGCGGGGAGGGGAGAGGAGATCGAGATGAGCGCGGTGCGCGTCTACTTCCTTTGCACGGGGAACAGCTGCCGGAGCCAGATGGCGGAGGGCTGGGCGCGCTTCCTGGCGGAGCGGGTGGCGGGGGAGCGCGGCCTGCCCCGCTCCTGGCTCGAGGCGGAGAGCGGGGGGCTCGAGCCCAGCTTCGTCCACCCGCTGGCCGTCCGGGTGATGGCGGAGCGGGGCGTCGACATCTCGCGGCAGCGCTCCAAGGGGATCGACGCGGAGCGCCTGCGGGCCTCGGACCTCTGCGTGACGCTCTGCGGCGACGCCCGGGACAGGTGCCCCGTGACGCCGCCCTCGGTACGGAAGCTCCATTGGCCGCTGGAGGACCCCGCGCGGGCCGAGGGGGAGGAGGCGGCGGTCCTGGCGGTCTTCCGGCGCGTCCGCGACGAGATCGAGGAACGGGTGCGCGCGCTGGTGGAGGAGCTGGCCGCGGCGGCCGCCGGCTCCGCGGGGCGGAAGGAGTGAGGGAGGGGCGGCCGGCGGACCTGCTCGGACGCCCGAACCGCCGAGATGCCGGAGCCGGGGCGCCGGCAGCCCGCCCGAGGAAGCGACCCGAAGGTGGTGCGGGGACGCGCGAGCTCCCGCGGGCTTAGCGAAAGCTTAACCGTGAACGGCTATGCTCGACCTGGATCAGGCTGACGGGTCGTGCCGAAGCCCGGCTACGGTGGCGGTCGGCCGGCGAGACCGGGAGGTGCCGGCGTGGCGAAGGAGCGCGCGTTGCTGGGGCTGGCGCTGATCTTCATGGTCCTGGGGAACGCGGGCGTCTGGTTCCCGCCGGCCTGGCTCCTCGCTCCGGCGTACGCGCCCGCCCTGGCGCTCGCTGTCACCCTCCTGACCGGCGCGGCCGGAGTCCTCCTGGTCACCCGCGACTGGCTGCACGCCTGGCTCGTCGGCGTGCGCTTCCCGGACCTGCGGACGAACTGGCGCCTCCAGAAGATCCTCGCCGGGGTGACCGCGGGCTCGCCCCTGGAAGGAAGGGTCGTGGCCTGGGTGGAGCCGCGCTGGCGCATGAACGCCGGCGTCCTGGGAAGCCGTTCCATCGCCGTGGCCCCGGCTCTCATGCAGCTGGAGAACGGCGAGCTGGCGGCGGTGCTGGCGCACGAGTTCGGCCACCTGATCCGCCCGTGGGAGCTGGTCGTCAAGGGCTTCGTCATGGGCGTCTCGAAGTCGGGGAAGGTCGCCGCCGCCCTTCTGGCGGAGGTGACGGTCATCGCGGGCGCGTACTTCGCCCGCTCGCTGTACTGGGACCAGGTGGCCCGGTGGATCACCCGCTCCCTGCTGCTCTGGGCGCTCTTCGTCGTGCCGAGCCTGGCGCTGGCGGAGCTCCTCTGGCGGGCCTGGTGGAGGAAGGGCGAGTACCATGCGGACGCCTTCGTGGCCCGCCTGGGCCTGGGCGCGGAGCTGGCCGCGGTGCTGCCCAAGCTCGACCGGATCAACGGCCGGCCCGCGAAGAGGACTTCCCTCTTCGACAGCCACCCGGCGACCTTTGAGCGGGTGGAGCGCCTGCGATCCCTCTCCGGCGGGGTCGCCGCGGGGGCAGGGGAGCCGGAATCGCGCGCGTGAGGAGCGGGGCCGCCGCGTCGCGCCGTGCCGGACGGCCGGGGAAGGGCGGGAGACGATCATGCGGGTGCGCTATGCGGCGATCTTCGGCGCCACCGGACCGGCAGGAAGGTTCGTCGGCCAGGAGTTGAGCCGCCGCGGCATCCCCTTCCGGGCGGTGGCCCGGCGCGCCGACATGCTGGCCCGCACCTTCTCCGGCATGGAGGGCGCGGAGATCTTCCCGGCCGACTTGGCGGATCCGGAGCAGGCCGCGCGGGCGGCCGAGGGCGCGGACGTCATCTTTCACACCGTCGGGGTGCCCTACCCGAGCTTCCATCTCCACCCCCAGCTGGCCCGCCGCACCGTCGAGGCGGCCGCGCGGGCCGGCGCCCGCGCGGTGCTCGTCAGCAACGTGTACAGCTA
>JASBVS010000033.1 GCA_029960955.1 Bacillota bacterium
TCCGCCGAGGACCTGGAGGCCGTCCGCCGAGGCCTCGAGGACGTGCGTGCCGGGCGCGTGAAGTCGCTGGAGCAGTACGAGAGAGAGCGCGGTCTTGAGCCTGCGGATTGAGCTGACCTACGAGGCCGAGAAGGACTTGGACCGCCTGGACCGGACGACCGAGCGGCGCATCCGCCGGCGCCTGCGGGAGCTGGCGGATGCACCGTTCGACCTGCGCCTCTCGAAACCGCTGGTGGGCCTTGAAGGCCTGCGCTCGTCGCGTGTGGGAGACTGGCGGATCCTGTTCACGGTCAACGAGGCCGAACGGATCCTCGAGGTGCTGGCGGTGAGGCCGCGAGGGGAAGCCTACCGGCGCTTAAGGAGGTGAGTACGGCGCCGGAGTGCTGTTGGAGGAGCAGGGCATGTCGTTGTGGAGATAGGTCAAGGAGATGGCCGGGCGGGAGCTCGGCCCTTTTCGTTGGGCCGAAGAGGCCAGCGGTGCGCGGACGGCGCCCGTCACAGAGGAGACGCGGGACGGGGTGAGAGCGGATGGCGAAGGTGGCCGTGAGGTGAGGGTGGGGATGCGCGCTCTGTGGCCGGCTGGAGGGGGAGAAGGAGCCGGCGCTGGACGTGCGTCTGGAGGTGGAGATCGAGGGGGAGAAGGCGTGGTTGACGTTCCACGTGTGCGAAGTCTGCCAGGCGCACGTGGAGGAACACGGGCCGGAGGCGGCGCTTCGCCTGGGGAGGCGGCTGCGGAAGCTGACGGAGTCGGCGGTGAGTGGGCGGTTTGGACGGGGCAGAGGTCCCCTTACTGGGAGTGGAGGTGAGCGCGTGAGCGAGTGGGAGGAGGTCAGGAAGAGAGTGGGAGGCGCCACCCTGTGGGCGGCGCTGGCCTCTCTGGCGGGGGTGTTCTGGCGTTCTCGGGCGCCCCGGGTACGGGATCCCCGCCGGGTCCTGGAGTCGCTCGACCTCGAGTGCTGGCCGGAGGACGAGCAGGCCATCCTCTTGGGCGCCCTGCAGACCCTCAGCGTCATCGAGGAGGAGCTCGGCGCGGTCGAGGCGCCGCACGGCCGCCTGCCGCGGGCCGGCGGGATCGGCTGGACTCGACCGTCCCCACGTCGCGAGCCGGACGCCATGTTTACCAAGCCGCGGTACGGTCGGGAAGGCGTTCCCGGTCCGGTTGAAGGCGCGGAGCCGTATCGCAGGGTGCCGTCCTACCGGAGCCCGCTCGACGTGCATAGGGACTCCCGGCCTGACCCCACGCTAGGCGCGGGGGAGGCGATCCGATGCGGAGGGACGATCGTCGAGGCGGAGCCGGGCTTCGGCCGGAGCGGGAGGCGGCGGGATTGCCGGAGGTGGACGGCGCCCCTCGGGCGGAGACCAGGGGCGACACGGGGCCGGGCCCAGGGCCTGCTCCGACCAGCCCGCCGGGCCCGGGTACCGTGCCGGCGGCGCCCTCACCGGGGGCACCACCGCCGCAGCCGGCGCCCGACGGCACACCCACCGCCGCCGCGGTGCAGGCGCTGGGCACGCCCAGGCCGCCGGAGCAGGGACCGGCTTCCTCGGAGATCCACGTGCTCACCATCATCGGGCAGATCGAGGGGCACCAGATCCTTCCCGGCCAGAACAAGACGACCAAGTACGAGCACGTCATCCCCGAGCTCTTCGCCGTGGAACAGAACCCGCAGATCAAGGGGCTCCTGATCCTGCTCAACACGGTGGGGGGCGACGTGGAGGCGGGCCTGGCCATCGCCGAGGCGATCCGCAGCCTCTCCAAGCCGACGGCGACCGTGGTGCTGGGGGGCGGCCACTCCATCGGCGTGCCCATCGCGGTCAGCGCCAAGCGGAGCTTCATCACCAGCACCGCCACCATGACGGTTCATCCCGTGCGGTTGACCGGCATGGTCATCGGCGTGCCGCAGGCCTACGAGTACCTGAACAAGATGCAGGACCGCGTGATCAGTTCATGAGCGTCGTCTTGCCGGCCGTTTTCCCCAGAAGCGCGTGGACCTCCCGGATGAGGTCGAGGCTCACGGCCTCGTGGCGACAGAAATCGCC
The DNA here is from genome assembly GCA_029960955.1 of Bacillota bacterium. Lineage (GTDB taxonomy): Bacteria > Bacillota > Sulfobacillia > JAIMAT01 > JAIMAT01 > JAIMAT01. The sequence continues at coordinate 2,038 of JASBVS010000033.1, forward strand.
GAACAAGTTTGGAGCCGCCCTCTGGACGGGCTTCATGCAGGGGGTGGCCATCGCGCCCGGGCTCTCGCGCTCCGGCGCGACGGTGGCCGGGGCGCTGATGGCCGGGATGGAGCGGTTCGAGGCGGCGCGCTTCTCCTTCCTGCTGGCGCTGCCGGCCATCCTGGGCGCGGCGCTGGTGGAGCTGCGGCACGTCGGCGGCTTCGCCGGCTCCGGGCCGCTGGTCGGCGGCTTCGTGGCGGCGACGCTCTCGGGCATGCTGGCCATCCGCTGGCTGATCCAGGCGCTGACGCGGGGAAGCCTCAAGCCGTTCGCCGTCTACTGCGCGCTCCTGGGCGTCGTCGTGCTCGCCTGGCAGCTGCTGTGAGCGGCGCCGGCAAGGGGTCCTCACGGCGGCCGGACGCCCGGCGCCCTTCCGGCGGGGCGGCCGCGGGGCCCCCGCCCGGGGAGGGGCTGCCCCCTCCGGGATCGCCGAGGAAGGTGGGGAAGGGGAGCATGCAGCGACCTGCGGGCTCCGCCCGCTCGCCACGCAAGGCGCGACCGGCGCGCCGGGCACGACCGGCTCTGCCGGAACCGCTGCGGCGCGAGCTGGCCGCGGTGGTGGTCGCCGCGCTCGCCGCCCTCCTGGGCGGGGCGCTGGCCGGCGCGCCCATGGGCCCGGCGGGCCGCGGGACGCGGGCGGCGCTGGTGGCGCTCTTCGGCGTGGTCGCCTGGGCGGCTCCCGTCGTGCTGGCGGCGGTGGCCGTCGCGCTCCTGCGTGCCGCGCCGCCGCCCGGCGGGCGGAGCCGAGCCGTGGGCGCAACCCTGATCGTGGCCGACCTGGCCGGCTGGGCTTCCTTTCTCGAGCCGGCCGGCTGGGCCGAGGCGGTCCGCGGCCGGGCGGGAGGCGGCCTTCTCGGCACGGCGGTCTGGTCCGGCCTCTCGGCCGCTCTCGGCCGTTTCGGCGGCGCCGTCCTCCTGGCGGCGGTCGGCCTCGCCGGCCTTCTCCTCCTGACCGGAAGCCCGCTCAGCACCTGGCTGGGGCGCGCGTGGGGGCCGCTGCGGGCCTTCTTCGTCGAGCTGAAGGGCGCCCTGGAGGACTTCCTCTTCGAGGAGGAGGAGGAAGCGCCGCCCGCGCCCGGCTCCGACACCCGACCCGCGCAGCCCCCGCGCTCGCCGGAGGGGGGCGGCCCGCCGGAAGCGGCGGCGCCCGGCCGTGCCGCTGCGGCGGGCACCGCGGGCCCGGCCGCCCCGGAGCCGGCCGCCGGCGGGGAGCCGGCCGCCGGCCCGTTCGCGGCCGGCGAGGCGGCCGGGGGCGCCGTCGCGGCGGGCGGTGCCGAAGGGCTGCCCGGCCGCCCGGAGGCGTTCGAGCCTCCCATCCCGCCGCGGATGCCCATGAGCGCCCCGCCGGAGGAGTCGCCCGCCGGCGGTGCCGGCGCTGCCGGCGGGCCCGGGTCGAGGGCGGCGGGCGGCCGCCGGCGCGAGCGCGGGCGGGATGAGGCGGGCATCCAGCTGCCGCCGCTCGACCTCCTCAACCGGCCCGCACCGGCGCGGATCGCGGCCGACCGCGAGGAGGACCTGCGCCAGGAGGCGGCGCTCCTCGAGGCGACGCTGCGCAGCTTCGGCGTCGAGACGACGCTGGCCGGCGTCTACCGGGGCCCGGCGGTCACCCGCTTCGAGCTGCAGCCGGCGCCGGGCGTCAAGGTGGCGCGCATCGTCGCCCTCGCCGACGACATCGCGCTGGCGCTGGCGGCGCCCGAGGTGCGGGTGGTGGCGCCGGTGCCGGGCAAGTCGGTGCTGGGCATCGAGGTGCCGAACAAGCACGTGACGCCGGTCACGTTGCGCGAGGTGCTCGAGTCGCCCGCCTTCCAGAACTCGCGCTCGCGCCTGACGGTCGCCATCGGCAAGGACATCGGCGGGCGGCCGATCGTGGCCACGCTGGACGACATGCTCCACGTGCTGATCGCCGGCGCCACCGGCTCGGGCAAGAGCGTCTGCATCAACACGCTGATCACCAGCCTGCTCTTCAAGGCGCGGCCGCGCGACGTGCGCCTCCTGCTGATCGACCCCAAGCGCGTCGAGCTGAGCGGCTACGAGGGGCTGCCGCACCTGCTGGCGCCGGTGATCACCGACCCGAAGAAGTCCGCGGGGGCGATGCGCTGGCTCGTCCGCGAGATGGAGCGGCGCTACGAGCTCTTCGCCGAGTGGCGCGTGCGCGACATCGACCGCTTCAACCAGGCGGTGCTGCGCGACGGGAGTCCCGCCCTTCCTTACATCGTCGTGGTGGTGGACGAGCTGGCCGACCTGATGATGGTGGCGCCGCGCGAGATCGAGGAGTCGATCCAGCGGCTGGCGCAGATGGCGCGGGCGGCGGGCATCCACCTGGTGCTGGCCACGCAGCGGCCGAGCGTCGACGTGATCACCGGCGTGATCAAGGCCAACATCCCCTCGCGCATCGCCTTCGCCGTCAGCTCGCAGGTCGACTCGCGCACGATCCTCGACATGGCCGGCGCGGAGAAGCTCCTCGGCAAGGGGGACATGCTCTTCTACCCGCTGGGCGCGGCCAAGCCGGTCCGCGCGCAGGGCGCCTACGTCTCCGAGCGGGAGCTCGAGCGGGTCCTCACCTTCCTGCGCGACCAGGCCGGGCCGGAGTACGTGCTGGAGGTGGGCGCCTCGCTGGACGACGACGAGGAAGCGGGCGACGACGAGGACGATCCGCTCCTCCCGGAGGCGATCCGCGTGGTGGTGGAGAACCGCCAGGCCTCGGTCTCCATCCTGCAGCGGCGCCTCCGCGTCGGCTACACGCGCGCCGGCCGCCTCATCGACATGATGGAGCGCCGCGGCATCGTCGGGCCCTACCAGGGGCCGAAGCCGCGCGAGGTGCTGATGACGCCGGAGACCTACGCCCGGCTCTACGGTTTCGGCGCGCGGCCGGACGAGGCGGGCGGCGGGCCTTTCGCCGGCCCTCCTTCCTCCAGCCCTGGCAAGGGTTGAGCGGAGAGCACCGGGACGCCCTCCGCATACTACGACCGTCACTTGCCGCCGGGCGAACGACGCCCGGGGGGAGGGAGGCGGTCGTATGCGTTTCCAAGCCAGGGCTCCGCGGGTCGGCCTCGCCATCCTGCTGGCGGCCGCGCTCCTGCTGGGTGCGGCCTGTGCCGGCGGCCGGACGGCGCGCAAGACGCCGGCCCAGCCGAAGACGGGGCGTCCGGCGACCTCGGCCACGCTTCCCGCCCGGCGCGGCCAGACCACGACCCGGCACACGGGGCCGCTCCGGGTGCTGGCCTTCTACGACGACCAGTACGAGAAGCCGCGCGGCCAGGTTCTCGCGCTGGTGCGCCAGAACCGGGACCTGATCTCCTATCTGGCGCCCTTCTGGTACAAGGTGAACGCGGACGGAAGCCTCGTCGACATGAGCGAGGCCGACCTGAAGAAGTTCGCCCGCGACAACAAGATCCGGCTTCAGCCGCTCTTCACCAACGCCGGCGGGAACAACACGGTCCTCCTGGATCCGGCGGCGCGGGCGAAGGCCGTGGAGAACGTCGTGGCCGCCGTGCAGAAGAACGGCTACGCCGGGGCGAGCGTCGACTTCCAGCTGCTCGACCCCGGGGCCCGGGCCGGCCTGAGCGCCTTCGTCGCCGCGCTCAGCCAGCGGCTCCATGCGCTGGGCAAGGTGGTGACCGTGGACGTCATCCCGGCGCTCACGTCCAACGGCGCGCAGAGCGCCTACGACTACGCGGCGCTGGGGAAGAGCGCCGACCAGGTCGTCCTGATGACCTACGACCGGCACAGCGAGGGCTCGCCGCCGGGCTCGGTGGCGCCGCTGGCCTGGGTGGACGCGGCCGTCCGCGAGGCGATCGCCGCCATCCCGCCCGACAAGGTCATCCTCGGCCTCGCCGCCTACGGCTACGACTGGCCGCAAGGAAGCACGCAGGCGCGCTCGATCCCGCTCAAGAACATCCCCAAGGGACCGCAGATCCGGCGGACGCCGGCGGGCGTCCCCTACTACACCTACGTCGCGGCCGACGGGACCCGGCACGAGGTCTGGTTCGAAGACGCCACCTCCATCGTGAAGAAGATCCAGATCGCCAAGCGCTACGGACTGCACGGCTTGGCCATCTGGCGCGTCGGCTACGAGACGGCCGCCTTCTGGAGCGCCATCCGGAAGAACCGCTGAGGGAGGAGCCGCCGGGATGACCGGGATGACCGGAAAGGGCCGAGCCGGGCGCCCGCGGGCGCCCGCGGGGCCGAGAGGGTGTCCCGCGGGGCCGAGAGGGTGTCAGGTCAGCTGGCGCAGCTTCCGCCGGGCGGCGCGCACGAAGGAGCCGGCGCGCTGGGCGGGCCCCTCTCCCGTTCCGTCGCCGCCCGGGGAGCCTCCGTCCCCGCCGCGCCCCTGGCGCCCGCCGGAGGCGCCGCGGGCGTTCTCCTCCTCCGAGGCCATCTGCTGCGAGAGCTGCTCGATGCGGTTGGCGATCTGTTCGCTCTCCTGCAGCACGCTGCGCAACCGGGCCAGGTTGTCCATCAGCTGCCGCGCGATCTGGGCGGCGGGGTCGGGGAGCCCGCCCGTCGCCCCGCCGGACCAGCCCTGGCCTCCGGCCTGACCGGCAGCCGGAGCGGCGGCACCGCCGCCCCCGGCCTGGGCCAGCCGCACCTGGCGGCGGCGCAGGCCGCCTGCCCGCGGCGCCAATCCGCCGCCCGCGCCGCCCCCCGTGCCCGCCGCGCCGGGGACGGCCGGGTAGGCCGTGCCGCCCTTGGCCATTCCGGGGGAGACCACGCCCTCCCGGGCCTGGACCTCTCCGGGATAGGCCGCCCCACCCCGCACGCCCCCCGGCCCTCCCTGGGCGGCCAGGAGCGAGGCCAGCTCCTCCCGGATCATCTGCCGGAGCATCTGGTTCGCGTCGCCCGCCTGACCCGGCACGGGGAATCCACTCCTTCTTCCCACTTGGGTCATCCAGGGCTAGCTTGCCAGCGCCTCCCGCCGCCTATTCCGGTCCCCGGCCGGCGCCCCCGGCAGGGCCTAGGCCTCGCCGCGCGTCCGGCGCCGCAGCTCCTGGAGGAGGCGGAGCACCACCGGTCCCGGCCGGCCGCTGCCGACGAGGCGGTCGTCGACGCGGACGACCGGCACCACTTCGGAGGTCGTGCCGGTGACGAAGACCTCGTCCGCCCGCCAGAGCTCCTCCAGCGGCACCGCCCGCTCCACCACGGGATAGCCCAGGTCGCGGGCCACCTCGATCACCGCTCCGCGGGTGACGCCCGAGAGGATGAAGGGCCCCTCGGGGTGCGTGTGCAGCTCCTGTCCGAAGACCAGGAAGAGGTTGGAGCTCGACCCCTCGGTCAGGACGCCCTCGCGCACCAGGATCGCCTCGAAGGCGCCCGCCTCGTGGGCGGCCTGCTTGGCCAGCACGTTGGGGAGGAGGCAGACCGACTTGATGTGGACCGACTGCCAGCGGATGTCGGGGACGGTGATGGCCGTCACGCCGTCGCGCACCACCGCCGGATCGACCGGAGGAAGCGGCCGCGCGATCATCACCACGGTGGGGTGCGGCTCCTCCGGAAAGAGGTGGTTCCGGGGCGCCGGCCCGCGGGTGACCTCCAGATAGAGCGAGGCGTCCGAGCGCTCCAGCCCGTTGCGGCGCAGGAGCTCCTCCGCCGTCCGGCGGATGGCCTCGCGCTCCATGGGAAGGGGGAGGTGGATGGCGAGCGCGCTCCGCTCGAGCCGGTCGAGGTGCTCCTCCATGCGCCAGAAGCGCCCGCCGTAGGCCGCGACCACTTCGTAGATGCCGTCGCCGAAGAGGAAGCCCCTGTCCTCCACCGGGATGAGCGCCTGCTCGTAGGGAACGAACTGCCCGTTGAGGAAAACCGTCTCCGACATCGCCCTGCCTCCTGTACAATCTGGGCTTGCGGCACGCCGCCTCCCCAGTCTAGCCCACGCCTCGCCAGGAAGGGGACTCGGATGAACGGGATCTGGCTGGCTGCGCTCCTCCTCGGCTTCGTGCTCGGCGCCACGCTCCGTCCGGGGCGCGTGCCTCTCCGCTGGAACGAGCGGCTCGGGCAGGCGTCGCTGGTCGTGCTGCTCCTCAGCCTGGGTGCCCAGGTGGGCGCCGACCCCACGGTCTGGCGGCACCCCGGCCTCCTCGCCGGCCGGGCGCTCCTCCTGGCCTGGCTGCCGCAGCTCGGGGCCGTCCTGGTGACGCGCTTCCTGGTGCGATGAGCCGGCGGGTCCTGCTCGCCACCGCCGCCGGGATTCTCCTCGGCCTCCTCGCCCGCGGCCGTCCCCTGGCCGCCTGGGCCGGCTCCGCCGAGTCCTGGGCGCTGACGGGCCTCCTCTTCTCGGCCGGCCTGGTGATGGGTGCCGACCTGGAGCGGGTGGCGCGCCTGCTCCGTCGCGGTTGGCGGCTCCTCCTGACGCCGCTGGGCGCCGCCCTGGGCAGCCTGCTGGGCGGTCTCCTGGCGGCTCCCGTGAGCGGGCTCGACCCGGTGCACGCGCTGGCGGTGGCCGGCGGCTTCGGCTGGTACAGCCTCGACGCCGTCATGCTGGCCCGGGCGGCGGGCGGGCAGCTGGCGCTCCTGGGCTTCCTGGCCAACCTGCTGCGGGAGTTGACCGGCCTGGTGGCGGCCGGCTGGCTGGTGCGCAGGCTGGGCCGGGCGGCCGCGGTGGCGGCGGCCGGCGCCACCGCCATGGACACCGGCCTCGCGGTGCTCGTCCGCGCCGGCGGCGCGGAGGCGGGGGTGGAAGGTTTCCTGAGCGGCCTCCTGCTCAGCGCCGCGGTGCCGCTGCTGCTGGGCTTCCTTGGAAGGTGGTTGTGAGGGGCTCTTGTGATAGCATGGGGCGGCGTCCCCGGTCGCATGGCCGCCGGAGCGGCTACGGAGACTAGGCGAGGACCGGGGTCGTCGTCCGCATCCCGCTTCCGTCGAGGTGGAAGACGCATTGCGCTCTGGCTTCCGCATGGTCGGTCGGAGCGTCACCGGCGCCGGCCGACGCCTTCTGGCAGGGCTCCTCGCGCTCCTCTTCCTGCTGCCCGCGGCCTGGATCGCGCCGGCGGCGCAGGCCCAGACTCCCCCGCCGGTCCGCGGCAATCCGCTGAGCCTGAAGGCGGCGGCCGCGGAACTGCTCGACGTGCGCACCGGCCAGGTCCTCTACGCCTACAACGAGCACGCCAAGATGCAGCCGGCGAGCCTCGCCAAGCTGATGACCTTCCTGCTGGCGCTGAAGGCGCTGAAGGACGGCGTGGTCACGCCCCGCACCCAGGTGACGATCAGCCAGCAGGCCTGGCAGCTGTCGCTCAACGACACCGTCTCGCGCATGTTCGTCCGCGTGGGCGACCGGGTGCCCTTCGACACGCTTCTCTACGGGCTGATGGTGGCCTCGGGCAACGACGCCGCGGTGGCCGTCGCGGAGCAGCTGGGCGGCACGGAGGCCAACTTCGTGCGCATGATGAACGCCGAGGCCCGCCAGCTGGGTCTGGAAGACACGTACTACCTCAACAGCCACGGGCTTTACGCGGCGGGCCAGACGACCAGCGCGGCCGACGTGGCCAAGCTCTCGGCCTACATCCTCAACCACTTTCCCGACGCGACGAAGTACACCAAGCCGGCCACGTTCAGCTACCAGCCGAGCGGCGCGCCGCAACCCATCACGCAGCAGAACTGGAACGGCCTGGTGATCACCGACCGGCGCGTCGACGGCCTCAAGACCGGGCACCTGGAGGAGTCGGGCTACCACCTGGCCGCCTCGGCGCGCTCCGGCTCGATGCAACTGGTGGCGGTGGTGATGGGGATCCAGGCACCGACGCTTCAGGCCGGGATGCAGGAGCGCGAGCGGGAGGCGGAGGCGCTTCTCAACTGGGGCTTCGACAACTTCACCACTGTCACGCCCGACCTGCACGGGAAACTTCCGGCCTCCATCCCCGTCTACAAGGGGGCGGCGGGAAGCGTCCAGCCGGTCCCGGCCGCGCCGCTCCTCCTGACCGTCCCCCGGCAGGACGCGCGCTCGCTCTCGGTCCAGGTCGCGCTGCCGTCGCGGCTGATCGCGCCGGTGCGCAAGGGCCAGCCGCTGGGCGAGATCGTGCTGAAGGCGGGTTCGGCGAGCTGGAAGATCCCCCTGGTGGCCCGCGGGGCGGTTCCGCGCGGAAACTTCCTCCGCGTCCTCTGGGACACGTTCCGCCTGGCGGTGGGGGACCTCCTGGCGCGGATCCACCTCTGACGGGCGCCGCCGCGTGGCGCGCTCAGAGGGGGGTGCGGAGCGTGGCCTCCTCCTCCATCCAGGCGGGAGAGCGGGAGCCGTCGCGCCGGGGCTCCGTCTCCCGGACGAGGAAGTCCCCGCTGGAGCCGAGGGTCTCGCGCCGGCGGCGGTCGATGCGGCGGGCCAGGATCACCCGGTAGCGGCCCGGCCGGGGCACGGCCAGCCGCCAGGCGTCGACGGGCCGGGGCAGGACGGCCTCGTAGAGAAGACCGCGTTCGGGGTCGACCAGGTCGAGGACCAGGTGGCTCTCGTTGCCCGTCCGGTGCCAGCGCCGCAGGTCGAGGCGCCCGCCCCAGGAGAGCCGGATCCACGTGCGGTCCAGGACCTCGACGCGGATCGACTCCTCCTCGTGGCCGCGAGCGGCTGTCTCGCTTTTCCGCGTCGACTCGGTTACGTTCATGTGGGTGCCTCCCGCACGAAGCGTCAGAAAGCATCATGCCTCGCGGATCGGCTCCTCTATCCGCGCCAGGGGTACGGGGAGGTCGGCCATCGACGAGGGGGCGACCGATGGGCGAGCGCAGGTGGATCTGGCTCTTCGCCGCCGGCATGCTGGCGGCCTTCGGGCTGGCGACGCTGGTCAGCGGGGGCTACGTCAGCTGGCAGTGGTACGGCCACCTGGGCTTCCGCGGCGTCTTCTGGACGATGCTGGCCTACCAGTGGGGCCTGGGGCTGCTCACGGGACTGCTGAGCGCGGGCTTCCTCTTCGCCAACCTGATCTGGGCGCGGCGTGCGTTCGGCGTCTTCTTCGTCAGCCCCGAGGCGGTTCCGCCGCAGGTCCTCCCCTGGCTGCGGCCGAGACGGCAGCTCCTCGTCCTGGCCCTGCTCTCGACGGCCACGGGGCTGGTGATGGGGCTGAACGGGGCGGGCGAGTGGATGACGGTGGCCCGCTGGTGGAACCGCGTGCCTTTCGGCCAGATGGACCCCGTCTTCCACCGGGACATCGGCTTCTACGTCTTCACGCTTCCCTTCCTCCGCCTCGTCTACGGCTATCTCGAGACGACCATCGTGCTGGCACTGGTCGTCGCAGGCTTCCTCTACTTCATGACGGGCGCGGTGGCCGTCTTCGACCGGCGCTTCCACGTCTACCCGGCGGCCCGCGTGCACCTCGGGGTCCTGGTGGGGCTCTACTTCCTGGTGCTGGCCTGGCGCTACCGGCTCGACATGTTCGCCCTGCTCTTCTCCACGCGCGGCGTCGCCGCGGGCCCCGGCTACACGGACCTGCACGTGATGCTGCCGGGCCTCTGGGTGATGACGGGGCTGGCGCTGCTGGCGGCTGCGACCTCCTTCGCGCTGGCGCGCGTCAGCCATCTGCGCTGGCTGGGTTACGCGACGGCCGGCCTCGTGCTCGGCTCGATCCTGGTGGCGGGCGTCCTGCCGGCGCTGGTGCAGCGGCTGGTCGTCGTCCCCAACGAGCTGGTGAAGGAGCGCCCGTACATCGAGAACGCCATCCAGGCGACGCTGCGCGCCTGGAACCTCGAAGGCGTGGAGGCGCGCAACTACCAGGTGCGCCAGGACCTGAGCTACGCCGCGGTGCAGGCCGACCAGGGGACGATCAGCAACGTCCGCCTCTGGGACTGGCGCTTCATCAGCAGGGCCTACCAGCAGCTCCAGGGCATCCGCACCTACTACGAGTTCGACACCATGACCGTCGACCGCTACGAGTTGAACGGCGCGCTCCGCCAGGTGGTCCTCTCGGGGCGCGAGATCAACTACGACAACCTGCCCGACCGGAGCTGGGTCAACACGCACCTCATCTACACCCACGGGTACGGGGTGGTGGTGACGCCGGCGGCCGAGGTGACGCCGGACGGGATGCCGCCCTTCATCCTCCGCGACATCCCCCCGCACGGAAGCCCCGAGCTGGCGGTCCGGCAGCCGGCCATCTACTTCGGCCTGGACACGACGCCCTACGCCATCGTGGGCACGACGCAGAAGGAGTTCGACTACCCCAAGGGCAACCGGAACGTCTACACGGAGTACCGGAGCCAGGGCGACGTCCGGCTGGGCACCTTCCTGCAGCGGCTGGCCTTCGCGCTGGCCGAGGGCGACTACAACGTCCTGCTCTCGAGCCAGCTGACGGCGGGCAGCCGCGCGCTGATCCACCGGCAGGTCCAGGAGCGGGTGGAGCAGGTGGCCCCCTTCCTCGTCTACGACTCCTCGCCCTACCTGGTCATCGACGGCGGCCGGCTCTACTGGATCCTGGACGCCTACACGGTCAGCTCCGACTACCCGTACGCCCAGGCGCTCCAGGAGAGCGGCGTCGACTACATGCGCAACTCCGTCAAGGCGGTGGTCGACGCCTACACCGGCTCCGTCACGTTCTACGCCTTCGACCCGGGCGATCCGCTCCTCCAGGCGTACGAGCGGATCTTCCCGGGCCTCTTCCGTCCCGCCGCCGAGATGCCGGCGGGGCTGCGCGCCCACGTCCGCTACCCGCAGGACCTCTTCAAGGCGCAGGTGCAGATCTACGTCCGCTACCACATGACCGACCCGGAGGTCTTCTACAACAAGGAGGATCTCTGGACGTTCCCGAAGGAGATCGCGGCCGGCACCTCCGACCAGCAGGCCATGGACCCGTACTACGCCATCTTCCAGCTTCCGGGCGAGTCGCAGCCGGAGTTCCTCCAGGTCATGCCGCTCACGCCCAACAACCGCGACAACATGATCGCCTGGCTGGCGGCCCGCTCCGACGGGTCCCACTACGGCCAGCTGGTGCTCTTCAACTTTCCCAAGCAGACGCAGATCTTCGGCCCGGCCCAGGTGGAGTCGCTGATCAACAACAACGACCGGATCTCCCAGGCGCTGACGCTCTGGAACCAGCAGGGTTCGCGCGTCCTGCGCGGCAACCTGCTCGTCATCCCCATCGACCGCTCGCTCCTCTACGTCCAGCCGCTCTATCTGGAGTCGACGAGCACCCAGCTGCCCGAGCTGCGCCGGGTCATCGTCTCCTACGCGGGCCAGGTGGCCATGGCGCCGACGCTGGACGAGGCGCTCCGCTCCCTCTTCGGCGTCGCCGCCCCCCCGCCGCCGGCCGCGCCCTCGCCGGCGCCGGCGGGCCCGGGCGGCACGGCGCCGGCGTGGGCCGACCTCGTGCGCCAGGCCAACCAGCTGTACAGCCAGGCGCAGGAAGCCATCCGGCAGGGGAATTGGGCGCTCTACGGAGAACGGATGGCCCAGTTGGCCCAGGTCCTGCAGCAGATGCAGCAGAGCCTGCCCTCCGGGCAGGGAAGATGAAAGACGAGCCGTGATCGGGGTGGAGTGAAGCGTGGAAGTGGAACCGGTGGAGAGGCCGCGAGTCCGCATCGAGGAGCTGCCCGCGCACGTGGGCGAGGAAGTCCGCCTGGAGGGCTGGCTCCACAACCGCCGCTCCAGCGGCAGGATCGCCTTTCTCATCGTCCGCGACGGGAGCGGCTTCGTCCAGGCCGTCGCGGCGCGGGATGCGCTGGGCGAGGAAGCCTACCGCCGCCTGGACCACCTGGTCCAGGAGAGCCCCCTGCGGCTGCAGGGGCGAGTGCGCGAGGACGGCCGCGCCCCCGGGGGCGTGGAGGTCGAGCTGAGCCGGGTGGAGAGCCTGCCCAGCGAGCCCGACTACCCGATCACCCCGAAGGAGCACGGGGTCGACTTCCTGCTCGACCACCGCCACCTCTGGCTCCGGACACCGCGACAGCGCGCCATCCTGCGCATCCGCGCGGAGGTGATGGCGGCCAGCGAGGACTTCCTGCGGGGGGAGGGCTTCGTCCGCGTCGACTCGCCCGTCCTGACCGCCAACGCCAGCGAGGGGACGACCACGCTCTTCGCCGTCGACTACTTCGGCGAGCCGGCCTACCTCTCGCAGAGCGGCCAGCTCTACGCCGAGGCGAGCGCCATGGCGCTGGGGCGCGTCTACTGCTTCGGACCCACCTTCCGGGCCGAGCGGTCGAAGACGCGGCGGCACCTGATCGAGTTCTGGATGCTGGAGCCGGAGGCGGCCTTCGTCGAGCACGAGGAGAACATGCGCATCCAGGAGAGGCTGGTCCGCTACGTCCTGCGGCGGGTCCTCGACCGCTGCGGCCGCGAGCTGGCCGACGCGGGGCGCGACGTGGCGAAGCTGGAGCGCGCGGAGGCGCCCTTCGAACGGATCACCTACGACGAGGCGCTGGCGCTCCTGCGGAGGCAGGGGCTGGAGCTGGAGTGGGGGGAGGACTTCGGAGCGCCACACGAGACCGCTCTGGCCTCGGCCTTCGAGCGGCCGGTCTTCGTCGAGCGCTATCCGGCCCGCGTCAAGGCCTTCTACATGCAGCCCGCGGCCGACGACCCGCGCGTCGCCCTCTGCGACGACCTGCTGGCGCCCGAAGGCTACGGCGAGGTGATCGGGGGGAGCCAGCGCATCCACGAGCTGGAGCTGCTTCGCCGCAGGATCCGCGAGCAGGGGCTGGACGAAGCCGACTTCGCGTGGTACCTCGACCTCCGCCGCTGGGGGAGCGTGCCCCACAGCGGCTTCGGGATGGGGATCGAGCGCGTGGTCGCCTGGATCTGCGGCCTGGAGCACGTGCGCGAGGCGGTGCCCTACCCGCGGCTGCTCAACCGGCTGCGGCCGTGAGACGCGCCGCGAAGGCCACGCGGCCGCCCACTCCGGCGGACGGTAGCGAGGGGGAAGGCGAGATGGAGAGCGTCGGCAGCATCCTGCGCCGGCGGCGCGAGGAGATGGGCCTCTCGCTGGAGGAGGTGCAGGCCCGGACCAAGATCCGCATCCGCTACCTGGACGCCATCGAGCGGGGCGACTACGAGCTGCTCCCAGGCGAGGTCTACGTCCGGGGCTTCCTGCGCGCCTACGCGGAGGCGCTGGAGCTGGACCCGCGGCCGCTGCTCGAGCAGTACCGGCGCGAGGTGGCGGCCCTGGCGTCGCCCGAGGAAGAGGGACCCGCCCCCCAGGAGCCGCAGCCCCGCGAAGCCGCGCCGCCGGCGCCGCCGGCGCCGCCCCGGGCCACCCTGCCGCCGCGCGCGCGGACGGCCGTCCCCCCGCGGGCGCGGGCGCGGAACCACGGGCGGGCAGCCGGTCCGGGGCGAGCCGGGCTGGGATTGCGGAGTCCGGCCCGCTTCCTGGGCGTGCTCATGGCCGCCGTCCTCCTGGCGGGCGCGCTCGGCTACGTGCTCTGGCCGCGCACGCGCCCCGTCGCGCCCGGCGGCAAGCCCGCGGCGACGCAGACGGGCGGCGGACAGGCCGCCGGCAAGGGCGGGTCGAAGACGGGCCAGCCGGGCGGGACGGCCACCGGCGGCTCGCAGCAGGGCGGCGCGGCCGAGATCCGGCAGACCGTCTCCGGCCAGACCGTCCTCTACACGCTGAACGGGCAGGGGCCGCTCCGCCTCGACGTGCGCTTCGACGACCGCGTCTGGCTCGAGGTGAAGGCGGACGGCAAGACGGTCTACAGCGGCACCCTCCCCGCCGGCAGCGAGCGGAGCTGGACGGCGGAGCGGGAGCTCGACATCGTCACCGCGCGCCCCTACGCCATGACCGTCTCGCTGAACGGCCAGTCGCTGGGGACGCCCAGCCGCTCGACGCAGGTGACCTACCTGGTCTTCGTCGTCGCGGCGAACCCCGGAGCGGGCACGGGCCAGGGCCAGAGCCCGGGCGGCTCCTCCGGCACCTGAGCGGCGCTAGCGGAGGGCGGAGGGCGCCGGCGTCGCGCCGGCGTCGCCCAGGAGGCGGCTGAGCGTGACGAAGTCGAAGCCCTCCTCGCGCAGCCCCAGGATCACCTGGCGCAGGGCCAGCGGCGTCTGGCTCTCCGTGTCGTTGGCGTTCATGAGGACGACGTCGCCGGGGCGGGCCAAGCGGAGGACGCGACGGCGGATGTAGTCCGTCCCGGGACCCAGCCAGTCCTGCGAGTCGAGGCTCCAGCGGACGGGAACGTAGCCCTGCTCCGCCGCCGTCTGCAGCACCGTCGGGCTGTAGTCGCCGTTGGGCGCCCGGAAGAAGCGAGGCTTGCGCCCGGTCACCTGGCGGATGGCGTCGCCGGCCTGGCGGAGCTCCTCCAGGATCACTTCGCGCCCGTACTGGCTCATGTTGATCTGGCGGTAGCCGAGGCTGCCCACCTCGTGGCCGTCCGCGGTCATCCGGCGCACCAGCTCGGGGTGCTCGGCCGCCCAGGCGCCCGAGACGAAGAAGACGGCCGGGACGTGCTCCTCGTGCAGGACGTCGAGCACCTGGACCGCCACCTGCTCGCCCCAGGCCACGTCGAAGGTGAGGACCAGCTCGCGCCGGCGCGTCTCCACCCGCTCCAGGGGCGCGGGACGGCCGGCGGCGGGCAGGTGACCGGCCAGCCGGAAGCCGCCTTCGAGAACCAGGAGGAAGCCGAAGAAGGCTGCGAGGACGGCGGCGCGGCGGCGGACGGCTTCCCCGAGGTCGAGGTGGAGGACGAACACGCCGGCGGCACCCCCCGCCCGGCCTCCCCGGGCCAGGCCACGGTAGAGGGTATGCCCGCGGCGGCCGCCCTACGCCTGATGCCCGAGCCGCCGCTCGAGCCGCCTTCTCCGTCGCTCCAGCTCCTCCAGCCGCCGCTCCACGCCCGGCAGCCGCCGGCCCGCCTCGACGCGCCGGGCCCGCTCCACCACCTCGAGCGCCCGCTCCGGCCGCCGGAGCCTGTGCTCGTAGAGCTTGGCCAGCGCCACGTAGGCCTCGAAGGGCGCGAGCGCCGGCACCGCCAGCAGCTCCTCCCAGACCGCGGCCGCCTCCTCCCAGCGGCGGCGGCGCTCCAGCTCACGGGCGAGGAGCCGGCCGGCGCGGAGGCGCTCGCCCGGCCGCTCCGCCGCCCGGAACGCCCGCGCGAGCAGCGCGGCCGCGGCCGGCTCGCGGGTCGAGCGCGCGCGCCGGCCCAGCCCCTCGGCCGCCCACCCGGGAAGCGCCTCCGGCTCGGCGCAGGCGAGGAGGGCGGCGACGCGGCTGGTCAGCGCGACCAGGGAGATCAGGTCGGCCCGGTTATGCGCTGCGACGTCGTCCAGAAGGTCGGCGCCGCCGCCGTTCAGGTAGGCGAGATAGCGGGCGGGCGCCTGCGAGCCGGGCAGGTCGCCGTCGCGCCGCAGGCCGAGGACCCTCTCCTCCAGCGCGGCCAGCGAGGAGCGACCGACGCGGCGACCCCAGAGGAGGCGCGCCAGCGGCAGGAGGTCCCAGCCGCCGGGGCCTTCCCGGCCGGCGGCGAAGGGGTTGGGGCCGGGGCCGGGCCCGTGGCTGAGGAGCCAGCGGGCGGCCAGGAGCGGCAGGTCGAAGCGGTCGCCGTTGAAGGTGACCCAGGCCTGCCCGGCCACGTCGGCCGCGACGCCCTCCAGCCAGGCCGCCTCCTCGGCCGGGTCGGGAAGGAGGTGCTGGCGGATCACCAGCTCCCCTTCCTCCCACCAGGCGAGTCCGACCAGGAAGACCAGGGTGCCGGCGCCCCGCCCCAGGCCGGTGGTCTCCACGTCCAGGTAGCCCCAGGCGCGGGGCGAGCCCTCCAGGGGGACCAGCGACGGCAGCAGGCCGCGTCGCGGCTCGGCGTCGAGCCCCGCCGCCTCCAGGGCCGGCACCCGCTCGAGGGGGAGGCGCTCGCTTCGCAGCCAGGGCCGGCTGCCTGCGCGGGCCGGCGAGGCCGCCGCCTTCGGGGGCGGCGGCGCCACCGCCTCCGGCGCCGCCGCGCCTTCCTGCCCGGCGGGGCCCTCCCGCGGCGCCGACCGCTCGGCCAGGAAGCGCTCCCACCGTTCAAGAAGCCCCGTAGGGCCTCACCTCGCCCGGCTCGGCCCCGGCCCCGGCGAGCGCCGCCGCGAGGAGGGCGCGCGCCACCTCCTTGCCGCGCGGGCCCACCTCGCTGGCCGGGCCGACGCAGCCCGGACAGCCGTTGGCGCACGGGCAGCCTTCCACCAGCTCGAAAGCGGCGCGCAGGAGCTCGCGGTGGAGCGAGTACAGCTTCTCGCTCAGCCCGACGCCGCCCGGGTAGGACTCGTACAGGAAGACGGTCGGCCGCCCCGTGAAGGGCGAGCGCGCCTGGATCGACGAGCGGAGGTCGTGCGCGTCGCAGAGCAGGTAGAGCGGCGCCACGCCCGCCAGGAGCCGGCCGAGGCCGAGGAGGCCGCCCTCCAGCACCGCCTGCGGCCAGAGCGCGCCGCTCTCGGGCGGCAGGCTGAACCAGAAGGCCGTCGACGGCATCTCCAGCTCGGGCAGGTGGATCTGGCCCCAGCCCACGTTCTCGCGGGTGGTGAAGCGGATCTTCTTGAAGATGGTGGCGCGGGAGACGACGCGCACCTCGCCCCAGGCGCGCTGCCAGCCGCCGGGGAGCACCTCCTGCCGCTCCACCTCGGTGACGCGCAGCTCCACGGCCAGGTCGGCGTCGGTGTAGTAGTCGACCTCCACCGGCCGGACGTAGGCCTTCCTCTCCGCGAAGTCGAGGCGCGTCACCTCGTACTGGCGGCCGCCGTGGAGGTAGATCGCCTGCTCGTGGACCAGCAGCGGCGCCGAGAAGAGGTCGACCTCGCCGATCACCCGCGCGCCCCGGCTGGTGTCGACGATGACGACGTTCTCCTGCGCGGCCGAGCGGAGGCTGATCTCGTTGGCGGGGAAGCTCTCCGCGTTCCAGTACCAGCGGCCGCCCGTGTGGCGGAGGACCCCTTCCTGGGCGAGGAACTCCAGGATCGCCTCCAGGTCGACCTCCTCGCCCTCCAGGCCCGGCCAGCGCTCGCCGTCGCGGAAGGGGAGCTCGAAGGCGGCGCACTGGACGTGGCTCATGAGGATGTAGAGGTTTTCCGGGTTGATGCGCGCCTCTTCCGGCTCCTTCGACAGGAAGTACTCCGGGTGCGTCACCACGTACTGGTCGAGGGGGGCCCCGCCGGCCACCAGCACCGCCACCGCCGGCTCCTGCCGCCGCCCGGCGCGCCCCGCCTCCTGCCAGGTGCTGGCGACGCTCCCGGGGTAGCCGGCCATCACCGAGGCGCTCAGGCTGCCGATGTCGACGCCCAGCTCCAGGGCGTTGGTGCTGGCCACGCCGAGGATCTGGCCGCTCCGCAGGCCGCGCTCGATCCGGCGCCGCTCCCCCGGCAGGTAGCCTCCCCGGTACCCCTCCACCCGGCTGGCCAGCGCGGGTGGCAGCTTCCGGCGCAGCTCCGAGAGCATCAGCTCCACGGAGAGGCGGGAGCGCCCGAAGAGGATGGTGGGGACGGCATGGCGGAGGAAACGGGCCGCCCAGGCTTCGGCCTCGGCCAGCGAGCTTCTCCGGATGCCGGAGGAGGGGTCCACCAGGGGCGGGTTATAGAATAGAAAGTGCTTCTCACCCTGGGGCGCGCCGTTCTCCCGGATGGCGACGGCGGCCCGGCCGGTCAGGCGCCGGGCCAGTTCGGCCGGGTTGCCGATGGTGGCCGAGGTGGCGATGACCTGGGGGGAGCTCCCGTAGAAGCGGGCGATCCGCTCCAGGCGCCGGAGGACGCCGGCCACGTGGCTGCCGAAGACGCCCCGGTACTGGTGGAGCTCGTCGATGACGACGAAGCGGAGCCCCTGGAAGAGCTTCTGCCACTGGGTGTGATGCGGCAGAATGGCTGCGTGGAGCATGTCGGGGTTGGTGATGACGATGCGCGCCGCCGCCCGGATGGCACGGCGCCTTTCGGGAGGCGTGTCGCCATCGTAGGTGTCGGCGAGGAAGCCCTCCCCCAGGGCCTCCAGGAGGGCGGAGAGCTCCGCCCTCTGATCCTGGGCCAGGGCCTTGGTGGGGAAGAGGTAGAGCGCCCGCGCCTCGGGCTCGGCCAGGAGGCGCTCCAGCACCGGCAGGTTGTAGCAGAGCGTCTTCCCGGAGGCGGTGGGCGTCACCACCACCGGGTTCCGGCCCTGCCGCGCCGCCTCCCAGGCGGCCAGCTGGTGGCTGTAGAGGCGGCGGACGCCGCGCCGTTCCAGCGCTCTCCGCAACCCGGCCGGGCTCTCCTCCGGCCAGTCGCGCCACTCCGCCTCGCGCGGCGGCGTCCGCACCCAGGCGGTGACAGAGGCGCGGATCGCCGGATCGGCGTCGACCTCCTCCAGCAGTTGCGCGAGATTCAAGGGACGACCACCCACCTCGACGGAAGAGCCCGGAAGGCCGGGACGTGCGAAGGACGGTGACCGAGATCTCCAAAGAGTTTCGTGCCGGACCGCTGACTCCTCTCGCCGTCAACCCGCTCTTCGCCCGCTGGCTGGAAGATCCGTCCAGCCTGGCCGGACGGCTGGCGCTGGCGCTCGACCCGGACGATCCCGTCCTCGCGGAGGCGGCCGGGACGGTCCAGCGCCTCTTCCCCGGCGACCGCCGCCTGCTGGCGGAGTCGCTCCTGGCCACGGGCCGGGCGTTGGGCGCGCCCGAGGCCAGCCTCGCCAACGCCGGCCGGCTGGCCGATCCGCGCTCGCTCGCCCTGGTGACGGGGCAGCAGCCGGCCCTGGCCACGGGGCCGGCCTACACCGTCTACAAGGCGCTCCAGGCCGTCCGCTGGGCGCGCGAGCTGGAGGAGCGCTGGCACCGGCCGGTGGTTCCGGTCTTCTGGCTGGCCGGCGACGACCACGACTACGGCGAAGCCTCGGGAACCTACGTCTGGACGGCCGACCGGCGCGTGATGCGCGTGCGGCTGGCGCCCCGGCGCGGCTGGCGAAGCCCGGTGGCCTGGCTGCCGCTGGGAGCGGACGCGGCGCTGGCCGCGCGGACGCTGGCCGAGGCGCTGGCGCCGCTGGAGCACGGGCACGAGGTGCGGGCGATCCTGGAGGGTACCCTGAGGGCGTCGCGCCGCATGGGCGACTGGTTCGCCCGCCAGCTGCTCGCGCTCCTCGGCCCGCGGGGCCTCGTCCTCTGCGATCCCATGCGACCCGAGCTGCGGCGCCTGGCGGCCCCCGCGGTGGAGGCGGCGCTCCGCCGCCCGGCGGAGCTGCTCGACGCCTGTCGCCAGGGCGAGGAAGCGGTCCGCGCCCTCGGCTTCGAGCCGCCGCTCCGTTCGCGGCCGGGCCAGCTGCCACTCTTCCACCTGGACGCGGCGGGCGCCCGCCGCGCCCTTCGCTTCGAAGGGGGAAGATTCCACGAGTGGGGCGGCGGCTGGAGCGGCGACGCGGGCGCGCTCCTGGCCGAGCTCGAGGCCGAACCCGAGCGCTTCAGCCCTTCGGCCGCGCTCCGCCCCGTCGTCCAGGACCGGCTGCTGCCGACCGTGGCCTACGTGGCCGGGCCCGGGGAGATCGCCTACCTCAGCCAGCTGGCCGAGCTCTACGCCTTCTACGGCCAGCGGCCGCCGGTCTTGCTGCCGCGGCGCCACGTGACCGTGGTCGAGAGGGAGGAGGCGGCGTGGCTGGAGCGGGCGGGGATCGACCTGGAGGCGCTCTGGCGGGCGCGGGACGGGCTGGACGAGCTGGTCGCCGAGGCCGTTCCCGCCATCCGCCAGGCGGCGACCGAGTGGCGACGGCGGCGGGCCGCGGTGGAGCGCGAGCTGGAGGCGAGCCGCCGCTTCCTCGAGACGCTCGGCGCGCCGGAGGCGACGGTTGCGGCGACGGCGGACGGGGGGCCGGCCTGGGTGGAGGGGTGGCTGGAACGCCTGGAGCGGCGCTTCCGGAGCCGTCTCCGCCAGCGCTTCCGCGCCGACTTCGCGGAGGCGCGGCGCGTGGCCGCCGCGCTCTTCCCGCTGGGGCTTCCCCAGGACCGCGTCTTCACCCTCTGGTCCTGGCTCGCCCGGCAGGGTCCGGACTGGCTGGAGGAAGTGGCGCGGGCGCCGCTCGAGCCGCTCCACCTGGTGGCGCTGGATCCGCGCCCGGAGGCGGCGGGCTGCGCGGGCGAGCGGGGGGCGGGCCCGGAAGAGGGGCGGAGGTGAGGAGATGGCGGCCGAGCACGGGCCTTCGGTCTACATCGAGACGCTGGGCTGCGCCAAGAACACGGTCGACAGCGAGTACATGGCGGGGATCCTCGACCGGGCCGGCTTCCGGCTGGTGCCCGAGGCGGCTCGGGCCGACGTGGCCGTCCTGGAGACCTGCGGCTTCATCGGCCCGGCGAGGGAGGAGTCGCTGGCGGCGCTGGAGGCCCTCCTGGAGTGGAAGCGCCGCGGACGGAGGCGCGCCGTGGTCGTCGCCGGCTGCCTCGTCCAGCGCGACCCGTCGGGGTTGCGGCAGCTCTACCCGGAGGTGGACGCGCTCCTGGGGAGCGGCGACTTCCCGCAGGTGGCCGAGGTGTTGCGGCAGCTCCTGGGCGGCCGCGGCGCGGGCGGCGAGGCGGTGCCCCTCGACCGCGTGGGCCGTCCGGCCTACAGGTACGACGCGCTCCTGCCGCGCCGCGGAGCGGGCGGCTTCAGCGCCTACGTCAAGATCTCCGAGGGCTGCGACCACGGCTGCTCCTTCTGCGCCATCCCGCTGATGCGGGGACGCTTCCGCTCGCGCCCGCCCGAGGTGATCGAGGAGGAGGTCCGCGGGCTGGTCGAGGCGGGTGCGCGCGAGGTCAACCTGATCGCCCAGGACAGCACCGCCTACGGTCTCGACCGCCCGGGCTACCCGCGGCTGCCCGAGCTGCTCCGTCGCCTGGACCGCGTCGAGGGGCTGGAGTGGCTCCGCCTCCACTACGCCTACCCCACGCTGGTGGACGAGGCGCTCCTCGAGACGATCGCCCGGGGACGGCACATCCTCCACTACCTGGACATGCCGCTGCAGCACGCCAGCGACCGCGTCCTCCAGGCGATGCGCCGCCCGGAGCGGCGGCGGCTGATCGAGGAGAAGGTGGAGCTGATCCGGCGCCGCCTGCCCGACGTCGTCCTGCGCAGCACCTTCATCGTCGGCTTCCCCGGCGAAGGAAGGGCGGACTTCGAGCAGCTCCTGGACCTCCTGCGCACCCTCGAGCTGGACCGCGTCGGCTTCTTCACCTACTCGCGCGAGGCGGGCACGCCCGCGGCCGCCCTCCACCCGCAGGTGCCGGAGCGGGTGAAGGAGTCGCGGCTTCGCCGGGCGGAGCGCCTGCAGGCGCGCATCAGCGAGCGGCGCCAGTCGCGCCTCGTCGGGCGGCTGCTCGAGGTCTGGGTCGAGGCGCAGGACGCCGAAGATCCGCGCTACTGGGTCGGCCGCTGGTGGGGACAGGCTCCCGAGGTCGACGGGAACGTGGTCTTCGCCGCCACCCGGCCGCACCGCCCCGGCGACCGCGTCCGCGTCCGCATCGAACGGGCCGAGGCGGCCGACCTCCTGGGGAGCGAGATCGCTTGACGCCGTGCGCGGCGCCCGCCGGTCGACGGCCGGGACGAGTCCGCGGCTGGCTCGGCCTCGGCCTGCTGGCGCTTCTGCTCCCGGCGCTCCTCGTGCCGGGGCGGGCGGCTGCCGCCGGCGACCCACGCCTCCGGCTGGCCGACCAGCTCCGGCCGCCCGCCCCTCCCCCGGCCGTGGAGGCGCCGGGCTACGTCGTGATGGACGAGGCGACGGGCCAGGTCCTCGCCGAGCGCCAGGGCGACGTGCCGCGCCAGCCGGCCAGCATCACCAAGATCCTGACCGCGCTCCTCGTCCTCGAGCGGGCTCGCCCCGACGAGCTGGTGACCGTCAGCCGGCGCGCCTCCCAGGTGGAGGGGAGCCGCGTCTACCTGAGCGAGGGCTCGCAGTTCACGGTCCAGCAGCTGCTGCTGGCGCTGATGCTCGCCTCGGCCAACGACGCGGCGGTGGCGCTGGCCGAGCACGTGGCCGGAAGCGAGGAGGCCTTCGCCCGCCTGATGAACGAGCGCGCCGGCCAGCTCGGCGCCCGCACCGCCCACTTCGTCAACGCCAGCGGTCTGCCCGATCCCCGGCACGTGGCCTCGCCGCTGGACATGGCGCTCATCGCCCGCGCGGCCCTGGAGAATCCCGCCTTCCGCCGGCTGGTCTCGACCAAGGAAGCGGACATCCCGTGGAACCACGGCGACGGCCCCCGCCACCTCGTCAACCACGACAAGCTTCTCTTCGAGCATCCCGACGTGGTCGGCGTCAAGAACGGCTACACGGTGGAGGCGGGCCAGACGCTGGTCCTGGCGGTGCGCAGGGGTACGCGGGAGATCCTGGTGGTCACCATGGGCGGCGGGCCGGACAACTGGGAGGAGAGCTACGCCCTGGCGGACTGGGCCTTCCGGAACTTCCGGCCGGTGGAGGCGGTGAAGGCTCGCCAGCGCTTCCTCCTCACCCTTCCGGGAGACCGGCGCGTCGAGATGGTCGCCGCCCGCTCGCTCCGGCTGGACGTGCCGGCCGGGTCGCCGGCGGTCGCGGTCCGCGCCCGCGCGGAGGCGCCCGCCGGCGGCCGGGGGCCGACCGCGGCGCGGGCGGAGGCCTACCTGGGCGGCCTGCTCGTGGGGCAGGTCCCGCTCGTCCAGCTGGGCGCCGCTCCGGGCCAGGAAGCCTCCGCCGGCGCCGGCTCCGGCCCGGACTGGAAGGATCGGGGAGCCTGGATCCTCGTGCTGCTGGCGCTTCTCGCCGTCGCCTGGGAGTGGCGCCTGCGGCGCCTCCGCCGCCGTCGCCTCCTCTTGCGACGGCGCCGCCGCGGACCCTCTCCGGCCGGCGGCAGGTGAGGCGACGCCCCCGTCGAATCGATCCCGTAAGCACGGGGGGCGGTGCGCATGGCGTTGCTCGCAGGGGGCGACCCGGAAACCGATCCGAGGACGAAGAGAGCGTTCTGCACGGGCAGAACGCTCTTTCGATCTCCTGCCTTTCCTAGCGGTCCTGCGTCAGATCTTTACAACGTTCTGGGCCTGGGGTCCCTTGGTGCCCTGAACGATGTCGAACTGGACGCGCTGACCTTCCTCCAGGGTCCGGAATCCTTCACTCTGGATGGCGGTGTAGTGGACGAAGACGTCCCCCTCACCGTCGTCCCGGCTGATGAACCCGTAACCCTTCTCCGCGTTGAACCACTTGACGGTACCCTGCAAACCCTGAGACCTCCAGGTGAAGAGATTCGCCGAACCGGGGTCAGCGTGACGCTAGTATACCACAGCCCGGCGCGGGTAAAGCCGGCCCGTGCGCACGCGACCACGAACCGTGTCGACCGCCTTCGTCCCGGGACGCCCTGAGGTGAGAAAGGAAGGAGGGAAGCATGTGGGCCAGGTCGTGCCACTCTTCCGCGACATGCACTGCCAATCCTGCGGTAAACTGATCCGGCGGTTCCGCGGCAACGATCCCACGCTGCGCACGCTCGAGGCCATGGAGCGGGAGGGCCGCTTCCGCCGGATCTGCCTCGCCTGTGCCAAGGAGCAGGCGGGGGAGCGGGACGAGACCAGGCGCCGGCGCGCCATCCGCTGAGGCGGGCGCCGGGATCGCCCCGCCCGGTCCGGCAGGTGCGGGAAGGGGAAGGCGACGGAACCGATTCCGGGAGGCCGGGCCGCGCGATCCTCGGAGAGGCGGCCCGGCCGGGCTGAGACGGAGGAGGGTGGGCAGCCTTGTGGACCGTCGAGTACGCCGCCACCGACGACGTGGCCAGCATTCTGAACGTCCAGCGATCGGCCTTCGAGGAGAACCAGCGTCGCTACCGCTTTCCCCTGCCGCAGCTGCGCGAGACGGACGAGGACGTCCTGCGCGACCTGCGCGACGCCATCGTCCTGGTCGCCCGCCAGGGGGAGGAAGTGATCGGCGCGGTCCGGGGGCGCATGGACGGCGAGGTCTGCGAGGTCTACGACCTGGCGGTGGACCCGGCCTACGCGCACCTGGCGGTGGGTCGCTCGCTGATGAGCCGGATCGAGGCCGAGGCGCTCAGCCGGGGCGCGACCCGGGTCACGTTGCGCACGGGGCTGCGCGACGCGCCGGCCATCGACTTCTACCTCAAGCTCGGCTACCGGCCGACCTCCATCTTGCGCGACGATCTGACGGAGTACGACCAGGTGGAGTTCGTCAAGGAACTGGCGGAGTAGGCCGCTCTCCGCCCTCGCGGCGGGGCGGGCGGGAGGCGCCCCCTCCCGGAGGAAGGTGGCAGGTGGGCCGGCCCGCTGGGCTTCCTGCCACCCTTGTCCGTTTCGATCACCCGCCGCCCTTTCCTAAGATGGAGTGGCGAGAGTCGATAGCCCGGGGAGGCAGGCGGTGTCGGCGCGATGGCGACGGGCGGGCCTGGCCGTTCTCGGCTTGGCGGCCGGCCTGCTCCTTCTTTTCGGCGGCCAGTGGGTCTACCGCTGGGCGACCTTCACGCGACCGCTCCAGTCGGTGCTGGCGGGCCGGCCGGAGGTGCGCGGCTACCGGGTCGACCTCCAGGCGAACCCGCCCGTCGTGCGCGTCGAGCTGGCACCCGTCGATCAGCTCCAGGAGACGGTCCGCTCGCTGGACGAGGCGCTGGGCTCCTCGCTGGGCCCCGGCCGCTTCCAGCTGGAGGTGGCGGACCGGCGTGACGCCGAGCTGGTCCGGGACTACTACCGTCTCAACCTGGTCCTCGCCGAAGGGCTGGCGACCGGCCGGTTCACCACGATGGAGGAGCAGGCCCAACGACTGGCGCGCCAGATGGGCCTCGAAAGGCTGACGCTGACCGTGGATCCGAGCTACCTCTACGTGACGATGGTGAAGGGAAGCCACTACCTCTACCAGCTGGTGCCCCGGTCCGCGGGCTGCGGAAGCGAGGTGGGCGGCGGATGAGGGAGCTGGCGATCGGTACGGCCTGCGCCCTGGCGCTCTTCCTGCTGCTGCAAGGCGTGAACGTCCTGCCGTTCGTCGTGCTGGCCGCCCTGGTCTTCGCCCTCTACCGCTGGATCGGCATCCCGGGCCTCTCGGTGAGACGATTCGTCCCCCTGGCACCGGCCGAGCGGAACGAGGGCGTCACCTTCGACGACATCGGCGGCCAGGGTTCGGCCAAGCAGGAGCTTCTCGAGGCGCTCACCTTCGTCACCGAGGCGGAGCGCGTCCGCGCCATGGGCATCCGCCCGCTGCGCGGCATCCTGCTGGTGGGGCCGCCCGGGACGGGCAAGACGCTCCTGGCCAAGGCCGCTGCCACCGCCACCCGCTCGGTCTTCATCCCCGCCTCCGGCGCCGAGTTCGTCGAGATGTACGCGGGGGTGGGCGCGCAGCGCGTGCGCGAGCTCTTCCGCCGGGCGCGCGAGACGGCGCGCCGCAGCGGCCGCTCCAGCGCGGTCGTCTTCATCGACGAGCTGGAGGTGCTGGGCGGCAAGCGCGGGCGCCACGAGAGCCACCTGGAGTACGACCAGACGCTCAACCAGCTGCTGGTGGAGATGGACGGCATCCGCGGCGACGAGGAGGTCTACGTGCTGGTCATCGGCGCCACCAACCGGCCGGACCTGCTCGACGAGGCGCTGACGCGGCCTGGCCGCTTCGACCGGGTGGTGCGCGTCGAGCTTCCCGACCGGGAGGGGCGGCGCCAGATCCTCGAGCTCCACACGCGGAACAAGCGGCTGGCCGAGGACGTCGACCTGGACGAGGTGGCGCGGGAGACCTTCGGTTTCTCCGGTGCCCACCTGGAGAGCCTGGCCAACGAGGCGGCCATCCTGGCGCTCCGCGAGGGCGAGGAAGCGATCCGCCAGCGCCACCTGCTGGAGGCCGTCGAGAAGGTGATCATGGGGGAGAAGCTGGACCGCCGGCCGACCGAGGCGGAGCGCTACCGGATCGCAGTCCACGAGTCGGGTCACGCGCTGGTCGGCGAGTGGCTCGATCCGGGCTCGGTGGCCAGCGTCACCATCGCCTCGCGCGGCGAGGCGCTCGGCTACGTCCGGCAGGCGCCGCAGGACGATCCCTACCTCTACACGCAGGAGTACCTCGAGAACCAGATCTGCCGGGCCCTGGGGGGCTCGGTGGCGGAGCGGCTCGTCCTGGGCAGCGCCAGCACGGGCGCCGCCAGCGACTTCGACCAGGCGCTCTCGCTGGCCGAGCGCATGATCGACGCGGGCATGACCCGGCTGGGCGTGGTCAGCCGCGAGACGCTCCCGCCGGCGCTCCGCCACCGCGTCCTGAGCGAGCTGATGGCGGAGATGGAGAGCCGCACCCGGGCGATCGTGGAGGAGAACCGCGAGCGCCTGGAGCGGGTGGCGCGCGAGCTGGTGGCCCGGGAGCGGCTGGGCGGGGGCGAGCTGCGCCAGCTCCTCGAGCTTCCTCCGCCGGCGGCGGAGGCAGGAGCGGGCGACCGCTAGGCGGAATCCCGGTGGCGAGCCGAGCCGGGCCGGGGCGGAGGGCGAGGAGGATGGCCGGATGAGCGGGGAGCGCTCCCTCTACCTGGCGGAACGCCTGGGCGAGCTGCTTCGGGCGCGGGGCGAGACGCTGGCGGTGGCGGAGTCCTGCACGGGCGGGCTCCTCGCCGACCGGATCACGGACGTCCCGGGGGCCTCCGACTACTTCCTCCTGGGCGTGGTCGCCTACGCCAACCGGTCGAAGGAAGCGATGCTGGGCGTGCCGGCGACGGTGCTCGAGCGGCACGGCGCGGTCAGCGAGGCGACCGCGCGTGCCATGGCGGAGGGCGTCCGCCGCCGGGCCGGTTCCGACTGGGGTCTGGCGACGACGGGTGTCGCCGGGCCCGGGGGCGGTACGCCCGCCAAGCCGGTCGGCCTGGTCTGGGTGGCCGTGGCCGGGGGCGGCGAGGTCTGGGCGCGCGAGCTCCGCCTGCAGGGCGACCGCCGGCGGGTGAAGGAGCAGGCGGTGGAGGCTCTGCTGGAGGCTTTCCTCGGCAGGCTGGAGGGAGGGGCGGGGTGAGCGGGGAGTGGCGCCTCTTCGTGGCGGTCTCGCTGGAGGCGCTGGCCGCCGGCCCGCTGGAGGCGATCCGGACCGAGTGGGGAAGCCGGTTGCCGGGGCTGCGCTGGGTCGAGCGCTCCAACCTCCACCTGACGCTTCGCTTCCTGGGGGAGACGGCGCGGGAGCGGGTCGAGCCGCTGGTGAGACGGCTGGAGAGGGTGGAGCGCCCGGCCGCCGGCGCGCCCGTCCGCCTGGCGGGCGGAGGCGCCTTTCCCCAACCCGCCCGGGCGCGGGTGATCTGGCTGGGGGTGGAGGCGGAGTGGCTGGCCCCGCTGGCGCGCGCGGTGGAGGCGGCGATCCGCGAGGCGGGCTGGCCGGCCGAGGAGCGTCCCTTCCAGCCGCACCTGACCGTCGCCCGCGCGCGGCGCGGCGAGAGCGTCGACGCGGCGGGCCTCCTCGAGGGCTGGCAGGGTCGGCTCTGGGCGGCGGGCTCCGTCTCGGAGTTCGCCCTCTACCGGAGCCAGCTGCGTCCCGCCGGGCCGCTCTACACGGTGGTCGCGCGCTTCCCCTTCCGCTGACGCCCCAAGCGGCGCCGCGCGCGACCGGACGAGCTCCCGGCGGCGCGCGGCTTCCTGCGGCGCCTCCCTGGCCCCCTTGCCAGCCCCGCGCGACGGGAGGATACTGGGAAAGAAGTGATCTGGAAAATGATGGGGGATAGGGCGTTGGATCGACAGAAGGCGCTGGACACCGCGCTCCTCCAGATCG
Source organism: Bacillota bacterium (assembly GCA_029960955.1). Classification (GTDB taxonomy): domain Bacteria; phylum Bacillota; class Sulfobacillia; order JAIMAT01; family JAIMAT01; genus JAIMAT01. The sequence goes on from JASBVS010000033.1 coordinate 29,583, forward strand.
AACGGCAGTTCGGCAAGGGCGCCATCATGCGCCTGGGCGAGGCGGCGACGCAGATGCAGGTGGAGACCATCTCCACCGGTTCGCTCGCCCTCGATCTGGCGCTGGGCGTGGGCGGGCTGCCGCGGGGGCGCGTGGTCGAGATCTTCGGCCCGGAGTCCTCGGGCAAGACGACCGTGGCGCTCCACGTGATCGCCGAGGCCCAGAAGGCCGGCGGCGTGGCGGCCTTCATCGACGCCGAACACGCGCTCGATCCCGCCTACGCCCGGGGCATCGGCGTCGACGTCGACAACCTGCTCATCTCGCAGCCGGACACGGGGGAGCAGGCGCTGGAGATCGCGGACGCGCTGGTCCGCTCCGGCGCCGTCGACGTGGTGGTCGTCGACTCCGTGGCGGCGCTGGTGCCGAAGGCGGAGATCGAGGGCGAGATGGGCGATTCCCACGTCGGCCTGCAGGCGCGCCTCATGTCGCAGGCGCTGCGGAAGCTGACCGGCTCCATCTCGCGCTCCCGCACCTGCGTGGTCTTCATCAACCAGCTGCGCGAGAAGGTGGGCGTCATGTTCGGCAACCCCGAGGTGACCCCGGGCGGGCGGGCGCTCAAGTTCTACGCCTCCGTCCGCATCGACGTCCGCCGCGTGGAGTCACTGAAGCAGGGGGCCGAGAACGTCGGCATCCGCGTGCGCGCCAAGGTGGTCAAGAACAAGGTGGCGCCGCCCTTCAAGCAGGCGGAGTTCGACCTGCTCTACGGGCGCGGCATCTCCAAGGAAGGCGACATCCTCGACATCGGCTCGGAGCTGGACGTCGTCACCCGCACCGGCGCCTGGTACGCCTACGGCGACATGCGCCTCGGCCAGGGCAAGGAGAACGCGCGCGAGTTCCTGCGCGAGCATCCCGACGTGGCGGCCGAGATCGAGGCCAAGATCCGCGAGCGGCTCGGCGGATCGGTGGCCGTCGCCGTGGCGGCGGCCACGGAGGAGCCCGAGCCGGGTCTGGACGCGTGAGGGTGACCGGGCTCGCGGCCGACCCGAAGGGCGGCGTCGCGGTGGAGGTGGACGGCCGTCCGATGGGTTCGGTCCCGGCGGAGGCGGTCGTCGAGCTGGGGCTTCGCGTGGGCGAGGAGCTGGACGAGGAGCGCTGGTCGCGGCTTCGCCTGGAGGTCGAGGCGCAGGCGGCCTTCCTGCGAGCGCTCCGCTGGCTGGCGATTCACGCGCGGGCGCGCCGCGAGATGGAGATCCGCCTCCTGCGGTCGGGGATGCGACCGGAGGCGGTGGAACGGGCTCTGGCGCGGCTCGAACGGCTCGGTTACGTGGACGACCGCGAGGTCGCGCGGCGGCTCGTCGAGGAACGGGGCAGGGAGTGGGGGCCGGCCAGGCTGCGCCAGGAGCTGCGCAAGCGCGGCCTCCCCCCGCAGGTGATCGAGGAGGCGCTGGCTGCCGCCGGGCTGCCGGACGAGGAGGCTGTCGCGCTGGAGCTGGGGCGGCGCAAGTGGCTGCGCTGCAGCGGGGAACCGGTCGAGGTCTGCCGGCGACGGGTGGCCGACTTCCTGCGCCGGCGGGGTTTCGGCTGGGAGGTCGTGGAACGGACCCTCGCTCGCCTTGACAGCGATTTCCGCCTGCCCATAAACTGATGGAGGGCGTATGTCACGAAGACCGGCCATGGGCCGTTCGCATAGATGACGGGAGACCAGGTGGATCGTAAGGCAGGGGATTGGGTTCATCCAGGCGGCGGGGTGGAGAGCAGTCGCCCAGTGTCGGAGGCGCGCCCGATCCGCCTCACTGTGCAAGACCACCCGAGAGCCCGTTGATCCGACGCGAATAGCCGTCGAGGCCGAGCCCCCGCTCGGTCTTTTTTTGCACCTGCTTACTGTCCGCGAAGCTCCTCCGGGGGCCGGGCGGGCGGGAGACCGGGCGTGCCGCGCCTGCCCGCAGGGAGGCGCGGGTTCTTCGAGGATGACAGGGGTGAAGGAGCGTGGGGTTGAACGCGCTGGTCGCCCTGCTGGTGGGGCTCCTCGCGGGCGGCGGCGCGACCTATCTCTGGGCGCGCCGCCTGTCCACGAGCCTGGTCCGCCAGGCAGAGCGAGAGGCCGCCCGCATCCGTGAGGAGGCGGCCAAGGAGAAGGAGCAGATCCTGCTCCAGGGGAGGCTGCAGGCCGAGGAGGAGTCGCGCAGCCTGATCCGCCAGGCGCAGCAGGAGGCGCAGTCCTGGCGGGCCGAGGTCCAGAAGGTCGAGACGCGGCTCGAGCAGCGCGAGGAGGGGTTGGAGCGTCGCGCGCGGCAGCTGGACCGCCGCGAGGAGGAAGTCGAGAAGAGGGCCGGGGAGGTCGAGGCGCTCCGCGCCGAGGCCGAGCGGCTCCACCAGCAGCAGATGGCGGAGCTGGAGCGGATCGCGGGCCTGACGAGGCAGCAGGCCCGGGAGGAGTTGATGGCGGAGGTCCGGCAGGCGGCCGAGCGCGACGCCGCCCTGCTGGCGCGCGAGATCGAGGAGGAGGCTCGCGGCCGCGCCGAGCGGGAGGCGCGCGAGGTGATCGCGCAGGCGATCCAGCGCTGCGCCGCCGACTACGTCGCCGAGTCGACCGTCTCGGTCGTGCCGATTCCCAGCGACGACATGAAAGGCCGGATCATCGGCCGGGAGGGACGGAACATCCGCGCCTTCGAGGCCATCGCCGGCGTCGACCTGATCGTGGACGACACGCCGGAGGCGGTGGTGGTCTCGGCCTTCGAGCCGGTCCGCCGCGAGAAGGCGCGCCTGGCGCTGGAGATGCTGGTGGCCGACGGCCGCATCCACCCGGCGCGCATCGAGGAGATCTACCAGAAGGCCGAGCGCGAGATCGAGCAGGAGATCCAGGAGGCGGGCGAGGAAGCCTGCCTGGAGGTGGGTGTCCACGGACTTCACGGCGAGCTGGTGCGCACGCTGGGGCGCCTCAAGTTCCGCACCAGCTACGGGCAGAACGTCCTGCGGCACTCGGTCGAGGTGGCGCACCTGGCCGGCATGATGGCCAGCATGCTGGGCGCCAACGTGGCGGTGGCCAAGCGCGCCGGCCTCCTGCACGACATCGGCAAGGCCGTCGACCGCGAGATGGAGGGCACCCACGTGATGCTGGGCATGGAGCTCCTCCGGCGCTACCACGAGTCGGAGGAAGTGATCCACGCCATGTCCACCCACCACGGGGAATTCGAGGCGCTGAGCGTCGAGGCGGTGCTGGTGACCGCCGCCGACGCGCTTTCGGCCGCCCGACCGGGTGCGCGCCGGGAGACCCTGGAGGCGTACATCCAACGGCTGACCAAGCTGGAGGAGATTGCCAGCTCCTTCAAGGGCGTGGAGAAGTCCTACGCCATCCAGGCGGGGCGTGAGATCCGGATCATCGTCAAGCCGGACGAGGTGGACGACCTGGCCTCCTGGACCATGGCCAAGGAGATCGCCCGGCGCATCGAGAAGGAGATGCAGTACCCGGGACAGATCAAGGTGACCGTGATCCGCGAGTCCCGCGCGGTGGAGTATGCGCGCTGAGGAGGCATGGCTTGCGTCTCCTTTTCATAGGTGACATCGTCGGCAAGCCGGGGCGGGAGATGGTGCGCGAGGTCCTCTCCCGCCTCGTCCACGAGCAGGCGATCGACGCGGTCGTGGCGAACGCCGAGAACGCGGCGGGCCACGCCGGCCTGACGCCCGCCGTGGCAGCGGAGCTCTTGCAGGCCGGGGTGGACGTGATCACCTTGGGCGATCACGCCTGGGACCGGAAGGAGCTGATCCCTGCCATCGACGGCCTGACCGAGGTGGTCCGCCCGGCCAACTACCCGCCCGGCGTTCCGGGTCAGGGCTGGCTCGTCAAGGAGCTGCGCAACGGGGTCCGTCTGGGGGTCGTCAACCTGCTCGGGCGCGTCTTCATGCGCGTCCAGGCCGACGACCCCTTCCGCAAGGCGGACGAGGCGCTGGCGGAACTGCGCGGGCGGGCGGACGTCGTCCTGGTCGACTTCCATGCCGAGGCCACCTCCGAGAAGGTGGCGCTGGGCTGGTACCTCGACGGGCGGGTGAGTGCCGTCCTCGGCTCGCATACGCATGTGCAGACGGCCGACGAGCGGATCCTGCCCGGCGGCACCGCCTGCCTGAGCGACGCGGGGATGACGGGACCCAGCGACTCGGTGCTGGGCGTGGAGAAGTCGTTGGCGTTGGAGCGCTTCCTCACCCAGATGCCGGTCCGCTTCGAGGTGGCGCCGGGGCCGCGTCAGTTCTGCGCGGCCGTGGTGGACGTCGAGCCGGAGAGCGGCCGCGCCACCGCCATCCGGCGCATCTTCCTGCGAGAGAACGCGCGAGGCGCCTAGCCGGGAGGAAGGAATGGCGGCCGACCTGCACAACCACACGATCTATTCGGACGGGACGCTCTCGCCCGCCCAGCTGCTGCGCTGGGGGGCCGACCTGAAGCTGGCCTACCTGGGGATCACGGACCACGACACGGACGAGGGCATCGAGCACGCCCGGCGTGCCGTGGAGGAGCTGCGGCGCAAGGGCTTCACCCCGCCCGAGCTGGTGCCGGGCGTGGAGTTGAGCACGGAGGTCCAGTCCCGCTCCGTCCACCTGCTCGCCTACTGGCCCGAGCTGGGCGACGGGCCGCTGGCGGGCCTCCTGGCCCGGATGCAGCGCGAGCGCGTGGCGCGGATCGAGCGGATGGTGGCCAAGCTGGGCGAGGAGAACATCTTCGTCGACCTGGAACGGGTGCGGGAGCTGGCCGGCCCGGGGGTGATCGGGCGGCCGCACGTGGCGCGGGCGCTGGTCGAGGAGGGCTACGCCTCCAGCGTCGAGGAGGCCTTCGACCTCTACCTGGTCCGCGGCCGGCCGGGCTACGTGCCGCGCCCCAAGCTGGATCCGCCCACGGCGGCCCGGACGGTCCACGAGGCGGGCGGCGTCTGCGTCCTCGCCCACCCGCGCCTCGTCGGCGACGAGGGGCTGGTGGAGGAGCTCGCGGGCTCGGGCATCCTGGACGGCCTGGAGGCCTGGCATCCCGAGCACAACGCCACCGAGACGCAGCGCTACGTCGACCTCGCCCACCGCTACCGGCTGGTGACGACGGGAGGCAGCGACTTCCACGCGCAGGGCGAGGGCAGCGGCCGCGTCGGCGCCGCCATCGCGCCCGACGAGGTGGTGAGCGAGCTGTGGAGCCGGAGGAAGAGGCGCTAGCCGGCGAGGCCGGCCGCCCGGAGTCGATCAGCCTGGAGCGGGCGTGCGAGCGGCTGCGCATCCGTCCCTATCTCTTCCGCACGCTGGCGCAGCAGCAGCCGGAGATCTTCCGCACCGTGGTCGAGGAGGGGGAGCGCCGGGTCCGGGTGGCCGACCTGCCGGCCATGGAGCGCTTCCTGGCGAGGCGCGTGGGGCGCGGCGAGGAGGCCGGGCCGCCGGCCGGCGGGGAGGAGGCGGCCGGCGAGGAGGGGCCGGCGACCCCGGAGGCGCGGCTCGAACGGCTGGAGGCGCGGGTGGGGAAGCTCGAACAGCTGCTGGGCGAAGAGCGGGACCAGTGGCTGACCAGCCTGGCACGGCTCCAGCAGGAGGTCCGCCAGCTCCGCTACGAGCTGGCTGCGGCCACGCCCCGGCGCGCCCGGCGCGGCCTCCACCTGCCCGGCTTCGGGCGGGGCGGCGGCGCGCAGGGCGGGGCGGCGGGACCGGAGGGGCCGGCCCGCTAGCGGGGGGCGGGCGCGGGCTCAGGCGCGCGAGCTGGGAAGGGCGACGCCCCAGGTGTAGGAGCGCTTGTAGATCCGCAGGAGCAGCGACGAGTTGATCTCGCGGATGCCGCGGATCCTGCTCAGCTTGTGCAGGAGGAAGTCCGCCAGCTCCTGGTTGTTGGCGAAGAAGGCGCGGGCGACCACGTCGTACTCCCCGGTGGCGGCGGCGACGTAATGGATCTCGGGCAGGCGGACCAGGTCGTGGAGCACGTTTTCGATATCCGCGGTATCGACGCGCAGCCCGAAAAACGCCGCGGTCTCGAAGCCGACGGCGAACGGGTCGGCGATGGCGGCGATGCGGATCAGGCCGGCCTCCTTCAGCTGGTTGAACCGTCGCCGGATGGTGCCTTCGGTCACGCCGATGCGGGCGGCCATGTCGACGAAGGACATGCGCCCGTCGGCCTGCAGGAGCTCGATGATCTGGCGGTCGACGGGATGGATGGCTTCCAAGGCGAATTCCCTCCGGCCCGATGACGAATTTCGTGCAGGAGCCAGCACGACGGAAATACGGTAGCAGAGGGGCGGGGCTTGCACAATCCCTCGGCGGGAGGGTGCGCGGGCGGCGCCGGGAGGAGGTTTGGACCGCCTTTTCGACGCCCGGGTATAATGCCGGCAGCACGGGCAGGGGGTCGTGTGCAAGTGGCGGAGAGGTATTACATCCGCACCTGGGGCTGCCAGATGAACGAGCGCGACAGCGAGGTGCTGGCGGGGCAGCTCGAAGCGATGGGCTACGAACCGGCGGAGCGGCCCGAGGAGGCCGACGTGGTTCTGCTCAATACATGCACCATCCGCGACAACGCCGACCAGAAGCAGCTGGGCGAGCTGGGGCGGCTGAAGCCGCTCAAGACGGCCAACCCGCGGATGCTCCTGGGCGTCGCCGGCTGCATGGCGCAGGTGCCGGAGGCGGTGGAGCGGATCCGCCGCCAGGCGCCTTTCGTCGACCTGGTCTTCGGCACCCACAACCTGCACAAGCTGCCGGAGCTGATCGAGAAGGCGCGCCGGAGCGACGAGATGGTGGTGGACGTCTGGCAGTACGCCCAGGGGGTCCAGGAACACCTTCCTTCGCGCCGCTCCGGCGGGGTCCGCGCCTGGGTCAACATCATCTACGGCTGCGACAAGTACTGCACCTACTGCATCGTGCCCTACACCCGCGGCCGCGAGCGGAGCCGGCGGCCCGAGGAGATCCTGGCCGAGATCCGCGCGCTGGTGGCGCAGGGCTACCGCGAGATCACGCTGCTCGGCCAGAACGTCAACTCGTACGGTCACGACCTTCCCGAGCGCTACGACTTCGCCGACCTGCTGCGCGACGTCGACCGGCTCCCGGGCATCGGCTGGGTGCGCTACATGACCTCCCATCCGCGCGACTTCACCCCGCGCCTGATCGAGACGCTGGCCGAGACGGAGCACGTCTGCGAGCACGTCCACCTGCCGGTCCAGTCCGGCTCCGACGCCGTGCTCAAGCGCATGAACAGGAAGTACACGGTCGCCCAGTACCTGGAGACCGTCGACCGGATCCGCGAGCGCATCCCCGGGGCGACGCTGACCACCGACATCATCGTCGGCTTCCCCGGCGAGAGCGAGGAGGACTTCGAGGCGACGCTGGAGCTGGTGCGGCGCGTCCGCTACGACAACGCCTTCACCTTCGTCTACTCGCCGCGGGCGGGGACGGTGGCCACGCGCTGGCTGGCCGACGATCCGACGACGGAGGAGGAGAAGCACCGGCGGCTCGAACGGCTGAACGAGGTGGTCTACGCCATCGCGCGCGAGAAGAACGAGGCGCTGGTCGGCCGGGAGTTCGAGGTGCTGGTGGAGGGGCCGAGCAGGAAGGATCCCTCGGTCTTCACCGCCCGGACGCGGGGCAACAAGCTGGTCCTGGTGCCGGGGGAGCGGGTGAGGGCGGGCGAGTGGGCGCGCGTGCGGATCACCCGCGCCCACACCTGGACGCTGGAGGCGGAGCCCACCGGGGCGCCGCTGGCCCAGCCGGCGCTGGCGGCGGGTGAGGCGCGGTGAGGGCGAGCGTGCTCGTCCGCGCCCGCGAGCTGGCGCGGGCGCTGGAGGAGAGCGAGGAGGTCCGCGAGCTGCGGGCGGCGGAGGCGGCGCTGGCCGAGTGCGGGGCCCGGGACGCGGAGGCGGGCCGCCGCTACCAGGAGGCGCGGCGGCGGGTGGAGGCCCTGACGACGGCGGTGCTGGACATCCTCTCGGCCGCGCTGACCGGCGGGCCGGCGGAGCGGACGGGAGCGTGCGCTTCCTGCGGGCTGGCCGCGGTGCGGCCGGCGGCCCGGGCGCGGGTATGAGCGCCTCCGGGGCGGAGAGCCTTCCGGCCGAGCGCCGCGGCGGCGCGCCGCCCCTCCTCGAGCAGTACCTCCGGATCAAGGCGGAGCACCCGGAGGCCCTTCTCTTCTTCCGGCTGGGCGACTTCTTCGAGCTCTTCTTCGAGGACGCGGAGATCGCCGCGCGCGAGCTCGACCTCGTCCTGACCGGCCGCGAGCTGCAGAAGGGGCGCCGCGTCCCCATGTGCGGCGTCCCCCACCACGCCGCCGAGAGCTACATCCGCCGTCTGGTGGAGAAGGGCTACCGCGTGGCGCTCTGCGAGCAGATGGAGGACCCGCGGCTGGCCAGGGGGCTGGTCGAGCGCCAGGTGATCCGCGTGATCAGCGCGGGGACGCTGCTGGAGCCGGGGCTCCTCGACGCGGGGCGGAACAACTTCCTGGCGGCGGTGGCGCCGGGGCGCCGCGCGCTGGGACTGGCCTACGCCGACGCCTCCACCGGGGAGTTCCGCACGGGGGAGTGGGCGACGGGCGAGGAAGGCTGGCTCGAGGAGCTCGACCGCCTGCAGCCGGCGGAGGTGCTTCTTCCGGAGGGGTTGCCGGCGGAGCTGGAGGAAGCGCTCTCGGGCCGCGGCCTCCGGATCACCCTGCGTCCCGCGCGCGACTTCGACCCGGCGCGGGCGTCCGCCCGCCTCCGGGAGCACTTCCAGACGGCCTCGCTGGCCGCCTTCGACCTCGAGACGCGACCGCAGGGGGCGGCCGCGGCCGGGGCGCTCCTGGCCTACCTGGCCGACTCGCAGCCGGCCGGCGTGGCCCAGCTGACGGAGATCCGCCTCCTCCAGCCGGGCGAGGCGATGCTCCTCGACGCGGCGACGCGCCGGAACCTCGAGCTGACGCAGCGCGGGCCGGAGGGCGGCCGCCAGGGGACGCTTCTGGAGACGCTGGACGGCACGGTCACCGCCCTCGGGCTGCGCACGCTGCGCCGCTGGATCGAGCGGCCGCTGACGCGGGCCGAGGCGGTCAACCGGCGCCTGGACGCGGTGGAGACGCTGGTCCGCAACCCGCTCGAGCGCGCCCGCCTGAGGAAGCTCCTGGGCGGGGTGCGCGACGCGGAGCGGCTGGCCACGCGGGCCGTCCTCGGCCTGGCCGGACCGCGCGACCTGCTGGAGATCGCGCAGACGCTGGAGGCGGCGGAGGCGGTGCGCCAGCTCCTCGGCGGGATGGCGCTGCCGGAGCTCCTGGCCGGGCTGGCCGCGGCGCTGGAGCCGCCGCCGGGCCTGGCGGAGGAGCTCCGCCGCGCGCTGGTGGACGAGCCCCCGTCCGCCCTCGGCGAGGGCGACGTCATCCGGCCGGGGTACGACGCGGAGGTCGACCGGCTGCGCTCGCTCAGCCGGAACAGCGAGGACGAGATCCGGGCGATCGAGCAGCGCGAGCGGGAGCGGACCGGCATCCGCAGCCTCCGCCTCGGCTACAACCGCGTCTTCGGCTACTACATCGAGGTCTCCCGCGCCCAGCGGAACCAGGTGCCGCCCGACTACGTCCGCAAGCAGACGCTGGCCAACGCCGAGCGCTACGTCACGGAGGAGCTGCGCGCGCTGGAGGAGCGGGTGGAGAGCGCGCGCGAGGCGCTGGCCAGGCGCGAGGCCGAGCTCTTCGCGGCGCTGCGCGGCCGCGTGGGCGCCGAGCTGGCCCGGCTGCGCGCCATGGCGGGCGCCCTGGGACGCCTGGACGCGCTCCAGGGCCTGGCCGAGGTGGCGGCGCAGCGGGGCTACGTCCGGCCGCGGGTCGACGACGGCGAGCGGATCGAGATCGTCCAGGGCCGCCACCCGGTGGTGGAGCGGGCGCTGGGCCCCGGCGAGTTCGTCCCCAACGACGTCGTCCTCGCCCCCGAGCGGCGGATCCTCCTCATCACCGGCCCCAACATGGCGGGCAAGTCCACCTACGCGCGCCAGGTGGCGGTGCTGGTGCTGGCCGCCCAGGTGGGGAGCTTCCTTCCGGCCGAGTCGGCGCACATCGGCGTCGTCGACCGGATCTTCACGCGCATCGGCTCGGCGGACGACCTGGCCGCGGGCAAGTCGACCTTCATGGTCGAGATGGGCGAGGTGGCCCACATCCTGCGGCAGGCGACGCCGCGCAGCCTGGTCGTGCTGGACGAGGTGGGGCGCGGCACCAGCACCTTCGACGGCCTCAGCCTGGCCTGGGCGGTGACGGAGTATCTGCACGACCGGGTGGGCGCGCGGACGCTCTTCGCCACCCACTACCACGAGCTGACCGGGCTGGAGGCGAAGCTGCCGGCGCTGGTCAACCTGACCATGGCGGTGGAGGAGGAAGGGGGACGGATCCTCTTCCTGCGGCGCGTCAAACCCGGGGCGGCCAGCCGCAGCTACGGCATCGAGGTGGCCCGCCTGGCCGGCATCCCGGCGGAGGTGCTGCGCCGGGCGGAGCGCATCCTGGAGCGGCTGGAGCGCGAACAGGCGCGGCGGGCGGCGCGCGGCCGCCTGGAGGGCTCGCCGGAGGCGGAGCAGCTGACGCTGCTGCCGCCGCCGGAGCTGCTCCAGGTGCTGGAGGAGCTGCGCCGCATCGACGTCGAGCGGACGACGCCGCTGGAGGCGCTGGAGCGCCTGGCGGCGTGGCAGGCGCTCCTGAGGGGGAGCGAGGCGTGAGAGGCGACGGCGGCTCGCGCCGCCGGGCGGGAGGAGGGCGGGAGGCGTGAGCATCCGTCGCCTCCCGCGCGAGGTGGCCGAGCGGATCGCGGCCGGCGAGGTGATCGAGCGGCCCGCCTCGGTGGTCAAGGAGCTGGTGGAGAACGCCCTCGACGCCGGCGCCCGGCGGGTGGTGGTCGAGCTGGAGGACGGGGGGCGCGCGGCCATCCGCGTCAGCGACGACGGCCGCGGGATCGCGCCCGAGGAGCTGCCCCTGGCCGTCGAGCGCTACGCCACCTCGAAGCTGGAGCGCTTCGAGGACCTGGAGCGGCTGCGCACGCTGGGCTTCCGGGGCGAGGCGCTGGCCAGCGTCGCGGCGGTCGCCCTGCTCTCCATCGAGAGCCGGCCGCCGCAGGCGGAGGCCGGGCGGCGGCTGCGCGTCCGGGCCGGCGAACCGCCCGCGCTCGAGCCCGTCGCCATGGCGCCGGGGACCCGGGTGGACGTGCGCGACCTCTTCCACAACGTGCCGGCGCGGCGGGCGCATCTCCGTTCGGCGCGGGCGGAGCTGCTCGCCTGCGAGGAGGTGGTCGCCGCCCACGCCCTCGCCCACCCCGGGGTCGCCTTCCGCCTGCTTCACGAGGGGCGGGCGCTCCTGGAGACGCCCGGCGACGGCGAGATGCGCCACGTGGTGGCGGCGCTCTGGGGCGAGGAGCTGGCCGGCTCGCTGCGCGAACTGCGGGAGGAGGCCCCCGGCCCCCTGGCGCTGAAGCTCTCGGGGCTCGTCAGCCCCCCCGGGCTGGGACGGGCCTCGCGTGTGCTCGAGCGCTTCACCGTCAACGGCCGGCCGGTGGAGAACCTGTCGCTGCGCATGGCTGCGGAGGAAGCCTACCGGAACCTGCTCCCGGCCCACCGCCACCCGGTCCTGCTCCTGGCCCTGGAGCTGCCGCCGCTCGAGGTGGACGTCAACGTCCACCCCACCAAGCGGGTGGTCCGCTTCCTCCACGAGCGCGCCGTCCATGGCACCGTCTACGCCGCGCTCCGCCGCGCGCTCGGGGGGGCGGAGGGAGCGCCGCCCGCCGCCGCTTCCTCCCGCGTCCGCGAGACGCCCGGCGCCTGGGCTTGGCGCCAGGTCTACGCCCCGCTCGACGCCGGCGAGGCCGTCGCGGCGGTCGCCGCGGCGGGGGAGGCGGAACGGCCGGCCGTCGCCACGCCGGCCGCGAACGCCGCCGGGAAGGAAGGGGAGGAAGGCGAGGGGGACGAGGGGCGGCCTCCGCGCCTCCGGCCGCTGGCGCAGCTCCACGGCACCTACCTGCTCTGTCTCGGCGGCGTGGGCGAGGCGGAGAGCCTTTGGCTGGTCGACCAGCACGCGGCCGACGAGCGGTACTGGTTCGAGCGGCTGGAGCAGCAGGCGGAGGGCGAGGGGGTGCAGCCTCTGGTCGCGCCGCTTCCCGTCCCGCTCGACAGCCGGCGGAGGGCCGCCTGGGAGGCCAGGCGGCCGCTTCTCGAGGCGCTGGGCTTCCGCGCCGAGGAAGGGGGACCGTCGAGCCTCTGGCTGCGGGCCATCCCCGCGGGGCTGCGCGGGGCGGAGGCGCTCTTCGCCGACCTCCTGGACGAGGAGGCGCCGGGCGGCGCCTGGGAGGAGCGGCTGCGCGCCTGGCGCGCCCGCGTCGCCTGCCGCACCGCCGTCCGCGCGGGAGACCCGCTCGAGCCGGAGGCGCAGGCGGCCCTTCTCGCGCGCTGGTCCTCCTGCCGGCAGCCCTGGACCTGCCCGCACGGGCGGCCGGCGGCCGTGGAGATCAGCCGGGCCGAGCTGGCGCGGAGGTTCCTGCGCCGTTGAGCGAGGCGTTCACCCTGGTCCTGGTCGGCCCCACCGCGGTCGGCAAGAGCGAGGTGGCCCTCGCCCTGGCCGAGCGGTTCCGCGGGGCGGTGGTCACGGCCGATTCGGCGCAGGTCTACCGGGGCATGGACGTCGGCACCGACAAGCCTCCGCTTGACCTGCGGCGCCGGATTCCGCATTATTGTATCGATCTGGCAGAACCGGTTGCGGAATTCAGTGTCGCAAGCTGGTTGGGTGCGGCACGGGACGCGATCACGGAGTGTCGCCGCTCCGGACGACTGCCGGTTGTGGCCGGTGGAACCGGCCTCTACGTGGAAGCGCTTCTCCGCGGATACGCGTTCGCACCGCACTCGCCCCAGCTGCGACGACAATTGCTCCTCCGCTTGCAGGGGGAGGGCCTCGAGCCGCTCCTCGGAGAACTGGCCCTTCGCGACCCGGCGGCCTTCGGCCGCGTCGACCGGGCCAACCCGCGCCGTGTCCTGCGGGCGCTGGAGAAGGCGATCCTGGCGGGCGGGGGCGGCGGCTCCGCACCGGAGGAGGCGGCGGATCGCCCGGCGACCGGGGAGGCGCGGGAGCTGCGCCGGCTGCTCGGGCGCGTCGTCGTCGTCGGGCTCTGTCGAAACCGGGAGGAGCTGGCCGAGCGCATCCGGCGGCGGATCGCCCGGGAGATGCGGGACGGGCTCCTCGAGGAAGTCCGCGACCTCCTGTCGCGGGGGGTGCCGCGCTCCGCCGCCTCGATGCAGGCGCTGGGCTACCGCCAGCTGGCGGCGCACCTCCTGGACGGCCTGCCTCTGGGCGCGGCGCTGGAGCGGCTCGACCGCGACACGCGGCGCTTCGCCAAGCGCCAGATGACGTGGTTCCGCAACCGCCTTCCTGGGGCGACCTGGTTCAACCTCACGTTCGCCGGCGCCGGCACGGTGGAAGAGTGGCTCCAGTCAGTTTTTGCCAGATCCGCGGGTATGCCGGGGGCAAGGCCGGCATACTAAGTCTCAACGCGCTCCTTGGCCGCGGTGACGGGGCGGGTGCCGCACGCGCCCGGAGCGCAGGGCAAGGGGTGGTCGCATGGTGGCCAAAGGAAGGACCATGCTGGGCAGCGCGTCGCTTCGCGGCAGGCCTGTCTTCCTGAGCACCTATCCTCCCCAACGCTGCGGGATCGCCACCTTCACGCAGCACCTGGTGCAGGCGATGGCGGTCGCCGCCGGCGAGCACCCGGCCGTGGTGGCGGTGAGCGACGGTGTCCCGGCCGCGCTCTACCCCGGGGAGGTCGCGGCGGTGATCGAGCGCGAGGACCGCCCGGCCTACCGCGAGACGGCGCGGGCGCTCAACCGGTCCGGCGCGGTCGCACTGGTGCTCCAGCACGAGTACGGCATCTTCGGCGGGCCGGACGGCGGCGACGTGCTGGAGCTGGTGGAGGAGCTGGAGATCCCGTGGGTGGTGACGCTCCACACCGTCCTCCGCCACCCGAGCGCGAGGCAGCGCGAGATCATCCGCCGGCTGGCGGCCGGCGCGCAGCGGGTGGTGGTTCTCGCGCGGCGGGCGCGGGAGATCCTCGTCGACGTCTACCGCGTCGACCCCGCCCGCCTGCTCCACATCCCGCACGGGGCGCCCGACGGGCTGCCGACCTCGCGGCACGAGGTCAGGCGGCGCCTCGGCCTCGAGAACTCGACGGTCCTCTGCACGCTGGGGCTGATCAACCCGGGGAAGGGGATCGAGTACGTGATCGAGGCGCTGCCTGAGCTGGTCGCCGACTTCCCGGACCTGCTCTACCTGGTGCTCGGGCAGACGCACCCGGGCATCCTCCGGCAGTGGGGCGAGTCGTACCGGGAGATGCTGAAGGCGCGCGCGCGGCAGCTGGGCGTGGAGGAGCACGTGCGCTTCGTCGACGCCTACCTGGACGACGCCACGCTGGTGGAGTACCTGGCGGCCTCCGACCTCTACATCACCCCGTACCTCTCGCCGGAGCAGATCTCCAGCGGCACCCTGGCCTACGCCGTAGGGCTGGGCAAGGCGGTCGTCTCCACGCCGTACGCCTACGCCCAGGAGCTGTTGGCGGACGGGCGCGGCCTCCTGGTCCCCTTCCGGGACGCCGGGGCGATCGCCGAGGCGGTGCGGGCGGTCCTCGGCTCGCCGCGGCTGCGGCGCGGCATGGAGCGGAGGGCGCGGCTGGTCGGGCGCTCCATGGCCTGGCCGCGGGTGGCGGAGGCGTACGCCGAGCTGCTCGAGGAGGTGGCGGCGCCGGTGGGCGGCAGGGGGGACGGGGCGTCGCTGGTCTTCTCCCTGGCCGGCAACCGGGCCGCGAGGTTTCCCGGCAAGGGAGGTGTGGCCCGCCATGAAGCTGCCGCATCCCACTCTGGACCATCTCTGGCGGATGACCGATGAGACGGGCATCATCCAGCATGCCAGCGGCAGCGTCCCCGAGCGCGCCACGGGCTACACCACGGACGACAACGCGCGGGCGCTGATCGCGGCGCTCTGGGCCTTCCAGCAGGGCGAGCGCGAGGCGGCGACGCTGGTCGACCGCTACATGGCCTTCCTCGGCTGGGCCCGGCAGGCCGACGGGGGCTTCCACAACGAGTTCGGCTACGACCGGCGCCCGATCCCGGGCGGCCGCAGCGAGGACGCCACGGGACAGGCGATCTGGGCGCTGGGCGAAACGGTCGCCTCCCGCGAGAGGCGCTGGTCGGAGACGGCACTCCTCTGGCTGGAGCGCTCGCTGGACGAGGCGGCGCACCTGCACTACGTCCGCGCGGTCGCCTTCGCCCTCCTCGGCCTCGCCCGCGCGGCCTCGGCGGGGCCGGGGGAGGCGCTGGCCCGCCGGCTGGCGGAGACGGCGGAAGGACTGACAGGCTTCCTCCTGGAGCGATACCATGCCGAGAGGCGGCCGGAGTGGGAGTGGCTGGAGGACCGGCTCACCTACGCCAACGGCTGCCTTCCCGCCGCCCTCCTGGCGGCCGGGCGGACCTGGGGCTGGAGCGAGGCCACCCGGGCAGGCCAGGTGATGCTCCGCTGGCTCGACGGCGTCTCCTGGGAGGGCGACCTCCTGGTGCCGGTGGGCAACCGCGGCTGGTACGTCCGCGGCGGCGAGAAGGCGCGCTTCGACCAGCAGCCCGTCGATCCGGCCTGGATGGTCCTCGCCCACGCCGAGGCGGCGGTGACGCTGCGCAGGAAGCGCCACCTCGAGCGGGCGCAGGAGGCGCTCGCCTGGTTCGGCGGCCGGAACCTGCTCGGCCGGCCGCTCGTCGACCCGCTGAGCGGCGGTTGCCACGACGGCCTGGGCCCCGAGGGGCTCAACCGGAACGAGGGCGCCGAGTCGACCCTGGCGTGGCTGCTCGGCTTCTACGCGGTCGAGCGGGCGCGCCTCGCCCTGGCCGGGACGAGCGTCGAGTCGACGCGCTGGGCCGAGGCCTCCGGCCTGGGCGCGACGGGCAGTTGAAACGGAGGCGGATGGGCGTGAGCGAAGCGCAGGCGCAGGTCGACAGCCCGACCAGGATCGTCGAGAAGCCCTGGGGGCGCGAGATCTGGTGGGCGCAGACCGACCGCTACGTCGGCAAGATCATCGAGGTGAAGGCGGGCGGTTCCCTCAGCCTCCAGTACCACGAGCGGAAGATGGAGAGCATGTACTTCGTCGAAGGAAGCGGAACCCTCCTCCTCGGCGAGCGGGAGATCCCCATCCGGCCCGGGCTGCACGTGACCATCCCGCCCCTCACCCGCCACCGCGTCACCGCCACGGCGGACGTCCGCTTCTTCGAGGTCTCCACGCCCGAGGTGGAGGACGTGGTCCGGCTGGAGGACGCCTACGGGCGGGCCGGCCGGAGCGCGTGAAAGCGGGGCCCGGGGCCGGCGGGCGGGCGAAGCGGGCGGCCGGGGCGCGCGGTGCGCCCCGGCCGCCTTGGCCGCCCTCCGGCGCCCCCGCCCGCCGCGTCAGCGGCGGAGCGCCTCCACGGGTTCGAGCGCGGCGGCCGAGAGGGCGGGGTAGACGCCGAAGACCAGGCCGGAGCCCAGCGCCACCAGCACCGCGACCTGCACCGCCTGCGCGGTGACCACGGTCTCGAAGCCGTAGCGCGTGAAGAGATGGCTTCCCCAGAGCCCCGCGGCCACGCCCGCCACGGCGCCGATGGCGCTCAGGAGGAGCGCCTCCAGGAGGAACTGGGCCACCAGGTCGCCCTGCTTGGCGCCCAGCGCCCGGCGCAGGCCGATCTCGCCGGTCCGCTCGGCCACCGCCACCAGCATGATGTTCATGATGCCCAGCCCGCCCACCAGCAGCGAGACGGCCGCCATGCCGCCGAGGAGAAGCGTCATCACGCGGTTGGCCCGGTCGGCTTCCTGGACCATCTGGTTCATGTTGGTGATGCTCAGCAGCTCCTGGCCGGAAGGAAGCGGGGAACCCGCCTGCGGCGCCCCGCCGCCGGGAGGGGCGGGCGGCTTGACGGGGGCGGCGCCGCCCGGAACCACCTCCAGCGCGCCGGGCGGAGCCCCGACCGGGCCCCCGCCCTGCGCGGGGCCGCCCGGGCCGGGCGCGCCGGCCGGCGTGGGGGCCGACTGGTCGAGGCCCAGCTGGCGGCGGAAGATGCGCCCGAGCTGGGCGACGGCCAGCTGCGCCTCCTCGGGCGAGCGCGCCTTCACCCAGATCTCGTCCGCGTCGTTCCGCTGCATCAGCTCCTCGGCGAGGGTGTAGGGGATGAGGATGCTCCGGTCCACTTCCTGGGGGTCGCCCGGGCGGGGGGCCAGCACCCCCATGATGCGGAACTCCTGGCCGCCCACGGTCAGGCTGTGCCCGGTCGGATCCCGCCCGTTGAGGAGGCCGCGGGCCACCTCGTAGCCGAGGACGGCCACGTGCAGCCGCTGGCTGACGTGGAAGTCGTTGAAGAAGCGGCCGGAGAGCAGGTCGAGGCCCCGCACCTGCGCGTACTCGGCGGAGACCCCGAGCACCGGTAGGCTCCCCCGGGTCCAGCGCCAGCGGACCGGCAGGGACTTGCGCAGGATGGGCGTCGCGGCCTCCAGGGAAGGGACGCGCTCCACCAGCGTCGCCGCTTCCGCAGGGTCGAGCTGCACCTTGGGGTCCTCCGCCTTGATGACGATCACGTTGCTCCCCAGGCGTTCGAACTGCTGGACCACCGCCTCGCGCGCGCCCTCGCCGATCGCCATCAGGCTGATCACCGAGGCGACGCCGATGCCCACCCCGAGCACGGTGAGGACGGAGCGGAGCGGCCAGGCCAGCACCCCGTGCCAGGCCATCTGGAGGGCGAAGGCCAGCCGCACCAGCCACCGTCTGGCCGCACCTGCCATCCGCGGGATCACGGCGTCACCTCCTAGCCGCCCGAGCCCGAGCCGGGAGCCGAGCCGCCGGCGCCTCCGGGAGAGCCGCCGCCGGGAGCGCCCCCGCCGGAGCCGCCCGGAGCACCCTGGCCGCCCGGGGTGGAGGAGCCCGGGGAGCCCGGCAGGAGGCTGGGCGAGGTGAGGTGCTGGCTGGGCAGGAGGTCGGCCGAGCTGCCGGTGATCACGCGGTCGCCCGGCTTGAGGCCGGAGAGCACCTGGGCGTAGCGGTCGTTGACCAGCCCCAGCTTGACGACCACGGTCCGCGTCGTGCCGTTCTTCTCCAGCACCTCCACCTTCGACTGGCCGTCTTCCTCGAAGATGGCCTCCACCGGCACCAGCAGGGCGTCCTTGGCGCTGCCGGCGTCGATGTGGGCCCGGGCCTGCATCCCGGGGCGCAGCTCGGGCACGCCGTCCACCTGGATGAGGACCTGGAACTGCGTCACGCCGCTCTGGTCCTTGCCCATCATGGCCACGTTGGTCACCGTGCCGTGCAGCACTCGCCCCGGCAGGGCGTCCACCGTCACCTGAACCGACGCTCCCTGCTTCACCTTGACGATGTCCACGTCGCTCACCTGGGCGAAGAGCTGCATGTGGGCGGTGTTGAGCACCTGGCCGAGATACTGGCCCGGTTGCAGGGTGGCGCCCGGTTGCAGGGGAGGCATGCCGACCACGATGCCGTCCATGGGCGAGCGGACCTCGAGCAGGCTCGCCTGGGCCTGGTCCTGGGCCAGCTTCTGCTCGGCGTCGCGCAGGGTCTGGAGCTTCGCCTCCACCGTGGACTGGAATGTGCTTCCTGCAAGGGTCAGGATGGGGTCGCCCCGGTGGACCGGCTGCCCGTCCTGGACGAAGATCCGGGTGACGGAGGCGTCGGCGGGGCTGGTCAGCGCCTCGCTCTGCCCGTAGCTCTTGATCTGCTGGCAGTAGCGGAGCCAGTTGAGCGAGGCGGGCTGGCCCGAGTCGGGGTTCGGGGAGCGGGGCGGGTTGCCCGGGGCGAAACCGACCTGGGCCTGCATGCCCGGGCGGAGGAGGCCCGGGTTGACGCCTTCCAGGGTGACCCAGTAGACGAACTGGGAGGGTCCGCTCGCCTGGCCGCCGGAGTCCGACTGGGCGGCGGGGCTGCAGTTGTTCAGCTCGGAGAGCGGCGTGGGGATGGGGTTGGGGTTGACGTCGGTCACCTGCGCCGGGACCAGCCCGTCGAACTCGTCGAAGCGGAGGTAGGCCGTCTCTCCCTTCCGCACGCCGGCCAGCTCGCCCGGCGCCACCCGCGCCACGAGGACGAAGTGGGAGTCGTCCACCACCTGGGCCAGCAGCTGCCCCTGCTTCACCTGGCTGCCCAGGGTGGCCGAGAGGCCGGTCACCCGGCCGTCGATGGGCGCCGTCACGGTGATGCCGCGCGCCGGGTCGATCCCGTCCACCTGCTCGGGCGTCACGCCCAGCAGCTGGGCCAGGTCGAGCCGCGCCTGCTGGACGGTCTGGCTGTCCTGCTGCAGCTGCTGCTCCAGGGCCGGAGCCGCGAGGCGCGCCACCACCTGGCCGGCGCGCACGGGATCGCCCTCGTGGACGAGCATCTCCTGCAGCACGTACGACGGAGCCGCCCCGGGGTTCTGGCCGGGCGTGAAGGGGACCATGAGGCCGCTCCCCTCGGCGGGGTTGAGCGGTCCGGTCGTGTCCACGCCGACCGAGATGTCGCCCCGCGCCACCGTGGCGGTGGCGTAGAGCGGCGCCTGGGTCGTCTGCACGGGCGGAGGAAGGAGCTGGCGGTAGGCGAGGTAGCCGCCTCCCAGGACGACCAGCACGACCGCCAGCGTCGCTGCCACCCTGCGGATCACCTCTGTTCACCCCCCTGCCCCGCGGGGCCGGCCGCCCCGGCGGGGAGCGCCGCCGCCTCCGCGGCGGGCGCTGCCTCCTCTTCGACGATCCGCTCGACCACGGGCTCGTCGCTGACCACGCGGCCGTCCAGCAGCCGGATCAGCCGGCCGCCGTGCCGGGCCACGCGCTCGTCGTGGGTCACCTGCACGATGGTCAGGCCCCGCTCGCGGTTGAGGCGCTGGAAGATGGCCATGATCATGCGGCTCGACTGCGAGTCCAGGGCGCCCGTCGGCTCGTCGGCCAGGATCAGCGCGGGCTGGCCGACGAGGGCGCGGGCGATGGCCACGCGCTGCTGCTCGCCGCCGGAGAGCTGCGCGGGGCGATGGTGGGCGCGCGCCGCCAGGCCCACTTCCTCCAGCGCCGCACGGGCCAGGCGGTGGCGCTCCCGGGCCGGCAGGCCGCGGTAGACCAGGGGCAGCTCCACGTTGGCCAGCGCGTCGAGGTCGGGCATGAGGCGGAAGTCCTGGAAGACGAACCCCAGGAAGCGGTTCCTGAGGTCGGCCAGCGCCCCGTCGCTCATCCGGTCCGTCAGCTGCCCCGCGATCTCGCGGCTTCCCGAGGTGGGCCGGTCGAGGCAGCCCACGAGGTTGAGGAGCGTCGACTTGCCGGAGCCCGAGGGACCCATGATGGAGACGAACTCGCCGCTCTCCACGCTCAGGTCGACGTCGCGCAGCGCGTCGACGCGGACCTGGCCGGTGCGGTAGCTGCGCGTCACCCCCGCCAGCCGGACGACGGGCATCTTCCTCCCTCCAGGGGCCGTGAAGTGGGGTGGCTCCGCCCGGTCGGGACGGCCGCCGGGCGACGAGCCGCCATAGCCAGAGACGCGTCACCTGTGGCGATGGTTCCCTGTCATGGGAGAGCTCTCCTACCTGCGCGGGAGGAAGCCGACCCGGCATAGAGATGAAGCTGCGGAAAGGGGGGTCGGAGGTGGCGAGCGAGGCCGGCCGCGCCGTGGCGGAGGCGCTGGAGAGGGGCGAGATCGAGCCGCTGGAGGCGCTCCGCCGCCTCCGCCGCCTGCCCGCCACACGGCCGGAGGCGAGCGCGCCGGCCGCCGAGCCGGGCGCGGCGCCGAGCGCGCCCGGCGCGCCCGCGGCGGAGGGGCAGGCCGAGCTCGAGCGGGCGCTGGCGGAGCTCGACCGCCTGGTGGGGCTGGAGGAAGTGAAGCGGCTCGTGCGCGAGCTGATCGACTTCGTGGAGGTGCAACGCCGCCGCCAGGCGCACCACCTCGTGACCGAACCGACCGTCCTCCACGCCGTCTTCCGCGGCAACCCCGGCACGGGCAAGACCACGGTCGCCCGGCTGCTGGCAAGGATCTACCAGGCGCTCGGCCTGCTGGAGCGCGGCCACCTGGTGGAGGTGGAGCGGGCCGACCTGGTCGGGGAGTACATCGGCCACACCGCGCAGAGGACGCGCGAGCAGGTGCGGCGGGCGCTGGGCGGCATCCTCTTCGTCGACGAGGCCTACTCGCTGGCCCGCGGCGGGGAGAAGGACTTCGGCAAGGAGGCCATCGACGTCCTCGTCAAGGCGATGGAGGACTACCGGGGCCGCTTCGTCCTCATCCTGGCCGGCTACCGGCTGGAGATGGAGTACTTCCTGGCGCAGAACCCGGGGCTCCGCTCGCGCTTCCCGATCCAGATCGACTTCCCCGACTTCGACGTCGACCAGCTGGTCTCCATCTGCGAACTGATGTTTGCCGAACGGGAGTACCGGCCCTTGCGCGAGGCGATCGAACAGCTGCGCCGGCTGCTCGCCCACCCCGGATGGACGCTGCCGGCGGTCCAGGGGAACGCGCGTTTGATCCGCAACCTGGTGGAGCGGGCCATCCGGCGCCAGGCGAGCCGCGTCATCCGCGAGGACCGGCGCAGCCGGGAGGAGCTGATGGAGATCACCGTCGACGACCTGCTGGGGGACCTCCCGCGATGAGCCGGGAGGCGCCGCTGGCGCTGCTGGTCGGCCGCCCGGGGGTGGGCAAGAGCGCGCTTCTGCGGCTCCTCTCGGCCTCGCCCGGCGAGCCGGGGAGGGGTTGGCCGCTGCGCCCGCCCCTGGGGCGGCGTCCGCCGGAGCGGGCGCTGCCGCCGGCGCCGCTGGGCGTCGCCCGCCGCTTGCTCCGCTTCGACGTGGGGCGCGGGCGCCTCGAGCGGCTCCTCGTGGTGGAGGGGGCGCCGGTGCCGGAGCGTCTCCCCGAGGCGATGGCGGAGCGGCGGCGCCTGGGCGAGACGCTCCTCCTCCTGGAGGAGGCGGCGGTGATCCTGCACGTCCTGGACGGGCCGGCGCTGGGCGTGGAAGGGGAGGGGAACTGGCTCCATCCCCTCGACGCCGAACTGCAGGCGCTGGGCCTCCGCCGGCCCGCCTACGCCGCGGTGGTCAGCGGCACCGACCGGCCGTGGGGCCCCACGGGCCTCTCCCGGCTTCGCGAGCGCTGGCCGGGCGTCCCCGTCTTCCCCTTTGCCGCGGCCACGCGCGAGGGCGTGCGCGAGATCCGCTCCTGGCTGAGGGAGCAGCTCGTCCGGGCGCGCGTCCGTTGACAGGACATTTCGTGGCCGCTACTGTAGCGGCGGCACATGGCATGATTTCCTGCCATTTAACCCCGGAAGCGGGCAGGGGGCGGGAAGGTTGGACCGGCAGTCCGGCGGCGAAGAGCCCGTCTTCTCGATCGGTACCGTCGAAAAGTTGACCGGTTTGACCAGCCGGCAGATCCGTTACTACGAGACGAAGGGCCTGGTCCGGCCCGGGCGGACGCCCGGGCATCAGCGCGTCTACACGCGCGCGCAGGTGGAGCGCCTGCGCCAGATCAAGCGCCTGCTGGACGAAGGAAGGAGCCTGCAGAGCATCGCCGAGGAGCTGGCGTCGGCGGAGCAGGAAGCCGCGCACGAGGCGGTCCGCTACGCGGCGCCGGAGCGCTTCCTGCGCCACGGGCTGACCTCGCTCTACCCGGTGCGCGAGGCGGGGGAGCTGACGCGGCTGCTGGAGAGCCGCCGGCGCGAGGAGCGGGCGGCGGAGAGGGAATCGGGGGCCGGCGCCGGCGAGAGCGGCCGGCGCGGGCGCGGCAGGAGGCGGAGAGATGGCCAGGAGGACGCCTGACGAGATCCTCCGGACGGTGCGGGAGCAGGGCGTGCGCTTCATCCGGCTCCAGTTCACGGACGTCCTCGGCGTGATCAAGAACGTCGACATCCCGGCGGCGCAGCTGGAGAAGGCGCTGGCCGGGGAGCTCGCCTTCGACGGCTCCTCGATCGAGGGTTTCGTCCGCATCGAGGAGTCGGACATGGTGCTCCAGCCCGATCCCGACACCTTCGTCGTCTTCCCCTGGCGGAACGGAGACGGCACGCGGACGGCGCGGCTCATCTGCGACATCGCCAACCCCGACGGGAGCCCCTTCGAGGGCGATCCGCGCCGCGTCCTGCGCCGTGCCATGGCCCGCGCCGCGGAGCACGGCCTGGTGATGAACGTCGGCCCGGAGCCGGAGTTCTTCCTGTTCAACACCGACCAGGAGGGGAACGCCACCACGCGCACGCAGGACCAGGCCGGCTACTTCGACCTGGCGCCGGTCGACCGCGGCGAGGAGGCGCGCGCCGACATGGTGGTGACGCTCCAGGAGATGGGCTTCGAGATCGAGGCCTCCCACCACGAGGTGGCGCCGGGCCAGCACGAGATCGACTTCAAGTATGCCGACGCCCTGACCACCGCCGACGCCATCGTCACCTTCCGCTTCGTGGTGCGGACGGTCGCGGCGGCGCACGGGCTGCACGCCACCTTCATGCCCAAGCCGCTCTTCGGCGTCAACGGCTCGGGCATGCATCTGCACCAGTCGCTCTTCCGCGGCGAGGAGAACGCCTTCTACGACCCGCGGCGGCCGGACGGGCTCTCCGAGATGGCGCTCCACTACATCGCCGGCGTCATCCGGCACGCCCGCGCCATCACGGCGCTGGCCAACCCGCTGGTCAACTCGTACAAGCGCCTGGTTCCCGGCTACGAGGCCCCCACCTACATCGCCTGGTCCTACCGGAACCGGAGCCCGATGATCCGCATCCCGGCCAAGCGCGGCCTGAGCACCCGGATCGAGCTGCGCTCGCCCGACCCGAGCTGCAACCCCTACCTGGTCCTGGCGGCCTGCCTGCGCGCGGGCCTGGAGGGGGTCGAGCAGCGCCTCGTCCCGCCCGAGCCCGTCAACCGGAACCTTTACGCCATGAGCCCGCGGGAGCGGGAGGAGCTGGGCATCGAGGAGCTTCCGGGCAGCCTGGGCGAGGCGCTGGAGGAGCTGCGCAAGGATCCCCTCATGCGCGAGACGCTGGGGGAGCACGTCCTCTCCCGCTACCTCGAGGCGAAGGAGATCGAATGGGAGATCTACCGGAGCCAGGTCCACCCCTGGGAGGTGGAGCAGTATCTGCGCACCTTCTAGGGGGGCCGGCGGCGGAGCCGGGGCGCCGCTCGCGCCCGGGCAGAAGACGGTCGCGCCGCCTGAAACCGGGAATCGCCCGGCGACAGGGAAGCGTCAGGAGCAGCGAGAATAGTGGCGGCGGAGACTGAATCGTCGTTCAGTCTCCGCTGCCTTCGTTCCGGCGCCCGCGGGAGGCGCGCAGGGTGCCGGAGCGGGCCGACTTCCTCCACGGGGGGTTGCGCATGCGACTGGTCGTTGGTCTGAAGTACATCCTCGACCCCGAGATCCCGCCCCGCGACTTCCGCATCGACGAGGAGGCCCGGCGCCCCGTCCAGGGCAGGGCCTCCCTGGTGATCAGCCCCTTCGACGAGAACGCGCTGGAGCTGGCGCTGCAGATGAAGGATCGCGACCCCGCCACGCAGGTGGTGGCGCTCAGCGCCGGTCCGGCCAGCTCGGAGGAAGCGCTGCGCAAGGCGCTCTCCCTGCGCGTGGACGAGGCGGTGCGCGTCGAGACCGACCCGCTGGGCGAGCCCGACGGCGAGCAGACGGCGCTGCTGCTGGCACGGGCGGTCCAGCGCCTCGGGGGCGACATCCTGCTGGTGGGCCGCCAGGCCGGCGACTGGGACCGCGGCCAGACCGGCCCGATCGCCGCCGAGATCCTCGGCTGGCCCTGCGTCACCGCCGTCTCCCGCATCGAGGCGGCGGACGGGAGGCTGCGTCTCCGCCACGAGGGGCCCGACGGGCTGGAGGTGGTGGAGGCGACGCCGCCGCTGGTGCTGACGGTCACCAACGACGAGGCCAACCAGCTCCGCATCCCCAAGGCGCGCGACATCCTGGCGACGCGCTCCAAGCAGGTCGGCCGGCTGAGCCTGGACGACCTCGGCCTCTCGCCCGAGGCGGTGCCGCCGCGCAGCGAGGTGACGCGGCTCTACGTCCCGGTCGAGGAGCACCAGTGCGAGTGGATCGAGGGCGACGACGCCGAGGCGAAGGCCAGGGCGCTGGCCGACCGGCTGATGGCGCTGAAGGTCCTCTAGGCGGCCGCCGGGGAGGGGAGCCCTCCGGCGGCGGCCGCATCTCCGGCCTGTTTTGGACTTTCCCACCAGGAAGCGAGGTTCGAGCGATGAGCGTGCTCTCTCTCCTTCTTCTGCGCGACGGCGGTCGCCCGGACAAGGCGGCGCTGGAGGCGCTGGGCGCGGGCCGGGTGGCCGCCCGCGCGCTGGGCGCCGAGCTGGAGGCGGCCGTGGTCGCCTCCGGCGGCGGCCGCGCGGAGCTGGGCGCCTACGGCGTGCGGGCGGTCTGGCAGCTGGCCGGCCCGGCCGGCGACTACCAGCCCGAACGCTGGCTGACGGCGCTGGAGGGGCTGGTGCGGGCGGCGGGCGCCGAGGTGGTCGTCCTCGCCGGCGACGCGGCCGGCCGCGAGCTGGGGCCGCGCCTCGGGCACCGGCTGGGGAGCGGCAGCGTCACCGAGTGCGTCGACTTCCGCGCGGAGGGAGGCCGGCTGGAGGCCGTGCGGCCGGTCTTCGGCGGCAAGGCGACGGCCCACGTGCGCGTGGAGGGGCGGCCCGCCGTCCTGGTGACGCGCCTCCACGCCTTCGCGCCGGCGGAGCCCGGCGAGGCCGGGGCGGAGCCGGCGGTGCACGAGGTGGCGGTGGAGCTGCCGCCCGCGGACGGCCTGCCGCGGGTGGTCGAGCGGATCGAGGAGAGCGGCGGGGGCGTCCGGCTGGAGGAGGCCAAGCGGATCGTCTCCGGCGGCCGCGGCCTCGGCGGGCCGGAGAACTTCGCGCTGCTCGAGGAGCTGGCGCGGGTGATCGGCGGGGCGGTGGGCGCCTCGCGGGCGGCGGTGGACGCGGGCTGGGTGCCGCCCAGCTACCAGATCGGGCAGACCGGCCACATCGTCGCGCCCGACCTCTACCTGGCCGTGGGCATCTCCGGCGCCAGCCAGCACCTGGCCGGCATCGCCGGCGCCCGCCACGTGGTGGCCATCAACAAGGACGCCAGCGCGCCCATCTTCAAGGTGGCCGAGCTGGGCGTGGTCGAGGACTACAGGAAGGTGCTGCCGCCGCTCATCGAGGAGCTGAAGCGGCGCCTCGGCTGAGGCCGGGGAGGGGGCGGGGCGCGAGGCCGGGCGAGGCGAAGGGGGCGGGGGCGTGAGGGTTCCGACGCGTCAGGTCTACTGGAACATCCCCGGGCACGAGTGGATGTACGCGCTCTTTGTCGTCCTCCTGGCCGTGCTGGCCTGGGGGATCTGGCAGCGGGCGAGCCTCTGGCGGCTGGGACGGCCCGCGCGGCGGCTCGACCAGCCCGGACGGCGGCTGGCGGAGATGAACCGGCAGGTGATCCTGCAGGCCCGTCTCCTGCGCGACGCCCTCTCGGGACCGATGCACCTCCTCCTCTCCTGGGGGTTCGTCGTCCTCTTCCTGGGGACCGTGGTCGTCTTCCTCAAGGCGGACCTGGGCCTGCCCGTCATGCAGGGGCCCTTCTACCTCTACTTCCAGTCGCTGACGCTCGACCTCTTCGGCGCCCTGGCGCTGATCGCCACGGCCGTCGCCGCCTGGCGGCGCTACCTGGAGCGGCTGCCGCGCCTCTCGCGGACGGTGCAGGACTGGGTGATCCTGGCGCTCTTCGCGCTCATCCTGCTGACGGGCTTCGTCCTCGAGGGGCTGCGCATCGAGGTGACCCGCGACCCCTGGGGCCTCTGGTCGCCGGTGGGCTACCTCTTCGGCCGGCTCTTCGCCTCCTTTCTCTCCGTGGGGGCGATGCGGCTGCTCCACCGCGGGCTCTGGTGGTTCCACCTGGTGATCGCCTTCGCCTTCCTCGGGCTGATCCCGTTCAGCAAGATGTTCCACATCCTGCTGGCGCCGCTCAACGTCTACATGCGCTCGCTGGAGCCCAAGGGCGAGCTGCCGCCCATGGACGTGGAGGCGGCGGCGGAGGCCGGGGAGCACCTGGGCGCGGCCGAGCTGACCGACTTCAGCTGGAAGCAGCTCTTCGACCTGGACGCCTGCACCGAGTGCGGCCGCTGCGAGGCGGTCTGCCCGGCGCACGCGGTGGGGAAGGCGCTCGACCCCAAGTACGTCGTCCTCAACCTGCGCGAGCACCTCCACGCCGAGGGCCCCTCGCTGCTGGCCCTGGCCGCCCGGGCGCGGAGCGCCGCGGAGAACGGCCCGGCGGAGGGGGAGGGGGAGGCGGTCTCGCACCTGGTCGGGCCGGTGATCGACCCCGAGGCGCTCTGGGCCTGCACCACCTGCCGGGCGTGCATGGAGGCCTGCCCGGTCTTCATCGAGCACGTGCCCACCATCGTCCAGATGCGCCGCTACCAGGTGATGGAGCTGGCCGACTATCCCGCCACCATGCAGGAAGCGCTGACCAGCCTCGAGGAACGGGGCCACCCGTTCCGCGGCTCCACCGCCTCCCGGCTCGACTGGGCGGAGGGGCTGGAGGTGCCGCTCCTCTCCCGGCTCGGCGGCGCCGAGGGGCTCGACTACGTCCTCTGGGTCGGCTGCAGCGCCGCCTTCGACGAGCGGAACCAGAGGATCGCCCGCGCGCTGGCGACGCTCCTCCAGCGCGCCGGCGTCCGCTTCGCCATCCTCGGGGACGAGGAGCGCTGCACCGGGGATCCGGCGCGGCGCATGGGCAACGAGTTCCTCTTCCAGATGACGGCGCGGGAGAACGTCGACCTCCTGCGGCGCTACGGCGTCCGCCGCATCCTGACGCTCTGCCCCCACTGCTACAACACCTTCCGCAACGAATACCCGCGCTTCGGCGGCGAGTACGAGGTGGTCCACCACTCGCAGCTCCTGCGCGAGCTGCTCGCCTCGGGGCGGCTCCGGGTGACGCGGCCGTCGCTCCTCGAGACGACCTACCACGACCCCTGCTACCTCGGCCGCTACAACGACGAGTACGAGGCGCCGCGGGCGGTGCTGGGCGCGGTGGCGGGCGGGGGGCTGCGCGAGATGGAGCGGAACCGGAACCACGCCTTCTGCTGCGGCGCGGGCGGAGGCAGGATGTGGGCCGAGGAGGCTCCCTCCCAGCGCGTCAACCGGGAGCGGGCGCGCCAGGCGCTGGCCACGGGGGCGCGGCGGGTGGGCACGGCCTGCCCCTTCTGCATGACCATGCTGGAGGACGGCATCAAGAGCGAGACCGGCGGCGACGGCAGCGTCGAGGTGCGCGACCTGGCGGAGATCGTGGAGGAAGCGACGCGACCCGCGAGCTGAGCGGCGCGGGAGCGCCGGACGGGAGGGCATGCGACGTGGCGGACGGTCCCTTCGACCTGACCGCGGAGCAGCGCGCGCTGGCGGAGCTGGCGCGCCAGGTGGCGGAGGAGCGGGTGGCGCCCAGGGCGGCCGCGATCGAGGAGGAGGACCGCTTCCCCGAGGACCTCCGCCGCCTCTTCGGCGAGCTGGAGCTGATGGGGCTGGGCATCCCCGAGACCTACGGCGGCGGCGGAGCCGGCCTCCTCGCGGTCTGCCTGGTGATCGAGGAGCTGGCGCGGGTGAGCGCGGCGGCCTCGCTGATCGTGGCCGACCACGAGCTGGGGCTGCTTCCTGTGCTGCTCGGCGCGTCGGAGGAGCAGAAGCGCGCCTGGCTGCCGGAGATCGCCTCCGGCAGGCGGCTGATGGCCTTCGCCCTGACCGAGCCGGAGGCGGGCTCGGACGCGGCGCACCTCGCCATGCGGGCGGAGCGCCGCGGCGACCGCTACGTGCTGAACGGCACCAAGCGGTTCATCACGCACGGGAACGTGGCCGACTCGCTGACGGTCTTCGCCAGCACCGATCCGGAGAAAGGGTCGAAGGGGATCACCTGCTTCCTGGTCGACCGCGAGACGCCGGGGCTGAAGGTGACCAAGCTGGAGCGGAAGATGGGCCTCCACGGCTCGCCCACGGCCGAGCTGAGCTTCCAGGAGGTGGAGGTGCCGGTGGAGAACCGGATCGGCGAGGAAGGGCAGGGCTTCCGCATCGCCATGGCCACCCTCGACCACAGCCGCCCCGGCATCGCCGCCCAGGCGCTGGGCATCGCGCAGGGCGCGCTCGACCAGGCCGTCGCCTACGCCAGGCAGCGCCGCCAGTTCGGGCGTCCCATCGGCGACTTCCAGGCGATCCAGTTCATGATCGCCGACATGGCCATCGGCGTGGAGTCGGCGCGCTACCTGACCTACAAGGCGGCGACGGTGGTGGAGGAAGCCGACGCCGGCCGTGCCGACTGGCAGCTGGCCAACCGCTTCTCCTCCATGGCGAAGACCTACGCGTCCGACGTCGCCATGCGCGTCACCACCGACGCCGTGCAGATCTTCGGCGGGTACGGCTACGTCGCCGACTATCCCGTGGAGCGGATGATGCGGGACGCCAAGATCACCCAGATCTACGAGGGCACCAACCAGATCCAGCGCCTGGTGATCGCGCGCAGCTACCTGGGCTGAGCCGGCGGCCGGCCGGCCTCGAGCCGGTGGAGGACAGCCAGGACGCGCCCCACCGGGCGCGCCTCGCGGCTGACCAGCGGCTGGACGGCGGGGTTGGCGGGCTGGAGGCGGACCGCCTCCCCGTCAGGAAGCAGGCGCCGGACCACCGGCTCGTCGCCGACCAGCGCCACCACCAGCTCGCCCGGCAGCGCCGCCTCGGCCGGCGCGCAGAGGACGAGGTCGCCCTCCTCGATGCCGGCGCCCTGCATGGCCGAGCCCTGGACCCGCAGCGCGTAGCTCGCCCCGCCGCCGGGCGCCTCGGCCGGCAGGACCAGCCAGGCGACGAGCCCGGGCGGTGCCTGGCCGGCCTCCTGGCCGGGTACCGGGGAGGGGGCGCCTGCGCCGGGAGGCTCCGGCGGCCGCCGGAGGAGGGGAATGCGGCGGAGGCCCGGTCCGGGCTCGGCCGGCGCGGCGGCCGGCAGGGCGAGGAGCCCGAGCGCGCGGGGGCGCGAGCCTTCCTGGCGGAGGAAGCCCTTGCGGACGAGCTGGCGCAGGTAGGCGTGGACGGTGGAGCTGGAGCGGAGGCCGACGCGCGCCCCGATCTCCCGGACGGACGGCGGATAGCCGCGCTCGCGGATGAAGGCGTCGATGCACTCCAGCACCTCGCGTTCGCGGGGCGTCAGCGAGGCTGTCGGCTCCAACGCGCCCTCCCCCATGGCGGCCGCGGTGCTGCGGCTTGCCGGCTGCATGCTAGCATGGGGGTCGGGACGGGTCAAACAGGTGTTCCCCCCGACGCCCGGTCCCGGAGGAGGCAGAGCGTGCGCCCGCCACACCTGGTGGTCACCGGAGGACCGACGGAGGCGCCCCTCGACGAGGTCCGCTTCCTGTCCAACCGCTCGTCCGGGCGGACGGCCGCCGCCATCGCCCGGCAGGCGCTGGCGCGCGGCTGGGACGTCACCTTCGTCCACGGGCCCGGCAGCGCGCTGCCGGAGGGAGGGGAGGGGTGGCTCCGCCTGGTGGCGGTGCGCACCGTGGCGGATCTGGCCGCCGCCCTGGAGCGGCTTCTGCGCGACTCCCGGCACCCCGTCGACGCGCTGGTCCACGCCATGGCCGTGCTGGACTTCGAGCCCGAGCGGAGCGAGCCGGGGAAGGTCTCGTCGCGGGAGGAGTGGTGGGTCCGCCTGGTGCCGACGCCGAAGGTGGTCGAGCGGGTGCGCCGTTGGGCGCCGGGCGTCTTCCTGGTCGCCTTCAAGCTGGAGGCGACGGAGGAGCCGGAGCGGCTGGCCGAGGCGGCGCGGGCGGCGGCAGAGCGCAGCGGGGCCGACCTGGTGGTGGCCAACAGCCTGCGCGAGGTGGGGCCCGAGCGGCACGTGACCTACGTCGTCGATCCGCGGGGCGGCGAGGCGCGGCGGTGCGGGAGCAACGAGGAGCTGGCGACCCTCCTCCTCGACCGGATCGCGGCGCACCTCTCGCAGCCCCAGGCGCCGGCGGGAGGGCGGAGGAGCCCGGGAGGAGGGGCGGCGTGAGCGGCGGCGCGGCGGGAGGCTCGCCCCGCCTGGCCGGGCGGCGGGTGCTGCTGGGCGTGACGGGCGGCATCGCCGCCTACAAGACGCCCACGCTGGTGCGGCGCCTGCGCGAGGAAGGGGCGGAGGTGGAGGTGATCCTCACCCGGGGCGCGGCGGAGTTCGTCACGCCGCTGGCGCTGGAGACCGTGGCGGGGCGACCGGTCCGCCAGGCGCTCCTCGGGCCGGGGCGGGAGCCGGCGCTGGAGCACCTGCGCCTCGCGCGGTGGGCGGAGCTGGTGCTGGTGGCGCCGGCGACGGCGCACTTCCTGGCCAAGGCCGCCGCCGGCCTGGCGGACGACCTCCTGGACACGGTGCTCCTGGCGGCCTTTCCCGCGGCGCCGCTCCTGGTGGCGCCGGCGATGAACAGCCGCATGTGGAGCCACCCGATCACCCGGCGGAACGTGGCGCTCCTGCGCGAGCTGGGCGTCCGCTTCGTGGGGCCCGAGACGGGGAGGCTGGCCGAGGAGGAGAGCGGCGTCGGCCGGATGAGCGAACCCGAGCGGATCGTGGAGGAGGTCGTCCGGCTCCTCGCCGGCTAGCCTCCCTGCGGATGCGACCCGACGGCCCGCGCTCCGGCTCGGGTCCCTGCGCGCAATCCCCTTCCCGGTGACGAAAGATCGCCCGAGGTGGCAATTCCTCGCCCTACCGTCCGGGGCTAGGTTGGCCCTGGAAGCGGTCCCGGTCGCCCCGGGGGAGGGAGCCGGACCGCTGCGCCCGGCGCGGCGGCCGGGTGCGGAGAAGGAGGCGAGGTCGATGGATCGCGTGCTCTTCGACGCGGCGCGTTGCAAGGGCTGCGGCCTCTGCGTGAGCGCCTGTCCGGAGGGCGCCCTGGCCCAGCGCGAGGAAGCCAACCGCATGGGCTACCATCCCGCCTATCTGGCCGAGCCCGCCAAGTGCGTCAGCTGCGGGCTCTGCGCCGTCATCTGTCCCGACCTGGTGATCCGCGTCTACCGGCCGGTCGCCGCGGCGGTGCCGGCCCGATGAGGCGCCGCGAGGCGCTCCCGTCGCCTCGCGCCGGAGACAGGGGGGAGGAAGCGCCGTGGGCGAGCGCGAGTTGATGAAGGGCAACGAGGCGATGGCCGAGGCGGCCATCCGCGCCGGCTGCCGCTACTTCTTCGGCTACCCGATCACGCCGCAGAGCGAGCTCCTGGAGTACATGGCCCGGCACCTGGCCGGGCGCGGAGGGGTCTTCCTTCAGGCCGAGAGCGAGGTCTCGGCCATCAATATGGTCTACGGCGCCGCCGGGGCGGGCGCTCGCGTGATGACGGCCACCTCCAGCCCCGGCTTCTCGCTGATGCAGGAGGGGCTCTCCTACATGGCGGGCGCCGAGCTTCCGGCCGTCGTCGTCAACGTGGTGCGCGGCGGGCCCGGCCTGGGCGGCCTGCAGCCGGCCCAGTCCGACTACTTCCAGGCGACCAAGGGCGGCGGGCACGGCGACTACCGCCTGATCGTGCTGGCGCCCTCCAGCCCCCAGGAGGCGGCCGACCTGGTCTACGAGGCCTTCGACGTCGCGGACCGCTACCGGAACGTGGTCCTCATCCTGGCCGACAGCATCCTCGCCCAGGCGATGGAGCCGGTCGAGCTGCCGCCCGCCCGCGACCCGGCGAGCCTGCCGGCCAAGCCCTGGGCGACGGTGGGCCGGGGCGAGCGAGCCGAGCCCAACCTGGTCAACTCGCTCTACCTGGCCGCGGAGGACCTCTGGGCGCTCAACCAGCGGCTGCAGGCCAAGTACCGCCGCATCGAGGCGGAGGAGACGCGCTGGGCGGAGGAGTGGACGGAGGAGGCCGACTGGCTGGTGGTGGCCTACGGCAGCATGGCCCGCATCGCCCTGGCGGCCATCCGCCAGCTGCGGCGCGAGGAAGGCCTGCGCGTCGGCCTCTTCCGCCCGATCAGCCTCTGGCCCTTCCCTTCGCGGGCGCTGGCCCGCCGGGCGGCGGGGACGCGGGGCGTCCTGACCATGGAGATGAGCACCGGCCAGATGGTGGAGGACGTCCGGCTGGCCGTCGAGGGGGCCGTGCCGGTCCGCTTCTTCGGCAAGACCGGCGGCGTCGTCCCCGAGGTGGAGGAAGCGGTCGAGGCGATCCGCCGGATGGTGGCGGAGACGGAGCCGCGCCATGCGCACCCGGTCCGCTGATGCGGAGGCGGGGAAGGAGGAAGCGAGCATGAGCGTCACCCTGCGCCCGGTCTTCGAGCCGACGCGCGGCCTGCGCTCCGACCGGGTCACCCACTACTGCCCGGGCTGCACCCACGGCGTGGCGCACCGGCTGGTGGCCGAGGTGCTGGAGGAGCTGGGGGTGCTGGAGCGGACGGTGGGCGTCGCCTCGGTCGGCTGCTCCGTCCTGGCTTACAATTACTTCCTGGTCGACATGCAGGAGGCGGCGCACGGCCGCGCGCCGGCTGTGGCGACGGGCATCAAGCGCGTCCTGCCCGACCGCGTCGTCTTCGCCTACCAGGGCGACGGCGACCTGGCGGCCATCGGCATGGCCGAGATCGTCCACGCCGCCGCCCGGGGCGAGAACATCACGGTCATCTTCATCAACAACGCCAACTACGGCATGACCAGCGGCCAGATGGCGCCGACCACGCTGGTCGGCCAGCGGACGACGACCACGCCGCTCGGCCGCGATCCGGCCCAGGCGGGCTACCCGATCCGCGTGGCCGAGCTGCTCGACACGCTGGACGGCCCGGCCTACATCGCCCGCGGCTCGCTCCACGACACGGCGCACGTCCTGCAGGCCAAGCGCTACATCCGCAAGGCCTTCCAGGCGCAGCTGGAGGGGCGCGGCTTCAGCCTGGTCGAGCTGCTCTCCAGCTGCCCGACCAACTGGGGGCTGGAGCCGGTCGAAGCGCTGGACTTCATCCGCGAGCGGCTGGTTCCGCACTACCCGCTGGGCGAGCTGCGCAAGCCGGAGGGGGTGCGCTGAAATGGAGCGGACGCTGATCGTCGCAGGCTTCGGCGGGCAGGGGGTGCTCAGCCTGGGCATGGTCATCGCCCGGGCCGGCATGAGCGAGGGCTACGAGGTCTCCTGGCTTCCTTCGTACGGGCCGGAGCAGCGGGGCGGCACGGCCAACTGCCACGTCATCCTCTCCGACGAGCCCGTGGCCTGCCCGCTGGTCGGCCACCCCCAGACGCTGATCGCCTTCAACCTGCCCTCGCTGGAGAAGTTCGCGCAGCGCGTCGTCCCCGGCGGGGAGATCCTGGTGGAGAGCGGGCTGGAGGCGGCGGTGACGAGGGAGGACGTCCGTCTCTACGCCCTTCCCGCGCTGGAGGAAGCCAACCGGTTCGGCGACACCCGCGTCGCCAACATGGTGATGCTGGGCGCCTGGCTCGAGCTCCACCCGATCCTGGGCGACGAGGCCATCGAGGACGCCCTGCGCCGGGTCATCTCCAAGCGCCACCACGACCTGCTGCCGCTGGACCTGGAGGCCATCCGCGCCGGGCGGCGGCTCATGGCCATGGCCCGGGCCTGAGAGAGGCCGCGCCCGCGGCGGGCGTCGCGGTCCGGCGCCCGCCGCCTCGCCCTCTGCAACTCGCCTCCGGCCCCGGGGCAGACTGGAGGGCGGGGTGAGGGCCAGGGTGAGCCTCGGGCCGGATGCGGGCCCGCTCCGCCTGGAGCTGGTGGACGACCGGAGCGGCTGGCTGGAGTGGGAGGGCGGCAGGCTGGAGTGCCGTCTGGAGGAGGGCGAGGTACGGGTGCGCCTGCCCTTCCGGGTGGACCGCCCGCTCCTCGCCCGGCTTCTCTCGGAGCGCGGCTTCGCCGTGGAGCTGGAACGGCAGGGCAGTGATACCCAGGCCTGGGGGCTCCAGTTCGACGTCGACGGTTACTACCCGTACAGGGTATCACCCGCCCGCGACGAGCCGGGCACCACCTGGCTCAGCTTCCCGCCGCCCGACTTCCGCCAGGGCGACCGGCTCCTGGGCAGCACCGAGCTTCCCGGAGACGGCTACGAGCCGATCCTCGGGCCGGGGGCGGCCGCCGAGGCGGCGCGCTGGCTGCCGATCCTGCTGGAGGCGCGGCACCCGTATTGAGGGGACGACCCGTGTTGAGGGGACGATCTCGGGCGGCTGGCCGGGCGGGCCTCTTCACTTCCTATAAGGAGCATTATGTCAACTTACAATGGACGCACCCGGCACGGGGCGCCTCCCCCGCCCGGGGCGCGCCGCGGGAGTCAGCGGCTCGGGTCTGCGCCGGAGCCCGCCTGGCGGCGCGCCAGCCTCGCCTCGTGGCGGGCGGCGCCCGCGGCGAAGCGGCGGCGGTCCTCGTCGGTCGGGAGCTCGAGCGGCGGCACGGGCGCCGGCCGGCGGCTCTCGTCCAGCGCCACGTAGGTCAGGAAGGCCGTGGTCGTCAGCAGGCGCTGGCCGGTCAGCAGGTTCTCCGCCCAGACGGTCACCTCGACCTCCATGGACGTCCGGCCGACCCAGTTGAGGCGCGCCTCCAGGACCACCGCCTGGCCGACTGGAAGAGGCTGGTGGAAGACGACCTCGTCCATGCTGACGGTGACCACGGGCCGGTGGGCGTGGCGCATGGCGCAGATGCCGCCCACCTCGTCCATCAGGTAGAGGAGGCGGCCGCCGTGCATCATGCCCAGCGGGTTGGCGTCCGACGGCTCCACCATCAGCACCAGCTGGGCGAGCGAGGCCTCGGGCGGGCGCGGCCGGCCCGGCTCCCAGAAGGCGCTCGCGGGAGCGTTCTCAGGCGGGTTCACCCAGGATCCTCCTTCCTGGCGCCCCCGACGCCTCCAGCCACGGCCGCCAGGCGGCGGGCGGCGGCAGGCGGAAGCGGAGCGGGCGCCCGTCGACGGGGTGGCGGAAGGCGAGCTGCCA
This sequence comes from Bacillota bacterium, assembly GCA_029960955.1. GTDB lineage: Bacteria > Bacillota > Sulfobacillia > JAIMAT01 > JAIMAT01 > JAIMAT01. Next base: position 65,379 of record JASBVS010000033.1, read on the forward strand.
GGCGTGGAGCGCGATGCCTTCCTCCGGACCGCCCGGCCAGGGCGTCCGTGCCCCGTAGAGCGCGTCGCCCAGGACCGGCAAGCCCGACCAGGCCAGGTGGGCGCGGATCTGGTGGGTCCGGCCCGTCTCGGGCCGCGCGAGGAGGAGCGCCCAGCCCTCCCCCGCCCGCAGCAGGCGGAAGCGGGTCCGCGCGGGCCGGCCGCCGGCGGCGACGATGCGGCGCGCCCGGCCCGGCTCCCGCGCGAGCGGCGCCTCGACGCAGCGCGGGACGTCCGCCCGCCCCTCCCCCCGCTCCACCACCGCCAGGTAGAAGCGGTCGAGCCCGCATCCTCCCGGTCCCGTCAGGCGGTCGTGGGCGAGCTGGCTGCGCGCGAAGAGGACGAGGCCGCTGGTCAGCCGGTCGAGGCGGTGGACCGGGTGGACGCCGCGCGCCCCGCAGGCCCCGGCGAGGCGGGCGGCGACCGCGTTGGCCAGCGTCCCGCCCCCCACCCCGTGCGTGGGGTGGACGACCTGGCCCGCCGGCTTGGCCAGCAGCAGGAGGTGCGCGTCCTCCCAGACCACCTGGAGAGGAAGCGGCTCGGGCTCCACACGGCTCTCCTCGGGCGGAGGAAGGAGGCGGAGCCGGTCGCCGGCGCGGAGCCGATCGGGCGCGCGCAGCCTCTCCCACTCCCCCTCCCCGCTCCGGCGGAGGACCGCGCCGCCGCGCTTGAAGTGACGGAAGAGGCGGAGCGAGAGCCCGAGCCCGCTCCGCCAGAAAGCCTGGAGCGTCGCGCCGTCCCACTCCGGCCGGACGGTTACCGCCAGCGCGCCCCCGGGGATGCTCTCGAGGGGATAGGGCCGGCACGGCTGCGAACGGGTCAGCGCCACCACATCTCACGGCTATGGTAGACGGGGGTGGACGGGCGGTGCAAACGGCGGGAGGAAGCGCGGGCGGAGGGGGCGCGCCGGCGGTCCGCTCCGAGATCGGGCGCCTGGAGCGGGTGATGGTCCACCGGCCCGGGCAGGAGATCGAGAACCTGACGCCGGAACGGCTGCACGCGCTCCTCTTCGAGGACATCCCCTACCTGCCCGGCATGCGCCGCGAGCACGACGCCTTCGTCGAGGTGCTCCGCCGGCACGGCGTCGAGGTGCTCTACCTGGAGGAGCACCTGGAGCAGGTGCTGGCGGAGGAGGAGGTGCGGCGGCGCTTCATCGCCCACTTCCTGGGGGAGAGCGGCTACCCGCTGGACGACCCCTGGCTGGACGAGGCGCGTCTCCTGGCGGACCACCTGGCGGCTCTGCCGCCTGCGGAGCTGGTGACGCGCGTCGTCGCCGGCCTCCGCCGGAGCGAGCTGCCCGCGCCCTCGCGGCGGCGGCTCGCCGACCTGGTCGAGGCGTCCAGCCCCTTCGTGCTCGAGCCGCTGCCCAACCTCTACTTCATGCGCGATCCCGCCGCGGTCGTCGGCCACGGCGTGCTCGTCAACCGGATGGCCAGCGAGGCCCGCCGCCGGGAGAGCCTGCTCCTGGAGTACGTGGTCCGCCACCACCCGCTCTTCGCGCAGGGCGACCTCCCCCGCTGGTACGAGCGCGACCTCCCCTACCCCATCGAGGGGGGCGACGTCCTCGTCCTCTCGCCGGAGTGCGTGGCCATCGGCATGGGCGAGCGGACCGGCGCCCGGGCCGTGGAGCGCGTGGCGGAGAAGCTCTTCGCCGCGGGCGTCGCCCGAAGGGTGCTGGCGGTCGAGCTGCCGCGCCACCGCGCCTTCATGCACCTGGACACGGTCCTGACCATGGTGGCGCCGCGGCAGTTCGCCGTCCACCAGGTGGTGGTCGAGCGCGGGCTGCGCGTCTTCACCCTTCTTCCGGGAGGGGACGGCCGGCCGGAGGTGGCCGGGGTCGAGGGGCTGCGGCGGGCGCTGGAATGGGTGGTGGGCGGCGAGGTCGACCTGATCCCGACCGGCGGGAACGACCCCGTCGCCTCCGCCCGCGAGCAGTGGAACGACGGGGCCAACACGCTGGCCCTCGAGCCGGGCCGGATCGTCGCCTACGAGCGGAACGAGGTCTCCAACCGGGAACTGGAGCGCCACGGCATCCGGGTGGAGACGATCCCGGGGGGCGAGCTCTCCCGCGGGCGCGGCGGGCCGCGCTGCATGACCATGCCGCTGCGGCGGGCCGAGCTCCCGGCCTAGGAGGGCGGGTTGACAGGTAGATATCTACCTCGCTAGAATCTCGCTACCATGCCGAACCGCTACCGCGCCGGAACCGCCGCCGTGCTGCTGCGGCTGCCCGCCGACCTGAAGTGCCGCGGCCAGGAGCTCGTCCGCCAGTGGTCGGGCGGCAGCAAGCCGCGGTCGCTCAACCACATGATCCAACTCATGTTGGAGAACGCCGTCGAAACGGTTCGGAGGCGGAGGGACGCCGCCACGGCCCTGGAACTGGATCCCCGGGCCCTCCGCCCCACGCAAGGGGCCGAGGAGACGCTCGCCGGCGGTCTCCTCGACGGGTTGATCGAGGAGATCAAGCGCTCCGGACGGATCGACCCTCTTGAAGTCTTCGAGTGCGACGGTTCGTACTACATCCTCGACGGGCACAGGCGCGCCGTGGCGGCGGCGGCCTTGGGACGGGTGACGGTGCCCGTCGCAGTCGTCTTCGGGAGCGATGACACGCTGCCGTGGGGCGAATCGGTCCGCCGCTTCGTCGCCCGTCTCCCGCTGGCCGGCTACCAGGCGGAGATGGAGACCCTTGTCGAAAGGGCGAAGAGGAGGCACGGAGGATGAGCGATCGCGGTCATCTCTATCTCCTGATCGGCCCGAGCGGGAGCGGCAAGACCACGATCATCCGCGAGGTCGTCGCCCGCAGGCCCGACGTCCGCTTCCTCCCGACCACCACGACGCGCGCGCCGCGCCCCGGAGAACGGAACGGTCGCGAATACTACTTCGTGAACGACGAGGAGTTCGACCAGGCCCTGGCGCGGGGCGAGTTCCTCGAGTGGAAGCGCATCCACGGCCACCGTTACGGCACATCCCGTTCCCGCCTTGAGGAGGCTGTCCGCTCGGGAACCGCGGGCATCCTGTCCGTTGACATCCTCGGTGGCCTGGAGATCAAGCGCGTCTTCGGCGCGGACGCCACCACGATTTTCGTGCGCCCCCACTCCACGCAGGAGCTGCTGGAGCGCTTGGTCGGGCGCGGCGACGACCAGGACGACATCGAGGGACGGCTGCGGCGTGCCGAGGAAGAGATGCGCATGGCCAGCCTTTGCGACTACGTGGTCATCAACGACAACGGGCACTTGCAGGACGCCGTCGAGGCCGTGCTCCGCATCATCGACCGTACGTCCGTCCGAAACCCGGAGGACGCGCACACCTGAGGCCGTCCCCTTCCTCGCGCCCCCCGATGTCCATCGGCCGCTGCAGACTCACGGGTGGCCGGCCAGTCGCAAGGTCAGAGACGGCGGCGGTTGATCGGTGTGGTGCTGGACCAAGCCGGCGTAATACCGCGTGCCGGCCGTCGTCCGGATCTCGATCCGCGCGCCGCCTTTCTCCTGGGTCACGACGAGGCCCGACCAGAACTCTTCCCGCTGCGGCTTCAGCTCTTGAGGGACTCCGCTTGCAACCGTCACGTTGTCGAAGTACACGGTGAGGACCCTGCTCGCACGGTCATAGCTGACGTGCACCATAGGAATGTCCGTGGTGGCGGCGTAATACAGGTCTTCCTTGCCCTTGATGGGGCCGAACGTAAACTGGATCTCTGCCGGGCCGTAGGATATCCGTGTGAGGGCCTCTATTTTCCAATGGCCGAACTTTATCGCCGTGCTGACAGGAAGGAAGATCGGCGTCTCGGTTGCAACCCATTCGCCGTTCTGCCATGCGACCTCCAGGGTGAACGGAGGTACGGTCGAACCGTCGGCGTCATTCCCACCATTTGCCCGAAAGTAAATGTGATCGCGGTCGGCCATGCGCTCGAGGGTGACGAAGTACGAGTCGGTCGGCAGCATGACCCGTTCGCCAGTCTTCAGGTCGTACCACCAGAATCTGGGCGCAAGGCTCGGACTCTCGGGCACGGCGGCCTCGACGACCGCGGCGTCGCGCGCCCGATCCACGGTCAGCGAGACGATCCTGCCTTGGTCGAAGTGGCTTCGGATGTAGTCGACGCTGATCGGCCCGGGAGACGCCCCTTGCTCACCCGGAGCTCCACCCGTGGCCGTCGCGCCGGACCCGTTGGATGCTCCCGGGCCATTGGTCGCGGAACGGTCGGGCGCCGCGCCCGAGCACGCCGCCAGCGCCACCGCCAGGAACGCCACCGCCAAACCCGTGAGGCCGCGCTGCCGCGTGCGGAACATCGCCGCCTCCTCCCTTCCGAGACGACCGACAGCGCCCCTCGGGGGAGCCGGCGGCCATCGCTTTTCGAGCATGACTGCGTCCAGCTCCCCCCCGTTCCCCGTAGCCTCGCAGGAACCGCGGACATGGGCCGGACGGCAACGACTCACGGCGACCACGGCTTCCTGCCGTCAGCCGGTTGCCTTCTGGTGCGCGGCGTCGGCGGTGGAGTGGGCGGCGGCGCTGGCCAGGTTGATGACCACGAAGCCGACGTAGAGGACGACGAAGCCGAGCGACATCAACGGCCAGAACCAGAACGGCTGGCCGAGCCGCGCCAGCGAGCCGGCCGCGCCCAGGAGGATGGTGCCCGCGGCGATCAGCGCGTTCCCTTCCGTGAAGGCGCTGCTGGCCTGCCTGCGGTAGAGCTGCCAGGCCGAGAGGAGCGCGAGTCCGGCCACCGCCACCAGGCCGAAGGTGTTGAGGAGGATGAGGAGGATCAGGGCGGGCGGATTCTGCGTCAAGCCGAGGACCTCGGTGCCCGGTCCGCCGTCGAGGCGCGCCACCGCGGCCGCGTCGCCCGGCGTGAGGAAGAGCTCGACCGCCCCCACCAGGGAGAGGAGGAGCACCACGCCGAGGATCGGGCGCGCCCAGCGCCCGCCGCGGTCGTGGAGAAAGACGCTGCCCAGGCCCAGGTAGGCCGCCATCAGCATGGCGCCGAAGAGGTAGTAGACGCGGAACCAGGCCAGACTTCCCGTCTCCAGCGCCAGGACGTAGCCCGCCGCCCCCAGGAAGCCCATGGCGAGCGAGACCGTCCAGATCAGCTGGTAGGGCCGTCGCCGCTCGAGGTACTGCCGCAGCGTTCCGTAGCCGAAGGCCGCGCAGACCAGCGCCACGATGAGCGGGTAGACGAGGAGCACGGTCCCCGCCCCCTTCCTTCCAACCAGGGTTCGTCGCTATCGCTATCTTAGCGCGCTCGAACCCTCTCCCGGCGAACCGCCGGCCGAGCGGGCGCCTCCCCCTCCCTGCTTCGGCTCGACGATCAGGAGGGCGCGCATGGAGCGGCAGGGGGCGCCGCAGTCGACGTCGTTCCGGATCGTGTACGTGCCCGGGCGCTGCGGCGTGAAGCGGATCTCGGAGCGGCCTCCGGCCGGCACCCGGGCGCGCAGGTCGAGCCCGTCGACGCGGAAGCCGTAGGCGCGCTGGTCGTACGCCTTGATGTCGATGCGGACCGGGGTGCCCGCGCGCACGCGGATGGTGGCCGGATCGTAGTAGTAGGGATGCGCCGTCACCACCGTCCGCTGCTCCACGGGCAACGAGGAGCAGGCGGCGGCCTGCAGGAGGAGGCCCGCCAGGAGAGCGATGAGGAAGAGAGGCCCGGGGCCGGGCCGGTCGGATCGCCACATCCGTTCCCACCTCCAGCCCCAGCCCTTCCCCCCGCCCGCTCCGGCTATTCCCCCTCCCGCGGCGCCGCGGCCGCCTCAGCGGTCGATCTGCGCCCGCTGCAGCCGGCCGCTGTAGTCGACGTAGACGGCCTTCCACTCCGTGTAGACCTCGAGGGCGGCCCGCCCCGCCTCGCGGTGGCCGTTGCCCGTGCCGCGCATGCCGCCGAAGGGCAGCTGGATCTCGGCGCCGATGGTGCCGGCGTTGACGTAGACGATGCCGGTGGCCAGGTCGCGGATGGCCTTGAAGGCCTTGTTGACGTCGCGCGTGTAGATGCTGGAGGAGAGGCCGTACTCGACCCCGTTGTTCACCTCGATCGCCTCCTCCAGCGAGTCGACCGGGATGATCGAGAGGACCGGGCCGAAGATCTCCTCCTGGGCGATGCGGAAGCGCGGCCCCACGCGGTCGAAGAGGGTCGGCTCGTAGAAGAAGCCCTTCGCCAGCTCGCCCGTGGTGACCGGGCGGCCGCCCGTCACCAGCACGGCCCCTTCCTCCTGGCCGATCCGGACGTAGCGCTCCACCTTCTCCACGGCGCGGCGGTTGATGAGGGGTCCCACCTCGGTGCCGGGGTCGAGGCCGTTGCCGAGGCGAAGCTTGCGGGCGCCTTCCTTCAGCCGTTCCACCAGCTCGTCGTGGACGCCGCGCTGGACGATGACGCGCGAGCCGGCGGTGCAGCGCTGGCCCGTCGTCCCGAAGGCGCTCCAGAGGATCCCCTGGACGGCCAGGTCGAGATCGGCGTCGTCCAGCACCGTGATGGCGTTCTTGCCGCCCAGCTCCAGGTGGTAGCGCTTCATCTGCTCCGCGGCGGTCCGCGCGACGTGACGGCCGACGGTGTTGGAGCCGGTGAAGGAGACCAGGTCCACGCCGGGATGGCGGAGAAGCGCGTCGCCCACCGCCTCGCCCGAGCCGAAGACGACGTTGAGGACGCCGGGCGGCAGGCCGGCCTCCTCCAGGATCCGGGCCAGCAGGTAACCGAGAAGCGGGGCGTCGCTGGCCGGTTTGAAGACGGCGGTGTTGCCGGCCACCAGCGCCGGCATCAGCTTCCAGGTGGCGATGGAGAAGGGGAAGTTCCAGGGGGTGATGGCCGCGACCACGCCGATCGGGTCGCGCTGGGCCATGGCGAACTTGTCGGGGCTCTCCGCCGGCACCACCTCGCCGGCCAGGCGGCGGCCCTCGCCCGCCATGTAGAAGGTCATGTCGATGCCTTCCTGGACCTCGCCGCGCGACTCGGTCAGCACCTTTCCCATGTCGCGCGTCATGGCGCGCGACAGCTCCTCCTTCCGCTCCGCCATCAGCTGGGCGGCGCGGAAGAGGATCTCGGCCCGCCGCGGCGCCGGGAAGAGGCGCCAGGAGCGGTAGGCCTCGCGCGCGGCCTGGACGGCGCGGTCGACGTCTTCCGGGCTCGAGGCCGGCACCTCGGCCACCACCTCGCCCGTGGCGGGGTCGATGCTGGGAAAGGTCTCGCCGCCCGAGGCGTCGACCCAGTGGCCGCCGATCAGGTTCTGCAGGCGCTCCAACGAAGATCCCCCCTTCGGTCGTCTCGGCCGACCCGCAGGAAGGGATTTCGCCGCGCCGGCCGGGCCGCCTCCCGCGCCGCCGGGCGCGCCTGGAACGCTAGAGCGCGACGCCCAGCATGCCGCCCAGCGCCCCCAGCGCCAGGCCGAGCCCTGCATCCCGCAGGAGCGTGCCGCCCATGCCGGCCCCGCCCGCCGCCCAGTCGACGAGGAGGAGCAGGAGCACGTAACCCAGGCCCGCGAGGCCGCCGTGCAGCCAGCCCATCTGCTCGGCCGACCGCCCCGCCGCCATCCCGCCCGCCAGCGGCGCCAGGAGGCCGGCGAAGAAGCCGCTCCGGGCCAGGACCGGGTCGCTCAGGCGGCTGAAGTGGGCGACCAGCGTCAGCGCGACGGCCAGCAGGCCCGCGGTCAGGAAGGCGAACAGGAGGCCGCGCAGGAGAGCCCACGGCGAGATCGCACGCGGCGCGCCGCCCGGCTCGCTTCTCGTCCGCACCCGATCTCCCCCCTCCGCTCCTATGCGCGGAGGGGGCCGTCCCATGCCGGCCGCGGGACGGCGAGAGGCCGGTCCGCCTTCCGGCAGACCGGCCCCTCCGGGGCCTGGGCGCCCGGGCCGCCCGGTCCCTGGCGCGCCTTCGATCGCGTGCTGTCGCGGATCGCGCGCTATCGCGGTCGGCCGAGCCGCTCCTCGGCGAAACGGATCATGCGGCGCACCATCTGCCCGCCGATCCGTCCCGTCTCGCGGGTGGTCATCTTCTCCCACCCGCGCCGGCGGATGTCGTCGCGCAGGCCCAGCTCGTCCGCCACTTCGTACTTCAGCCGGTCGAGCTCTTCCTCGGCCTGAGGGTTCTCGACGCGACGGCTTGGACGCCTCGCCATCTCGGACCCCCCTCGTGTCGGGGCGCGCCGCCGACGATCTTACGATGCGCCCGCGGCGAGGTAGCTACTCGCGTCAGATCCCGGCGGCCGAGCCGGCGGAAGGCGCGGCTGCATCGCCCAGCCAGGCGGCGACGCGCTCGATCACCTCCGCCGAGGAGGCGACCAGCAGCTCGGGTCCGGGCAACGATTCGAGGAAAAGCCTTCCATACCGCTTGCGCGCGTCGACGAGGCGCGAGTCGAGCACCACCACCGCACCGCGGTCGCTGGCGCGGCGGATGAGGCGGCCGAAGCCCTGCTTGAAGCGGATGACGGCGTCGGGCACCGCCACGCTCAGGAAACCGTTGCCGCCCGCCCGGTCGCAGAGTTCGCTGCGCGCGGCCAGGATGGGCGAGGTGGGCGGCGCGAAGGGCAGCTTGACCATCACCACGCAGCTGAGCGCCTCGCCGGGGATGTCGACGCCCTCCCAGAAGCTGCTGGAGCCGAAGACGACGCTCCCCTGGTCGGCGCGCAGCGCCTCGGCCAGGCGGCTGCGGCTGCCGTCGAGCCCCTGGGCCAGGAGCTCGACGCCCTCCGCCTCCAGGCGGGGCTTGAGGCGGAAGTAGACCGTGCGCAGCATGCGGTGCGAGGTGAAGAGGACGAGCGTCCGCCCCCCGGTCCGGCGCAGGAGCGCCTCGAGGAAGCGGGCCACCGCCCCCGAGGCCTCGGGCTCGCGGCCCAGGTCGGGCATGTCGTCGGGAACGGCGAGCAGCGCCTGCTCGCGGTAGCGGAAGGGCGACTCCACCGTCAGCCTCTCCAGGCGCGGATCGTCCTCCAGGCCCAGCGAGGCCAGGAGCGGGGTGAAGTCCCCCGCCACCGTCAGCGTCGCCGAGGTGAGGACGACGGTCTCCAGCTCCTCCCAGAGGTGGCGGCGGAGCAGCGCTCCCGGCTCGATGGGCGCGGCGGCGAGGACGGGGCTGGCGGAGAGCCGGCCGTTGCGCCGGTGCGTCAGCGGCTCCAGCCAGACCACCGTCGCGGCGGGATCGGCGCCGAGGATCGTCTCCATCGCCTCCAGCTCCCGCGCCGTCTCGCTCCGCGCCGCCTCCAGCTCCAGCCGGAGCTCGGCGCGCAGCTCCCGGCCGGAGGCGAGGCGCTGCGCGAGCCGGTCCAGCTCCGCGCCGAGCCGGCCCAGGCGGTCGCGCCAGGTCGCGCCCAGCTCGGCCACCGCACCCTGCCGCCAGAGCTCGCCCGGCAGCCGCTCCGCCCCCGCGGGACCGGCCTCGGCGCCCGCCTCCGCGCGCAGGCGGGTGGCCAGCGCCTGCCAGAAGAGCCGCCCCGCCTGGCGCGCTTCCTCGGCCGCCTGCCGGACGCGCTCCACCGCCTCGGCCAGCTCCGGGCCGCCGGCCGGAGCGGTCGCCAGGGCCGCCAGCGCGCCGAGGAGGCCGCGGCGCCGGGCGAGGAGGCGCTCCGCGTTCTCCTCCGCCTCGTCGGCGGCGAGCCGGACCCCGAAGTGGTAGGCCGCCTGCTCGGCCAGGTGGTGCGCCTCGTCGATCACCGCGTGCTCGAAGGGCGGCAGCACCTGCCCGCCCGTGGCGTAGTGGGCGAGGAGCAGCGAGTGGTTGACCACCAGGAGGTCGGCCCGCTCCGCCTCGCGCCGCGCCTTCAGCCAGAAACAGCGGTCGGCCCAGCGGCATTCCGCGCCCAGGCAGGCCTTGGCGTCCACCTCCAGGCGCGGCCAGAGCCGCTCCTCCTCGCCGTAGAGCGGCGCCTCGCTCCGGTCGCCGCGCCGCGTGCGGGCCAGCCAGCTGCTCAGGCGCGCCAGGGCGGGCCGCTCGCCCTCCTCGACGGCCGCGGGGTCGGCGGTCAGGCGCTCCCAGCGGAGCAGGCAGACGTACTGGCTCCGCCCCTTGACGAGCGCGGCGCGGAAGGGGATCGGGAGCTGGCGGGCGAGCCAGGGCAGCTCCTTCTCCCAGAGCTGCTCCTGGAGGTTGACGGTGTGGGTGGCGACCACCACCCGCCGGCGGCGGGCGTGCGCGAAGAGGAGCGCCGGCACGAGGTAGGCGAGCGACTTGCCCGTGCCGGTCCCCGCCTCCACCACCAGGTGGAGCCCGCGCTGGAAGGCGCGCTCGACGGCCGCGGCCATGGCCGCCTGGCCGGGCCGCGCCTCGAAGCCCTCCAGGCGGCCGAGGAGGCCGCCCGGCGCGAAGAGCTCGGCCGCCGGGAGCGCCCGCGCCTCCCCCCCGCCCCCGGTCCCGCGACCGGCGAGGAAGAAGGCCCGCCCCGAGCACGCCTCCGCCTCCGCTTCCTCCTCCCCGCTCTCCGGCGCCAGGATCACCCGCGGCCGGCCGGCGGCTGCGCCCGGCCCGGCCGGGGCGGAGCCGGGCCGGCCTTCGAGCAGGAGGTCGGCGAGCGGCGAGCTGGTCGGCAGAAGCCAGGCGAGGAGCGTCTCGCGCAGCTCCGGGGAGAGCGCCTCCAGCCGCTCCAGGAGCCGGGCGAAGAGGAGCGCGGTCGCCTCGGCGTCGGCGGCCGCGTCGTGCGCGCGCTGCAGGCTCAGCCCGTAGGCCCGGGCCAGCTGGCCCAGCTGGTGGCCCGGGAGGAGCGGGTCGACCAGCCGCGCCAGCTCCAGGGTGTCGTAGCAGCGGTTGGCCAGCGGGGGGAGCCCTTCCTCGGTCATGGCGCGGTCGAGGAAGGCCAGGTCGAAGGCGGCGTTGTGCGCCACCAGGGGATCGTCGCCGGCGAAGGCGGCGAAGTCGCGCAGCGCCTCGGCCGCGGGCGGCGCCGCGCGCAGCGCCTCCGGGCGGAGGCCGGTCAGGCGGAGCACCGCCAGGGGCAGCTCGCCGTCGAAGCGGAGGAGGCGGTCGAAGCGCTGGCGGACGCTTCCTCCCTCCCAGCGGACCGCGCCCAGCTGGAGGATCCGGTCGCGCGCCGGGTCGAGCCCGCTGGTCTCGGTGTCAAAGGCGACGAAGCGTTTCGAGACGGCCACCCCCGGCCCATTGTAACGTCCTCTCGGCCAGGGCCACCGCCACCGCCACCGGCAGGCAGAACTGGAGGACGGCCAGGCGGGCGTAGGCGAGCGACGCCCAGAAGCCGCGCCAGGGAACCGGGTTGGAGCTGAGCACGGCCAGCACGTAGCCCAGCGAGGCGAGGAGTCCGCCCGCGAGGCCGCGCAGCCAGGGCGGGAGCCGCCAGGGCAGGAGGAGCGCCAGCTCGCCGAGACCCAGCCCCAGCACCCCCAGCAGCAGGAAGAGCGGCAGCAGCGGCCCCTCGGCGCCGCTGAAGAGCGCCCGCAGGAGGTAGGCCCAGTAGGCCGGGGCGAAGAGCTCGCGCCCCGCGCTCAGGCCGAGGAAGAGGAGGAGCGCGGCGAGGCCGGCCGCCACCCCGCCGAGGAGCAACGTGACCAGATGGCGCGCCGCCGACACGCCCCCCACCTGCCTCTGCGCCTCGCTACCCGAGCCTATGGCAGCGGGCGCCCTTCCATGCCTCGGCGCGGGCGGGCCTCAGAGGTCCAGGCCCAGGTGGGCGGTGTCGTTCCAGCGCAGGAGGCGGCTGCGGCGGAGATCGTCGGGCTGCAGGTCGAGCACGCTGAGCGAGGTGTTGTCCAGCACGAGGCGGTAGCGCTGGTGCAGGTTCCACCCCATCAGGTAGGAAGCGATCACCTTGATCGTCCCCCCGTGCGAGACGAGGAGGAGCGCGCCCCGCCGGCCTTCCTCCGCCTCCGGCTCCTCCAGCGCTGCCAGCGCCCGGCGGAGCGCGCCCACCGCCCGCGCCTCCAGCTGGGCGAGCGTCTCGCCGCCCGTGGGCGCGTGGCGGGTGGCGTCCTCGACGTAGAGGCGCCAGTCGTCGGCGTAGCGGGCCTGGATCTCCTCGCGGGTCAGCCCCTCCCAGGCGCCGAAGGACATCTCGCGCAGGTCGCGGTCGACGCGCACCTCGAGGCCGTGCGGGCGGGCCAGCACCCGGGCCGTCTCCAGCGCGCGGGAGAGGTCGGAGGACCAGACGGCGGCCACCGGCACCGGCGCCAGCCGCCCGGCCAGCGCCTCGGCCTGGCGGCGGCCCTGCTCGCTCAGCGGGACGTCGGTGTGGCCCTGGTAGCGCCCGCTCTGGTTGAAGAGCGTCTCGCCGTGTCGCACCAGGAGGAGGCGGCGCCGGGGCAAGGGTCAGCCTTCCTCCCGCGTCAGGAAGGCCGCCCGGCGCGTGACCTCGTGTCGGAGCCGCTCCACGTCCACCGTGCGGACGCGCCCGTCCTCGACCACCTTCCTCCCGGCCACCCAGACGGCTTCCACCGCCGCCGGCTCGGCCGAGTAGACCAGCGCCGAGAAGGGGTCGAAGTGCGGCCAGAGCGCCGGCGAGCGCGCGGGGTCGACGAGGACCGCGTCGCAGGCCTTGCCCGCCTCGAGGCTGCCGATCTCGTCCGCCCAGCCCAGGGCCCGCGCGCTCTCCAGCGTCGCCATGGCGAAGGCCTCGCGCGCCGGCAGCGCGGAGGCGTCGTCGAGGCGGACCTTCTGCAGGACGGAGGCCAGGCGCATCTCCTCGAACATCTCCAGGCGGTTGGTGCTGGCCGCCCCGTCGGTGCCCAGGCCGACGGTCACCCCCGCCCGCCGCATCTCGACCACCGGGGCGATGCCGCTGGCCAGCTTCAGGTTGGAGACGGGGTTGTGGGCGACGCCGACCCGGTGCTCGGCCAGGAGCTCGATGTCGCGGGGGCTCACCTTGACGCAGTGCGCCGCCAGACAGCCCACCTGGAAGAGGCCGGTCTCGGCGCAGACCTCCGCCGGGCTCTTCCCGTACGTCGCCTGGCTCCGGCGGTTCTCGTCGTCGTTCTCCGAGAGGTGGATGTGGACCCGGGCGCCCAGCGCCGCCGCCCGTTCCGCCACCCGCCCCAGGAAGGCGCGCGTGGTGGTGTAGACGCCGTGCGGGCCCAGCATCACCCGGATGCGCCCGCCCGCCGCGCCGTGCCAGTCGCGGAAGAGCGCCTCCGCCTCGGCCAGCGCGCGCTCGCCGCTCCCGTCGCCCGGCTCCACCATGCCGCGGGCGAGGACGGCGCGGCCGCCCGCCTCCACCACCGCCCGCGCCGTCTCCTCCATGAAGAAGTACATGTCGGCGAAGGCGGTGACGCCCGCCTCCAGCATCTCCACCGCCGCCAGGAGCGCCCCCCAGTAGGTGTCCTCCGGCCGGAGCCGCGCCTCGACGGGGAAGATGCGCGTCTCGAGCCAGGGCATCAGGCTCAGGTCGTCGGCGTAGCCGCGCATCAGGGTCATGGCGGCATGGGAGTGGGCGTTCACCATCCCCGGCATCAGGAAGCGGCCCCGCGCCCCCACCCTCTCCCCCGCCGGGCGGAGCCGCCAGGCCGGCGCCTGCGACCGCGCCCCCACCCAGAGGATGCGCGCGGGATCGGCCAGGAGGAGGGCGTCCTCCACCACGCCCAGCTCCGGGTCCACCAGCGTGGCGCCCTCGATGGCCAGCGCCGCCTCCAGCGGGGGGCTCGCCGCCGCTCGCCGCTCGTCCATCCCTAGACCCTCCAGCTCCGGCGATAGGCTTCCTGCTCCGGCGTAAGGCGGTCGATGCGGACGCCCAGCGCAGCCAGGCGCCGGCCGAGGACCCGCTCGTCCAGCTCCCGCGGGATGGGGACCAGCCGCGGCCCCAGCTCGTCGGCGTGGCGGGCCACGTAGCGGATCGCCTCCACCTGGAGGCTGAAGGAGAGATCCATGATCTCCGCCGGGTGGCCGTCCCCCGCCGCCAGGTTGACCAGCCGGCCCTCCGCCAGCAGGTGGAGCCGGCGGCCGTCCGCCAGGACGTAGCTCTCCACGTGGGGTCGCGCTTCCTCCCGGCGGACGGCCAGGGCGGACAGGTCGGGCTTGGAGATCTCCACGTCGAAGTGGCCGGCGTTGGCCAGGACGGCGCCGTCGCGCATCCGCTCGAAGTGCTCGCGGCGGAGCACCTCGCGCATGCCGGTGACGGTGACGAAGAAGTCGCCCTGCCCGGCCGCCTCCAGGGCGGGCATCACCTGGAAGCCGTCCATCAGCGCCTCGTTGGCGGCGACGGGGTCGACCTCGCAGACGATGACGCGCGCGCCCAGGCCGGCCGCCCGCGCGGCCACCCCCTTGCCGCACCAGCCGTAGCCGAGGACGACGGCGGTCTTGCCGGCCACCGTCAGGTTGGTCGTGCGCATGATGGCGTCCCAGACCGACTGGCCCGTGCCGTAGCGGTTGTCGAAGAGGTGCTTGGCGAGGCCGTCGTTGGTCGCCATGACGGGGAAGGCGAGAAGGCCCTCGGCCTCCAGGGCGCGCAGGCGCTGGATGCCGGTGGTCGTCTCCTCGGCGCCGCCCAGGACGCCGCCCAGGAGGTCGCGCCGCTCGCTGTGGAGGAGGCTGACCAGGTCGGCGCCGTCGTCGATGAGCAGCTCCGGGCGGTGGGCCAGCGCCCGCTCCAGGAAGTCGCGGTACTCCTCGGGGGTGGCGCCGCGCCAGGCGAAGACCTCCACCCCTTCCTCCGCCAGGGCGGCGGCGACGTCGTCCTGGGTGGAGAGCGGGTTGGAGCCGGCCACGCTCACCTCGGCGCCCGCCTGGTGGAGCGCCTCCGCCAGGCGGGCGGTCTTCGCCTCCAGGTGGAGGCAGAGGGTGAGGCGCCGGCCGCGCAGCTCGCCGCTCGCCTCCAGCTCGCGCGCCAGGCTCTCCAGGACCGGCATGTGGCGCGCCGCCCAGGCGATCTTCCTCCGCCCGGCCGGCGCCAGCGAGGGGTCGCGCACCACGCTCAACGGCCGTACACCTCCGGCGTGACGGAGCAGCGGCAGCGCGCCCGCGCGGCCGGGATGCGGCCGAGCGTGGCGCGGAGGAGCGCCCTCAGCCGCTCGCCGTTCCGCTCCATCACCTCGTTCACCTCGCGGTGCGTGAGCGGGCGGTCGCTGATGCCGGCGGCCAGGTTGGTCACCATGGCCACCGTGGCGTAGCAGAGGCCCAGCTCCCGCGCCAGCACCACCTCGGGCACGCTGGTCATGCCCACCACGTCGCCGCCCAGGAGGCGGAAGGCGCGGATCTCGGCCGGCGTCTCGTAGCGCGGGCCTTCGCTGCAGACGTAGACGCCGCCGTCGCGGACGGGGATGGCCAGGCGGCGCGCCTCCTCCTCCAGGATGGCGCGCAGCTCCGGGCAGTAGGGCTCGCTCACGTCGACGTGCGCCACGCCCTCGCCCTCCCGGTCGTAGAAGGTGGAGGGCCGGCCGCGGGTGAAGTCGAGGAACTGGTCGACCAGGACGAAGGTGCCCGGGGAGAGCTCCTCGCGGAGCGAGCCGACCGCCGCGGTGGCGATGACGCGCTCGACGCCCAGCTCGTGGAGCGCCCAGAGGTTGGCCCGGTAGTTGACGCGATGCGGCGGGACGCTGTGGTGGCGCCCGTGGCGGGCCAGGAAGGCGACTTCCTCGCCCCCCGGGAAGCGGCCCGCCACGAGGTGGACGAGGCCGTACGGCGTCTCCAGCGCGAGCTCGCGCAGCCCCTCCAGCACCGCCGGGTCGTAGACGCCGGTCCCGCCGATCAAGGCCAGGCGCATGCTAGCCCTCCTCGTGCAGCCAGGCTTCCAGCGTCCGGCTCCACTCGACGATCTCCTCCGGCCGGAAGTGGAGCGCGATCTCGGCCGCCGCCGTCTCCGGCGAGTCGGAGCCGTGCACCAGGTTCATCTGGATGTCGGCCCCGTAGTCGCCGCGGATCGTGCCGGGCGCCGCCCTGCGGCCGTCGGTGGCGCCCAGGAGGTTGCGCACCACCTCGACGGCGGACGGACCCTCCCAGACCATGGGCACCACCGGGCCGGCGGTGACGAAGTCGACCAGCGCGCGGTAGAACGGCTTCTCCCGGTGGACGGCGTAGTGCGCCTCGGCCGTCGCCCGGTCGAGGCGGACCAGCTTCATCGCCACCAGCTTCAGCCCCTTGCGCTCGAGCCGCCGGATCACCTCGCCCACCAGGCCGCGCTGCACGCCGTCGGGCTTGACCATCACGAACGTCCGCTCGATCGTCAACAGAAGCCCTCCCCGTCGTCCCGGCCCCGGCTCATTCCACCGGATTGACCAGCTCGCCGATGCCCTCGATGACCACGCTGACCACGTCGCCCGCGACGATGGGACCCACCCCGGCCGGCGTGCCGGTGAGGATGACGTCGCCCGGCTCCAGCGTCATCACCTGGCTGACGAAGCGGACCAGGTAGGCCACGTCGAAGAGGAGGTCGCCGGTGTTCCCCTCCTGTCGGACCTCGCCGTTGACCAGGGTGCGGATCGCCCGGCCGGACGGGTCGACGCCGCGCACCACCTCCGGTCCCAGCGGGCAGAAGGTGTCGAAGGACTTGGAGCGCGTCCACTGGCCGTCCTTGCGCTGCAGGTCGCGCGCGGTCACGTCGTTCCCGCACGTGTAGCCCAGGATCGCTTCCTCCACCTCGTCGCGCGCCAGGTTGCGGGCGCGGCGGCCGATGACCACCGCCAGCTCGGCCTCGTAGTGGACCTCGGCGCTCATCGCCGGCCGGCGGATCGTCTCGCCCGGGCCGATGACCGAGCTGGCCGGCTTCAGGAAGAGGACCGGCTCGTCGGGCAGGCGGTCCTTCATCTCCTCGGCGTGCATCCGGTAGTTGAGACCGACGGCCACCACCTTGCCCGGCTGCACCGGCGCCAGGAGGCGGACCTCGCCGGCGCCCACCCGCTCCCCGGTGGGCTGCCCCCAGACCGTCCACGGCGCGCCCGCGAGGAGCTCCACCGTCTCGTCCTGCCGGCGGCCGTAGGCCACCCGGCCGTCCGGCAGCGCCACGCGCACCAACCGCTCCGCCATGCTCTGCCCCCTCCCCGGTCCGGAGGCGCTGGCGCCTCCGGGTGGACTTCCTAGGAGTCCCCGCTCTCCCCGCCGCCGTCGCGGTAGGCGGCGAGCACGATGGCGGGCGGCGAGACGTAGACCATGGCCGTGGCTGCCGCCACGATCCCCGAGTCGTTGAAGAGCAGCGCCGCGACGCTGCCCAGCGCCGCGCCCGCGAAACCCGCCACCAGTGCAGGATGGCGCTTCTCGAACGCCTCCCCGAATCCTCCCGGCCGGAGCGCGACGAGCAGGTAGAGGAAGAGCGCCGCGAGGAAGAGCCAGCTCCAGTTGGTCAGGCGGATCAGCTTCCAGTTCATGCCCAGCTTGCGCACCACGATCTGGAGGAAGCCGGCCAGGCCGCTCCCGCCCCGCGCCGCCTCGGCGAAGGCGCGACCGATGTGCGAGGAGTGGCCGGAGAGGAGGTCGAGGCCGACCATCACCCCGGCGCCCGCCACGAGCAGGCCCGCCGCCAGCACCGCCTCGCGCCAGCCCAGCCTCCGCCCGCTCAGCCGGACCGCGGCGACGAAGTAGCCGGCCAGCGCGGCCAGGGCGATGCCGAAGTTGGCGCTGAGCTGCGGGTCGAGGAGCACCAGGCCGATGGCGGCGAAGGCGAGGACGGCCGCCGCGCGCCAGCCCCGCCCGTTGCCGAGGAGGTCCAGGAGGCCGGTGATGCCCATCAGGCTGGCGCCGATCAGCACCCCGCCGTACTCGTTGCCCAGCCCGTAGAAGCGGGCCGCGTAGAGCGCGCTGTAGCCCAGCGGCGAGTTGGCGTCGGCCCAGGAGCCGCTGACGAGGTCGCCGAGGACGAAGCCGACGGTGGCCAGGTCGATCCAGAAGAGCGGCGCCAGGAGACGCCTCCCCCGCGGGACCGGGAGGAGGAGCGCGAGGCCGCCGAAGGCGACGAGCATGGCCAGGAAGAGGGCCATCGAGGCGCCCGGCCCCAGGCGCGGGAAGAAGGCGAGCAGGAGGAGTCCCAGCGGCGAGACGCTGAAGACGACCAGCGCCGCCCGGAGCGCGCTGCGGATGCGCGCGGCCGTCCGCGGCAGGCTGAGGCGGATGGCGACCAGCGCCGCCGCCGAGGCGAAGAAGAGCACGATGCCGCTGATGACGAAGAAGTAGAGCAGCGACGGGCGGCGGGCGGCGTTGACCAGCGTCGAGGTGTAGACCGCCTGCACGCCTGCCGGCGGATCGGCCGCCGGCACCGTGCCCATCGGCCGGCCGGTGACGCCGGGCTCCCCCCGGGGCATCGGGATGTCCAGCGCCTGGAGGATGCTCGGCGCCACGTCGGCGATCTCCACCACCCCGGGCTCGCGCGTGGTCGGCGAGGTGAGGAGCGTGTGCGGCGCCACGCCCCTCCCCCAGGCCAGGATGGGCACCAGGTAGGCGTCCTGCCGCGCGGCCGGCGGACTCGGCGCCAGGCTCAGGACGAGGAGGAGGTCGCGCCGCGGGTCGAGGCGCCGCTGGAGCTCGCCGACGAGCCGGTCGGCCTCGGCCAGCGCCCGCCGGCGGGCCGCCTCGAGAGCCGCCGGCGTCATGGCGGGCGCCTCCGCCTCCACCCGCGCCATGTCTCCCGCGTCCACGACCACGAGTCCGACCGCCGCGGGCAGCCGGTCGTAGCTCTGGAGGAGGCGCGAGAGGCTCGTGCGCACGCCGCCCGGGAAGGAAGGATCGGCCACGAGGAGCCCTTCGTCGACGCGGCCGGCGTCCACCGCCCAGTTCCGGTCCATGGCCGCCGGCACCGCGTAACGCTGGAGCAGGCCCGCCGCGTCCGAGTTGCCGAGGACCGCCGTCGCGCGTCCGGCCGCGTGGAGCGCCTCGCCCAGGAAGCCGAAGGGCGGTTGCACCTCCGGCATCGCCTCTGCCTGCTGGCTCAGGAGCGGCCCCATGCCCAGCTCGAGGACGGCCGCGCCGGCGGGCGGCCTCCTCCCGTAGCGCCAGAGGTAGGCGTCGGCCGCGGTGGCGCCGGCGTCGGGCAGGCCGGCCGGCACCCGCTCCCCCCGCTGGTAGGCCTCGTCCAGGCTCGGGCCCCCCGCCTGGACGCTGCCGCTGCCCAGCGCCAGGGCGGCCGTCGCGGGCGAGTTCCGCTGGGGGGTCAGCACGTTGACCAGCCCCACCGCACCCTCCCGCTCCATCCGCTGGAGTGCCGGCAGGCGGGCGCCCGCGACGTCGGGCCAGTCCACGTAAGGAAGCAGGACCACCACCGCGCGGCCGCGCGCGCCCCCGGAGCCCTCGCTCCCGCCCTGGGCGAGCGCCACCCTCGGGGAGAACGGGCTGCCGAGAAGGAACAGAAAGAGAAGACCCGTGGCCGCGGCGGCCGAGAAGCGTCGGGCCGGCCCCTGGCGCGTATCCATCCCTCCCGGTCGAGACCTCGGCGCAACGGAGCGATTGTAGCACGGGCCCCCGGCGCCCCGTTCCGCCGCGGGCCGGCGACCGGGGCCGTGGGCCGCGCGCCGCGCGCGGCTTAAGGCGGCTTTTCCGCGTCCGATGCGACTCCTGGAGAGGGGTGTCTCGCTTGGACATCACGCTTCCGCTCGGTCTCCTGGTCGCCGTGGGGGCCATCCTCGGATCGCAGCTGATGGAGGGGGCCCATCTGGCGGCACTGCTCAACCCCTCCGCCATCCTCCTGGTGCTGGGCGGCACCATCGGCGCCACCGTCATCAGCTCGCGCCGGGAAGACCTGGCCACCGTTCCGCGGAGCTTCGCCATCGCCTTCCGTTCCGAGCCCCGCGACCGGCGGGGCCTGCTGGAGGAGCTGGTGGCGCTGGCGCAGAAGGCGCGCCGCGAAGGGCTGCTGGCCATCGAGGACGACCTGGCGGGCGTCCGCGAGCCCTTCCTGGCGCGCGGCATGCAGATGGTGGTCGACGGCAGCGAACCCGAACTGGTGCGGGAGATGCTGGAGGCGGAGACCGAGGCGGAGCTGGGGCGGTGGGAGCGGGCAGCCGGCGTCCTGGAGGCGGCCGGAGGCTACTCCCCCACCATGGGCATCATCGGCACGGTGCTCGGGCTCGTCCACGTGCTGGGCAACCTCTCCGACACCTCGCGCATCGGGCCGGCCATCGCGGTCGCCTTCATGGCCACCTTCTACGGGATCTTCCTCGCCAACGTCCTCTGGCTGCCCCTGGGTGCCCGCGTGCATGCGCGCGCCCAGAGCCAGTCGGAGTGGCGGCGGGTCATCCTGGAGGGGATCCTCTCGGTGGCCAACGGGGAGAGCCCCAACGTGGTGCGCGAGAAGCTGGCCACGCTGAGCGGCATCCCCCTGGGCGAGGCGGGCGAGCCGGCCGCCTCCCGGGTGGCGGCGCGTGAGCAGCATGCGTAGGTCCGCGGCTCGGCCCAAGTCCGAGGCGGCCGGCATGATGCGCTGGCTCCTCACCTACGCCGACATGATCACCCTCCTGCTCGCCTTCTTCATCGTGCTCTACTCCATGTCGCAGCTGGACCAGGCGAAGTACCAGCAGCTGGCCGCGGCGCTGCGCTCGCTGCTCAGCGGCGGGGGGAGCTCGGCCATCGTCGTCAGCGAGGCGGCGAGCGAGGGCCAGGGCATCCTGCACATGGCGCCGCCGCGCACCGACACCCGGGAAGGAAGCGACCTCCGCGCCATCGGCGAGCGCGTCGCGGCCGCCCTGCGCCAGCGCGGCCTCGGCGACCGGGTGCAGGTCGTCCTGACCGGCCACGAGCTGCAGATCAGCCTGGGCGAGTCGGTCTTCTTCGACACGGGCAGCGCCCGGCTGAAACCGGCCGCCCTCCCCGTCCTCGACTCCATCGCCGCGGCCCTGCACGACCTGCCCAACCCGGTGGAGGTGCACGGCTTCGCGGACAGCCGCCCCATCAACACCGGCCTCTTCCCCAGCAACTGGGAGCTCTCCGCCTACCGGGCGACCACGGTCATCCGCTACCTCCAGTCCCGCGGCATCGACCCGCGCCGCCTGACGGCGGTCGCCTACGGCGAGTACCACCCGCTGGTGCCGAACACCGATCCGGCCGGCATGGCGCTCAACCGTCGCGTCGACATCGTCGTCCTGCGCCAGACGGAGACGAACACGCCGCCCGAGCAGATCTGGCCGCCGCAGAAGGCGCCGAGCGCGGGCGGCGGCTGAGGCGGAGGGCGGCCGGTTCCGGGCGGCCGCGCCACCCCTTCCTGCCGGCTTCGCACGTTCAGACCGAGAACCAGAGGGCGACGAGCAGGGCGACGAGGACCAGCAGGTTGAGCCCCATGCTCAGGCCGTGGAGCGTGCCGAAGGCGGGCGAACCGGCGGCGTGGACGCGGGGCTCCACCACCCACCAGGCGACGAGGTCGATGACCAGGGCCGCGACCAGGGCGAGCGCGGCGGGGCCGGGCGAGCCGGCCGGGCCCGGCCGGGCGGCGGGCAGGCGCGGTGCCAGCGCCAGCACGCCCAGCGAGACCAGCGCGGCCAGCGCCCCGTGCAGGTAGTAGGTGGGAAAGATGGCGCCGACCACCCTGCCTCCGCCCTCCGTGCCGAGGAGGCGGAAGACGGCCGGCGCCACCGTGAGGCTGAAGAAGAGGATCGCCCCCAGCCAGACGCCGATGGAGCCGAAGTAGAGAAAGGCGAGAAGCGTGCGCAGCGAGCGCACCCCCTTCCTGCTTCCTGCCTGCTTCCTGCGCGGAGGCGGCGGGGGTCAGGCCCGGCCCAGCCCGAGGCCCACCGCCTCCTTCACCTGCCGCACCGTCGACTCGGCGATGGCCGCGGCGCGCTCGGCGCCCTGGCGCAGCACCTGCTCGAGGTAGCCCGGCTCGGCCTCCATCTCCGCCAGACGGCGCTGGATGGGCTCCATGCCCGCGATCACCGCCTCGGCCAGGTCGGCCTTGAAGCGGGCGTAGCCGGTCTCGCGGTACTCCCGCTCCAGCTCGTGCACGGGGCGACCGCTGAAGCCCGAGAAGATGGTGAGCAGGTTGGCGATCGCAGGCTTCGCCTCGGGGTCGTAGATCACCTCGCGACCGGAGTCGGTGACCGCGCGGGCGATCTTCCTGCGGATGACGTCGGGGCTGTCGGTGAAGCTGATGTAGCTGGAGGGGCTCTCGGCGCTCTTGGACATCTTCGCCTGCGGGTTGTCCAGCGCCATGATCCGCGCGCCCAGCGGCGGGATCAGCGGCTCGGGCAGCCGGAAGAGCGGGCCGAAGCGGCGGTTGATCCGCTCGGCCAGGTCGCGCGTCAGCTCGACGTGCTGCTTCTGATCCTCGCCCACCGGCACCACGTCCGCCTGGTAGAGGAGGATGTCGGCCGCCATCAGCACGGGATAGTTGAAGAGGCCGGCGGAGACCGACTCCTGCCCGCCCTTGCGCGACTTGTCCTTGAACTGCGTCATGCGGCTCAGCTCGCCGAAGGTGGCGAAGCAGTTGAGGATCCAGGCCAGCTCCGTGTGGGCGGGGACGTCGGACTGGACGAAGACCGTCGAGCGCGAGGGGTCGATCCCGGCTGCCAGGTAGAAGGCCGCCACCTCGCGGATCTGCTCGCGCAGCTCCCCGGGATCCTGCGGGACGGTGATGGCGTGGAGGTCGACCACGCAGTAGATGCCCTCGTAGACGTCCTGGAGCTGGACGAACTGGCGGAAGGCGCCCAGGTAGTTGCCGATGTGGATGTTCCCCGAAGGCTGGACGCCCGAAAAAGCGCGCTTCACACCCCTGCCTCCTTGCCGGTCGCGGCCGCGCCTGCCCCCGGGCCGGCACTAGCCGACGACCACGTTGACCAGCTTATCCGGAACGGTGATCAGGCGCCGCACCGGCTTCCCCGCCACGTAGGGCCGGTCGCGGACCGACTCCAGGGCGCGGCGCGCCAGCTCCTCCTCCGGAAGCCCGCGCGGGACGGAGATCCGCTCGCGGACGCGGCCGTTCACCTGGACGACGACCACCACTTCCTCGTCCACCAGCGCCGCCGGGTCGGCCTCCGGCCAGCTCTCCAGGTGGATCGAGCTCGCGTGGCCCAGGCGGTGCCAGAGCTCCTCGCTCAGGAAGGGCGCCATGGGCGCCAGGCAGAGCAGCAGCCGCTCCACCGCCTGCCGGTAGGCGGCGCTCTGCGCGAGCCCCTGTTGGCGCACCCCCTTCCTGCTTCCTGCCTGCTTCCTGCGCGGAGGCGGCGGGGGTCAGGCCCGGCCCAGCCCGAGGCCCACCGCCTCCTTCACCTGCCGCACCGTCGACTCGGCGATGGCCGCGGCGCGCTCGGCGCCCTGGCGCAGCACCTGCTCGAGGTAGCCCGGCTCGGCCTCCATCTCCGCCAGACGGCGCTGGATGGGCTCCATGCCCGCGATCACCGCCTCGGCCAGGTCGGCCTTGAAGCGGGCGTAGCCGGTCTCGCGGTACTCCCGCTCCAGCTCGTGCACGGGGCGACCGCTGAAGCCCGAGAAGATGGTGAGCAGGTTGGCGATCGCAGGCTTCGCCTCGGGGTCGTAGATCACCTCGCGACCGGAGTCGGTGACCGCGCGGGCGATCTTCCTGCGGATGACGTCGGGGCTGTCGGTGAAGCTGATGTAGCTGGAGGGGCTCTCGGCGCTCTTGGACATCTTCGCCTGCGGGTTGTCCAGCGCCATGATCCGCGCGCCCAGCGGCGGGATCAGCGGCTCGGGCAGCCGGAAGAGCGGGCCGAAGCGGCGGTTGATCCGCTCGGCCAGGTCGCGCGTCAGCTCGACGTGCTGCTTCTGATCCTCGCCCACCGGCACCACGTCCGCCTGGTAGAGGAGGATGTCGGCCGCCATCAGCACGGGATAGTTGAAGAGGCCGGCGGAGACCGACTCCTGCCCGCCCTTGCGCGACTTGTCCTTGAACTGCGTCATGCGGCTCAGCTCGCCGAAGGTGGCGAAGCAGTTGAGGATCCAGGCCAGCTCCGTGTGGGCGGGGACGTCGGACTGGACGAAGACCGTCGAGCGCGAGGGGTCGATCCCGGCTGCCAGGTAGAAGGCCGCCACCTCGCGGATCTGCTCGCGCAGCTCCCCGGGATCCTGCGGGACGGTGATGGCGTGGAGGTCGACCACGCAGTAGATGCCCTCGTAGACGTCCTGGAGCTGGACGAACTGGCGGAAGGCGCCCAGGTAGTTGCCGATGTGGATGTTCCCCGAAGGCTGGACGCCCGAAAAAGCGCGCTTCACACCCCTGCCTCCTTGCCGGTCGCGGCCGCGCCTGCCCCCGGGCCGGCACTAGCCGACGACCACGTTGACCAGCTTATCCGGAACGGTGATCAGGCGCCGCACCGGCTTCCCCGCCACGTAGGGCCGGTCGCGGACCGACTCCAGGGCGCGGCGCGCCAGCTCCTCCTCCGGAAGCCCGCGCGGGACGGAGATCCGCTCGCGGACGCGGCCGTTCACCTGGACGACGACCACCACTTCCTCGTCCACCAGCGCCGCCGGGTCGGCCTCCGGCCAGCTCTCCAGGTGGATCGAGCTCGCGTGGCCCAGGCGGTGCCAGAGCTCCTCGCTCAGGAAGGGCGCCATGGGCGCCAGGCAGAGCAGCAGCCGCTCCACCGCCTGCCGGTAGGCGGCGCTCTGCGCGAGCCCCTGCTGAGCGGCGCGCATGAGCAGGTTGGTCAGCTCCATCAGCGCCGCCACGGCGGTGTTGAAGTCGAAGCGCTCCAGGTCGGCGGTGACGCGGTGGACGGTCCGGTGCATGGCGCGGACCAGGTCGATCTCGCGCACCCGCCCGCCCGCCTCCTCCGCCTCGGAGGCGTCCGCCTCGTCCAGGCCCTCGCCCAGCGCCGCCAGCGCCACCCGCCAGACCCGGTTGAGGAAGCGGTGGACGCCGCCGATCCCCGTGGAGCTCCAGGGTCCCCCCTGCTCCCAGGGGCCCATGAACATCAGGTAGACGCGGACCACGTCGGCGCCGTAGCGCTGGACCAGGTCGTCGGGCGCCACCACGTTGCCGCGCGACTTGGACATGCGCTGGCCGTCCTCGGCCAGGACGACGCCCTGGTTCTTCAGGCGCAGGAAGGGCTCGTCGAAGTCGACCAGGCCCAGGTCGCGCAGCACCTTGGTGAAGAAGCGGGCGTACAGCAGGTGCATCACCGCGTGCTCGGCGCCGCCGGTGTACTGGTCGACCGGCAGCCAGTAGGCCGCTTCCTCGGGGTCCCAGGGGCGGTCCTGCTCGTGCGGGCTCAGGTAGCGGAACCAGTACCAGCTCGAGTCGACGAAGGTGTCCATGGTGTCGGTCTCGCGCTGGGCCGGGCCGCCGCAGCGCGGGCAGGCGGTGTGCAGGAAGGCCTCGTCGCGCTTGAGCGGCGACTCGCCCGTGGGCAGGAACTCCGCCTCCTCGGGGAGCAGCACCGGCAGCCGGTCGTCCGGGACGGGCACCGTCCCGCAGCGGTCGCAGTAGACGACGGGGATGGGCGTCCCCCAGTACCTCTGCCGGCTGATCAGCCAGTCGCGCATGCGGTAATGGACGGTCCGCCGCCCGATCCCCCGCGCCTCCACCGCGTCGGCCAGGCGCTGCCAGCCCTCGTCGTTGGGGAGCCCCGTGAACTCGCCCGAGTCGACCATGCGGCCCGGTCCCGTATACGCCTCCTCCAGCGGCCGGCCGTCCCACCCCGGCGGGGCGATCACCACCGGGACGCGCAGGCCGTAGCGGCGGGCGAAATCGAAGTCGCGCTCGTCGTGCGCGGGCACGCCCATGATGGCGCCGGTGCCGTAGGAGAGGAGGACGTAGTCGGCGATCCAGATCGGGACGGGCTCGCCCGTGAACGGGTGGACGGCGTAGGCGCCGGTGAAGGCACCGTCGCGCACGTGCTCGGTGGAGAGCCGCTCGATCTCGCTCTCGCGCGAGCTCTTGTAGCGGTAACGCTCCACTTCCTCGCGGCGGTCGGGGGTGACGATCTCGTCGACCAGCGGGTGCTCGGGTGCCAGCACGCAGAAGGAGGCCCCGAAGAGGGTGTCGATGCGGGTGGTGAAGGTCCGGAAGCGGAGGTCGGGCCGCCCGGCCACCTGCCACTCGAACTCGACGCCCTCGGAGCGGCCGATCCAGTTCCGCTGCATGGTGACGATGGGTTCCGGCCAGTCGATCTTGGAGAAGTCGAGGAGCTCGTCGGCGTAGGCGGTGATGCGGAAGAACCACTGCTCGAGATCGCGCCGGATCACCGGCGTGCCGCAGCGCTCGCAGCGGCGATCCTCCCCCACCACCTGCTCGCGGGCGAGCGTGGTGTTGCAGCTGGGGCACCAGTCGACCGGCGCCATCTTCCGGTAGGCCAAGCCGCGCTCCAGCATGCGCAGGAAGAACCACTGGTTCCACCGGTAGTACTCGGGTTCGCAGGTGACCACCTCGCGGCTCCAGTCGAACATGGCGCCCATGGAGCGCAGCTGGCCGCGCATCCGCTCGATGTTCCGGTAGGTCCAGATGCGCGGGTGGACGCCCCGCTTGATGGCGGCGTTCTCGGCCGGGAGGCCGAAGGCGTCGAAGCCCATGGGGAAGAGGACGTTGTAGCCCCGCATGCGCAGGAAGCGCGCGCGGGCATCCGAGGGCGTCATGGCGTACCAGTGCCCGATGTGCAGGTCGCCGCTGGGATAAGGAAGCATGGTCAGCGCATAGAACTTGGGCCGCCCGGGATCGATCCGGCTCCGGTAGATCCCTTCTTCCTCCCAGCGCCGCGACCACTTCTCCTCGATACCCCGGAAATCGTAGTCGGGCACGCTCGTCCCCCCGTCTCCGATCTTCGAAAGGTGAAGCCCGTCTCCCACCCCGGGACGGGCTTCGGCCGCGCCGCAGTCGGCATGATTTGGCTCGAATTCTAGCGATTCCGGCGCCGCGCTGTCAATTCGCCGCCAGCCTGCCGCTAGAATAGGCGCTGGAGACGGCGCCGGCCGGCGCGGCGGCACGCGCCGGGAGCCGCTCCGGGAGGGGAGAGAGATGGAGATCGGGCGCTGGCTGATGCTCTTCGGCGCCCTGCTGCTGGCGGTGGGCGCGCTCTTCTACCTGGGCGGCCGCTGGCTGCATCTGGGGCGGCTGCCCGGGGACTTCGTCTGGCAGCACGGCTCCTTCACGCTCTATGCCCCGCTGGCCTCCTCGCTCCTGCTCAGCCTGGTGCTCACCCTGCTGCTCAACCTCTTCCTGGGCCGGCGCTAGGGCGGCGCCGGCCGGGGGCGCTGCGCGCGCCGGCCCCGCGGCGGCGGCCGGTCAGGAGGGCGCGGCGCCGCCCTGCGGC
>JASBVS010000034.1 GCA_029960955.1 Bacillota bacterium
GCCGCGGCGCGGCCCCCGGCCAACTCCGGGCCGGGGGTCAGGTCGCCGCCGCCTCGATGCGGCGGGCGTCGCGCCAGAGGCGGTCGAGGTCGTAGAACTCGCGCGCCTCGGGGGTGAAGAGGTGGATGACCACGTCGCCGTAATCGAGGCAGATCCAGCGCCCCGCCCGGTACCCCTCGGGGTGGACCGGCCGGTCGGCGGGGAGCGCCTCCTGCAGGGCGTCGGCCTGCGCGCGCACCTGGATCGAGCTGCGCCCGGTCGCCAGGACGAAGTAGTCGGCCACGGCCTCCAGGCCCGTCAGGTCGAGGATCACCGCGTCGAAGGCACGGTGCTCCTCCAGGATTCGGACCGCCGCCTGCGCCCGCTCCAAAGCTCGCAACCGGCACCCCCACCTCGCTCCGCGTGCAGGGCTTCGCCTTCCCTAGTGTAGCATGGCCGGCTTCCTTCCCTGCCCGGCGTCCAGCTCGGCGAGCAGGCGGAGCGAGTCGCCCTCGATGAGCGCGCCCTGGCTGCGCAGGAAGCGGATCGAGGAGCGGAGCGCCGCCGCCATCGCTTCCTCCAGCGACTCGCAGGCGGTCCGCCGGAGCTCCTCCACGCCCGGGTACTCCCGCGTCGGCTCGACGGCGTCCGCCAGCCAGACGACGCGGGCCAGCCGCGACATCCCCGGCCGCCCGACGGTGTGCAGCTCGATCGCCTCCAGCACCGCCTCGTCGTCGAAGCCCAGCTCCTCGCGCAGGATCGCCGCGGCCACCGGCCCGTGGAGAAGCGCGGTGCGGAAGCCGCCGGCCCGCTCGGGCAGGTCGTAGCGGCGCGCCAGCGCGGCCGTCTCCTCGTCGGGAAGCTCCCGCGCCCAGTCGTGCAGGATCCCCGCCAGCCGCGCCCGCTCGGGGTCGGCGCCCCAGCGCTCGGCCAGGAGGAAGGCCGTGTCGGCGACAGCGAGGCTGTGGTAATAGCGGGGAAGCGAGACCCGCCGGCGCAGCCGCTCCGCCCACTCCAGCCACTCCGGCATGCTAGCGGGAACCCTCCTCGACGCGGTCCGGCCGCGCTTCCTCCGGCTGCGCCCGGCCGGCGTAGAGCCGGTTCTTCATGATGTACTGCTCCACGGGCTCGGGCAGGAGGTACTTGATCGGCGCCCCCTCGGCCACCCGGCGGCGGATCTCGGTGGAGGAGATGGCCAGCGCCGGGATCTCGATGCTGACGATCCGCGCCGCGGCGGCGGGAGGAAGCTTCGCCCGCACCTCCTCGAGCTCGGTGCCGGGGTAACCCGGCCGCGTGGCCGCGACGAAGCAGGCCAGCCGCAGCAGCTCCTCGGGGTCCTTCCAGTCCAGGATCTCCAGCGTCGCGTCGGCGCCGGTGATGAAGTAGAGCTCCCCGTCCGGTCCCACTTCCTTGCGGAAGGCGCGCAGCGTGTCGATGGTGTACGACGGGCCCGGCCGCTCCACCTCGAGGTCGGAGACGTCGAAGGCGGGGTTGGACATCGTCGCCAGCGCCACCATCAGGAAGCGCTGCCGCGCGGGCGTCACCCGTCTCCCCAGCTTGTGCGGCGGCTGCCCCGCCGGCACGAAGACCACCCGGTCGAGCCGGAAGTGGTGGTAGCTGGACTGCGCCACCACCAGGTGGCCGTAGTGGATGGGGTCGAAGGTGCCGCCCATGATGCCCAGGCGCACGACGCCACCTCCCCGCGCGACCTCAGCGGCGACGGGCCGCCTCTTCCTCGAATTCGAACTCCAGTTCGCCCACCTTCACCCGCGCTCCCGGCTCGGCGCCCGCCTCGCGCAGCTTCCGCATCACGCCCGCCCGCGCCAGCCGGCGCTTCAGCCAGCGGACGGCCTCCTCGTTGCCCAGGTCGGTCATGGCCACCATCCGCTCCACGCCCCCGCCCCGCACGAGGAAGAGCTCGCCCCGCCGTTCCACCGCCAGCGGCTCGCGCGGCCGGAAGCGGAAGACCGCTTCCTCGGCGCCGCCGGCCGCACCCGCCCGCCCGGCCGCCTGCGCCTCCGGGGCACCCGCCTCGCCCGGCCGTTCCGGCAGCCGCCGGCGCAGCTCGACGATCCGGTTCAGCAACCGTTCGACGCCCTCGCCGGTGGCCGCCGAGAGGGGGTAGACCTCCAGGCCCCGCGCCTCCACCGCCGGCCGGAAGGCCTCCCAGCGCTCGCGCGCCGCCGGCAGGTCCCACTTGTTGGCCGCCACCAGCGCCGGCCGCTCCAGCAGCCCCGGGTCGTAGCTCGCCAGTTCGCGGCGCAGCACTTCCAGATCCTGCAGCGGGTCGCGCCCCTCGGTGCCGGCCAGGTCGACCACGTAGACCAGGATGCGCGTCCGCTCCACGTGCCGCAGGAACTCGTGGCCGAGCCCCGCCCCGCGGTGCGCGCCCTCGATCAGCCCGGGGATGTCGGCGACGACGAAGCTCTCCTCTCCGCCGTGCAGGGCGACCACGCCCAGCTGCGGCTCCAGCGTGGTGAACGGGTAGTCCGCGATCTTGGGCCGCGCGGCGCTGATGCGGGAGAGGAGCGTCGATTTGCCGGCGTTGGGCAGCCCCGTCAGGCCCACCTCCGCCACCAGGCGGAGCTCCAGCTCCAGCTCCCTCGCCTCGCCCGGCTCGCCCTTCTCCGCAAAGTGCGGCGCCTGGTAGGTGGAGCTCTTGAAGTGGACGTTGCCCCGCCCGCCGCGACCGCCGCGCGCCACCACCACCCGCTGCCCCGGGCGGACGAGATCGGCCAGGAGCTCGCCCGTGGCCGTGTCGCGGACGATCGTCCCCACCGGCACCCGCACGACGACGTCCTCCCCGTCGGCCCCGCGGGCGCGGCTGTGACCGCCCGGCGCCCCGGAGGGCGCCACGAAGCGGCGGCGGTAGCGGAACTCGGCGAGCGTGGTCAGCCCGGCAACCGCCTCCACCACGACGCTGCCGCCGCGGCCGCCGTCGCCCCCGTCGGGGCCGCCCAGCGGCACGTACTTCTCGCGGCGGAAGGTGGCGGCTCCATCGCCGCCGCGCCCCGCCTGGACATGGATGCGCGCCTCGTCGACGAACGGCATCGATGCAACCCTCCGCGGCCGGTCGCCGACCGCCTCCGGCCCCGCCTAGAGCCTCCCCTCGCGGCCGGCCGCGCTACCCCGACCGGGACGGCGCCGGCGGCAACTCGGTGGCGGCCGCCTCCCGTGCCTCGGGTTCCGCCCAGCGCCAGACGCGCCGCACGGCCGGGCGGTTGCGAGGCCGCTCCCAGGCCGTCAGCTCCAGGCCCGAGACGCCCCCCTCGCGGAAGGGGACGATGGCCACCTCGCTGACGGCCGGGGAGGCCTCCATCTCGCCGATCGCACGGACCAGCTCGCGGCCGAGCTGGCCGGCTGCCTCGGGAGGAAGCCACCCCCGCGGCGCCGGCTCCACCCGCACCGTCGCGCCGCGCAGCTCGGCGCGGGCGCGCGCCACGAGGATGCCGCTCACCAGGTCGTCCGGCAGCCCGCGCCGCCAGAGGCGGTCGCGCTCGGCCGCGTCGTGCAGCTGGCGGATGTAGGCGAGCGCCTTCTCCCCGTTGCCCATCTGCAGCCAGCCGGCGATCACCTGGAGATCGTTGAGGGTGCGGTGGCGGTCGGCCGAGTCGACGGCCAAGACGGCCCGGCTCTCCCACTGTACGGCCCCGGGCACGGACTCCTGCGGCACCGAGCTCCCCCCTGCGACGCGCGCCGCTGGCGCCTCTACGGCGACGGCGGTGCCCCGCTCCGGGCACCGCCGTCGTCCGTCGATCCGCCTAGGCCAGTGCGACCGGCTGCTCCAGCAGCACGTGGACGGCCTTGCGGTTCTTCCCCTTGCGGGCGAAACGCACGTAGCCGTCGCGGAGGGCGAAGAGGGTGTGATCCTTTCCCACACCGACGCCCTCGCCCGGCAGGATGCGGGTTCCGCGCTGGCGGACGAGGATGTTGCCCGCCCGGACGTACTGGCCGTCGAAGCGCTTCACCCCCAGGTACTGGGGATTGGAGTCGCGCCCGTTCCGCGAGCTGCCAAGGCCCTTCTTGTGGGCGAAGAGCTGCAGATCCATGCGGCGCACAGGCTCACCCCCTTCGCTGCTCGCCTTTCTCCGCGACCGTCTCCTCTTCCAGCCGGACGAAGCCCTCCGCCTCGCGCGCCGTCGCCTCCAGGCCCAGCACCGCCGTGGCCAGGATGTCCTGCGCGCGCTCGATCTCGCTTCCGGCCAGCCCGCGCAGGTCGAGGGCGAAGTCGCCGGCTTCGAGCCGCACCGCCGGCTTGAGCCCCAACCGCTCCTCCAGCCCCAGCAAGGCGGTCTGGGCGATGGCCGAGACGGCCGCGCAGACGATGTCGCGACCCGGCTCCGCGTAGCCGGCGTGCCCCTGGATGGCCAGGAAGAGGATCCTCCCGCGGCGGTCGCGGGCCACCCGCGCGCGGATCACCGGGCTCGCCTCAGGCCTCGATCTTCTCGATGCGCACCCGGGTGAAGGGCTGCCGGTGGCCGCTCTTGCGCCGGTAGTTCACCTTCGGCTTGAACTTGAAGACGATGATCTTGGGCGCCTTCATCTGCGCCACGATACGGGCGCGCACCCGCGCCCCCTCGATCACCGGGGTACCCAGGCGGAACTCGCCGCCCTCCTCGTCCGAGGGCGAGAGGGCGAGCACCCGGTCGAAGTCGACCTCCGCGCCGGCGTCGCCGTCGAGGCGGTCGACGTCGAGCAGGTCGCCTTCGGAGACGCGGTACTGCTTGCCCCCTGCTTCGATGATGGCGTACATCCTTCGCCCTCCTGCTCCGGCCCCCCGCCGCCCTTCCGGCTGCCGGGCCGGAATCCAGAACAAAGCCGTGCGCACCGGCGGTGCGCACCGAACGAGTCTACCATCCGCCTCCGCCGGGTGTAAAGCTGCCATGCTGTCATGTCGCCTTCCGGACCGCCGCGCGCCGGGCGGCGACCGCCGTCAGGCCTCGGCGGGCTCCAGGAGGCGCGCCTTGGCGTAGGTGCGGAAGGCGCGCGTCACCTCCACCCGTACCTTGCGGCCGACCATGGAGCCGCCGCCGACGATGTCGATGACGTAGCCCTGCAGGCGGGCGATGCCGTCCTGCGGATTGGCGGCGTGCGGCTCGGCCACCTCCACCTCCAGCCGCTCGCCCGCGTGGACGGGAAGCGCCTTCGCCTCCACCTCGGCACGGTCCCCGAGCGCGCGCAGGTTCATCTCCTCCAGGTGGCACTCCTCCGACCCGCGGATGAAGATGGTCCGCCTCGTCTCCCGTTCCAGCTCCTTGAGGTTGGCGCCGCCGGGGCCGATCAGGAGCGCGGCGACGGAAGGGTGCGCCTCGAGCAGGATGGCCTCCGCGTCGGAGGTGCGCAGGATGCGCTTGATCTCGCGCCGGATCTTGCGCGAGGTCGCCTCTTCCGAGAGGACGCGCCCGCGCCCGGAGCAGTAGGGGCAGGGGCGCGTCATGGCCTCGAGCAGGTTCCGCCGGCCCTTCTTGCGCGTCATCTCCACCAGGCCGAGCTCGGTCAGGCCGAGGACGCTGGACTTGGTGCGGTCGCGCTGCAGCGCCTCCTCCAGGGCGCGCAGGACGGCCTGGCGGTGCTCGCCCACCTCCATGTCGATGAAGTCGATGACGATGATGCCGCCGATGTCCCGCAGCCGCACCTGGCGTGCGATCTCCCGCGCCGCCTCGAGGTTGGTGTGGAAGACGGTCTCCTGCAGGTCGTCCGAGCCCACGTAGCGGCCGGTGTTGACGTCGATGGCGGTCAGCGCCTCGGTCTGGTCGATGACCAGGTAGCCGCCGCTCTTCAGCCAGACGCGCCGCGAGAGCGCCCGCTCCAGCTCCTGCTCCACGCCGTAGAGCTCGAAGAGCGGCCGCTCGGGATCGTGATAGAGCTCGACGCGCGACTTCAGGGCGGGGGCGAAGATCTCCAGCAGCTCCAGGATGCGCTCGAACTCGTGGCGGTCGTCGACCAGGATGCGCGTCACGCTCTCGTCCAGCTCGTCGCGGAGGACGCGGTAGACGACGCCCGCGTCCTTGTGAATGAGCGTGCCGGGCTTGGCTTCCTGCGCCTTGCGCAAGAGCCGCTCCCAGAGGCGGGCCAGGTACTCGGCGTCGCGGCGGAGCTCGGCCTCTTCCTGGCCCTCGGCGGCCGTGCGGACGATCAGGCCGAGGCCGGGGGTCTGGACCGACTGGGCGATGGCGCGGAGGCGCTCGCGCTCGGCCTCGTCGGCGATCCGCCGGGAGACGCCGACGTGCTCGCTGGCCGGCTGGAGGACGAGGAAGCGTCCGGGAAGCGTCAGCTTCCTCGTGACGCGCGCGCCCTTGGTGCCCACCGGCTCCTTGACCACCTGCACCAGGACCTCCTGGCCGGCGTGGAGGACCTCCTGGATCGAGCGGGTGTCCGCCCCGGGCGGCAGCTGCTCGCCGTCGAGCGGCACCCCGGGATAGGCGTCGTCGACGAAGAGGAAGGCGTTCCGCTCCAGACCGATGTTGACGAAGGCCGACTGCATGCCGGGGAGCACGTTCTCCACCCGGCCCTTGTAGATGTTGCCGACGATGCGCTGGTTGAGCGGGCGGTCGACCTCGTACTCCACCAGCTGGCGATCCTCGAAGACGGCGAGCTGGGTCTCGTCGTGGTCGATGCTGACCAGAATCTGCTTCTCCATGCGCAGAGCCTCCTGGGAAAGCCGGCTCGAGGCCGGTGCGACCGTGAAGTCCGCCGCGGCGGTCAAGCGGCGGTCAAAACGGGTGGGAAACCCGGGGCGCCCTCCCGTCGCCCCCGGTTGAGCATACCCGTTCGGGCGGGAGCTCAGGAGTGCGGCAGCCTTCTCAGGGGTCGAGGAGCCTCTCGATCGGCGCCGCGCCGCCGAGACGGAGGAGCCCTTCGAGCAGGCGGCCCTGGTCGACCGTGCCGGCCACCCGCCCCTCGGGATCGATCACCCAGAAGACGTGGTAGCCGTCCGAGGCGAGGTTGCGCGCGGCGGCGAGGAGCGCCGTGCCGCGCGGGACCGCCAGGGCGCGGACGGGGAGCGGCTCGCCGGGCGCGCCCTGGAGGCGGAGGCGCAGGAGCTCGCGCGCGGAGCGGAAGGCTTCCTCGGGCGGGGGACGGCGCGCGGTCAAGAGCAGGAACCCCCCGAGAACGGGCAGATTGGGCACCAGGACGCCGGCCAGGGCGAGCGCGACGCCGGCGCCGAAGAGCAGGGCGCCGAGCCGGGCCCCCCAGAGGCGCAGGCGGCGGCCTGCCGCCGCCTCGCCGAGCCGCCGCGCCAGGAGAAGCTGCGCCAGCCGGCCGCCGTCGAGCGGCAGGACGGGGAGCAGGTTGAAGAGCGCCAGCGACAGGTTCCCCTCCAGGAAGAAGTCGAGCAGCGGACCGCCCGCCCAGCCGGCCTGGCGGAGCGCCACGCCCAGCGCCAGGAGGAGGAGGTTGTCCAGCGGTCCGGCCAGCGCCAGCAGCGCGCGCAGCGCCGCCGGCGCGCCCTCCAGCCCCTCGACGCGGGCGATGCCGCCGAAGGGGAGGAGCTCCACCTCCCGCACCCGCAGCCCCGCCGCCTGGGCCAGCGCCAGGTGCGCCAGCTCGTGGCTGGCGAGGAGGGCGAGGACGACGGCCACGGCCAGCCCCTGGCCGCCCAGCACCGCCACCGCCAGCAGGACCAGGAAGGCGGGGTGGATCCGGGCGGTGACGCCGCCGATCCGCAGGCCCATCGCACCCTGGCGCCCTCAGCCGCGCCCGCCCACCCGCAGCAGAACCAGGGGGTCGACCGGCTCGCCCTTCCGCTCCACCTGGAGGTAGAGGTTGGCCCCGCGCTCGCCGGAGGGCGTCCCGGCCGTGGCGATCACCTGGCCCGCGCGCACCCGCTGGCCGACGCCGACCCGGATCGAGCCCAGGCGCGCGTAGAGGAGCGTCCAGCCGCCGGAGCTGGCGACGCGGACGGCGTCGCCCAGCGGCCCGTGGCGCTGCACCTGGACGACCTGGCCCGCGGCGGCCGCCCGCACCGGCGCCCCCGCCGGCAGCCGCCAGTCGACGCCGGGGACGAAGTGGACCACCTCGCCCGCACGCCTCCAGCCGAAGGTGCCCACCAGCTCCGCCCGCTCGCCTCCGGGCGCGACCATCGCCAGGAAGGAGGACGGGGCGTCGGCAGCGCTTCCTCCGGAGGCGGGCGCGCTGCCCGATCCGGTCGAGCCGCCGCTCCCGCCCTCGACCGGCCGGCTCGCGTCGCCGCCGGCCGGCGCGCCGGCCAGCCGGCTCACCCGCTCCAGGGCGGTGCGGAGCCGCCGGAGGTCGAGCTGGTCGACGGGAACCGCCTGGCGGACGCCTTCCACCACCTGTTGCGCCAGCCGCGACGGCAGGTGCGCCGCGGCGGCGAAAAGGAGAAGGAGCAGGAGCGCGCCGGCCAGTTGCTGGAGGAAGGGGCCGCGCCGCCGGACCCTCGGCGGCCGGCCGTCGGGCGGGCCGGCCGCCGGAACGCCGCTCCGGCCGGGGCGCGGGAAGGACGGACGGGGCATGGACACCGCCTCCGCGACCATGCCTATGCCGGCGGGGACGGCCCCATGACGGCCCGCCCGCGGCCGCTCCGCCCCGCGCGGGCGCACGGGGCCTGCTCAGAAGGCGAGCTTCTTGCGGTGGACGGCGATCGACTCGAGGAGCCCGACGCAGACCAGGTTGACGACCAGGGAGCTCCCGCCCACGCTGACCATCGGCAAGGGGATGCCGGTCACCGGCATGATGCCGATCACCATGCCGATGTTGACGACCACCTGGACGGCGATCATGGCCGTGATGCCGGCCGCCAGCATCTGGTAGAGCGGCTCCTGGGCCTCGGCCGAGATCTTCCAGCCGCGCCAGAGGAGCAGCCCGTAAAGCGCGAGGAGCGCCAGGCTTCCCACCAGTCCCAGCTGGCTGGCGGCGACGGAGAAGATGAAGTCGGTGTGGCTCTCCGGCACGTTGAGCGCGCTGGTCGGCGTGAAGAGCCCGTAGCCGAAGAGGGCGCCCGAGCCGACGGCCATCTGCGACTGGAGGATCTGGTAGCCGCCCGTCGCCGCGTAGGCGACCGGGTTGAGGAAGACGATCAGCCGCTCCAGCTGGTACTGCTTGAGGGGAAAGTCGAGGTGCTCGCGGAGCTGGAGCGCGACGACGCCGGCGGCGGCGAGGAGCGCTGCCAGCGAACCTCCGCCCAGGAGCCAGCCCGAGAAGCCGGCGGTGTAGAGGATGGCCAGGCCGATGGCGACGAAGACCAGCGAGGTGCCCAGGTCGGGCTGGGCCAGGATGAGCAGGATGGGCACCGCCAACGCCAGCGCCGGAACGCCGATCTCGCGCCAGGAGCGGACGCGCGGGCCCCGCTCCACCGTCCCGCTGCGGTCCTCGCTCAGGAGCGCCGCCAGGGTGACGATCACCAGGAGCTTCGAGAGCTCGGCCGGCTGGAAGCTGAGCGGTCCCAGCGCGATCCAGCGCTCGGCCCCCCTGGCCGAGACGCCGACCACCTTGACGGCGACCAGGAGGAAGACGTTGAAGAGGTAGAGCGGGCGCCACCAGATCGCCCAGCGGCGCGGGTCGACGCGGACCAGCACGGCGCCCAGGACGAGACCCGCGAAGGCGAAGACCGCCTGCCGCTCCGCCTGCCCCCACGTTCCGGCCTTGCCGGGGACCGCGCCGGTGGCCGAGGCGACGAGCAGGAGACCCAGGACGAGGATCGTGAGCGTCGCCCCGATCAGGACCCAGTCCAGGCGCTTGAGGTCGAGTTCCACGCCGAGCCCCTCCGCGCCGTCATTATAGACCGGGCAGGCTGACGGGCCGGGGTTCAGTGACGGACACCGCGGCGGACCGAGCGGACGGGCACGCTGGCCACCAGGGAGACGCCGCCGGTGCGCGAGGCGAAGGTCACCTCCATCCCCCGCTCGTCCACCTCGAGGTAGCGCGAAAGGGTGCGGAGCAGCTCTTCCTTGATGTCGTCCATCATCCCGGGCGAAAGGCTCGCCCGGTCCTGGGCGAGGACCGCCTGGAGCCGCTGGCGGGCCATCTCCTTGCTCCGCCCGGGCGACCGGCGAAAGAAGTCGAACACGTTGCTCCCCTCCCCCGCCTATCGCGCGCCGAAGATCCGCCGCAACCGGCCGAAGAAACCGTCCGGCTCCAGCGGGGCGATGGGAACGTCTTCGCCGTTGACCCGCCTGGCGATCTCGAAGTAGGCCTCGCCCGCCCGCGAGCGCGGGTTGGTCACCGCCGGCTCGCCCCGGTTGGTGGAGACGACGATCCACTCGTCGTCGGGCACGACGCCGATCAGGTCGACGGCGAGGATCTCCACCACCTCGTCGATGGCCATCATGTCCCCGCGGGAGACCATCTGAGGCCGGACGCGGTTGACGATAAGCTGGGGTCGTCCCAGATCCTCGGCCTCGAGAAGGCCGATGATCCGGTCGGCGTCCCGCACGGCCGAGACCTCCGGCGTCGTCACCACCAGGGCCCGCTGCGCACCCGCGATGGCGTTCCGGAAGCCCTGCTCGATGCCGGCCGGCGAGTCGACCAGCACGTAGTCGAACTCCGCCGCCAGCTCGCGCGTCAGCTCGCGCATCTGCTCGGGGCTGACCGCCGTCTTGTCCTTGGTCTGGGCGGCCGGCAGCAGGTAGAGTCCCTCGAAGCGCTTGTCCTTGATCAGCGCCTGCCGCGTCCTGCAGTAGCCCTCGACCACGTCCACCAGGTCGTAGACGATCCGGTTCTCCAGGCCCATCACCACGTCCAGGTTGCGGAGCCCGATGTCGGCGTCCACCAGGACGACGCTCTTGCCCATCTTGGCCAGCGCCGTGCCGATGTTGGCGGTGGTGGTGGTCTTGCCCACCCCTCCCTTGCCCGAGGTGATCACCAGGACCTGTCCCACGGCGGCGTCCTCCTCGTCTTCCGCTGCTTCACCCGTCTCCCGCCCGCTTGCGGCTGGCTATTCGTGGAGATCGCGGGCGTTTCCTGTCCAGAGCGCCTCCGGGCTGAGCGGCTCGATCACGATCCGCCCGTCGCGGACCAGCGCCACCTCCGGTGTGGAAGGAAGCTCCCCGCCCCCGTCGGGCGCCCGCCCGATCACCGAGCCGATGCGCAGCTGGACCGCGCGCAGGCGGAAGGCGGCGATCCGCGCCGTCTCGTCGCCGCGGGCGCCGGCGTGGGCGACGCCGCGCAGGACGCCCATGACGATCACGTCGCCGGTGGCCACCACCTCGGCCCCGGCGTGAACGTCGCCCAGGATGATCACGTCGCCCTGGCGGTGGACCGCCTGGCCCGAGCGGAGCGTCCGCTTGACGACGGTGGCCGGCCGTTCTCCCGGTGGCGCAACACGGGTCGCGGCCGGCGCCACCCTGCGCGGCGCGGCGCCGTCCGGCCGCCGGTCCTCTGCGCGGAGCCGGAGCTCGCGGCCCGCCGACCCGTTGACGATCTGAAGGAAGTGGACCCCCCAGCGAAGGCGGAAGAGCTCCTCCAGCTCCGCGATCTCGCGCCCGTCCAGGGCGCGGCGACCGACGTCGAGCGTCACGCCGCTACCCCGCAGGACCAGTCCCGAACGTTCGATCCGTTCCACCAGCCGCTGGCGCAGATCCGCCAGATCCTCCTGCTCGTCGAGCCGGATCCAGACTCCCGCCCGGGTCGAGCGGACGCTGATGCCGCGACCGGCCGCCATCAGCCGACTCCACCCCCGGGAGCAGCTTCTGCGCCACCCCGCCGCCTCCTGCACCGCGCGCCGGGCCACGCCTGTCCAACCGTGTCGGAGACGGGCTCTTCGCGTCCGCCCGTGGCGGCCAAGGGTACCGGCTGGCTACGGGCTGCCGCCGCCGGAAGTTCCGCTTCCCGTCGAACCGCCACCGGTCGACGAGTTGCCCGGGCTGCCGCCGCCCGGCTGCGGCTGCTGGCCCGTGCCGCTGCCGGTCCCCGTCGTCCCGCCCGTGCCCGGCTCCGTCCCGCCCGCCGGCGGCCCGGCGGGCGGGGCCGGCGGTGCCGTCGCGGGCGGGGAGCCGGCCGTGCCCGCTCCTTGCGGCCGACTTCTGCGGGAAGTTGCCGAAGGTGCTGTAGGCCAACCCCACGGGGCTCGTGCCGCGGAAGTTCGGGTTGTAGCTGTTGACGGCCAGCATGCCCTCCCGGACCACCTGGAAGTCGGAGGCCGGAGCGTCGACGCGGCCGAGGACCTGGGGCTCGGTCTTCCGGACCAGGTGCCCGTCGGGGGTACGGATCTCGCTGACGACGTAGGGCCGGTAGCGGATGCCGCCGTTGGCGATGATGGCCGCCATCTGCGCCATCTCCAGCGTGGTGAACTGGCTGACGCCCTGGCCGATGGCGGCGTTGAGGACCTGGCCCTGGGTCCAGGGCTGGCCCGGCTGGAACTTGGCCAGCGTGGCGGGAGTGGTCACCGTTCCCGTCTTGGTCTGGAGCTCGCGCAGGCCGCTGGGCACGCCCATTCCGAACTGGTGGGCCATCTCCGCGAGATCCTGCCAGCGCAGCCTCTCGGCGAGCGTCCAGAAGTAGACGTTGTCCGAACGGGCCAGGGCCTGGACCATGTTCATCCAACCGCCCGCCGCCGGGTAGGTCCAGTTCTTCCCAAAGAAGCTGCCATACCTCAGGTAGCCGGGATCGTAGACCAGGGTGTTCGGCGTGACCACCCCGCTGGCCAGGGCGGCCATGGCGGTCACCGGCTTGAAGGTCGAGCCGGGGGAACGCGGCGTCTGGCGGGAGTGGTCGGTGAGGATCCCGTTCTTGTCGTGGAGCCACGCCTCTATCTGCTTCGCGTCCGGCGAGCTCTCCGTGTCGGCCATCCTGGAGGCGACCCGGGCCCAGACGTTGGGGTCGAAGGTGGGATAGGAAGCCATGGCGACGATGGCCCCCGTCCGGACGTCGAGGACCACGGCCGCCGCCCGCTGCGGGTAGCAGTCGGCGCGGATCCCGTCGCAGCCGGAGGGGGGCGGCGCCTGGTTCAGCTTCTGTACTTCCTGCGCCAGCGCCCGCTGCGCCACCTCCTGGACGTGGGCGTCGAGCGTCAGCACCAGCGTGTCGCCCTGGACCGGCGCGGTCGAGCTGAAGACCTGGATCGGCCGGCCGGCCGCGTCGACCTGGACCAGGTCGATGCCCGGCCTCCCCTGCAGGTACTGGTTCATGCTCTGCTCCAGCCCGCTGAACCCGACCAGGCGAGGCGCCTCGCGGGGGTCCTGGTGCGGGTCCGGCTGGACGTAACCCAGGACGTTGGCCGCCAGGGTGCCTCCCACCAGGGGGTCCCCCGGCGCCCCGGGGTAGACGCGCACCGGCTCGATGGCCACCTGGACGCCGGGAAGCTGGTCCTGGTACTCGCGCAGGAGCGTCCACTCGCGGGCGGTCAGGCCCAGCTTCAGCCGGATCGGCTGGTAGGGGATGCCCCGCGCCGAGCGTTGCTGCTGGATGGCCTTCTCGATGGCGGCCGGGTCCAGCTGGAGGATCGAGGCGAGCAGCCGGATGCTCGCGGGGCTGGGCGGCTCCTGGGTGTAGGCCAGCAGCGCCGCCCAGACGCCCCGGGAGGTGGCCAGGACGGTGCCGTTCCGGTCGACGATCTCGCCGCGGGGCGCCGGCGTCTGCACCTCGCGGAAGACCTGTGCTTGGGACATGGACCGCCAGCGCTCGGCCTCCACGCCCTGCATCCAGGCGAGTCGCCCGGCCAGGGCGAAGAGCGCGGCGAGCGTCAGCAGCCAGAGCGCCCGAGCCCGCCGGGCCTGCTCCTGTTCCCTGCGTTCCTTGGGATCCGTCCTGCTCGCCCCCCGGCCGGCCCGGCGGAGCAGGCGAACCGGAGCGCCTCGCCCCGGCCGGCCGCCCTTCTTCATCTTCGCTCAGAAGCCGCGGGGAACGGAGAACGGCTCCGACCGGCCGGGCCCGGCCGTCCGCCCCGCCCCGGGCCAGAGGAAGTGGGCCGCCGTCCCCAGCAGCGTCTCGTAGACCGCCGCGTGGAGCCCGAGCGGCAGGAGAGTCCAGGGATCGAGGGGCAGGTGCTGGAGGAGGGCGACGGCGAGCCCGACGCTGACCGTCTGCGCGAAGGCGACCGGCGGCAGGACGCCCACCGGGCCGAGCAGGTTGTTCTCGTAGAAGTTGCGCGCGAAGTTTCCGCCCGCGTATCCCGCCAGCGCCTTCCAGAGCGCCGGCAGGCCGACCAGGCGCCCGACCGCCAGGTCGGCCACCAGGCCCGCGCCCAGCCCCCAGCCCGCACCGCGACGGGCACCCTGGCGCAGCCCGATCAGCGTCACGGCGACGAGAAGGAAGTCCGGCCGGACCCCGGCCACCTCCAGCCGCCAAGCCAGGCTCCAGTCCAGCACCACGGCGACGATCACGGCGACGAAGGCTTCCCAGTCAGCGCGGCGCACGGATGACCAGGACCTCCTCCAGGCGGTTCAGGTCGGCGGCGCTCGCCAGGTCCGCGAGGAGCGTCAGGCCGTCGGCCCCGGCATGGACGGCGGTCACGGTGCCGATCGGGATTCCGGAGGGGTAGCGGCCGCTGAGCGGGGAGGTGAGGACGACGTCCCCCTTCCTGACGTCCGCCTTCGCCGAGAAGAAACGCATCACCAGCCGCCCGTCGCCGCCCGGCTGGACGATCCCCTGCGCGCGCGAACCGGCCCGTTCCACCACGGCGCCCACGGCGCTGCTCGAGTCGGTGATCAGGAGGACGGTGGCGCTGTTCTTGGAGACGCGCGTCACCCGCCCGACCAGGCCGCCGCTGTCGACGACGGCGTCGCCCACGCGGACGCCCTCGGCGCTGCCGGCGCTGATCTGGACGGTGTCGAACCAGGCGTTGGGGTTCCGCCCGATGACCACGGCGCCCACGGTCTGCAACGGGTATTGGAGGGCCAGGGTCTGGCGCATGGCGAGCAGCTGGCGCAGGCGGTCGTTCTCCTGGCGCACTTCCTGGAGCTGGCGGTCCAGGAAGAGCTGCTGCTGGAGTTCGTGGCGCAGCTTCTGGTTCTCGGAGTACGCGCCGGCCAGGTCGCGCAGGAAGCCCCACGCGCCCGTCGCCTGGTCGGCCGCCCAGCTGACCGCGTACTCGAAAGGGTAGAGCACCTCGTCCAGCGTCGCCTGGGGCCAGGTGGGCAGGCTGCCGGGCCGGATGGTGAAGGCAGCCCCCGCCAGGCAGGCGACGATGACCAGGACGACGGCCGCCGTCCGGGCCGGGCGCCGCCATCGATTCACCCTGTCATCCCGCCCGGTTGTTCCGGATCAACATCCGCTCGTACCGGTTCCAGTTCTCCACCATGACGCCCGTGCCCTTGACCACGCAGAGCAGCGGCTCCTCGGCCAGGATGACGGGCATGGAGGTCTCCTCGGCCACCTTCCTCTCCAGTCCCTTCAGCAGCGAGCCGCCCCCGCTGAGCAGGATGCCGCGGTCCATGATGTCGGCCGCCAGTTCGGGCGGCGTCGTCTCCAGCGTCATCTTGATCGCCTCGACGATCTCGTTGACCGGGCCCGAGAGCGCCTCCCGCACCTCGGCGGAGGTCAGCCGCAGGTTCTTGGGGAGCCCGCTGACCAGGTCGCGCCCGCGCACCTCGATGGACGGGTCGTCGTCCACCGGGAAGGCGGAGCCGATGGCGATCTTCACTTCCTCCGCCGTCCGTTCGCCGATGAGGAGGTTGTAGTTCCGCTTGACGTAGGCGGCGATCGCCTCGTCCATCTCGTCTCCGCCCACGCGGATGGTCCGGTGGGTGACGATGCCGCCCAGCGAGATGATGGCGATGTTCGTCGTGCCGCCGCCGATGTCGACGATCATGTTGCCGGTCGGCTCCTCGACGGGCAGGCCGGCGCCGATGGCCGCCGCCATCGGCTGTTCGATCAGCTCGGCCTGGCGGACGCCTGCCTGCTCGGCCGCCTCGCGCACCGCCCGCTTCTCCACCTCGGTGACGCCCGACGGCACGCCGATCAGCACGCGCGGCCGCTGCCGCAGGAGGCCGCCGCCGCGGCTGGCCACCTCGATGAAGTGGCGCAGCATGGTCTGGGTGATGTCGAAGTCGGCGATGACGCCGTCGCGCATCGGACGGATGGCGAGGATGTTGCCCGGCGTCCGGCCGATCATGGCTTTGGCTTCGTTGCCGACGGCCACCGGCGTCTTCCGTACGGCGTCGACGGCGACGACGGAAGGCTCCTGCAGCACGACGCCGCGTCCGTGGACGTAGACGAGCGTGTTGGCGGTGCCGAGATCGATGCCCATGTCCCGGCTGAACAGGCTGAAAAGACCGTTGAACAACAGGTAGCTCCTCCTCCGGCGTCCGTCGGTCAGAATGCGACTCCGCGCTCCCTCAGGCTGACGTAACCATTATGTCCGATGATGATGTGATCCAGTACGTCAATCCCTAGCAATCGGCCCGCTTCCACCAGGCGCGAGGTGACCGCCAGGTCGTCCGGGCTGGGTTCGGGGTCGCCGGACGGATGGTTGTGGGCCAGGACGACGGCGGCCGCCCCCCGCCGGACCGGCTCCCGGAAGACCTCCCGCGGCGCGGCCGGCGACGAGTCCAGGTCGCCCAGGGAGACGCGTTCGAGGCCGATGACGCGGTGGCGGGTGTTGAGCAGGACGGTCCGGAACTCCTCCTGCGGCAGCCCGGCCATGCGCCCCATCAGGAAGCGGGCGACGTCCCGCGGTCCCCGGATCACCTCGCCGAGCGCCCGCCCCTCGCCCACCCTCCGTCCCAGCTCCAGCGCCGCGCGGACCGTCACCGCCTTGGTCAGCCCGATGCCCGCCACCTGGCAGAGCTCCTCCACGCTGGCCTCCGCCAGCCAGGCCAGCGGCGGCCGCTCGCCGGCGCGCGCCAGCAGCCGGCGAGCCAGCTCCAGGGCCGACTCGCGGCCGTTGGCGTTGCCGGTCCGGAAGAGGATGGCCAGAAGCTCCGCGTCGGTCAGCGCCGCGGCGCCCTCGGCCAGGAGCCGTTCGCGGGGGCGCTCGCCCGGCGGCAGGGCCCGGAGGGGAAGGCCGCTCATGAGGTCCCGCCCGCCGGACCCAGGTTACGATACCAGCCCTGAAAGTCGATGACCAACTGGGTGAATGTGGACATGGCCTCGACGACCGTCTGCCGCTGGGGCGAGCCGTTCGCCCAGAGGGCGACGGCCTTCTGGTTGGTCTGGGCCAGCTGGAGGAGCGAGGCGAGCCCGGAGAGGCCGGGCGGGGCGGGCGTCGCGGAGGCGGCCGACTTCCAGGCGGCCTCGGCCGTCGCCAGCTCCTGGCCGAGCTGCCGGCTGCGCTGGACGGCGTCCTCGGCGGTGGCGGTCGAGCCGAGGAAGTCCTCCTCCCAGAGGCGCGCCTCGTCCCAGACATACTGGGTCAGCGCCTCGACGGCCTGCCGCGTGGAGTCCGCCCCCGCTCCCCCGGGCAGCCGGACCGAGGCCGGGCGGAGCACCTCGCTGGCGACCGAGGGCGTCAGGTCGGAGGGCAGGCCGGCGGCGTAGGTCTCGGCACCGCGGCGCGTCTCGAAGTACATGAGGATCACGCGGTTCCCGCCCGGCAGCGGCCGGGCGGCGATGCCCGAGGCGGTCAGCCTCTCCGCCTCGCGGGCCGCGGCCGCGCTGTCGGCGAAGCCGGAGAGCTCCAGGCGGTAGAGCGTCAGCGTCGTCCCGGGGATCTCGACCGGCTCCGTCTTCCCGGGCGAGCCCGGGTTCGCCGGGAGACCGCCCCTCCCGCCGGGATTCGCCGGGGCGCCCCCCTCGGCCGGGGCCCGGTTCCCCGGCGCGCGGCTCCCCGGGGCCGGTGACCGGCCCAGGCCGAGCGTCTGGCGGAGGAGCGCGCTACCGAGGAAGTAGCCCGCCCCCACCGCCAGGGCGGCGAGAAGGAGGAGGGCGGCGGCCAGCACCCAGCCGCGCCGTGGACGTCGTCGTCCGGGATGGGTCGCGCTGCCGCCGCTTCCCCGTCTCCGCGGGCCAGGCGGTCGGGTACGGCTCATGACACACCTCCGG
Source organism: Bacillota bacterium (assembly GCA_029960955.1). Classification (GTDB taxonomy): domain Bacteria; phylum Bacillota; class Sulfobacillia; order JAIMAT01; family JAIMAT01; genus JAIMAT01. The sequence goes on from JASBVS010000034.1 coordinate 17,860, forward strand.
GAGCTCGTCGTCTGGCATATTCTACCACGTCCGCAGGGCGGGGCGCCGCCTCCGCCGGGCTACGCGCTCCCCAGCTGGCGGAGCCGGAGGCGCAGCAGCTCCGCCGCCGCCTCCTTCTCCTCCACCGCGCGCCGGCTCCGTTCCACCACCTCGGGCGGCGCCTTGCGCACGAATCCCTCGTCGGCCACGCGCCTCCGCTCCCGCTCGAGCTCGGACTCGAGCCGCTCGAGCTCCCGCGCGAAGCGGGCACGCAGCTCCCCGGGGTCGCCCAGCCCCTCCAGCGGCAGGATCAGTTCCGCGCCGCCCGCCACGTCGGCGAGAAAGGTCCCGGGCGCCGGCTCCTCGCCCGGCCGCACGCGCTCCAGCGCGCCCAGCCCGGCCAGCGTCCGCACCATCCGCTCCTCGCCCAGAAGCAGCTCCGCGTCCTGGCGGCGCACCAGGAAGCGCGGGCGCGCGGAAGGCGGCAGGCGCAGCTCCGCGCGCAGGTTGCGCATGGAGCGGACCGCCTCCGCGATGCGCCCCATCGCTTCCTCCGCCTCGGGGTCGCGGCGGCCGAGGGCGGGAGGCCACTGGGCGCCCATCAGCGCGGGGCCGCGGTGCGGCAGGTGCTGCCAGATCACCTCGCTGACGAAGGGCATGAAGGGGTGGAGCAGCCGCAGCGCGCGGTCGAGGACGCCGAGGAGCACCTGCTGCGCCGTCCGCCGGTCCGCCTGCGCGGCCGCATCAGCCTCCGCCGCCTGCCGCAGGCGCGGCTTGATCGCCTCCACGTACCAGTCGCAGACCTCGCCCCAGAGGAAGTCGTACAGCTCCCGCGCCGCCTCGCCGAACTCGAACTCGCCCAGGCGCCGGTCGACCGCCTCCGTCACCGCGTCGAGGCGCGAGAGGATCCAGCGGTCCTCCAGGCGGAGCCCCTCCTCGGGGAGGCGCGGCAGCCCGGCGTCGTCGAACCCCGCCTCCAGGTCGCCCAGGTTGAGGCGGGCGAAGCGGGCCACGTTCCAGACCTTGTTGGCGAAGTTGCGCGCCCCCTCCACCTTCTCGCGCAGGAAGCGCTGGTCGTTCCCGGGCGAGACGCCGATCACCAGGCTCCAGCGGAGCGCGTCGGCGCCGAACTCGTCCACCACCTCGAGCGGGTCGACGCCGTTCCCCCGGGACTTGGACATCTTCTGCCCCTGCTCGTCGCGGACCAGGCCGTGGAGCACCACCGTCCGGAAGGGGACCTGCCCCATGAACTCGAGCCCCATGAAGAGCATTCGAGCGACCCAGAAGAAGAGGATGTCGTATCCGGTCACCAGCACGGAGGTCGGATAGTAGAGCTCCAGCTCCCGGGTCGACTCCGGCCAGCCCAGCGTGCTGAACGGCCAGAGCGCCGAGCTGAACCAGGTGTCGAGGACGTCGGGATCCTGGTCGAGCTCCGTCGAGCCGCAGTGCGGGCAGCGTTCCGGCGCCTCCCGGGCGACGGTCAGCTGGCCGCAGTTGCGGCAGGTCCAGGCCGGGATCCGGTGGCCCCACCAGATCTGGCGCGAGATGCACCAGTCGTGGATGCCGTCCAGCCAGTTGAAGAAGATGCGGGTGAACCGCTCCGGCACCAGGCGGACCTCGCCCCGCTCCACCGCCTGGCGCGCCTTCTCGGCCAGCGGCGCGACGCGGACGAACCACTGGCGCGAGATGAGCGGCTCCACCACCGTGCCGCAGCGGTAGCAGCGCCCCACGGCCTGCTGGTAGGCTTCCTCCCGCACGAGGAAGCCCTGCCGCCGCAGCTCCTCCACCACCGCCCTCCGCGCCTCGAAGCGCTCCATGCCCGCGAAGCGGCCCGCCTCGGCGGTCAGGTGGCCCGTCTCGTCGATCACCCGGATCGGCTCCAGGCGGTGCCGCTGGCCGATGGCGAAGTCGTCGGCGTCATGCGCCGGCGTCACCTTGAGCGCGCCGGTGCCGAAGTCCGGGTCGACCGCCTCGTCCTCGATGACGGGGAGCTCCCTGTCCACCAGGGGATGGCGAAGCCGGCGGCCCACCAGGTGCCGGTAGCGCGGGTCGCCGGGGTGGATCGCCACCGCCACGTCGCCGAACATCGTCTCCGGCCGCGCCGTGGCGATCTCCAGGGCCTCCCCGGTCGCGTGACCCTCCTCGTCCAGGAGCGGGTAACGGACGTGGTAGAGCCGGCCCTCGACCGGTTCGTGCTCCACCTCGATGTCGGCCAGCGCGGTGCCGCACACCGGGCACCACTGGATGATGTAGTCGCCCCGGTAGATGAGCCCCCGCTCCCAGAGCCGGACGAAGACCTCGCGCACGGCCCGGGAGAGCCCCTCGTCCATGGTGAAGCGGAGCCGGCTCCAGTCGGGCGAGGCGCCGATCCGCCGCAGCTGGCGGAGGATGTTGGCCTCGTACTCGTCCTTCCAGCGCCAGACCCGCTCCACGAAGGCTTCGCGGCCCATCGCCCGGCGCTCCAACCCTTCCTGGGCCAGCCGGACCTCCACCACGTGCTGGGTGGCGATGCCGGCGTGGTCGGTGCCCGGCTGCCAGAGGGTGGCGTCGCCGCGCATCCGGTGCCAGCGGATGAGGATGTCCTGGAGCGTGTTGTCCATGGCGTGGCCCATGTGCAGGTTGCCGGTCACGTTGGGCGGCGGCATGACGATCGAGAAGCGCAGGCCGGTCCGGCCCCTCCCGTCCTCGGGAGCCCGGAAGAGGTCGGCCTCCTCCCAGATGCGCCGGGCCTCCGGCTCCCCCTCCGCCGGGTTCCACGCCTTCGGCAGCTCCTCCGCCGCCTCGCCGGCGGCCATGGCTTGCGTCCGCTCCTCCATCGCTCTGCCCCCCAAACGAAGGGTCCCTCCGTGAAGGACGGAGGGACCCGCGGTACCACCTTCGTTCCCGCCCCGGCCGGAGCCAGCGCGGGCTCTCGACCCGGTATCGGCGGGCCACCGGGCCGCGCGCGGCGGCCGGCCTCGCGGGCGACCTTCCGGCGTCTCGCCGGGCGGGCTTCCAGCCCCGGCCTCGCGGCCTCGGCCCGCCTCTCTGCGACGGCTCCGCGCCGTACTCCTCCCGTTTCATCGGCCTTCGCTGCAAGTTAGCGGCGGCGACCGTCCGCCGCCTGCGATTGTGCCCTATTCTAGGAAGCCGCTCCCGCCGCCGTCAACCACCGCGCGACGGCCGCGGTCCCCGGCGGCCCGGGCGCCCGTCAGGAGTAGAGCAGCCCCAGCTCGCGGGCGCGGGCCGTCGCCCGGCCCACGGCCGCCTCCAGCGCCTGGCGGAAGCCGCCCTGCTCCAGCGCCGCCAGCCCGGCGACCGTCGTGCCGTTGGGCGAGGTGACCTCCTCGCGGAGGCGGGCCGGATCCTCGCCGCGTTCGCGCGCCATCTTGGCCGCGCCGAAGACGGTCTGCAGCGCCAGCTCCCGCGCCACGGCGTACTCCAGCCCCTGCTTCACGCCGGCGTCGATCAGCGCCTCGAGCAGGAGGAAGACGTAGGCGGGGCCGCTTCCCGAGAGGCCGGTGACGGCGTCCAGCGCCCCCTCCTCGACCTCCACCACCCGTCCGACGCCGGCGAAGAGCTGGCGCGCCAGCGCGAGCTCCCGCTCGCCCGCCAGCCGGCCCGCGGCCAGCGCCGTCGCGCCCTCGCCGACGCGGCTGGGGGTGTTGGGCATGGCGCGCACCACGGGCAGGTCGCGGCCGAGGCGGGCCAGGACCGCCTCCGTGCGCAGACCGGCCACCACGCTGACCAGGGCGGCTCCGTCGCGCACGTGCGGCCGCAGCTGCGCCAGCGCCTCGGCCGCGTCGGCCGGCTTGACGGCCAGCACCAGCACCTCCGCCTCGGCCAGCGCCGCCTTCTCCTGCGTCGTGCGGACGCCCCAGCGCGACCGCAGGTGCTCCAGCCGCGCCCGGTTCGAGCGGTTGTTGACCAGGATCCGCCCGGGCTCGAGCCGGCCGCTCCCCACCAGCCCCGCGATCAACGCCTCCGCCATCTCGCCGGCGCCCACCAGACCGAGGCGGATCGTCTCCAGCTCCACCGCGGGGCGCCTCTCCCGCGCCTCCAGGGAGTCCCCCGTCATCCGTCGCACCGCGTCCACCCCGGTCGCCTCCTTCCTGCGCGTCCGCGCCCGGCCTCCCCCCGCGCGCCGCTCCCGCGCGGCGCCGCCGCCGGCGGTCGTGCCGGGAGGCCGGGGACCACGACGAAAACCCCTCCGTCCCGCAAGGACGGAGGGGTCCGTGGTACCACCTTGCTTGGAGGACGGAACCGCCCGCGGCCGCATCACCGGCGACCGCTCGCGGGCACGCTCCGGTCCTCCCGCTCGAACGCCCGTATCGTGGGCGGACGGGCGGCTCCTCGCCGCCGCCTCCCGGGCGGGTTCGGGGCGGCCGGCCTTTCAGCCCCGGGCCGGCTCTCTGGGCGCCCCTTCGGCCCCGTTCATCGGCTTTGCCTGTCGCCTTCGGTGAAAGGAACTATAGCCGTTTGCGCCGCCGCCGTCAACGGCGAATTCCGTCGCCGCGGCCCCCTGCGGCGCCCGGTGAAGCCCGCCGGCGCCCGGCGCAGCCCGGCGCTCAATGGAAGGGGAAGAGCGCCATCGCCGCCGCGTCCCAGAGCGCGTGCGAGATCACGTTCGGCCAGAGGCGGTGGAAGAGCCGGTACATGAGCGACCAGACCAGCCCGGCGGTGAAGGCGGCCAGGATCAGCATCGGGTTTCCCGTGACCAGGTGGATGCCCGCGTAGAGGACGACGGTCGCCGCCAGCGCCCCGTTCTCGCCCAGCCGGGCCGCCAGGTGCCGCTGCACCCAGCCCCGCCAGAAGATCTCCTCCCCCGGGCCGATGACGAGGAGCAACAGCAGAGCAATCAGCCAAGCCGGCGTACCGTTCCGGATGGCGTAGATGGCGCCGATCTGGAGTCCGGCCCCGGGCAGGAGGCGGCGCGAGAGGAGGTTCCCCAGGGCGAAGAGGGCGTAGAGGAGGACGGCCGAGCCGGCGCCCAGCGCGAGGTCGCCCCGGGTCGGCCGGCGGTGCTCGAACGGGCAGCCGGCCAGGCCGAGGGAGAGGGCGATCAGGGCCGCCTGGGTCAGGCTCATCAGGAGCCAGAAGTTGAGGGGCCGCCAGACGAACATCACCGCCCAGAGAAGGGCGGCGAAGAGCCAGGTGGCGGCCAGCTTCCAGCCGAAGCCGCGGTCGGGGGCGGCGGGGTCCGCTCCCTTCCTCACAGGCCGGCCGCCCCCAGGACGGCCGGCAGACCCGTGCCCAGGGCGAGGAGGATGCCGAAGACCAGGTGGAGCCGGGCGGTCAGCGGCTCCACCGGGAGGAGCTGGCGCTCGTCCGCGAGGCCGCGCTCCACGTGCCGCCACGGCCCGGCCGCCGCCGGCAGGCTGAGCAGGACGAGAAGCGCGCTCCAGGGCAGCGCCCGCAGCGCGACCAGCGCCAGGACCACGAGGTAGGCGCCCGCCACCAGGCCGCGGTAGATCCAGGCGGAGGCGCGCAGGCCGGCCAGGCCGGCCAGGGTGGCGATGCCCGCGCGCCGGTCGAGGGCGACGTCGCGCATGTCGTTGCCGTGAAGGATGGCCGCCACCAGGCAGCCGACCGGCAGCGACGTCCAGACCGGCAGCCAGTCGAAACGGCTCGACTGGACCATGTACGAGGCCAGGACCTCCAGCGGGCCCATCAGCAGGAAGACCAGCGGCACGCCCAGCGCCAGGTACTTGTAGCCCTTCGGCCCGGCGGTGTAGAGGTAGCCGGCGAGCGCGCCCAGCGCGCCCAGCGCCAGCACCCAGGTCGTCGAGCGGAGCGCCAGCCAGACGCCGATCAGCACGGCCACCACCAGGCTGGCCACGCCCCCGCGGAAGGCCGTCCGCGCCGGCAGCCGCCCCTCGAGGACGACGCGGCTGGCGCCGGCCGTCTCCGGCGTGTCGACGCCGCGCTCCACGTCGACCACCTCGTTGACGATGTTGGTGCCGACCTGGAGCAGGACGGCGCCGACCAGCGTCACCAGGAGCTCCGGCAGGCGAAGGAAGCCCTGGCTGGCGCCCACCGCCGCCCCCACCAGGACGGGCACCACCGACGCCGCCCAGCTGAACGGGCGTGCGATCTCCCACCAGTCGCGCAGCCTTCCCTTCATCGCGTCCCGGTCACCTGCGTCTCCTCCGCCTCTCCCGGGCGGCCGGCCGGCCCGGGGCGCCCCGCTGCCGGAAGCAGGCCGATGCCGCGCAGGGCGAAAGGCGCCACTTCCTCCAGGGAGGCCTTCAGGTCGGCGGGGCGACCGGTCATCAGCCAGCGCGTAGCCAGCGCCTCCAGCATCCCCAGCAGGACGGTGGCCACCGTCTCGGTGTCGCGGACCGCCACGCGCCCCTCGCCGGCCAGCTCGTCGAGGCCGGCGCGGATGCGGTCGATCAGCCGTTCCTTCACCGCCTGCTGTCGCTGGCGCGGCGCGGCGCCGCCCACCGGCGCCTCCACCAGGACGATCCAGGCCAGGTCCCGGTGCTCGGCCAGCGTCGTCAGGACCGAGGCCAGCGCCGCCTCGACGCGGGGAGCCGCCCCGCGCCGCTCCGCCAGAGCGCGCTCCATGGCCTGCGCGAGAAGCCCGCCGAAGCGGTCGATCAGCTCGAGGAGAAGCTCTTCCTTGGAGGAGAAGTAGTGGTAGAAGGCGCCCTTGGAGGCGCGGGCGCGGCGGACCACGTCGTCCACCCGGGCGCCGTGGTAGCCGCGCTCGGCCAGCACCGTCTCCGCCGCCTGGAGCAGGCGCTCGCGCATGACGGGGAGCGCCTCCTCGCGCGAGGAAGGCTCCCCCGCACCTCCGCGGGTCGCCACGCGCACCGCTTCCTCCCCGGACGGAGCCACCGCGGGCCCTCCCGTCGACCGACCGACTGGTCGGTCCCGTCATCCGTCCCCATTCAACGCGGCGTCGCCGGCCGTGTCAACAGGCGCCTCCAGCCTGCGGGCCATGAGGAGGACTGCGCGGCCGTCGCCCGTGGAGCGCGCGGCGAGGATCCCCTCCAGGCGGAAGCCGACCGCCCGGTAGCAGCGGATCGCCCGCTCGTTGTCGGCGAAGACGCGCAGGTGGACGCGCCGGACGGCCGGGCTCGCGGAGACTTCCTCCAGCATGAGGCGGATCGCCTCGCGGCCGATGCCGCGTCCCCAGAGTTCGGGCCGGCCGATGCAGATCTGCATCTCCGCCGAGCGGTCGTCTTCGTCCAGGTCATATAATCCTAGGTAGCCGATGGGCTCTCCCGACCGCTCGATCATCCAGACCCGGTGCGGCAGGCGCCCCATCAGGTCGTACCGGCTCTCGCGGGGGTGGCCGAGCCAGCGCCGGACGGCCGGGTCGGCCTGCCAGAGGGCGATCAGGGGATCGTCCCCGGGGCGCTTCGGGCGGATCCTCACCGGCGCCGGTCCAAGGTCAGGAAGCGGATCGGACAACGGGCCACCCCTCTTCTGAAGCGGCTGCAGTCGAACCCGCCGGAGGCTCGGCTCGAACGCCCGTGGAGATTCGTGCCGCCCCCGGCTCGCACCTTCCGTCAAATCCGCCCAGGCGGCCCAGAAGCAGGAGTCGGAAGGCGGGTTCTGCCGGTCTTGCCGCGCCGGAGAAGGCAGCGGAGGTCTGGCCCATGGTCGACGAAGGCCTGGAGAAGCGACAGAAAGTCTTTCTGCTCGGAGTGGCCGCGGAGCGCCTCTCCGGCCTCTCCTCGCTGGAGGAGCTGGCGGCGCTGGTCGCCAGCGCGGGCGGGGAGGTGGTCGGCCGCGCCCTCCAGATCCGGCCGGAACCCGACCCGCGCACCTACGCCGGCCGCGGCAAGGTGGCCGAGGTGGCCGGGGCGGCCGCGGCGTCGGGCGCCGAGCTTCTGGTCTGCGACGACGAGCTCACCCCGGCCCAGGCGCGCAACCTGGAGGAGGCGACCGGGCTGGCGGTGCTCGACCGCTCGGGCGTCATCCTCGACATCTTCGCCAGGCGCGCGCACACCCGCGAGGGGAAGCTGCAGGTGGAGCTGGCACAGCACCTCTACCGCCTGCCCCGCCTGACCGGGCGGGGCACCGTGCTCTCGCGGCTGGGCGGCGGCATCGGCACGCGGGGCCCGGGCGAGACCAAGCTGGAGGTCGACCGGCGCGCGGTCCGCGAGCGCATCGCCCTCCTGCGCAGGGAGCTGGCGGAGGTGCGCGCGCAGCGGGAGCAGCAGCGGGCCCTGCGGAGGCGGGCGGCGCTTCCTGTGGTGGTCCTGGTCGGCTACACCAACGCGGGCAAGTCGACGCTCCGCGCGGCGCTCCTGGCCCGCTTCGCCGACGGCCAGGCCGGCCAGGCGGAGCCGGCCGGCAACCCGCGCCTCTTCGACACGCTCGACCCGACGACGCGCCGCCTCAAGCTGCCCGGCGGCCAGGAGATCCTCCTGACCGACACGGTCGGCTTCATCCGCAAGCTCCCGCACACGCTGGTGGCCGCCTTCCGCGCCACGCTGGAGGAAGTGGCCGCCGCCGACCTCATCCTGCACGTGATGGACGCCGCCGACCCCGAGCGCGAGGAGCAGACCGAGGCGGTGCGCGGCGTCCTGGCCGAGATCGGCGCGCTGGAGCGCCCCTCGCTGCTGGTCGCCAACAAGGTCGACCTCCTGGCCGACCCGTACGCGCTGGTGGTGCCGCCCGGTGCCCTGCCCGTCTCGGCCAGGACCGGCGAGGGGATCGCCGAGCTGGCCGCGGCCGTGGAGCGCGCCCTTTCGGAGAGCCGGGTGCGCGCCCGCTTCGTCATCCCCTACAACCGGGGCGAGCTCCTGGCGCTGCTGCACAGCCGCGGAAGGGTCCTCGAGGAGCGTTACACCGCGGAGGGGACGGAGCTGGAGATCGAGATGGAGGACTGGCTGGCGGGCAGGATCGCCGCCGCCCTCGTGCCGGCGCCGGCGCGAGGTGAGCGGCGCTGAGCGCAGGCGCGGCCGGTCCGACGGAGCGGCAGGCGCTCCTGGCCGACCTGGCGCTGGCCGGCGTGACGGTCATCTGGGGCGCCACCTTCGTCGTCATCAAGGCGGCGCTGGCCACGGTGGGCCCTTTCGCCTTCCTGGCGGCCCGCTTCCTGCTCGCGGGGGCGCTCCTGGCCGTTCTCTTCCCCGGCGCGCTGCGGCGGCTGGGGGCGCGCGGCTGGGCGCGCGGGGCACTGGTCGGCCTCTTCCTCTTCGCCGGCTACGCCGCGCAGACCATCGGGCTGCAGGGCGCCTCGCCGGCCAAGGCGGGCTTCCTGACGGGTCTCTCGGTGGTGCTGGTGCCCCTTCTCTCCGTGCCGGCGGGCAGACGCCCCGCGGCGGCGACCTGGCCGGGCGTGGCGGCGGCGACGGCGGGCCTGCTCGTGCTGACGCTTCCTCCCGGCGCCGGCTGGGACGAGCTCGGCCGCTTCAGCGCAGCCGACCTCTGGCTCCTGGGCTGCGCCCTCGCCTTCGCCCTGCAGATCCTGGCCGTGGGACGCTTCGCGGGCACGGCCTCGGCGGAGGCGCTGACCGCCGTCCAGCTGCTGACCGTGGCCCTTCTCTCGCTGCTCGCCTGGGCGTTCCTGGAGGCGCCGGCGCAGCCGCTCGCACGAACGCTGGAGGGCGTGGTCCGGGTCGCGCCGGCGCTGGCCATGACCGGTCTCCTCGCCAGCGCGCTGGCCTACTGGGTCCAGAACCGCGCGCAGGCCTTCACCAGCCCGACGCACGCCGCGCTCCTCTTCACCCTGGAACCCGTCTGGAGCTACGCCTTCGCCGTCCTCCTCGCCGGCGAGCGCGTGGCTTCCCGCCCGGCCGGCGGCGGCCTGCTCATCCTCGCCGGCATGCTCTGGACAGAGTGGGTCCGCTCACGAACCGGCGGCGCCGCCGACGCCGCCGCCGGCACCGGCTCCCCCGAGGCCGCCCGCAGGAAGCCCGCCTGGAACCCCGACACCGGCGCGGAGTAGGCCCCTGCGCGGCTCGCCGCGGATGGCAAGGGCCAGCGCTTCCTCGAGCCGTTCGACGCCGTGCACCCGTGCGCCCGCCAGCTCGCCACGCTCCAGCCCCTCCACCTCGGGAAGGTTGTCGCGCGGCACCAGGATCTGGCGCGCGCCCGCGCGGACGGCCGCCACCACCTTGGCCGGCACGCCGCCCACCGGCCGGATCGTGCCGCGCGCGGTCACCTCGCCCGTGATGGCGACGCGGTTGTCCACCGGCAGGCCGAGCAGCGCCGAGTAGATGGCGACCGCGATGGCCGCGCCGGCCGAGGGCCCGTCCACCGGCACCCCGCCCGGGAAGTTGACGTGGATCCGGTGCCGGTCCACTTCCTCCCCCAGGAAGCGCCGCAGCGCGGTCAGCGCGTTCTCCGCCGCCGCCCAGACCATGCTGCGCCGGCGCACCCGCCGCCCGCCGAGCGAGACCATCTCCTCCTCGTCGATGATCCCCGTCACCTGGAGCCCGCCCTCGCCCACGGGCGCCGGCCGGGCGCTGGCTTCGATCTCGAGGAGCGCGCCCACGTTCGGCCCGCTGACCGCCAGCCCGTTGACGACGCCCACCTGCGGCTCCGGGGCGACGGTCGGCTCCAGGCGCGGCGTGTATTGCCCGGTCCTCACCACCCACTCCAGGTCGCCGCGCTCGATACGCGACCGCCTTTCGCTCTCCACCAGGCCCGCCGCCACCTGGACGAGGTTGACGGCGTCGCGGCCGTTGGTGGCGTAGCGCGCCACCAGCTCGTCGCCGCCCTCGGCCAGCGGCATGCCGAGCCGCACGGCGGCGTTGCGCGCGACGGCCGCCACCTCCTCCCGCGTCAGGGGCCGGAAGAAGACCTCGACGCAGCGCGAACGGATCGCCTGGGGGATCTCCTCGGGCATGCGCGTGGTCGCGCCCACCAGGCGGAAGTCGGCGGGCAGCCCGTTCTCGAAGATGTCCTTGATGTGGCTGGGGATGTTGGGATCCTCGGCGTTGTAGTAGGCGCTCTCGAGGATCACCTTGCGGTCCTCCAGCACCTTGAGCAGCTTGTTCAGCTGGACGGGATGGAGCTCGCCGATCTCGTCGATGAAGAGGATGCCGCCGTGGGCGCGGGTGACCGCGCCCGGCTTGGGCTGCGGGATGCCCGCCATCCCCATGGCGCCCGCCCCCTGGTAGATGGGGTCGTGCACGCTGCCGATCAGCGGGTCCGCTATGCCTCTTTCGTCCCAGCGCGAGGTGGCCCCGTCGACCTCGACAAAGCGGGCCTCCGGGCCGAAGGGCGAGAGGGGGCTGGCCTTCGCCTCCTCCAGCACCAGCCGCGCGGCGGCCGTCTTGCCGACGCCGGGCGGCCCGTAGATCAGGACGTGCTGGGGGTTGCGGCCGCAGAGGGCGGCGCGCAGCGCCCGCAGCCCTTCCTCCTGGCCGACGATCTCCTCGAAGCGGGCGGGCCGCGTCCGCTCGGAGAGCGGCTCGTTGAGCCGGATCTGCCGCATCTGCTGGAGGCGTTCGATCTCCCGGCGCGACTCGCGCTGGATCGCCACGCGCGTCCCCTGCTGCGTGCGCAGGAGGTTCCAGAAGTAGAGGCCGATCACCACCGCGAAGAAGAGCTGGACCGCCGCCACCGCGCTCATCGCACACCTCGCCTCCGACGAGCGCTAGTATGCGTGGATCGCGGCGGGATCATCAGAAGGGCGTCCGCCGCCACCATAGACCGCGCGGCGCGATTCTCCCGCCAGCACATGCTCGTCCTCCTGCGGCCGCCTCGGACGCCCCGACCCTGCTCATCCCCGCCCGGCCGCCCGGACGGCCAAGCTCGCGAGGATCAGGAGCAGCAACGCCACGCCGCTCTGCAGGAGGCTGAAATCCGCCACGGACCACCCCTGTTGCCATACGCAGGCGGGGACCGGCTGGCTCCAGCGAAAGAGGTGCAGGCTCC
>JASBVS010000035.1 GCA_029960955.1 Bacillota bacterium
CGCCGAAGGCCATCAGCTCGATGCCGCAGCAGGCGGTGGCGAAGAGCATGTACCAGAGCGAGTTCTGGCGGCCCCAGTTGACCAGCGTCTGCAGGCTGGTGGTCAGGATCCCGGGCGCGTGGCGCCAGACGCCGGGAAGGATCTCCGCGTCCTGGAAGCCGACTTCCTCGGCGCCGAAGCGGCCGAGCTCGTCCAGGAGCTGGACGCGGACCGGCGGCTTGCGCTCGCCCGTGGGAACGACCGGCTGCTCGTTGCGCGGCCGCAGCGGGCCGGCGGGCCGCCCGCGGGGCGCCGGCTGCGGGCGGGCTGCCGGAGCCGCCGCCGGCTGCGGGGCGGAGCCCTCGGCGGGCGCCGGAGCGGGCCGAGCGGGCTCCTGCGCCGCGCCACCCGGCTGCTCCTGATCGCTCACTCCCACGTCAACACCTTCTTTCGCCAGGCATAGATCAGGCCGATCACCAGCATGGCGATGAAGACCAGCCCCTCCACCAGCGCGAAGGCGGGACCCACGCCGTGGAAGGCGACGCCCCACGGGTAGAGGAAGACCGTCTCCACGTCGAAGACGACGAACATCAGGGCGATCACGTAGTAGGCGACGTTGAACTGGACGCGGGCGTCGCCGAAAGGCCGGATGCCCGACTCGTAGGGCATCCGCTTGCGCCGCTCCGGGTGGTCGCGCCGGAGCAGCAGCGAGAGGTAGATCATGAGCAGCGGGAAGGCGACTCCGCCGAGGAAGAAGAACAGGATGTCCACGTGCGCAGGTTCCGGCACAGAGGTCGCTCCTCTCCTCACCGCCGTGGTGACGGAATCGAGAAGCTCTCCGCCCGGACCGCGGTGCCGGGCGGAACGGCCGTCGCTATCCGCGTTTGTTACCGCGGTCACTATTATAAGGCGGGCTCCTTAGGGTCACCACCGCCCCTTCCGGCCAGCCGCTCCATCCGGGGGGCGAGGGCGACCGCCAGAGCGTCCCGCCAGAGGTGCCGCCGGTCCACCAGCCCCCGCGTGAACCAGCCGACGGCGCCCTCGCCGGCGTTGATCCCGGGATCCCCGCTCTCCCCCGCCATCAGCTCTCCCAGCGTCCGCCCGGCGCGGAGCGGCTCGAGGAAGCGCGCCGGCAGCGGCATCCCCAGCCCCCGTCCGCGGGAGACGAAGCCGTCCCGGTCGACCACCGCGCACCAGTTGATCAGCCAGGGCCCGTCCTCGCCCTCCAGGTCGACGCCGCCCTCCATGCCCACGCCCAGCTCGGCCCAGGGGGCCGCCTCCAGCGCCGCCCGCGCCCGCGCCAGCGCCCCGCGCAGCGTCTCCTGCTCGCCCAGGGGCTGGTCGCGCACGCCGCTGGGCACCGCCACGCCCTCCACCCGCGCGCCCGGGAGGAGGCGGGTGAAGACCTCCCTCGCCGCCTCCACCTTGCTCGGGTTGAGCGAGCCGACGGCCACGCCGAGGGGGGCGGAGCGGCAGGCTTCCGCCCAGGCGGCCGCCTCGCGCACCCCGGGATCGGGGGAGGCGAGGCCCTGGCGGACGGCCGCTTCCTCCCGCTCGCCCCAGGCGGAGCGCGGCAGGTTGCCCAGCGCCAGCAAGGCGTTCCGGCGCAGCGGGCGCGGGCCCCGCCAGGCGGCCGGCGTCCCGCCGAAGAGGCGCCGGAAGGCGCCGTGGCCCATGGTCGCCACCTCGGCCAGCGCCAGCCGCCCGGGACGCGCGGGCGGGAAGGCGCCCGGCGCCGCCGCCTCCGTCGCGGAGCCGCGGGCGCGGCGCAGGCCGAGCAGCGCGCGGTTGTAGGGGCAGACTTCCTGGCAGGTGTCGCAACCCCAGAGGCGGTCGCCCAGCGCGGCGCGCAGCTCGACCGGGAAGGGTTCGGCCAGCTGGCTCCAGGTGGAGAGGCAGCGGTCGGGCCGCAGGAGCCCGTCCCCCAGGAGCGCGCTCGCCGGGCAGGCGTCCAGGCAGCGCCGGCAGCGGCCGCAGCTCCCCGCGGCCGGCGGGTCGGGGGGCAGCTCCACGTCGCTGAGCAGCACGCCGATCACCACCCAGGAGCCGAAGTCGCGGGTGATCAGGCAGCCGTTCCGGCCGATCCAGCCGAGGCCGGCCGCCACCGCGGCCGCCCGCTCGCTGAGCAGGCCGCCGTCGACGCTGAGGCGCCAGCGCGCCCCGGGCACGGCCTCCCCCAGCCACCGCCCCAGCGCGCGCAGCCGCGCGCGGAGCACCGGGTGGTAGTCTCCGGCGGCCGCGTAGCGGGCGACGCGCCCGCTGGCCGGCGCCGGCGGCGCCTCCGCCGGGCCGTAGGGGAGCAGCGCCACCAGCAGCGAGCGCGCCCCGGGCAGGAGCGCGCGCGGGTCGCTCCGCTCCCCGGGATCGCCGCGGGTGAAGGGGACGGCGATCCCTGCCTCGCGCAGGCGGCGGAGGCGGCGCTCGGCCTCGGGCCACGCCTCGGCCCGCGCCACGCCGGTGCGGGGCAGGCCGAGGCGGCGCGCCTCCTCCAGGAGCCGGCTCTTCAGCCCGGCTGCCGCGTTGAGGCCGCCCGGGGCAGGCGGGATAATGTCGCCACGGACCTCGCCAGGCAGGGTCCCCATCCCAGCCGACAGGAGGCGCGCACTTCCACTTTGCACCGTCCGGGCGCCCCGCGCCGCACCTCCTTCCGGTTCCGGGCGCTGCTCGCCGGCCTGCTCGTCATCCTCGGCTTCCTGGCCCTGGTGGGCCTCTCCGCGTCGGCTCCGCTCCGCCCGATCCCGGGCGCCGGCGCCTCTCTCCAGGGCCGGGGCGGCGGCTCGCGGCCCGCGGCAGGAGGCGGACCGATCGAGCCCGGCCCGCCGCCGCACCAGAAGGATCGCCCGCGGCCGCCCTCGGACCAGGGGCAGGCCGGCTTCCGATACTATCTTCCTCTTCCCAGCGGCACGGTCGCCGTCTCGCGTCCGGAGATCGGCCTCCGCCTGGTGCTGACGCCGGACTTCCGCCCGGACCAGGTGCTGGCCGCCCTCGAGCTCGACGGGCAGCCGCTCGAGACGACGGTCCGGGCCGACGGCTGGGTGGGCCAGCGGCCGCCTGCGCCGCTGGCGCCCGGCCTGCACCAGGCCTCGATCTACATCGCCTACCGGGGCTACTACGCCGAGGAGTCGTGGACCTTCCGCGTCCTGCGCGGCGCGCCGCCCGACCCGCCCGCCCCCGACCGGGCGGCCCTGGACCAGGTGGCCCGCCTCGACCGCATCCGCCTCGACCTGGGCCTCCAGCCGGTCGCCGGCGACGCCGCCCTCACCGCGGCCGCCCGCTCGCACCTGCTCTACCTGGAGCTGAACCGGCCCGGCGACCGGCTCGACGCCCGTGCCCACGAGGAGGAGCCCGGCACCCCGGGCTTCACGGGAGCGGGGCCGCTCGACCGGGCCCGTGCCTACGGCGCCGTCTGGCCGGCCGCGCGCGAGGTGATCGAGGCCGGTGCCAGCTCGCCGGCGGCCTCGCTGGCCGCCTGGATGGACTCGATCTACCACCGCATCGCCCTCCTCGACCCGGGCGCCCGGGCGGCCGGATACAGCCGAGCGCCCCTTCCTCCCGGGTCGGACCGCTGGGCCTCCGTCATGGTCCTGGGCGCGGTGCCCGTGCCGGGCCTGGGCGGGCCCGTCGCCTACCCGTACGACGGCCAGCCGGCCGTCCCCACCGCCTTCTACCCGGGCGAGGTTCCGGATCCGCTCAAGCTCGTCCCCCACGCCAGCTACCCGACCGGCTACCCCATCACCGTCGGCTTCTACGGAAGCGCGGTCCGGGGGGTGGAGGTCCGCTCCGCCAGCCTGGCGGAGGCGGACGGCCGGCCCGTCCCCTTCTGGCTGCTCACCCCGGGCGACGGCTCCCCCCAGCGGCGCGAGCTGGAGGAGACGGTGGTCCTCCTGCCGCGCAAGCCGCTGGAGGCCGGACGGAGCTACGTCTACTCGGTGAGCGGCGTGGCCGAGACCGGCGGCGGTCCGCACCCCTTCACCGTCCAGGCGCGTTTCTCCACCGCCGGTCTGCCCCCCATGGAGCCCGGCGGGCCCGCCGTCCTCCTGGACGGCCGGCCCTTCCCCGGGCTGGGGGCGGCTGCGGGCGCGCCGGCCGGCTCCTCGCCGCCTCTCTGGACGGCCGGCGGCCACCTGATGGTCCCCTTCCGCCTCTTCTTCCAGGGGCTGGGCTGGCGCGTCGCCTGGAGCCCCGCCCGGCCCGGGCTGGCGCGCGCCGAGAAGGACGGCAGCTGGGTGGAGGCGCGCCGCTCCAGCCTCCGCCTCGCTTCCTCCCGCGGCGACTTCTGGATGGAGGTGCCCAGCCGCGTGGAGGGCGGGACGCTCTACGTGCCGCTCCGCTGGGCCGCCGAGGCGGCGGGGCTGGACGTCGAGTGGGACCCGGCCGGCGGGGGCGTCCGGCTCTTCCGCTAGCCGCCCCGCTCGAGCCAGGCCACGGCCTCCACGTGGGCGGTCTGGGGGAAGAGGTCGACGGGGGCGACGCGCTCGACGCGGTAGGCGGCGCCCTCCGCCGCGGCTTCGGCCAGGCCGGCCAGGTCGCGCGCCAGGGTTGCGGGGTTGCAGGAGACGTAGACGACGCGGCGGGGGGCGGCGCGGCGGATGGCCGCCAGCACCTCCGGCGCGGCGCCCTTCCTGGGGGGATCGAGGAGCACGACGTCGGCGCGCTCGCCACGGGCGACGAGGCGCGGCAGGAGCGCCTCCGCCTTCCCCACCAGGAAGCGGACGCGGCCCAGCCCGTTCCGCTCCGCGTTCCGGCGGGCGTCCTCCACCGCCGCCGGCACCTCCTCGATCCCGGTCACCTCGCGCGCGCGGAGCGCGGCGAAGAGCGCCAGCGTGCCGACGCCGGTGTAGAGGTCGACGACGCGGTCCCCGGGCCCGATGCCGGCGCCCTCCAGCGCCAGCGCGTAGAGGCTCTCCGCCTGCGGCTCGTTCACCTGGAAGAAGGAGCGGGCGGCGACGCGGAAGCGGAGGCGGCCCCAGCCGGGCACCTCCAGCGCTTCCTCCAGCTCGCCGCGGCCGGCGAGGAGCCACTCCCGCTCGCCCCAGACGGCGTTCCCCGGCCGCGGGTGGGCCGAGGCGAGCACGCCCTCCAGCTCCGGCACCCGGTGCATCAGCTCGCGCGCCACCTCCGGCCCCTCCGGCCACTCCCGCGCCGCCACGACCACCGCCGCCAGCGCCCGCCCCGCCCGCGGCGCCACGCGCACCACCAGGTGGCGGAGGAGGCCGCTCCCGCTCCGCTCGTCGTACCCCTCCAGCCCCCGCTCCCGCGCCACCTCCAGGAAGCTCTCCACCACCCGGTCGATGAGCGGGTGCTCGGCGACGCAGCCCGCGAAGGGGATGACCTCGTGCGTCCCGCGCCGGTAGAAGCCGGCCTCCAGCCCGCCCTCCGGGCCCCTGGCCAGCGGCACGGAGGCCTTGTTGCGGTAGCGCCAGGGCGACGGCGAAGGAAGTGTCGCCTCCACCGCCACCCCCTCCAGGTGGCCGATCCGCTCCAGCGCGTCGCGCACCAGGCGGCGCTTCGCCTCGAGCTGCGCCCCGTAGGCCACGTTCTGCCAGGCGCAGCCGCCGCAGCGGCCGAAGAGCGGGCAGCGCGCCTCCACCCGCTCCGGCGAGGGCTCCAGCACCTCCACGATGCGCGCCCGCGCCCAGCGCGGATGCCGCTCCTCGACGCGGACGCGCAGGCGGTCGCCGGGGACGCCGTAAGGAATGAAGAGGGTGAGGCCGTCGGCGTCGTGGGCGACGGCGTCGCCCTCGGCGGCCAGCGACTCGACCTGCACGGTGCGCTCGTCCATGATGGTCTAGTGTAGATCGCCCGCGGCGGAGACCGCTCGCCGCGCGGAAAGGGGGATGGCCATGACCGCCGAGGCAGGGGGCACGGGCGCCGCGGCCGGCGGCGCCCCGGCCGGGGATGGCCGCCGGCTGCTGCGCGTCCATCTCCGCATCCGCGGCCGCGTCCAGGGCGTCGGCTTCCGCGCCGGCGCCCGCGCCGAGGCCGAGCGGCTGGGCGTCACCGGCTGGGTCCGGAACGCGGAGGACGGCAGCGTCGAGCTGGAGGCGCAGGCGGAGCCGGAGGCGCTGGAGCGCTTCCTCCGCTGGTGCCAGCGCGGCCCCGCGGGCGCCCGCGTCGACGCCGTCGACAGCGCCTCGCGGGCGCCCGTCGACGGCGAGAGGGGCTTCGCCGTCCGGCCCTGAGCGCCGCCCCGCCACGGGGGCCGTGCCGGACCGGGCGCCACCCGGCTCAGCCGCGGCCCTCGCGCAGCGCCGCCAGCCGGCGGCGGAGCACCTCGCCCGCCTTGGCCGCGTTGGCCTTGCCGCGCGTCTCGCGCATCACCTGGCCGACCAGCACGGCGAGGGCCTTCTCCTTGCCGCCCAGGATGTCGGCGACGACCTTGGGGTTGGCCTCGATCACCCGCTCGGCGACCGCCTCCAGCGCCGCCTCGTCGCTGATCTGGACGAGGCCCTCCCGCTCCACGATGGCCTCGGGGTCGTCGCCGCTCTCCAGCATGCGGGCGAAGACCCTCTTGGCCAGGGTGGCCGTCACCGTCCCCGCCTCGACGAGAGCGATCAGCTTCGCCAGCCCGGCCGGGGTCAGGCGGAGCTCGGAGAGCGGCCGGCCCGTCTCGTTGAGGCGGGCGCTCACCTCGCCCAGGAGCCAGTTGGCCGCCTGGCGGAAGGGGGCGCCCGCGGCGACCGTGGCGTCCAGGAAGTCGCCCAGCTCCCGCTGGCCGACCAGCGTCCAGGCCTCCTTGTAGGCGAGGCCGGCCTCCTGGTAGCGGCGCAGGCGCGCCTCGGGCAGCTCGGGCAGCGAGGCCTCGATCTCGGCCACCCAGGCGGGGTCGATCACCAGCGGGACCAGGTCGGGTTCGGGGAAGTAGCGGTAGTCGTTCACTTCCTCCTTGGAGCGGCCGGGCAGGGTGACGCCGCGGTTCTCGTCCCAGTGGCGCGTCTCGCGCTCGATCCGCTCGCCCCGCGCCAGCGCCTCCGCCTGCCGCTCGGCCTCGTAGGCCAGGGCGCGCTGGACGGCGCGGAAGGAGTTCATGTTCTTGACCTCCACCAGCACCCCCAGCTCCTTCGAACCGCGGGGGCGGATGGAGATGTTGGCGTCGCAGCGGAGCGAGCCTTCCTCCATCTTGACGTCGGAGACGCCGGTGTAGAGGACGGTCGCCCGCAGCATCTCGAGATAGGCGCGGGCCTCCTCGGGCGAGCGGATGTCGGGCTCGGAGACGATCTCCACCAGCGGCACGCCCGCCCGGTTGAAGTCGAGCAGGGTGGACTCCTCCCCGCCCTCCCCGCTCGCTCCGCCGGCTCCGCCCGTCTCGCCGCCGTGGAGCGACTTGCCGGCGTCCTCCTCCATGTGCAGGCGGCGGATGCGGATGCGCCGCGGGCCCTCGCCGGCGTCGATCTCCAGCCAGCCGTTCCGTGCCAGCGGCTGGTCGTACTGGGAGATCTGGTAGCCCTTGGGCAGGTCCGGGTAGTGGTAGTTCTTCCGGTCGAACTTGGTCTCGCGGGCGATCTCGCAGTGGAGCGCCCGCGCCGCCCGGATGGCGAACTCGACGGCGCGGCGGTTGGGGACGGGCAGCGCGCCGGGCAGCGCCATGCAGACCGGGCAGACGTGGGTGTTCGGCTCGCCGCCGAAGTCGGCGGGGCAGGAGCAGAACATCTTGGTGCGGGTGGAGAGCTCGACGTGCACCTCCAGCCCGATCACCATCTCGTAGGCGTCGAGCGGCCCGCCCGCCGTCCCCTCCGCCGCCTCGCGCGCGGCCGCGCGGCTCATGGCGCCACCTCCTCCAGCTCGGCCGCCGGCCGCCAGGGCTCCAGCGCCAGCGCCGCCTCCAGCGCCCGCGCCGCCCGCAGGAGGAGCGCCTCCTCGAAGGGCGCCGCCATCAGCTGGACGCCCACCGGCAGTCCCTCCGCGCTCCCGCAAGGAAGCGAGATGGCCGGCAACCCCGCCAGGTTGGCGGGGATGGTGCAGATGTCGTTCATGTACATCGTCAGCGGATCCGAGACCTCGCCCAGCCGGAAGGCGACCGTCGGCGCCGTGGGCGTCAGCAGCAGGTCGAAGCGCTCGAAGGCCTCCCGGAACTCCTGGCGGATCCGCGTCCGCACCTTCTGCGCCTTCAGGTAGTACTGGTCGTAGTAGCCCGCGCTGAGCGCGTAGGTGCCCAGCATGATCCGCCGCCGCACCTCGGCGCCGAAGCCCTTCTGCCGCGTCCGGTCGTAGAGCTCGGCGTAGCTCCGCGCCCCCGGCGCGCGGAAGCCGTAGCGGACGCCGTCGTAGCGCGCCAGGTTGGCCGAGGCCTCGGCGGGGGCGATGACGTAGTAGGTGGCCAGCGCGTAGCGGGTCGAGGGCAGCTCCGTCTCCTCCACCCGGGCGCCCTCCCGCTCCAGCTTCCGGGCCGCGGCCAGCACCGCCTCGCGCACGCCGGGCTGGACGCCCTCGCCGAAGTACTCGCGCGGCAGGCCCACGCGGAGCCCGCGGGCGCCTTCCTCCAGCCGCTCGAGGTAGTCGGGGACCGGCCGGTCGGCCGAGGTGGCGTCGCGCGGGTCGTGGCCGGCGATCAGCCCGAGCAGGACGGCGGCGTCGCGCACGTCCCGCGTGATCGGCCCGATCTGGTCGAGCGAGCTGGCGAAGGCGACCAGCCCGTAGCGCGAGACGCGGCCGTAGCTCGGCTTGAGGCCGACCACGCCGCAGTAGGCCGCCGGCTGGCGGATGGATCCGCCGGTGTCCGAGCCCAGCGCCCAGGGTGCCATGCCGGCGGCCACCGCCGCCGCCGAGCCGCCGCTGGAGCCGCCGGGGACCCGCTCCAGGTCGAGCGGGTTGCGCGTCAGGGCGAAGGCCGAGTGCTCGGTGGAGGAGCCCATGGCGAACTCGTCCATGTTGGTCTTCCCCAGGCAGCCCAGCCCCGCCGCCTCCAGCCGCTCGACCGCCGTCGCCGTGTAGGGCGGCACCCAGTCGGCCAGCATGCGCGAGCCGCAGGTGGTGCGCAGGCCGCGGGTGACCAGGTTGTCCTTCAGCGCCACCGGCACGCCCGCCCAGGGGCCCGGCGCCTCCCCAGGCGCCTCGTCCGCGCGGGCGGCGGCCTCCAGCGCCCTCTCCGGCGTCCGCGTCAGGAAGGCGTGGACCCGCCCGTCGAGCCTGGCCGCCCGTTCCACGAAGAGCTCGGCGATCTCCCGGCGGCTCGCCCCGCCGGCCACCAGCTCGTGCACCGGCTTCAGGGCGAGCTCGGCCTTCGCCCGGCCGTCCCCGTTCCGGCCGGCGTCGCGCCCGGCACCGCTCAAGGCTCCGCCTCCTCGCCCGCGTTCTCGCCTTCCTCGCCGATCACCCGCGGCACCCGCCAGAAGGGCCCCTCCCGGTCGGGCGCCTGCCCCAGCAGCAGCTCGCGCTCCAGGCCCGGGCGCGGCTCGTCCTCGCGCAGCGCGTTGACCTGGTCGAGCACGTGCGCCGTGGGCGCCACCCCGGAGGTGTCCACTTCCTGGAGCTGCGCCACGTACGCGAGGATCGCTCCCAGCTCGCCCGCCAGCGCCCGGACCTCCTCCTCG
>JASBVS010000036.1 GCA_029960955.1 Bacillota bacterium
GGGGCGCACGCCGGCGGCGAGCGCCCCCAGCCGCACGCTGGCCAGGAAGAGCGCGCCGGTCTTCATCGCCTCCAGCTCCAGCAGCGCCTCCAGCGAAGGTACGCCCGCCGGGTCGAGGTCGAGCTGCTGGCCGCCCACCAGCCCCGCCGGCCCGGCGGCCCGCGCCAGCGCGTCCACCATCTCGACGCGCACCTCGGGCGCGAAGGGCGCCTCCGCGAGCCAGGCGAAGGCCAGCGGCTGCAGCGCGTCGCCCGCCAGGATGGCGGTCGCCTCGTCGAAGGCGCGGTGGAGCGTCGGCCGCCCGCGCCGCAGGTCGTCGTCGTCCATGGCGGGCAGGTCGTCGTGCGCCAGCGAGTAGGCGTGGACCAGCTCCAGGGCGCAGGCCGGCGCCAGCACCGGATCCTGAGCGGGGCGCGCGCCGGGCGCCGACCGCCCGCCGCCGCCGGCCCCTCCCGTCTCCGGCTCCGCCAGCAGGTCGCGGACCCAGGCGCAGAGGACCGGCCGGAGCCGCTTCCCCGGCCCGAGGACCGCGTAGCGGATCGCCTCCGCCAGGCGGCCGGGCGTCCCCTCCGCCTCCAGCCCCGCCAGGCGCCGCGCCAGCTCCGCGTCCACCCAGGCGCGGTCGAGCTCCAGCGCCTCCTCGACCGGAAGCGCGCCCGGGTCGCTCATGCCGAGGCGCCCGCCCCGGCGCCCGCCGCCCCGCCCTCGGGCAGGGGCTCGATGCGGAGGCCGTCGGAGCTCTCGATCAGCTGCTCGATCCGCCCCTCCGCCTCGCGCAGCCGCCGGTCGCAGAGCTGGCGGAGGCGGACGCCCTCTTCGTAGAGGCGCATGGCTTCCTCGAGGCCGAGCTCGCCCTCCTCGAGCCTGCGCACCGTCGCCTCCAGGCGTTCCAGCGCCTCCTCGAAGCCGAGCGCCTCGAGCTCCTCGCCGGCCGTGCCGCCGCCCGCCGGAGCCTGCCCGGCGCCCGTCTCCTCGCGCTCCTGCTCGACCACCGCTTCGCCCTCCTCGCCGTCCAGCCCGCTCTGCCGCTCAGCGCGGCGCTTCGGCCCGCTCCACCCGCGCGTGGATGCGCCCCCGGGCCAGGACGGCCTCCACCGTCTCGCCCGCCGCCACGTCGCCGGCCGCGCGCAGGACGGCGCCGTCGCGCTCCCGCCGGACGATGGCGTAACCCCGGGCCAGCACGGCCAGCGGGCTGAGCGCCTCGAGGCGCGCGCCCACGGCCGCCAGCCGCTCCCGGCGTCGCCCGAGCAGCCCGCCCAGCGCCCGCTCCAGCCGCTCGCCCAGCTCGTCCAGCCGCTGCGCGCGGTCGACCAGCAGGAAGCGGGGCGAGCGCAGGACGCGGCTCCGTCCCAGGAAGTCCAGGCGCCTCCGCCGCTCCTCCAGCTGCCTGCGCAACCCGCGCGCCAGGCGCCGCGCCAGCTGATCCAGCTGGCCCTCCAGCTCGGCGCGGACGGGCACCACGCGCTCCGCCGCCGC
>JASBVS010000037.1 GCA_029960955.1 Bacillota bacterium
TCCTCTGCCCGAGGTAGGCGCGACGGACGCGGTCGTCGCGGGCCAGCTCGGCCGCCACGCCGCCCAGCACCACCAGCCCGTTCTCCAGGACGTAGGCGCGGTTGGCCAGCTGCAAGGCGGCGCGGGCGTTCTGCTCGACCAGGAGGATCGCCACGCCCTGGGCGTTGATCTCGCGCAGGGTGCGGAAGATGGTCCGCACCAGGAGCGGGCTCAGTCCCAGCGAGGGCTCGTCGAGCAGGAGGATGCGCGGCTCGGCCATCAGCGCCCGGCCGATGGCGAGCATCTGCTGCTCGCCGCCCGAGAGCGTGCCAGCCAGCTGGCGGCGCCGTTCGGCCAGCCGCGGGAAGAGCTCGAAGACCCGCCGGCGGCTCGCCTCCACGCGCGCCGGCTCCCCGCGCCGCGTGTAGGCGCCCAGGCTCAGGTTCTCGTCCACGGTCAGCGTGGCGAAGACCTGGCGGCCCTCGGGGACGTGGGCGACGCCCAGGCGCACGATGCGGTGGGCCGGCCGACCGCCGCGGGGCGCCGCCAGCAGCTCCTCCTCCAGGCGCACCTCGCCCTCGGCGGGCCGCACCAGGCCGGAGATCGTCCGCAGCAGCGTCGTCTTGCCCGCCCCGTTGGCGCCGAGGACGGCGACGACCTCCCCCTCGCCCAGCTCCACGTCGACGCCGCGCAGCGCCAGGACGTGGCCGTAGCGGACCGCCAGGCCGCGGACCGAGAGGAGGCTCACGCGCTCTCACCCCCGCTCAGCTCGGCCTCCGGCGCGCCCAGGTAGGCCTCGATCACGCGCGGGTCGGCCTGCACCGCGGCAGGCGTCCCCTCGGCGATCAGCCGCCCCTGGTCGAGGCAGATCACCCTGTCGGAGACGTTCATCACCACGGACATGTCGTGCTCGATGAGGATCAGGGTGATGCCCGCCTCGCGGATCTGCCGCAGCTCTTCCATCAACTCGGCGCTCTCCTGCTCGTTCAGCCCGGCCGCCGGCTCGTCGAGCACCAGCAGGGCCGGCTCCGCCGCCAGCGCCCGGGCGATCTCCAGTCGCCGCTGCGCCCCGTAGGGAAGGTTCCTCGCCAGCTCCTCCTCCCAACGCTCCAGCCCCATCAGGGCCAGGTAGCGCCGCGCCAGGGCGACCTGGCGCGCCTCCGCAGCCCGGGTGCGCCGCGGCCGGAGGAGCACCCGCCAGAAGCTCTTCTCGCTGAAACGGTGACGTCCAGCCAGGACGTTCTCGAGGACGGTCAGGCGCGGGAAGAGGCGGATGGTCTGAAAGGTCCGCGAGACGCCGAGCGCCGCCACGCGGTAGGCGGGCAGGCCGGCCACCGGGCGCCCGGCCAGACGGATGCTCCCGCTGTCGGGCCGGTTGAAGCCGGTGATCAGGTTGAAGAGCGTCGTCTTGCCGGCACCGTTGGGGCCGATCAGGCCGAGGATCTCGCCCCGGCGGAGGCGGAAGCTGACCCCGTCCACCGCCAGCACCCCGCCGAAGGCCTTGCCCACGCCCTCCACGGCGAGGAGCTCCTCGCCCGCTGCCGGTCTCCTTCCTCCCGGGTCGCCGGCTCCCGCCACCGGGGCCAACCGCCGGTCGCCGGGCACCTCGGCCGCGGGGCCGCGGAAGCGCCAGGGCCGCGCCGGCCAGATACCCTGCGGGCGGAAGATCATCATCACCACCATCGCCGCCCCGAAGACCACCATCCGGTACTGGGCGAAGTCGCGGAAGAACTCCGGCAGGATCTGCATCCCGGCTGCGCCCACCACCAGCCCCGGCAGGGAGCCGGGACCGCCGAGGATGACGATGGCGAACAGGACCGTCGACTCCCAGAAGGTGAAGCTGTCGGGGGCGACGATGGTCAGCTTGCCGGCGAAGAGCGCGCCGGCCAGCCCGGCCACGCCCGCCCCGGCCGCCACCGCCAGCAGCTTGGCGCGACCCGGGTCGACGCCCATGGCCGTCGCCGCCTCCTCGTCCTCGCGCACCATCCGCCACATCCGTCCCAGGGGCGAGTCGACGACGCGTCGCCAGAAGAGCATGACCAGCACGGTTCCGGCCAGGACGAGCCAGTAGTACTGGCCGGGCGTCGCCAGCACCCGGCCCATCACCTGCGGCTGGGGGACGCCCGGAATGCCGTTGGCGCCGCCGGTCAGCCCGAAGGGGTTGTTGACCGCCGCGATCCGGAAGATCTCGCCGATGCCCACCGTCACGATCAGCAGGTAGTCGCCGCGCAGGTGGATGGCCGGCCAGGTGGCGAGCGCCGCCAGGCCCGCCGCCACCGCCACCGCGACCGGGACCGTCCAGAGGACGGGGACGCCCAGCCGGGTGGAGAGGATGGCGGCCGCATAGGCGCCCAGGCCGTAGAAGGCGGCCTGGCCGAAGTTGTAGACGCCCGCCTGGCCGACCATCAGGTCGAGGCCGACGGCCGCCATCAGGTAGAGGAGGAAGACGTCGACCACGTCGATCCAGTACGCGTTGAGGAGGAAGGGGAGCACCAGCGCCAGCAGGGCCGCCGGCAGCCAGAGCCAGCCCTCCAGCCTCCCCCGGGGGACGGCCGCCCACGCCCGCCTCACAGCTTGCTCACCACCCGCTCGCCCAGGAGGCCGGTGGGCCGGACGACCAGGATCAGGATCAGCACCAGGAAGGTGATGGCGCCCTGCCAGGCGGAGGAGACGTACCCGGCACCCAGCGCCTCGAGAACGCCCAGGAGCAGCCCCCCGACCATGGCGCCCGGGATGTTGCCGATCCCGCCGATGATGGCCGCCGTGAACGCCTTGAGGCCGTATCCCCATCCCATCTGGAAGCTGATCTGGCCGTAGTAGCTGCCGACCATCAGGCCCGCCGCGCCGCCCAGCGCCGGGCCGACCAGGAAGACGAGCAGGATGATGCGGTCGACGTCGATGCCCATCAGGCGCGCCGTGTCGTGGTCGAGTGCCACCGCCCGGATGGCGGCGCCGACCGTCGTCCGCTGCACGAAGAGGTAGAGCGCCACCATCAGGGCGAGGGAGACCAGGATGATCAGGAGCTGCACCAGCGCCAGGTGGACGCCCGCCCCCAGCGACCAGACGACCTGGGGCAGGAAGCCGTGCGGAAAGACCCGGTAGTCCGGTCCGTAGACGAGCATGATCGCGTTCTCAAGGAAGACCGAGACCCCCAGGGCCGAGACGACCGGCGCCAGGCGCGAGGAGTGCCGGAGCGGCCGGTAGGCCACCCGTTCCGTGAGCGCCCCCGCCAGCGCGACGAAGAGCATCTCCAGCAGGAGGACCGCCAGGAGCCCCGCGGGGCCGGCGAGGCGGCCGGCCAGCGTCCTGGCGGTCAGGAAGGAGAACGCCAGGTAGGCGCCCAGCGCGAAGAGGTCGCCATGGGCGAAGTTGATCAGGCGGAGCACGCCGTAGACCATGGTGTAGCCCAGCGCCACCAGCGCGTAGACCGAGCCCAGCGTCACCCCGTTGAGCAGCAGCTCCAGAAACCCGCTCATCGCTTCCCTGCCCCGGCTCGATCACTCGCTGGGCTGCCTGTCGTAGAGGACGAACTGCCCGTCCTTCACGATGTACGCCTTGTGCAGCGCCCCCTCCCGGTCCCCGTTCGGCGCGAAGGTGACCGGCCCCGTGAAACCGGGGAAGTCCTTCAGCTGATGGAGGTAGGCGGCCAGCTTCTCCGCGTCGGTCGAATGCGTCTTCTCGACGGCGTCGACGATGACACGGAAGGCGTCAGCCGCCGAGATCGTCCAGACGCTCGGCGGCATTTCGCCGTACTTCTGCCGGTACTGCTGCACGAACTTCTCCGCCTCCGGCGTCTTCAGGTCCTGGGGCTGCGGCGGCGTCGTCACCATGAAGCCTTCGGCCGCCGGACCCGCGACCTGGATCAGCTGCGGGTTGTTGTTGGCGTCGCCGCCGATCCACTGCGTCTTCAGACCGATGGCCTGGCTCTGCTTGAGGAGCAGCCCCGCGTCGGAGAAGTAGCCGGTGAAGTAGACCGCCTCGGGGGCCTTCGCCTTCAGCCGCGTCAGGACGGCGCCGAAGTCGTTGGAACCCGGCACGATCGCGTCGAAGAAGACCACCTGCCCGCCGTCCGCCTTGACGGCCTGCTCCGTCGCCTGCGCGAGGCCCAGCGCGTAGGTGGAGTTGTCGTGGAGCAGCGCGATCTGGCGGAAGCCCAGCGTCTTCACCATCAGGTCGGCGGCGAACTTCCCCTGCGCGCTGTCCAGGGTGGCGGTGCGGAAGAAGTACTTGTAGCCCTTCTGGCTCAGCTGGACGGCCGTGGAGGCCGGCGTCACCTGGAGCACCTTGTTCTGGTTGTAGATGGGCTGGGCGGCCTCCGTGGCGGTGGAGTTGTATCCGCCGACGACCGCCACCACGCCCTCGGTGACCAGCCTCTGCGCGGCGACGGCCGCCTGCTGCGCCGTCCCCTGGTCGTCCTCGGCGACGATCTGGATCGTGTGGCCGTCGATGCCGCCCCTGGCGTTGATCTGGTCGGCCAGGAGCTGGATCGCCCTCTGGAAGCCCTGGCCCTCGAGCGCGTAGTCGCGCGTGAGGGGCGCCTGGATGCCGATCTTGATCGGCCCCGGGGGAATGCCCCCCTGCGCCGAGCCGCCACCCGCAGGCGCCGTCCCCCCGCAGGCGGCCGCCCCCGCCAGCGCCAGAGCCAGCGGTCCGACGAGGGCGATCTTGCGGATCCCGTTCAATCGCTCCCGCTCCCTTCCTAATCGAATCGAAGTGTCACCGGATGGCTACAGCTTTTTCGTGGCCACGCCCTTCTCCTCTCGGGCCAAGCAAGGTGCGGCAGGAGAATGGCTTGCCGGCCGCCAAGCGGGGCCTCTGGCAGGGAGACGGCTCCGGGGGTAACCGTGATGGAGGTGCTCTGGCTGGACGCGGAGGCCGTGCGGGAGGCGCTTCCTCCGGCCGCCGCGGTGGAGGCGGCCGCCCGGGCGCTGGTCGAGGCCTGGCGGGGGAGCGTGGAGGTGCCCCTGCGGCAGAACCTCGGCCTCTCGGGCGGCGGGCGCGCCCTGGTGATGCCGGCGTCGGGCCCCGACCTGGCGGTCAAGGTCGTCAGCGTCGTGCCGGAGAACGCCGGGCGAGGCCTTCCGGGCACGCTGGGCCTGGTCCTCCTGGTCGACGGCGGCACCGGGAGGCCGCGCGCCCTCCTCGACGGGACCGTGCTGACCGGGCTGCGCACCGGGGGTGCGGCCGCGGCCGCGGCGCGCGCCCTGGCGCCGCGCGGGACGCGCGCCCTGGCCGTGATCGGAAGCGGCACGCAGGCCGCCTTTCAGGTCGCCTGTGCGCTCGCCGTCGTGGAGCTGGAGGAGGTCCGTCTCTGGAGCCCCCACCGCGAGCACGCGGAAAGCCTGCGCGCCCGCGTGGAACGGCTCCTGCCTTCCGGCGCGCTGGACGGCGTCGCCTGGCGGCTCGCCCCGAGCGCGGAGGAAGCCGTCCGGGGTGCGGGGCTCGTCACATGCGCCACCTCCGCCCTCCGCCCGGTCCTGGAGGACGCGTGGCTGGAGCGCGAGGTGCACGTCAACGGCATCGGCAGCTTCACGCCCGCCATGCGCGAGCTGCCGCGGGAGCTGGTGGTGCGCGCCGCCCGGGAGGACGGGCTCTGGGTGGAGAAGCCGGAAGCCGCGCTGGCCGAAGCGGGCGAGCTGATCGACGCCGTGGAGGGCCGGCTCCTGGAGCGGGAGGCGATCCGCCCCCTGGGCGAGCTCCTGGCGGGCGGCGGGCCGCGGCGCCGGCGCGGGGCGGGCGCCAGCCTCTTCAAGAGCGTCGGCGTCGCCGAGCTCGACCTCTTCGCCGCGCAGGCGGCGGTCGAGGCCGCCGGGGAGCGCGGTCTCGGCCGGCGGCTCGAATGGCCCCTGGAACGGTGAATGGCGAGCGAGCAGGGTCCGCGGCGGCCGCCGGGCTCCGCGGGGCGCACCCTCAGGCGAGGTCGGCCAGCGCCTCCGCCAGCGGCTTCCTCACGCCGAGGATGAAGGGGACGTCGAGCTTGGCGTAGCGCCGCGCCTCCGCCTCGCGCAGGCGGCGGATCAGGTCGACGAACTGGGAGAAGTCGTCGGTCTCGAAGGAGAGGATCCACTCGTAGTCGCCCAGGCCGAAGGCCTGGACGTTGTTGGTGTAGACCTGCGGGAACTCGGCGCCCAGGCGGCCGTGCTCGCGCAGGAGCCGTGCCCTCTCCTCGGTCGGAAGCAGGTACCATTCCGGGGTGCGCACGAAGGGATAGACCTGGACGTACCGTTTCGGCTCGATCCCCCGCTGGAAGGCGGCCAAGTGGTCGCCTACGAATTCCGGAGGCCGCGCCACGCCCAGGAAGGACCAGCTCATCTCGCACCCCCGCCCGAAGGCGGTCCGGCGGAGCGCCACCACGGTGCGCTGGAGCGTCTCGGGATCCGGGGCCAGCAGCCAGAAGAGGATGTCGGCGTCGGGGCGGAACCCGACCGTCGAGTAGACCCCGCGCACCGCCAGCTGGGGCTCCGACTGCAACGCGGCCGCCACCTCGTCGGCCAGCCGCTCCCGCTCCCCGCGGACGGCTGTCTCCCAGTTCGCGCCGCGCCGCCAGACCGCATGGAGCGTATAGATCTCCCGTCGCTTCCCGGCTTCCGGGCTGCCACCTTCCACGCTCACGGCTCTTGCCCCCTCCCGCCCTTTACGCGCTCACGCGCGCGGAGATATTGTACCGGAGTCCCCGTCGCGGTCCTGCCCGCGCGCCGGCGGACGGGCGAAGAGGCCGGATGCGAGAATCGCCCTGGTCTGCAGGGTTCGAGGGCGCCGGGACGAATATGGCTCAATCCGCATTCGAAAGGGCAGGGGTGGCTACGTCGACGACGGGCAAGAGCTCCACCGCAGGGGCTACGGCGATGGCACCCTCGCAGCTCCGGCGCGAGGTGAGCGTCTGGGGCTCGTACATGTGGGGCTTCTCCGACGTGGGCGCCGACATCTTCGCCGGCCTCGGCCTGGTGACGGTGGCGGCGCAGGGGGCGGCGCCCATTGCCTTCGCGCTGGCGGGACTCGTCTACATCCTCATCGGGCTGGCCTATACCGAGCTCGCATCCGCCTACCCGGTGGCGGGGGGCGGGCAGTACTTCGCCACGCGCGGCCTGGGCGACCTCTGGGGATTCATCACCGGCAGCGCTCTGCTGCTCGACTACACGATCGACATCGCCCTCTTCGCCGTCTCCTCGACCGGCTACCTGAACGCGCTGATCGCCTTCTTCAGCGGCGTCGACCTGACGGCGGTCAAGGTGCCCTTCCTGGGCCTCCACGTCCAGGTGATCTGGCTCCTCGAGGCGCTCGCTCTCATCGTCGCCCTGATGTGGATCAACATCCGGGGCATGCGCGAGTCGAACCTGTTCAACCAGGTGGTCGGCGTCGCGACGATGGTCATCAAGATGGTCATCCTTCTGCTCGGCTTCGTCACCGTCTGGTCGCCCGGGCTCTTCGGCCTCCAGCTCGTCCATCAGATGCCTTCGCTGAACCAGTTCATGTACGGCTCCTCGCTGGCGATCATCTCCTTCGTGGGGCTGGAGTCGATCTCGCAGGCCGCCCAGGAGACGCGCCACCCGTCGCGGATCCTCCCGCGCAGCACGCTCACCCTCATCTTCACGATCTTCATCACCAGCATCGCCTACGCCGTCCTGGCCAACGGCACCCTGCCCTGGCACGCCTTCGCCGGGCACGAGCAGGACTCGGTCACGCTCCTGGCGCGCCGGATGCCCTTCATCGGCACCATCGCCGCGCCCCTGACGGCGGCCATGGGGACGGCCATCCTGGCCATATCGGCCAACTCGGGCGTGATGAGCGTCTCCCGGCTCACCTACTCGATGAGCCACCACCACCTGCTCTCGGGCTGGTTCGACTACGTCGACCCGCGCCGCTTCACCCCGGCGCGGACCATCCTCTTCTTCTCCGGCATCGGCCTCGTCTGGACGCTCGTCGCCTTCGCCACGCCGAGCGTCATGGACACGCTGGGCAACATGTACGCCTTCGGCGCCACGCTGGGGTACGTGGTCGTCTTCCTGGCGCTGGTCGCGCTGCGCAGGAAGGAGCCGGAGGTTCCGCGCCCCTTCCTCGTCCCCGTCAACCTCCGGCTGAGGAACCGGGAGGGGCGCACCTACCTCTTCCCGGTGCTGGGCGCCGTCGGCTTCGTGGGCGTGCTGGTCGTCCTCTTCGAGGTGCTCTACACCCACGCCGTCGGCCGGATCTTCGGCCCGGTCTGGGTGCTGGGCTGGCTCGCCTACTTCGCCTACTACCGGAAACGGTCGGGGCTGGGGCTGCGTACGCTGCCGCGGGACTGGGTGAAGGAACAGAAGGAGATCCTCGCCTCCGCCGAGGAGTACCAGATGCTGGCCCAGTACGAGCAGGCCGTGGCCGTGGCGGCCAACGGCCGCCTGGAGCAAGCGGAGGGCGCCGAGAGATGAGCTTCCTCGAGGAGCACCTGGCCGGCATCCTGATCGCCCTCGCCATCGGCCTCCTGACCACCCTCAACTTCGTCTGGATGAGCCGGGTGCCCAGGCCGATCCCGCGCGCGCTGGCGGAGGCGGAGGGCCGCGTGGGAGGAAGCCGCCGCATCGTGGTCTTCCTCGATCCGTACCGGCCCGAGCCCAGCGCCGTCGCCGTCGCCCACCGCCTGGCCGCCGCCACGGAGGCCGAGATCGTCCTGGCCGCGCTGGTCCGCATCCCTTTCACCCGCTCGCTCAGCGTCCCCCCCGCCCAGCAGGAGACGATCGAGCGCGGGCTGCTGGCCGAGCTGGCCGAGGGGCTCCGCTCCCTGGAGCTGCGGCCGGCCACCCGGGTGGTCCCCTCGCGCCAGTACTGGGACGGGGCGAAAGAGTTCGCCCGGCGGCTGGGCGCCGACATCGCCGTCATCGGCGTGGGCGAGGAGTCGGCCTTCGAGCGGGGCGAGGTGCTGGAAGGTCTCCTGCGGGAGTTGCCCCTCGTGGGATGCGAAGTTATCATCATTCGGCCGCGGGCAACCGAGCGGTCGCGGGAGCAGCAGGAGGCGGAGGTGCTCTGAGCTCATGCGGATCGTCGTCGTCGGATGCGGGCGGATCGGCCGGCGCCTGGCGCGCGCCTTCGCGGAGCGCGGCGACGAGGTGACCGTCGTCGACCGCCGGACCGCGTCGCTGGACCAGCTGGCCGAGCTGCCCGGCGTCCACGTGGTGGCGGGGCTGGGCTTCGATCGCGACGTGCTGCGCAAGGCCGGCGCCGCCGAGGCCGACCTGCTTCTGGCCGCCACCGAGAACGACAACGCCAACCTGATGATCGCCGACGTGGCGCATCTCCTCCTCGGCACCCGTCGCGTGGTCCTGATCGTCAACGACGCCGAGGGCAGCGAGGTCTACCAGCGTTTCGGCTACGACGTGATCGTCCCGGTCGAGCTGGGGGTCCAGAAGGCGCTGCTCTGCGCCGGTCGGGACGGCGGCGCCGAGCGCGACTCCGAAGCGCATTGAGGGGGCGGCCTCATGTACCTGCTGGTGGTGGGCGGCGGCAAGGTGGGTTTCGCGCTGGCCCGTGACCTGATCCAGAACGGCCACGAGGTGACGCTGATCGAGAGGCAGCCCGAGCGCGCCCAGTGGCTGGCGCGGCTGCTGGGCGGCGCGGTGCTGGTGGGCGACGGCACCAACCCGGAGACGCTCCGCGAGGGCGGCATTGAGCGGGCCGACGTGGTCATCGCGGTCAGCGGCCACGACGAGGACAACTACGCCATCTCGCGGATCGCCACCGCCTTCAAGACGGGCACCCACGTCATCGCCCGGATCAACGACCCGCGCAACGAGGAGATCTTCCGCCGCATCGGCGTGCGGACGGTCAGCTCGACGCGGACCATCGCCGAGATGATCGAGGAGAGCGTGCCGCAGCCCTGACGCCGCCTAGCGGAGCCCGGTCTCCACGCGCAGCACCTCGGCGCGGCCGTCCAGCTCGACGCTCGTCTCCAGGAAGTGGACCACCTCGTCGAGCACCCGGCGGGCCACCGACGGCTCGCCGCTGACCACGGCGATGCCGATCTCGGCCAGGTGGTGGACGTCCTGGGCGCCGACCTCGGCCGCCGAGACGTTGAAGCGCCCCCGCAGGCGGTCGAGGAGCGCCCGCAGGACGGCGCGTTTCTCCTTCAGGCTGCGCGAGGCCGGCAGGCCGATCCGGACCCGCGCCACCGCCACCGGTGGCATCCCGTTCCTCCCCCCGTTCCGTCAAGGCCGAGCCGCCGCGCAAGTGAAGACGGGCGGCCGCGCGAGCCACTCGTCCAGCGGTCTCCGCCCCTGGAACTCGACCAGCCAGAGCCAGAGCCGGTATGGCCGCCGCACCGCCTCCAGCGCGGGCCAGGGCAGCCGGCGCAGGTAGGCGTCGAGGAAGGCCCGCGCCTCGGCGGGCGGGAGAAGCGTCTCCCAGCCCACCAGGTCCAGCTCGCGCGGCGCGATGGCCAGAGCGTCCAGGTCGACGACGCCGGTGATCCTCCCCGCCTCGACGAGGAGCTGGCTGTGGTCCCAGTCGAGGAGGACGGGCGCCATCCAGCCGGGCACCGGCAGGGCGCCCAGGGCGCTCTCGGCCCGGGCCAGCTCTTCCTCCAGCCCCGGCTCGTCCGCGAACAGGCGCCGGGACTGGCGGCGCATCACCTCCGCCAGGCGCGGATGGAAGGTGGCCGGTGGCCGTTCGCGACCGCCGGGGACGCCCCATCCGGACCTCCGCTCCCCGTGCAGGCGGGCCACCAGGCTGCCCAGCAGCGCGCCGAGGCCGTCGAACGAGGTCGCCATCCGCCCGGGCAGCCATTCGACCACCAGGTGCGGCCGCGGCCGCAGGGCCAGGCTGAGCGGACGGGGCACGGGCACGCCCTCCAGGCCGGAGAGCCAGCGGTAGCCCTCCGCCACCGTCGCCACCGCCCCGGGCCGGAGGCCGAAGAGACGGCCTACGCCCTGCCAGAAGGCGGTGCTGCCCGCCACCCGGCTCGCCCGGCGCCGGGGCAGCCGCACCACCACCCGGCGCGAGGGCGTACGCACGCTCCAGAGGCGGTTGGTGTGCTCGGGGTAGTCGGGATCGAGCCGCTCCCAGGCGAGGACCGGCTCGCCCAGGACCGCCTCCAGCCAGGCCCTGCTCCCCGCCCGGGGCGTCTTCAAGCGCTCCCGCCCGCCACCCGTCCGGGCTCCTCGCGCGCCAGCCGCAGCGCCAGCGCCAGCGCCTGGTCGAACATGACGGCCGTCAAGCGCCCGGTCCGGGTGTTCTGCCGGCTCGGGTGGTAGCTGGCCACCACCGCCGGCCCGCCCGCGGGCAGGGCCACCCGGCCGTGGGCGAAGGCTGGCCAGTCGCCGGGTGCCATCCGCGAGCCCCACTCCTCCCTCGCCACCTCCCAGGCCACCCGGCCCAGCGCCAGCACCGCGCGCACCCGGGGCAGGAGCGCCAGCTCCCGGCGCAGGTGCGGCCGGCAGGCCTGGATCTCGGCACGGGTGGGGCGATTGCCGGGCGGGGCGCAGCGGACCGGCGCCGTCAGGAAGCAGTCCGCCAGGCGGAGCCCGTCCCCGGCGGAGCGGCTGAAGGGCTGGCTGGCCAGGCCGGCGCGGTGGAGCGCCGCGATCAGGAAGTCTCCCGAGTCGTCTCCGGTGAACATCCGCCCCGTCCGGTTGGCGCCGTGCGCGCCGGGTGCCAGCCCGAGAAGGAGGAGGCGGGCCCGCCGGTCGCCGAAGCCGGGCACCGGTCGCCCCCAGTAGTTCTGGTCGCGGAAGCGGCGCACCTTGGTCCGCGCCACTTCCTCCCGCCAGGCGACCAGCCTGGGGCAGAGACGGCAGCCGATCACCGCCTCCACGTGGGCCTGCCAGGCCCGTTCGCCCGCCTCAGCGCTCCCCGCCACCGGCCTGCCCCCCTCCCGCCGGCGCC
The DNA here is from genome assembly GCA_029960955.1 of Bacillota bacterium. Classification (GTDB taxonomy): domain Bacteria; phylum Bacillota; class Sulfobacillia; order JAIMAT01; family JAIMAT01; genus JAIMAT01. The sequence continues at coordinate 11,830 of JASBVS010000037.1, forward strand.
GCCCGGCCGCCGGCCAGCACCTCCTCCAGAAAGCTTCGCACCGCCCGCCGGAACTCCCCCGCGCGCTCGAGATGGAGCAGGTGGCCGCTGCCCGGCCCGCGGAAGAAGAGCCGGCGCGCACCCGGCAGGCCGTCCGCCAGCTGCCGGCTGTAGCGGGCGGGAATCATGCGGTCCTGCTCGCCGGCCACCACCAGCACGGGGACCGGCGGCAGCGCTCCCGGCTCCACCGCTCCGGGCTCCAGCTCCAGGTAGGCCAGGAGCGCCTCGCGCGGCGGTCCCAGCGGAGGCCGCCAGGCCGCGGCCAGGCGTTCCAGCCGCTCCTCGTCTTCGGCCAGCTCGCGCGAACCGAGGAACCAGGCGAGCACGCGCGCGTAGACGGGCTCGGGCGCCCAGCGGACCATCTCGGTCACCGCCCGCCGCCGCTCCCGCAGGTCGCCGTCCTCGGCCAGCCAGGGGTGGACCAGCACCATCGCCGCCAGCCGGCCGGCCGCGCGGGCGGCCAGCGAGAGCGCCGCGCGGCTGCCCAGGCTGAGGCCGACCAGGACCAGCGGACCCTCGCCCGCCTCCTCCAGGAGCGGGGCGTAGGCGGAGAGGAGCTGCTCCCAGGTCGCCGGCGGCGGTCCGGGGCTGCGGCCGGTCCCGGGCGGGTCGGGCGCCAGGACGCGCCAGGTGCGGCCCCAGTCGGCCGTCTCCGCCCCCCAGGAGCGGTGGTCGGCACCCGCCCCGGGGAGCAGAAGGAGCGCGGGGCTCCCCGGCGGCGCGCCGGCGGGCTCCACCTTCTGGACGTGGAGCCGGGATGGGGAAGCTTCCTGTGAAGGCGATGGCAAGCCTCGCGCCTCCCGTGGCGGGACGGCTTCCCGGGAGCCGTCCGCGGTCCCAGCCTTCCAGTGTAGCGGCCGGGGCGCGCCGCGGAAGCGCGCTCGCCGGATCGCGGGGAAGACTAGCCCGCGGGAGGCGAGGCCGCTGAGCGACCTTCTCGCCGCGCGTTGGCAGATGGGCATCTCCCTCGGCTGGCACATGCTCTTCGCCGCCTTCGGCGTCACGCTCCCGCTCCTCATGGTGCTCGCCGAGGGGGTGGGCCTCCTGCGCCGTTCGCCGCTCCACCTGGAGCTCGCCCGCCGCTGGTCGGGGGCGGCGGCCGTCCTCTTCGCCATCGGAGCGGTCAGCGGCACGGCGCTCTCCTTCGAGCTGGGCCTCCTCTGGCCGCGCCTGATGGGCCTGGCCGGGCCGGTCCTGGGCATGGCCTTCTTCCTCGAAGGTTTCGCCTTCTTCGTCGAGGCCATCTTCCTCGGGCTCTACCTGTACGGTTGGGAGCGGCTGCCGGCGTGGGGCCACTGGTTGAGCGGCCTGCTCGTGGCGGTGGCGGGCTCCGCCTCCAGCGTGCTGGTGACGGGCGCCAACGCCTGGATGCAGCTCCCCCGGGAAGGGCTCGGCGCCCTTCGCGATCCCCTGCGCGCGGTCCTGGGCAACCCCGTCTGGCCGCCCATGGCGCTGCACGGCACGCTGGCCGCCTGGACGGCCGCCGCCTTCGCCGTGGCCGGGGGCGAGGCCTGGTCGCTCCTCCGCCGTCCGGACGAGGCGCGCCGCGCCCGACACCTGGCCGGCCTGCGGCTGGCCATGCTGGTCGCGCTGGTCGGCGCGCTGGCCATGCCGCTCTCGGGCGACGCCAGCGCACGCACGGTGGCCGCCCGCGAGCCGGTCAAGCTGGCCGCCATGGAGGGGCAGTTCGCCAGCCAGGCGGGGGCGCCGTTGCGCATCGGCGGCATCCCGGACGTCGCCCGCCGCACGGTCGACTGGGCGCTGGAGATCCCGCGCGGGCTGAGCTGGCTCGCCTTTCGAAGGCCGGGGGCGATCGTGCGCGGTCTCGAGGCCGTGCCGCCGTCGCTCTGGCCGAACGTCACCGCCACCCACCTGGGTTTCCAGATCATGGTGGGCAGCAGCCTGCCGCTGCTCGCGGCCGCCCTGCTCTACGCCTTCCACGCGGGGCAGAGCCGGCCGCCGCGCTGGCTCCTCCGCCTCCTGGTGGCCGTCTCGCCCCTGGGCTTCCTGGCGCTGGAGACCGGCTGGCTCGTCACCGAGTTCGGCCGCCAGCCCTGGGCGCTCTCCGGCCTCATGCCCACCGCCCGGGCGGTCACCCCGGCCGGCGGCCTCGCCTGGAGCCTGCTCGGCTTCGTCCTGCTCTACGCCGGGCTGACCGCCACCGTCGTCCACTTCCTCCGGCGGCTGGAGGCGGCGCCGGGCGAGGGCGACGGCGGAGACGGGGAGGCCGGGCGGCGGGAGGAAGCCTTCCCTGCGGAGGTGCTCGACCATGCCCCCTGAGCCCGCCGCTCCCCTTCCACTCCCGGCCGCCGGCGCGGGGGGAGCGGTACGGGCGGCCGCGCTGCTCCTGGCGGTGGTGCTCGGCGTCTACGCCCTCTTCGGCCTGGCCGACTTCGGCGCCGGCCTCTGGGACCTGACGGCGCGCGGCGACCGGGCGCAGGCCGTGCGGCAGGCGGTGGCCCGCGGCATGGGCCCGGTCTGGGAGGCCAACCACGTCTGGCTGATCTTCGCGCTGGTCCTCCTCTTCACGGCCTTCCCCGCCGCCTTCGCCCGCCTGGGGACGGCGCTCTTCGTCCCGCTCCACCTGGCGCTGGGCGGCATCATCCTGCGCGGCGCGGCCTTCGTCTTCCGCGCCCACGGGCGCCAGGCGAGCCGGGCGGCCGGCCCCGCGCCGGACCGCTGGGGCGCCGTCTTCGGCGCGGGCAGCCTGGTCGCGCCCTTCTTCCTCGGCCTCTCCCTGGCGGCCACGGCGCAGCCGGGACTCGCCTGGTGGTCGCCCTTCGCCCTCCTGGTCGGCCTCTCGACGGTGGCGGCCGGCGCGCTGGAGGCGGCGGTCTACCTGGCGGCGGAGAACCGGGGCGAACTGCGGCGGCGCTTCCTCGCCGGGGCCGGGGCGAGCCTGGCGGCGCTGGCGCTCCTGGCCCTCCCCACCCTGGCGGTCGCCGCGACCGCCGCCCCCTGGCTCGGGCCGCGCCTCCTGCGCGGCCCCGCGCTGCCCTTCGTCCTGCTCGCCGCGGCGGCGGCCCTCCTGGACGCGCGCGCCCTGGCGCGGGCGCTGCCGGAGGCGGCCCGCCTCTGGACGGCCGCCCTCGTCCTCCTCCTCTGGGCCGGCTGGGCCACCGCGGCCTGGCCGTGGCTCGTCTCCGGCGAGCTGACCGCGGCGGCCGCGGCCGCTCCCGCCGCCTCGCTCCGCCAGGTTCTGCTGCTCCTGCCCTGGGGCCTCCTCCTGCTCGTGCCGGCGCTGGGCCTCCTCTTCGCCGTCTTCAAGGGCCGCAACCCGGCGGTCGGCCCGGAGTGAGGTCGTCGCGGAAGGGCCTCGAGCCGGGCCGCCGCGGAGCGGCGCGTCAGGAAGGCCTTCCGGGGCCCTCCCGCCGCCCGACCTCCACCGTCAGGCCGCTCCGCGCCCGGCGCGTCGGGCCGCCGAAGGCCTCGCGCGCCTGGCGCTCCAGCTGCTCCAGGTCGCCGTAGTGCGGCAGGTGGGTGATGAGAAGCTCGCCCACGCCGGCGCGCCGGGCCATCTCGCCCGCCTCGGGCGCGGTCAGGTGACCGGCGCGGGACCCGTCCTCGCCGGCGTAGAGAGAGGCCTCGGCCAGGAGCAGGTCCGCGCCCGCGGCCAGCGCCTCCACCTCGCCGCTGGGGGCCGTGTCGCCCGTGTAGGCCAGCCGCCGCCCGCCGCTCTCCAGGCGCAGGGCGAGCGCCGGCACCGGGTGGCGCGCCGGCGCCACCTCGACGCGGAAGGGGCCGGCGGCGACGCTCCGGCCGGGGCGCAGGGGGCGGAGCTCGATCCAGGGGTCGCCGGCGAGGTAGAAGCGGGCGCGTTCCAGCGCTTCCTCCGGGACGTAGACCGGCAGGGGCGCACGCGCGAAGCCGTGGTAGGACTCGACCACCAGGGCCTGGGAGAGGACGCCCAGGTCGGCGGCGTGGTCGTGGTGGAGGTGCGAGAGGAAGACCGCCTCCAGCCGCCGGAGACCCTCCAGGCCGCGGCTCTCCAGCAGGCGGCCGAGGACGCCCGAGCCGCAGTCCAGGAGCAGCTCGCCCTCCCCCGTCGCTTCCTCGCGCAGCAGGTAACCGGCGCTGGCCCCGTCCGGGCCCGGGTAGCCGCCCCAGAAGCCGAGCACCTCCAGCCGCACGTCGAACACCTCCCGCATCTCGTCGGGGCGGGCGGCCGGCGCCGCCCGCGCCGCTCTCCGTAGGTTATCATCCTCCTCGTGGAGGAGGTGGCCGGGTGTCGAAGCCGGCGGAGCAGGAGCACCTCGAGCAGCACTTCACGGGCGGCGCCTGGATCCGTGACGTCATCCTCGGCATGTCGGACGGGCTGACGGTCCCCTTCGCCCTGGCCGCCGGGATCTCGGGCGCGGTGGCGCAGAACTTCCTCGTCGTCATCGCCGGCTTCGCCGAGCTGGCGGCGGGCGCCATCAGCATGGGCCTGGGCGGCTACCTGGCGGCCCGGAGCGAGCTGGACACCTACCGGAGCGAGCTGGCGCGCGAGCGGCGCGAGGTGGTGGAGCTGCCGGACGTCGAGCGCCAGGAAGTGCGCGAGATCTTCGAACGTTACGGCCTCCGCGGGGCCACGCTGGAGCAGGCGGTCGGCGCCATCGCCTCCGACCGCGAGGCCTGGGTCCGCTTCATGATGCGCGAGGAGCTGGGGCTCGAGGAGCCCGAGCCGGCGCGCGCCCTCCGCTCCGGGCTGACCATCGGCGCCAGCTACGTGGCAGGCGGGATCGTCCCGCTGGCGCCCTATCTCCTGCCGGTACCCGTCCGCAGCGCCCTGCTCATCTCGGCGGTCGTCACCCTCGCCGCGCTCCTCCTCTTCGGCTGGCTGAAAGGAAGCTTCACCGGCCTCCGGCCCTGGCGCTCGGCGCTCCAGACGGCGCTGGTCGGCGGGATCGCCGCGGGCGTCGCCTACGCCCTGGCGCGCGCCATCTCCGCCGTCGGCTGACCGCCCCGGCCGCCCCGTTCTTCCGCCCCATTCTTCCCCACCGCGCAAGCCGATCGCGGCCCCTCCTTCCGGGAATACTAGGCGGCGGCATCCCAAGTGCCGCCCGGAAGGCTTCCCAATCCGCGCCGACCGGGCCGGAGGGGAGTGGAAGCCGTGATAGGCAAGATCCGTCAACGAGCTCTGGGGCTCCTGCCGCTCTTTCTGTCGGGGGCGCTGGCCGCCTCGGCCTGCGCCGCCCCCGGCGGGAGCGCCCGCCGCCCCGCCCCGCCGGGCGCCACCGGCACCAGCCGGGGCCAGCTGGCGCCGCGCGGGACGATGGGAGCCGTCATGCTGCCGGCCAGCCTCTTCGATCCCACGGCGCTCAGCCGTCCCGTCGCCTGGAGCGCGCTGGTGCGGGGCAACCCCAAGCTGGCGGCCTACGTGGCCCAGCCGAGCAACGATCCCCGGGCCGCCCGCGTCTACACGCCCAAGAACGACGTCGCCGCCCTCCAGTTCCTGGTCGACCGCGCCGGCAACGTCGTCGCCGTCCGGGCGCGCATTCCGGCCTCGGCGGGCCGCCAGCCCTGGTTCGACGGGGGTACCGCGGGGAGCGCGACCGGGACGAGCTGGTACACCCAGACGCTCTACCTGATCCCGCCCGCCGGGCGCGCGGCGGGAACGGCGCCGGCGGCTACGCCCCGCACGGGCACCGGCACCACCGGTACCACCGCCACCACGCCGCCGGCCACCACCCCGGGGACCTCCCCGGCACCCGCCACCCCGGGGACGGGCACCGCCCCGGCCGCGCCGGGGACCGCCCCCGCCCCCGCGGCCCCCGGCAGCGCGATGCCGGGCACGCCGCCACCGCCGGGCGCTCCGGGGACCGCCTGGCCGGGCACGGGCGGAGCCGCGCCGACGGCGACCACCGGGGCGACCTACGGGCTGGCCAGCCTCTCCACCCTGCTCCGCTACAACCCCAGGCTGGGCACGCTGCAGAAGATGGGACCCTACGTGCCCGGCATGGGCCAGCACTACGGCCATCCGGGACCCGGCATCGTGCTGATGACGGACAGGGCGGGCCACGTGGTCGCCGTGGCGGGTACCTTCCCGGCGGACCAGAGCGGCAACGGCTGGCAGGGTTTCTACGACCAGGAGCCCAACATGCCGGGCTACGATCCCACGCTGGGCCGCTTCATCTGGTCGCAGCACGTCTACTTCGTCAATCCGGCGGTGATCCGCTGAGCGGAGCGCGGAAGGGCCGCCTGGGACCCTGCGGCGGGCGCCCCCGGGGCGGGGCGCTCGCCCCGTTCCGCCCCGCCTAGCCGACGAAGAAGAGGTCCAGCTGCGGGAAGCGCCGCGCCAGCTCCCGCCGGAGGAAGCGGTGTTCCGGCCGCTCCAGACGCGGATCGCCCTCCAGCAGGCGCTCGCTCTCCCGGCGCGCCAGCTCCAGCAGCTCCCGGTCGCCGGCCGGATCGGCCACGCGCAGCTCGGGCAACCCGTGCTGCCGCTTGCCCAGGAACTCCCCCGGACCCCGCAGCGCCAGGTCGGCTTCGGCCAGGGCGAATCCGTCCCGGGTCCGCGCCAGCGTCTCGAGCCTCTCCCAGCCGGGCCCCTGGTCGCGGGAGGCCAGCAGCAGGCACTCCGAGGCGAAGGGGCCGCGCCCCACCCGGCCCCTCAGCTGGTGGAGCTGCGCCAGCCCGAAGCTGTCGGCCCCCTCGATCAGGATGGCGGTGGCCTCGGGCACGTCGACGCCCACCTCGACGACCGTGGTGGCCACCAGCACCTGCACCTCGCCGCGCGCGAAAGCCTCCATCACGCTCGCCTTCTCGCGCACGGGCAGGCGCCCGTGCAGCAGCCCGATCCGCCATCCGGGGTGGCGGCGCGCCAGCTCCCGGGCCAGCGGTACCGCCCCCGGCAGCGTCTCCCCCGCCCGCCCTTCCGGCGCCTCTTCCTCCTCGTCGCCCTCGCCGATCCGCGGGCAGACCACGTAGGCGCGGTGACCGGCGCGCAGGTGCGCCTCCAGCCGCCCGTAGGCCGCCTCCCGCGCGGCCGGCGGGAAGAGCCGCGTCCGCACCGGCCCCCGGCCCGGGGGCATGTCGCGCAGCAGGGAGAGGTCGAGGTCCCCGTAGAGCGTCAGCGCCAGCGTCCGCGGGATGGGCGTGGCCGTCATCACCAGCACGTCCGGCCGGGCGCCCATGCGCGCCGCCTTCTGCTGGAGCGCCGCCCGCTGCTCGACGCCGAAGCGGTGCTGCTCGTCGATCACCACCGAGCCCAGGCGCGCGAAGCGGACGTCCTCCTCCAGGAGCGCGTGCGTTCCCACCACCGCGGGCAGCCCTCCCGTCGCCAGCCGCTCCAGGAGCGCCTGCCGCTCGGCGGCGGCCATGCCGCCGCGCAGCAGCCCCATCTCCACGCCCACTTCGCGGAAGCGCGGGGCCAGGCCGAGCCAGTGCTGCTCGGCCAGGATCTCGGTGGGCGCCATCAGGGCGCCCTGGTAGCCGGAGTCGACGCTCTTCAGGATCGTCATCGCCGCCAGCACCGTCTTGCCGGAGCCGACGTCGCCCTGGAGGAGCCGGTTCATGCTGAGCGGCCCCTCCATGTCCGCCTCGATCTCGCGCCAGGCCGCCTCCTGGCCCGCGGTCAACCGGTAGGGAAGCGCCTCCCGGAAGCGGCGTACCCGCTCCCCGCCGGGGGCGTGGCGCACGCCCGGCAGCCCCTCCCGCGCCCGGCGCCGCAGCAGGCCGAGCCCCAGCTCCAGCAGCCAGAGCTCCTCGAAGGCGAGGCTGCGACGGCCCAGCTCCGCCTCCTCCGGCGTCCGCGGCAGGTGGACGGCCCGCCAGGCCTCGCCCAGCGCCAGGAAGCCGTGGCGCCGCCGGGCTTCCTCCGGCACCGACCCGGTCTCGCCGGCGGTCCGCTCCACCGCCTGGCGGTACCAGCGCCGCAGCAGGCCCTGGGAGAGCCCCTGCCCCGCCGGGTAGACGGGCACCAGGCGCCCCACGCGCCCGTCCGGCTCGTCCAGGTTCTCCACCTCGGGACTCTGCATCATCCAGCGTCCCTGGAACTGCTCGACCCGTCCGAAGGCGGCCAGGCGCTGGCCCGGCGCCAGCTGGCGCTCGCGAAAGGGCTGGTTGAACCAGCGCAGGACGAGCGTGCCGCTGGCGTCGCGCAGGACGGCGTCCACCATCTCCAGCCCGCGCCGCGCCTGCCAGCGGCGGACCGCCGTCACGACGCCGGCCGCCAGCTGCTCCGACCCCGCCTGCAGGCGGGCGATGGGGACCGGCTCCCGCCAGTCCTCGTAGCGCAAGGGGAGGCGGAAGAGGAGGTCGGCCACGGTCCGGATCTCCAGGCGGCCCAGGGCGGCCGCCTGGCGGCCGCCCACGCCGCGCAGCCGCGTCACCGGCTCCGCGGGCTCCAGCGTCTGCTCCGCCCCCGCGCCCTTCCTTCGAGCCGGGGCTTCCGCCCCGGACTCCCGGCCGCCCTCCGCGCCGGCGCCCGCCCGCCGCTCGATCTCCCCCAGCCGCTCCAGGAGCGCCTCGGCCAGGCTGCGCCGGCGGTCGGGCGACGCCTCCGCGTAGGCGCGCAGCCGCCGGCTCACGTCGGCCAGCCAGGTGCCCTCCCGCGCCGTCCCCGCCTGCTCCGACCGGGCGAGGAGTGGTTCCAGCCGCTGGCGCACGTAGGCTTCGACGCCGCCGACCACCGTCCGGTCGCGGAAGCCGTCGCGCCCCTCCTGGCGAAGAATGGCCCGCAGCTCGCGGGCCACCTGCTCGATCCCGGGCGGCTCCATGACGATCCGACCCGCTCGCCGCCTACTCGACGGCCACGAGGTAGGGGTAGAAGGGCTGGTCGCCCCGCTCCAGCTGCACCTCGCACTCCGGCTTCAGCTCCTCGACGCGGCCGGCCAGCGCCCGCGCCTCGGCCTCTTCCACCCCTTCGCCGTAGATCAGCGTGATGACGCGCGCGCCCTCCGCAGCCAGCCTCTCCACCAGGGCCAGGGTGGTCTCGTCCAGGGCGGAGCCGGCGTGGACAAGCTCCTCGCCGCGGAGCGCCAGGAAGTCGCCCTCCCGCACCCGCACCCCGTCCAGCACCGCGTCGCGCGCCGCCCGCGTCACCATCCCCGTGCGCACGCCCGACAGCGCTTCCTTCATCCGCGCCACCTCGGCCTCGAGCCCGCCCTGGGGCACGAAGTTCATCAGCGCGGCGATCCCCTCGGCCATGTCCGAGGTGGGCACCACCTCCACCCGCCGGTCGGCCATGCGGGCCGCCTGCTGAGCCGCCATCAGGACGTTGCCGTGGTTGGGCAGGAGGATGACCGCCTCGCCGGGGGCCGAGCGGATCGCGGCCAGGATCTCCTCGGTGCTCGGGTTCATGGTCGCCCCGCCGCGGACGAGGGTGGTGGCCCCCAGGGAGCGGTAGATCCGCTCCATCCCCTCCCCCTGGACGACGGCCACCACCGCCACCCGCGGCGCCTCGCCGGGCGCCTGGCCGGGCGCCGCCGGGACGGAAGGGTCGCCGTGCGCGTACGCCTCGCCCTGCCGGCGCAGGTTGACCACGCTCACGTCGCGCAGCTCGCCGCGGGCGACCGCCCAGCTGAGCACCCGTCCGGGATCGGCGGTGTGGATGTGGACCCGGGCCAGCCGATCACCCTCCACCACCACCAGGCTCGAGCCCATGGCGGCCAGCTCCTCGCGCCAGCGGGCGAAGTCGGGCGTCGCCTCGGCGACCAGGAAGAACTCCGTCTCGTAGGGGTGCTCCAGCTGCCGCAACGCCTCCCGGCGGTAGCTCGCCAGCTCGTCGCCCCCCGCTGGCACCGCCCCGCCCGCCGCCACGACCTGCACCTCCGCCGGCCGGGCGGCGGGCGCGAAGAGCTCCGCCTCGCGGGCGCGCCCGGTCCCGATGCGCTCGCTCGCTCCCTCCAGGAGGTAGACCAGCCCCTGGCCCCCGGAGTCGACGACGCCCGCGCGGGCCAGCACCTCCAGCTGCCGGGGCGTCTCGGCCAGCGCCTCGCGGGCCCCGCGCAGCGCCTGGCGCAGGACGGCCGCCAGGCTTGCGCCGGCTCCCGCCGCCGCCTCCGCCGCCTCGGCGGCCCGCCGGGCCACGGTCAGAATCGTCCCCTCGACGGGCCTCATCACCGCCTTGTAGGCCGTCTCGACGCCGCGCTGCATAGCGGCCGCCACCTCCGCGGCGCCCGCCCGCTCCCGGCCGCGGAGCGCCTCGGCGAAGCCGCGCAGAAGCTGGGAGAGGATGACGCCGGAGTTTCCCCGGGCGCCCATCAGCGCCCCTTGGGCCAGGGCGCGCGCCACCTCGCCCAGCGAGGAGCCGCCGCGGTGCGCCTCGCGCAGCGCGCTCTGCACCGTCTGGCTCATGTTGTTGCCCGTGTCGCCGTCAGGCACCGGGAAGACGTTGAGCGCGTTGACCTCGGCCTCGTGCAGGGCCAGCCGCTCCGCCCCCGCCTCGACGGCCGAGAGCAGGCCTGGCCCGTCCAGCTCGCGCAACTCCAACTCGATCCCCCCGCGCTCAGCGCCGACCCTTGGCGCCGCGGCCCCGGCCATCCAGCTGGATGCCCGCCACCTCCACGGTCACCTGGTCCACCTTCAGCCCCGTCGCCTGCTCGACGCCGTAGCGGATCTGCTCGCGCGCGTTCTGGGCGACCTCCGAGATGCGGGTGCCGTAGCCGACGACGATCGCCACCTCGATGGAGAGGCGCTGGTCGTCCAGGTGCACGGTGACGCCCCGCCCGGGAGCGCCGATGCCCAGGACGCCGACCAGCCCTTCCAGCCCGCGGCTGGCCACGCCGGTCACGCCGTAGCACCGCTCCAGGGCGTGCGCGGCCAGCGTGGCCACCACATCCTCGCTGATGCTGACCGTGCCGAGAGCGGTCTCGATCTCGCGGCCCATCCGGCTCACCCACCCTTGCCCTCCTGGCTCCACCGCGCAGCCGTCGCACGACGCAGAAATGATAGCATAGGCCCGCTCCCCGGGCCGGAACCGGCCGCACGGGCGACGGTTGCGGCCGGTTCGAGGCGGATGGTAGCATGCCGGTGCCCGGGTCGTCTCCAGCGGGTCGTCCGGGCTGGATCATCTCCGCCGGATCATCTCCATTGGCCGGGTCATCTCCATGGGAGGAAAGGAAGCGATCGCCGTGGCCAGACGTTGCGAGATCTGCGGGCGCGAGGTCGCCTTCGGCCATACCGTCAGCCATTCCAACCGCAAGAGCAACCGGCTCTGGCGGCCCAACCTGCAGACGGTGCGGGTCGAGCGGGAGGACGGCAGGCGGCGGATCCGCGTCTGCACCCGCTGCCTCCGCTCCGGGCGCGTCGCGCGGGCCGTCTAGGACCCGCGCCTGCCCGCCGGCCCCCCGGCCAGCGCCGCGAGGCGGCGCAGCTCGTCGCGCGTGAAGGTGTAGACGGCGTTGCAGAAGTGGCAGCGCACCTCGGCGCGGCCGTCGCCTTCCAGCCGGCGGAGCTCCTCGGGGCCGAGGGCAACGAGCGTCGCCTCGACCTTCTCCCGCGAGCAGGCGCAACGGAAGGCCAGGGGCAGGCGCCCACCCTCCAGCCGCCAGTCGCAGCCTTTCAGCGCCTCGCCGGCCAGCTCCTCCGGGCGGGCCCCGGCCTCGATGAGGCGGCTGATGCTGCCGATGGCCCCCAGGTTGGCCTCGACCGTCTCCGCCAGCTCGTCCACCGCGGAGGGCAGCAGCTCCACCAGCAGCCCGCCTGCGGCGCGCACCTCGGCGTCCGGGCCGACCAGGACGCCCACGCCGACCACGGCCGGGCGCTGCGCCGAGCGGCGGAAGAACTCGGTCAGGTCGTCGCCCACCTCGCCTGTGACCAGCGGCACCGAACCCGTGTAGGCGCGCCCGCTCTCGGGCTGGTAGGTGACGTAGAGGAAGCCGCGGCGGCCGACGGCGCCGCCCACGTCCAGCTTGCCCGCCCCGTTGAGCGGCAGGTCGACGTGCGGTTCGCCGACGTAGCCGCGCAGGCGGCCGTCCGCCTCGCCGACCGCCACCGCCCCGCGGAGCGGGCCTTCTCCGGCCAGCCGGACGGTGACCGAGCCGTGCTTGGCGTCGGCCGCGAGGAAGGCGGTGGCCGTCAGGAGGCGGCCCAGGGCGGCGGTGGCCGTCGGCCACGTGCCGTGGCGCCGTGCGGCCTCGCGGACCACCGCCGAGGCGTCGGCCGCCATCACCCGCAGCCGGCCGTCCGCGCCCACCGCGTGCACGAGATAGGACGGACCCACGCTCCCTCTTCAGCCTCCCGCCCGCGGAGCGCCCGCGCCGGCGCCACGCCGCCGCCGGGCCGCCGCTCAGCCGGCCAGACGGCGGAGGAGCGGCCGCAGCCAGGCCGGCAGTCGAATGACGATGAAGCGCATGACGCGCACCCCCCTTCGCCCCGGCTCCGGGCCGGGGCGAAGGTCACTCTATGTAGCGCACCCGCCGCAGGGTTCCGGCGCGCCGCCAGGGCCGCTCAGTCGCGGGCTCGCAGGCGTCGCTTCCAGCCGCCCCGCTCCAGGACCACGTCCATCACGTCGTCGTAGGTGATGATGCCCTGGAGGCGGCCCTGCTCGTCGACGACGGGAAGGGCGAGGAAGTCGTAGCGCGCCATCACGTCGACCACCGTCTCCTCGTCCGCCTCCAGCGGCACGGAGACGACGCGGCGGTGCATGACGGCGCTCAGCGGCCGGTCGGGCGGGGCGACGATCAGGTCGCGGAGCGAGAGCGTCCCGACCAGCCGGCCGTCCTCGGAGACGACGTAGAGGTAGTAGATGGTCTCGGCGTCGGGCGCGAGGACGCGGAGGCGGTCGATGGCTTCCTGGGCCGTCAGCCGCTCGGGGAAGGCGATGAAGTCGGTGGTCATCAGGCCGCCCGCCGAGTGCGGCCCGTAGCGCATGAGCCGCTCCACGTCCGAGCGTTCGGCCCGTTCCATGCCGCCCACGATGGCTTCCTGGTCGTCGCGGGGCAGCTCGGCCAGCACGTCGGCGGCGTCGTCGGGCGCCATCTGCTCCAGGATGTCGGAGGCGAGGCCGGTCGGCAGCCGCTCCAGGAGCGACCGCCGCAGCGGCGGCTCCTCGATGCGCGAGATCACCTCGGCCGCGTCGCGCAGCTCCAGCGAGCGCAGGAGCGCGACCTGCTCCTCCGGGTCGAGGTCGGGCAACAGCGCCGCCAAGTCGGCCGGATGGTAGCCGCGCAGCTTGTTCCAGGCGATGGAGAGCTTGAGCGGCGAGGCGGGCGAGCCCAGCGGCTCCACCAGCGCCCAGGGGATCAGCCGCTCGCGCGGGCCCAGCCCCAGCCGGCGCAGCACGGCGGTCAGCCAGCCCAGTCCCAGCCGCTGCAGGAAGCCGGTCCAGCCCACGTCGACCGCCACGATGCGGAGCGTCTCGCCCGCCCAGGCCACCTGGACGTCGTTGACGCGCACCACCTTCCGCCCCATGATGTCGATCACCTGCTTGTCCAGGACGTCGAGGCCCAGGCGGATGGTGCGCGCCTCGGGCAGGAAGAGCCGGATGGAGCGTTGCGGCGAGCGGACGACCAGGCGGCCGTCGGCGTCGGGGGCCAGCTGCCCGCTGGGCACCCAGAAGGCGTCCCCCCGCCGGCCGCGCAGGATGAAGCCGCGCGCCAGCGGGTTGGACTGCCCGGCCTGGATGACCACGTCCTCCAGGCGCCCCAGCACGATGGAGCCCTCCGACTCCAGCGCGTAGACCCTGCTTCCCAGGAGCTGGCTCAGGAAGAGCACCCCGTCACCCCCCTCCCCGGCTCCGTTATTCTAGGCCCTTCTCGGCCTCTCGCGCGCCCGCGGCGGTGCGCGCGCCCGGCCGCTCCCCCGCGGCCGCCCGCCCGGCCAGCTCCTCCAGGCGGCGCAAGGCGGCAGCCGGATCGGCCGCCCCCGCGACGGCGGCGCCCGCCACCAGCACCTCCGCGCCCGCAGCCACCGCCTCGGCCACCGTCGCCTCGCCGATCCCGCCGTCCACCGCCAGCTCGCCCGGCCAGCCGGCAGGCGCCTCCCGGGCCAGCAGCCGGAGCTTCTCCAGCGCCAGCGGGAGGAAGCGCTGCCCACCCCACCCGGGGTTGACGCTCATGACCAGGATCTGGTCGAGGAGCGGCCAGAGCCAGCGCACCGCCTCCGTCCCGGTGGCGGGGTTGAGCGCCAGCCCCGCGCGGAAGCCGCGCTCCCGCACCCCGGCAAGGAGGCGGTGGAGGTGGCGGCTGCTCTCGGCGTGGACGACCAGCGTCGCCGGCTGGGCGCCCCGCAGGGCGTCGATCCACGCCTCCGGCTGGTCGACCATCAGGTGGACGTCGAAGGGCAGCCCCGTGTGGCGGCGCAGCGACTCGACGACGGGCGGACCGAAGGTGAGGCTGGGCACGAAGTGGCCGTCCATCACGTCCAGGTGGAGGCGGCGCGCACCCGCCCGCTCCATGCGGGCGGCGAAGCCGGCCAGGTCGGCCAGGTCCGCGGAGAGTACCGAAGGTGCGACGATCGGCATCACGCTCGAGCCTCCTCGACGGGGGCGCCCCCGCTCCCGCGGGTCGCCCTTCCTCAGCGGCGCTCCGCCGCCTGCCGAACCTCCTGCAGCAGCGTCCGGTAGCGGGCGTACCGCCCGCCGTCGATCTCGCCCCGGGCGACCGCCTCGGCGACCGCGCAGCCCGGCTCGTCGACGTGCAGGCAGTCGCGGAAGCGGCAGGAGGCGGCCGGCTCCTCGAACTCGGGGAAGTAGTGCCGCAGCTCCCCGGCCTCGTCCAGCTCCGGCGGGTCGAGGCGGACGAAGCCGGGCGTGTCGGCCACCCAGCCGCCGCCGGGCAGGGCCAGCAGCTCGACGTGGCGCGTGGTGTGCGTGCCGCGCTCCGCCCGGCTGAGCGCGCCCGTGCGCAGCCGGGCACCGGGCGCGAGCGCGTTGAGCAGGCTCGACTTGCCGACGCCGCTGGCACCCGCCAGCACCACCAGCCCGCCTTCCAGCAGCGCGCGCAGCTCCTCCACCCCGGTCCCGTCGCGGGCCGAGGTGAAGAGCGCAGGATAGCCCGCACGGCGGTAGGCTGCGAGGAAGCGGCGCGCCTCGTCCAGAAGCTCGGGCCGGCCCGCGATCCGGTCGAGTTTGTTGACCACCAGCGCCGCCGGGATGCGCCGCCGCTCCGCCTCCACCAGCGCCCGGTCCACCAGCTCCGGCACGATCTCGGGTTCGCGCCAGGAAGCGACGACCAGCAGGCGGTCGACGTTGGCCACCGGCGGTCGTTCCAGCCGGTTCCGCCGCGGAAGCACCCGCTCGATGCGCGCCGTTCCGTCGGGGGCCGGCAGCACCTCCACCAGGTCGCCGGCCACGGGCGTCCCCTGGTCGCCCCGCCGCAGCCGGCCCCGGGGCCGCGCCGCCACGATCCCCTCGCCCGTCTCCACCCGGTACCACTGGTTGAGGACCTTGACGACCCGCCCCGTCAGGCTCAAGGCGCGCCTCCCTTCAGGAGATCTCCGTCCGGAGGGTTGATCAGGGTGTCGTTCTCATAGATCTTCAGGTGCGCGTCACCGGCGCCCCAGCAGGCGTCCACCTGGAAGGTGTCACCGGGGGTGTGCGCCGCCTGGTAGATCGTCCGGGTGCCGGAGGCGTCCGTCAAGTCGACGCGGACCTGGACGGGTTGGCTTCCTTGGCCCTGGACGGTGACGGTGGGCTGGGCCTGGTTGATGCAGCCCTGGCTGATCACCAGGTCGACCGCGCTGCCCGGCGCCACCATCTGGCCCGCGGCGGGCGAGGTGGAGACCACGGTGCCCGCCGGGTAACCGGCGAGCTGGTAGCTCATCTTGCCGGGCACGAGCTGGTTCGAGCGCAGCTGGTTGAGGGCGTCGTCGACGCCCAGCCCGACGAGCGCGGGGACCACCACCTGGTTGACGCTCGGCCCCTGGCTGACCGTCAGGGTGACGGTGCTCCCCTGGGCCAGCGGCGAGCCCGCGGCCGGCGACTGGTCGATGACGTAGCCGCTGGCGACGGAGTCGCTGTACTCCTGGACCACGCGCACCCTGAGGCCCCGCGCCCCGAGGAGCGTCTCGGCGGTGCTCTGGGGCATGTTGGTCACCGCCGGCACGGTGACCTGCTCGGGGCCCTGGGAGACGACCACCCGCACCGGCTGGCCGGCCTTCACCGCCTCGCCCGGAGGCGGGTCCTGGGAGATGATCACGTTGGCCGGGTAGCGCTGGCTGTACCGCTGGTCGGCCACGCTCAGGATCAGCTGGGCCTGCTGGAGGGTGCGCGTGGCGTCGCTCAGGGTGAGCCCGACCACTTTGGGCACGCGCACCGTGGGGACGTCGAACCACCCTGCCAGCCTCCAGGCGCCGTAGCCGCCCGCACCGAGCAGGAGGAGCAGGGCGCCCAGGAGCGCCCAGAGCCAGGGCCGCCTGCGGCGCTCCCGTCCCTGCGGCCGGGCGCTCCCGTCCGGGCGCTCCGCGGCGGCCGCGCCGGCGGCGGCCGGTGCCCGCCCGGCGACCCGCCCCAGGTCGAGGGTCGCCTCGCCGTCGGCCGGGGCTTCCTCCTCCTCCACGTGCGGCAGCGGGCGGCCCGCCAGGCAGGCGCGCAGGTCCTCGGCCATGGCGCCGGCCGTCGGGTAGCGGCGGCCCGGCTGGCGCGCCATCGCCTTCCTCACCACGCGGGCGAGGGCGACGGGCACCTGCGGGGCCAGGGCCGAGAGGTCGGGCGGCTCCTCCTGGAAGCGCTTCAGCGCCACCTCCACCGGGCTCTCGCCGTCGTAGGGAAGCTCCCCGCTCAGCAACTGGAAGAGGAGGACACCCACCGAGTAGAGGTCCGAACGGCCGTCCAGCGGGCTCCCCCGCGCCTGCTCGGGCGAGATGTAGTGGGCCGATCCGAGGATGGCGCCGGTGGGGACCAGGGTGGCCTGGCTGGCGGCGCGGGCGATGCCGAAGTCGGCCACCTTCACGCGCTCGTCGCGGGTGAGGAGGATGTTGTCCGGCTTGACGTCGCGGTGGATGACGCCGTGGTGGTGGGCTTCCTCGAGCGCGTCCAGGATCTGGATGGCGATGCGGGCTGCGCGTTCGGGCGGGAGGGCCCCCTCCTCGTCCAGCACCTGCCGGAGGCTCCGCCCTTCCACGTACTCCATGACGATGTAGTGGAGCCCCCCGTCGTCGCCCACGTCGTAGACGTTGACGATGTTGGGGTGCGAGAGCATGGCCGCCGCCTGCGCCTCGCGCCGGAAGCGGCGGACGAACTCCGGGTCCGTGGCGTACTGCTCGCGCAGGATCTTGACGGCCACGGGGCGGTAGAGCAGCCGGTCGAGCGCCTTGTAGACGACGGCCATGCCGCCGCCACCCAGGCGGCTGAGGATCTCGTAGCGCCCACCCAGAAGCCGGCCGATCACCCGAGACCACCCGAGGCCACGCCGGCCTCGTCCTTTCTCTCGTCGCCGAGCTCCACGTCGGCGATCAGGACCGTCACGTTGTCGGGAGCGCCCCCCCGGTTGGCCGCCTCGACGAGACGCCGTGCCGGGTGCTCGCCGCCCTCGGCCAGGAGCGCGGCCACCTGCTCCTTGCTCAGCGCCGCCGCCAGCCCGTCGGTCGCCAGGAGCAGCCGGTCTCCCTGCTCCAGCCGGAGCTCGACGATGTCGACGTCCACCTCGGGGGCCGTCCCCACCGCCCGGGTGAGGATATGCCGCTCGGGCACGCGCTCGGCCTCCTCCTCGCTGAGCGCGCCCTGCTCGACCAGCGCGCGCACCAGCGAGTGGTCGGCGGTGAGCTGGCGCAGGGCGCCGCCGCGCCAGAGGTAGGCGCGGCTGTCGCCGACGTGGGCGACGGTCAGCTCCGCGCCGTCGACCAGGGCGGCGGTCAGCGTCGTCCCCATGCCGCGCCACTCGGCCCGCCCCTGGGCGGCCTGCCAGACGGCCTCGTTGGCCCGGCGGAAGGCCTCCGCCAGCCGTTCGCGCCGCCCGGCGGGCCCGTCGCCGCCCGCGCCGAGCGCCTCCGCCAGCACCCTCAGCGCCATCCGGCTGGCCACGTCGCCGGCCTGGTGGCCGCCCAGCCCGTCCGCCACCGCCAGGAGCTCCACCTCCCCGATGCGGCGCCAGGCCCAGGCGTCCTCGTTGCGCGGCCGCACCTTCCCTACGTCGCTGGCGGCGTCGACACGCATGCCGCTCCCTCCCGCCGGCCGCTTGCCACCGGATTCGGCCTCCACCCGACCCGTCGCCCCCGCGAGCCCCGCCCCCGGCGCGACGCCGGCCCGGCTAGCCCGGCAGCGGGGCGGGAGACCGCTCCGGAGCCTCCGCCTCGCGCCGTCGCAGCTGGCCGCAAGCCGCGTCGATCCGGCGCCCCAGGGACCGGCGGACCGTCACTTCCACGCCGCTCCGCTCCAGCACCTGCCGGAAGGCCTCGATCCGCCCGGGCGGCGAGCTGCGGAGCCCGCGGCCGGATTCGTTCAGCGGAATCAGGTTGACGTGGCCGGGCAGACCGCGCAGGAGCGTCGCCAGCTCGCGCGCCTGCTCCGGCTCGTCGTTGACGCGGTCGATCATCACGTACTCGAAGGTGAGCCGCCGGCCGGTCCGCGCCGCGTAGGTCCGCGCCGCCTCCATCAGCCGCGCCAGCGGGTAGCGGTTGTCCATCGGGACCAGCCGCCGGCGCAGCTCGTCGTTGGGCGCGTGGAGCGAGACGGCCAGCGTCACCGGGAGCCCTTCCTCCGCCAGGCGCTCGATGGCCGGCGCCAGCCCCGAGGTGGAGAGGGTCATGCGGCGGTAGGAGATCGCCATCCCCTCCGGCTCGTGCGCCAGCCTCAGGAAGCGGAGCGTCTCCGCGTAGTTCTCCAGCGGCTCCCCCATCCCCATCAGCACCAGGCGGGAGAGGCGCTCGCCATGGGGCAGGAGTTCGCGCTGGACCGCCAGCGCCTGCTCGGCCATCTCGCCCGCCGTCAGGTCGCGCCGCTTGCCCCCCAGCGTCGAGGCGCAGAAGCGGCAGCCCACGTTGCAGCCGACCTGGGTGGAGATGCAGGCGCTGTAGCCGTAGCGGTAGCGCATGCGCACGGTCTCCACCAGCTCGCCGTCGCGCAGGCGGAGAAGGAGCTTGACCGTGCCGTCCTCCGGATCGACCTGCCGGCGGACCACCTCCGCGGGCGCCAGGGGGAGGCGGCTCTTCAGGCTCGCCCGCCAGGCGGCCGGCAGGTCGGTCATGGCGTCGAAGTCGGCGACCGCCCGGCCCTGGATCCAGCGCAGCAGCTGGCGGCCCCGGTAGGCCGGCTGGCCCTCGCCGCGCGCGAAGGCCTCCAGCTCCGCCCGGTTCATGCCGCGCAGGTCGGGCGCCTCGCCCGCCGCCTGCCCCTCCTCCGCCATCGCTCACGCCCCCCTGACCAGGCGGGCGATGTAATGGCCGTCCAGCCCGTCGCGCTGCGGCAGGAAGAGGATCTCGCCCTCCCGCTCCACCCTGCCCGCCAGCCCTTCCGGCAGGAAGGGCGCCAGCGCGTCGCGCCGGAAGGCCGGCCATCGCCCCAGGAAGCTCTCCACCGTCCGCTCGTTCTCCTCCGGCTCGAGTGTACACGTCGAGTAGACCAGCGTCCCCCCGGGACGGACCAGCGGCGCCACCCCGTCCAGGATCTCGGCCTGCAGCCGGGCGGCCGCCGCCACGTCCCGCGGCCGCTTCCTCCAGCGCGCCTCGGGCCGGCGGTTGAGGACGCCCGTGCCCGTGCAGGGCGCGTCGACCAGCACGCGGTCGAAGGAGGCGGGCTCCAGAAGCGCGGCCAGGCGGCGCGCGTCCTCGGCCAGCAGGCGGACGGAGCGGAGGCCGAGGCGGCGGGCGTTCTCCTCCACGCGGCGCAGGCGCTCGGCGTCCACGTCGACCGCCAGCACCAGCCCCCGGTCCCCCGTCTGCTCGGCCAGGTGGGTGGTCTTGCCACCCGGGGCCGCGGCCACGTCCAGCACCCGCTCGCCGGGCCGCGCCCCGACACTCTGGCCGACGAGGACGGAGGCCTCCGACTGGACCTGGTACCAGCCCTCCGCCCAGCCGGGCAGCTCGGGCGGAGAGACGCCGCGGACGCGGAGCGCCTGCGGGCTGTACGCTCCCGCCTCGGCCTCCAGCCCGGCCGCGCGCAGCCGCTCCAGCGCCTCCTCCGGGCGGGCGCGCAGGCGGTTGACCCGCACCGTCAGGGGCGGCGGCGCGTTCATGCAGCGCATCAGCCGCTCGGCCTCCTCGCCCCCGTAGCGTTCCACCCAGCGGCGCGCGAGCCAGTCGGGGAAGGAGTGGCGGACGGCCAGCGCCTCCGCGCTCGACCCCGCGGGCCAGCTCCACTCGCTGCGGCGGCGCAGCGCCTGGCGCAGGACCGCGTTGGCGTAGCCCACGGCCGCCCCCGCGCCGGCGGCGCGGAGCGCCTCCAGCGTCTCGTGGACGGCCGCGTGTTCGGGCGTGGCCATCTCGCTCAGCTGGAAGAGCGCCAGGCGGAGCGCCCAGCGCAGCGGCGGCTCGAGGCGCTCCGGCGGCCGGCGAGAGTAGCGGGCCAGCAGGTGGTCCAGGCGCCGGACCAGCCGGACCGTCCCGTAGACCAGCTCGGTGGCCAGGTGGCGGTCCGCCGGGCGGAGCCCCTCCGCCCGCGCCAGCTCCGCCTCCAGCGCCTCCCGGCTCCGCCGTCCCCGTTCCACCGCCAGGCAGGCGCGGAGCGCCGCCTCGCGCGCTCCCCCCGCCCCCGGCCGGCCCCGCCCGGGGCCGGCCGCCGCCTCAGCCAAGCCTTTCGCCCCGTTCGAGCGGGTTGCCGCGCAGGAAGTCGGCCATCGACATGCGCCGCCGGCCCGCCGGCTGCACCTCCAGGAGCCGGATCCGCTGGCCTCCGTCCGGCCCGCAGGCGACCACGGCCGAGCGGGCGTCGACCGCCACCACCTCGCCGGGGGCGGCGCCCGCCGTCCCGCCCGCCGCGGGCCCGCCGGCCGCCTCCGCCGCCGCTGCCGCCTCGGCGCGGAAGACCTTCAGCCGCTCGCCCCGGCGCAGCGTGTAGGCTCCGGGCCGCGGGCTGAGCGCGCGGATCCGGTTGACCAGCTCGACAGCGGGCCGGCTCCAGTCGAGCCGTTCCTCCTCCGGCCGGATCTTGGGCGCGCGCGTGGCCAGCGCCTCGTCCTGCGGGGTGGCGACCACCTCCTCGCCGGTGGCGAAGCGGTGGAGCACCTCGATCAGCAGCTCGGCGCCCGCCGCGGCCAGCTTCGCGCCCAGCGAGCCCGCGTCGTCGTCCTCCTCGACCCGGACGGCCCGCTGCGCCAGCACCTCGCCGGCGTCCACCCGCTCCGACATGCGGATGATGCTCACCCCGGTCTCCCTCTCGCCGGCCATCAGCGCGCGCTCGATGGGCGCCGGGCCGCGATAGCGCGGCAGCAGCGAGGGGTGCACGTTGAGGGCGGCCACCCCGGGCACGGCCAGCACCTCGGGCGGAAGGATGAAGCCGTAGGCCGCGGTGACGATCACGTCCGGGCGGAGCTCGCGCAGCCGCTCGACGAAGGCCGGATCGCGCGGGTTCTCCGGCTCCAGGACGGTCACGCCGTACTCCTGCGCCTGGCGCTTGACCGGCGAGGGCAGCAGCGCCTGCCCGCGGCCCCGCCGGCGGTCGGGCTGGGTGACCACCGCGCTCAGCTTGAAGCCGTGGCGCGCCAGGCGACGCAGGACGGTCACCCCGAACTCGGGCGTGCCCATGAAGACGAGCCGGTAGGCGGTCTCCGGAGGAAGCCGGACCACGTGCTGCGCCTTGTCCACGTAGAGGACGCCGTCCAGGTGGTCCAGCTCGTGCTGGAAGGCCCGCGCCTTGAAGTCCTCGGCGTCCACCCAGAGGCGCCGCCCCTCGCGGTCGAGGCCGGTCACGCGGACGTGGCGCGCCCGGGTCACCTCGCCGACGTAGCCGGGTACGCTCAGGCAGCCCTCGTAGCCGGTCTGCTCGCCCTCGGCTTTGAGCAGCTCGGGGTTGATCATCTCGATCAGGCCGTCGCCCACGTCGACCACGATCACGCGCAGGTCGACGCCGATCTGGGGCGCCGCCAGGCCGACTCCGTCCGCGTCGTACATGGTGACGGCCATGTCGTCCAGAAGCTTCCAGATCTGGCGCGTGATCCGCCGCACGGGGCGCGCCTTGCGCCGCACCTCCGGGCGCGTGCTGTCCAGGATGGGCCGGATCGACCCGCCCTCGCGCCGCCCGCGGTGCGCCGGCGAGGGCCCCTTCGCCTCCTCCTCGCGCTTCGTCTCCATGCCCTGCCCACCCATCTCCTTCCCCGGCCGGGTCCGGCCGCGTTCATCGTACCTAGAGCAGCGAGAGCGGATCGACGTCGACGGCGAGCCGTGCGCCCGCCGCCTCGCGGCCCGCCCGGGCGGCCGCCTCCAGCGCCGCGTCGCGCAGCGGGCCGACGCGCTCGCCGCTGAGCAGGAGGTGCCAGCGGGCCTGCCCCTTCAGCCTGCCCAGCGGCGCCTCGCTCGGCCCGACCAGCCGCGCCCCGGCCGGCAGCCGCCGCGCCAGCTCGCCCGCCGCCGCCCGGGCGACCCGCTCCGCCTCCTCCGGCGAGGAAGCCAGGACCAGGAGGCGCACCAGCCTGCGGAAGGGCGGATACCCCAGCTCCCGGCGGATCGGCAGCTCGACGCGGGCGAAGGCCTCGGGGTCCATGCGCAGCGCCGCCTGGATGGCATAGTGCTCCGGCGCGTAACTCTGGATGAGCACCCGGCCCGGCCGCTCGCCCCGCCCCGCCCGGCCGGCCGCCTGGGTGAGCAGCTGGAAGGTGCGCTCGGCCGCCCGGAAGTCGGGCAGGTTGAGCGCCGTGTCGGCGTTGACCACCCCCACCAGCGTGACGCCGCCCACGTCCCACCCCTTGGCCACCATCTGCGTCCCCACCAGGACGTCCGCCTCGCCGCGCAGGAAGCGCCGGTAGATCGCCTCGTGGGAGCCCTTCCTGACGGTGCTGTCGGCGTCCATGCGCAGCACCCGCGCCGCGGGCCAGCGCCGGGCCAGCTCCTCCTCCACGCGCTGCGTGCCGGACCCATGGTAGCCGAGCGCGCTCCCCCCGCAGGCGGGGCAGCGGCTGGGCGGCCGCTCCGCCCAGCCGCAGTAGTGGCAGCGGAGGAGCGCCTGGTCGGCGTGGTAGGCGAGCGAGACCGCGCACTTCGGGCAGCGCAGGACGTGGCCGCACTCCCGGCAGAGGACGAAGGTGTGGAAGCCGCGCCGGTTGAGCAGGAGCACCGCCTGCTCGCGGCGCGCCAGCACCTCGTCCAGCGCCTCGGCCAGCCGGCGGCTGAAGAGCGAGCGGTTCCCCTCGGCCAGCTCCCGGCGCATGTCCACCGCCTCGGCGGCCGGCAGCGGCCTCCCGCCCACCCGCTCGGGCAGGCGGAGGAGCCGGTAGCGGCCGCGCTGCGCCTCGGCCAGCGACTCCAGGGCGGGCGTCGCGCTGCCCAGGAGGACCGGGCAGCCCGCCCTCCGCGCCCGCTCCAGGGCGACCGAGCGGGCGTGGTAGCGGGGCGTCTCCTCCTGCTTGTAGCTGGCTTCCTGCTCCTCGTCGACCACGATCAGGCCGAGGCGCCGGCAGGGCGCGAAGACGGCCGAGCGCGCCCCCACCACCAGGTCCGCCTCGCCCCGGCGGACGCGCCACCACTCGTCGTACCGCTCGCCGTCGCCCAGGCCGCTGTGGAAGACCGCCACCCGGTCGCCGAAGCGCGCGCGGAAGCGGGCCACCGTCTGGGGCGTCAACGCGATCTCGGGCACCAGCACGATCGCCTGCCGCCCCGCCGCCAGGACCGCCTCGAGCGCGCGCAGGTAGACCTCGGTCTTGCCGCTCCCGGTCACGCCCTGCAGAAGGAAGACGGCGGGCGAACCGCTCTCCACCGCCTCGCGCACCGCCTGCACCGCCCGCTCCTGCGCGGGGGTGAGCGGCGGCCGCCGGTCGGCCTCGGCCGGCTCCGACCAGGGGCTCCTCTCCAGCGCGCGCCGCTCGACGGCCAGGAGGCCGGCACGCACCATGGCCCGCAGGGTGGCCGCGCTCACCCCGGCGGCCCGCTCCAGCTCCCGCCGGCGCCAGGGGCCGGGCGAGCGCCGCAAGAGCTCCAGGACGCGGCGTCGCGCGGGCGCCGCGGCGTGCTCCGCTTCCTGCTCCGGGGAGGGGAAGGCGGGGCCGGGAGCGAGCATCTCCTCCGTCCGCCGGCGGATCCGGTCGCCGCGCAGGCCCGCGGGCAGCATCACGCGGAGAGCCTGGACCAGCGTCGTACCGTAGGCGTGCGCGCACCACCGCGCCAGCTCCAGCGCCTCCGGGGTGAGCGCGGGCACCGGGTCCAGGACGGCCGCGATGGGCCGGACGCGCTCGGGCGGCACCGAGGGCTCGCGGCGCAGCTCGATGACGAAGCCCTCGCGCCAGCTGCGGCCGAAGGGGACGCGCACCCGCCAGCCGGGCCGGAGGCGGCCGATCCACTCGGGCGGTATCCAGTAGTCGAAGAGGCGGTCGGTGGCGGCCGCGGCGATGTCGACGGCGACGGCCGCCGTGCGCGGCGCCTCGCCCGCCCCGGGGTTCACTCGGTCCCGCTCACCTCGTAGGTGACCTTGCCCTCGGCGATCTCCTTCAGCGCGATCACCACGGGCTTGGAGCCCGGCTTGGCCACCGCCGGGGCCGCCCCCTCCAGCAGCTGGCGGGCGCGCTGCGCGGCCACGTTGACGACCGCGTACTTGCGCGGCATGGCGGCCAGCACCTCTTCCAGCGTCGGATCCAGTCGACTCTCCAATCCGTCTCACTCCTCTCCCAGCGGTCGAAGCGGCGCGGAGAGCGCCTCGCCCGCCGGCTCCTCCCCGGGGAGCGGCGGGGAGCCGCCGGCGAGCCGGCGCCAGGCGCGGCAGTGCTCGGCGCGCCGGATCACCTCCAGCAGCTCGGCCGCCCGCTCGACCTCGTCGTTGACCAGCGCGTAGTCGTACTCGCCGATGTAGCCCGGCTCGCGGGCCGCGTCGGCCAGGCGCATCTCCCGCCTCTCCGGGCTCCCGCTGCCGCGCAGGATCATGCGCCGGCGGAGCTCCCGGGACGAGGGAGGAAGGATGAAGACGAAGACCGCCTCGGGATAGGCGGCCTTCAGGCTCATGGCGCCCTGGACGTCCTTCTCGACCACGACGTCGACGCCCCGCCCCAGCCACTCCTCCATGGGCTGGCGCGGCGTGCCGTAGGCGTGGTCGCCGACGCGCGCCCACTCCGCCAGCTCCCCCGAGCGCCGCCTGGCCTCGAACGCCTCCTCCTCCAGGAAGACGTAGTCGACCCCCGCGCGTTCGCCGGCTCGCGGCGCACGCGTCGTCACCGAGGGCGCGAAGCGCACCTCCGGATGGCGGGCCAGCCACGCCTTCCGCACCGATCCCTTCCCGGCTCCGCTCGGTCCCGAAAGAACGAAGAGCAGCCCCGGAAAACGGGGCCTGGGAGAAGCGCCCGCCGGACCGGCCGCCGCGCTCACTGCTCCCGATCCACCTCCATCAGCTCTTCGGGCGTCGAGTTGGCCGCCGCCTCCCGCTCGACGGCGCCCTCGTGGGTCAACATGCGGTGGGCCACCGTCTCCGGCTGGATGGCGGAGAGCACCACGTGCTCGCTGTCGGTGATGATCACCGCCCGCGTCCGCCGGCCGTAGGTGGCGTCGATCAGCCGCCCGGCATCCCTCGCCTCCTGCACCACCCGCTTGATCGGCGCGGACTCGGGGCTGACGATGGCGATCACGCGGTTGGCCGAGATGATGTTGCCGAAGCCGATGTTGATGAGCTTGATCTCCACCGAACCTCTCCCCTTCGTTGGCTGAATGATACGTCCGGACGGTCCGCCGTTCCAGGCGCCGTCACGGCCGGACGCTCACCGCCACGGTCCTTTCCAGCGCCTCCGGCAGGAGGCGCTCCCAGTCGATCCGCGCCTCGGCCCCCTCCACTTCAGCCAGCCGCGGCCGGGTCGCCGGGTGGGCGGGGACGAAGAGGCTGCAGCAGTCGGCGTAGGGAAGGATGGAGGTCTCGTAGGTGCCGATCCGCCTGGCTTCCTCGATGATCTGGCTCTTGTCCATGGTGATCAGGGGGCGGAGGACGGGCAGGGTGGTGACCCGGTTGATCACGCCCATGCTCTCCAGCGTCTGGCTGGCCACCTGGCCGACGTTCTCGCCGGTCACCGTCCCCAGCGCGCCCCGCCGCCGCGCCAGCTCCTCCGCCAGGCGGAACATCGCCCGCCGCATCAGGATGACGCCCAGCTCGGCCGGAGCCTCCCGGTAGATGGCGGTCTGGATGTCGGTGAAGTGGACCACGTGGACGGTCATCTCGCCGCTCCAGCCGGCCAGGATGCGCGCCAGCTCCAGCACCTTCTCCCGCGCCTGCTCGCTGGTGTACGGGAAGCTCTCGAAGTGGACGGCCTCGATCTCGATGCCCCGGCGCATGGCCATCCAGCCGGCCACCGGGCTGTCGATGCCGCCGGAGAGGAGGAGCACGGCGCGCCCGCTGGAGCCCAGCGGCAGCCCGCCCGGACCGGGGAGGGTCAGGGCGAAGGCGTACGCCTCCCGCTCCCGGACCTCCACCTGCACCCGCACGTCCGGCGCGTGCACGTCGACGCCCAGCTCCGGATGGGCGCGATGGAGGAAGCCGCCCAGGCGCGCGTTCATCTCCAGCGAGCCCAGCGGGAAGCGCTTGTCCACGCGCCGCGCCTCCACCTTGAAGGTGCGCGCGGGGCGGCCGCGCGAGGCGGCCTCCGCCAGCGCCTCCTCCAGGGCCGCCAGCGCCGCCCCCTCGATCGCCTCCGGCGCGGGCGGCACGCCCCAGACGGGGCTGAGGGAGACGATGCCGAAGACGCGGCCGAGGGCGCGCTCGACCGCCGCCCGCGCCTCCTCCTCCGCGGGCGACCCCACCAGGAGCCGCCCGTTCCGCCAGGCCACCTCCACGTCGCCGAAGCCCGCCCGCGCCAGGGCCTCCTCCACCCGCAGGCGCAGCTGCCGCTCGAAGCCCGGCCGGTTCTTCCCCTTGAGGCCGATCTCGCCGTAGCGGAGGAGGAGCAGCCGGCGGGCGCCCGGCACCGGCCCGGCGGCCGCCGGCCCGGACGACCGCGCGGCGGACGAGGGCAGCCGCTCGCTCACCGGCCCGCGCCCCCCGCGCGCACCAGCCCGCCGAGGGCCCGCCGGAAGGCCGCTAGGGCGGCCTCCACCTCTTCCTCGCGCGTCGCCCAGGGCGAGAGGCTGATGCGGACCGCCCCCTCGGCCCGGGCCCGCTCCAGGCCCGCGGCCAGCAGGACGTGACTGGGATCCGGGCGTCGCGCCGTGCAGGCGGAGCCGGTCGAGACGAAGACCCCCTCGGCCTCCAGCGCGTGCATGACCGTCTCGCCGCGCAGGCCGGGGAAGCTGACGTTGACGATGTGCGGGGCGGCGCCCTCCAGCCGCTCGCCGTCGCTGGAGTCGCGCGGGCCGTTCAGCTCCCCGCCCAGCTCCTCCAGCCCCTCGATCAGGCGCCTGCGCCAGGCGGCGAGGCGCGGCACGGCCTCCGCCCGTTCCCCCTCGGCCAGCTCCGCCACCCGCCCGAAGGCGGCGATCCCGGGGGTGTTCTCGGTCCCCGAGCGCAGCCCCCGCTCCTGCCCGCCTCCGAGGAGGAGCGGCTCCACGCGCGCCTCCCTGGCCAGCCAGAGCGCCCCCACCCCCTTGGGGCCGCCCAGCTTGTGCGCGCTGAGCGCCATGGAGCCGACGCCCCAGGCCCGCGGCCGCAGGCGCAGCTTGCCCGGCGCCTGGACGGCGTCGACGTGCAGGAGCGGGCGCCGCGCGGGCGCCAGGTGGCCGAAGCGGCGGGCGAGGAGGGCGCCGATACGGTCGACGGGCTCCACCGTGCCCAGCTCGTTGTTGACCAGCATCACCGCCACCACGGCCACCCGCTCGTCCAGCACCTCCTCCAGCCGGTCGAGGCGGACCCGCCCCTCGCCGTCGACGGGCAGCCGCTCCACCTCCCAGCCCTCGCGCTCCAGGCGCGCGGCCGGCTCGAGGACGGCCTCGTGCTCGACGGCGCTGACCAGGATGCGCCGGCCCCAGCCCCGCCGGGCCGCGGCGCCGCCCAGGAGCGCCAGGTTGTCGGACTCGGTGGCGCCGGAGGTGAAGAAGATCTCGCGCGGCTCCGCGTCGAGCACCGCGGCCAGGCGACGGCGCGCCTCCTCCAGCGCGCGCTCGGCCTCCAGCCCCTTCCTGTGCGCCGAGGAAGGGTTCCCCCACGTCTCCTCCATCATCTGCCGCATCAGCTCCACCGCCTCGGGGCGGACCGGGGAGGTGGCGGCATGGTCCAGGTAGATCTCGCCCTTCATGGCCGGAAGCCTTCCTCGATGCGCCGCATCGCTTCCTCGAGACGGTCGTCGGGCACGGTCAGCGAGATGCGGAAGAAGCCCTCGCCCTTCGCCCCGTACGCGCTCCCGGGCGCCACCAGCACGCCCGTCTCGCGGAAGAGGCGGGCGGCGAAGGCGGCCGCCGGCTCGCCCCCCGGCGTCGGCACCCAGAGATAGAAGCTCCCCCGGCTCGGCTCGACCGCCAGCCCGGCGCGGACCAGCGCCGCCACCGCCCGGTCCCGCCGGCGGCGGTAGATCTCGTTCATCCGGGCGACGAAGGGCTCGCCCACCTCCTCCAGCGCGGCCACCGCCGCCTCCTGGACGGCGGTGAACTGGCCGGAGTCGAGGTTGGTCTTCACCCGGCCGAGGGCGGCCAGCGCCTCGGCGTTCCCCACCGCGGCGGCGATCCGCCAGCCGGTCATGTTGAAGGGCTTGGAGAGCGAGTAGAACTCGACGGCGCAATCCGTCGCGCCCGGCACCTGGAGGACGCTGGGCGCCCGGAAGCCGTCGAAGGTGTTCTCCACGTAGGCCGCGTCGGAGACGAGCAGGACGTCGTGCTCGCGCGCCCAGGCGACCGCCTCCTCCCAGAAGTCGAGGCCGGCTACCGCCGCCGTCGGGTTGTTCGGGTAGTTCAGGAAGAGGAGCTTCGCCCGCCGCGCCACCTCCGCCGGCACCGCCTCCAGATCGGGCAGGAAGCCGCGCCCCCGCTCCAGGGGGAGCGTCCACGGCTCCGCCCCGGCCAGCAGCGTCTGGACGCGGTAGACCGGGTAGGCCGGGTCGGGCACCAGGACCGCGTCGCCCGGTCCCGCATAGGCCCAGATCAGGTGCGCCAGCCCTTCCTTGGAGCCGATGAGGGCCATCACCTGGCGCGCCGGGTCCAGCTCCACGCCGAAGCGGCGCCGGTACCAGCCGGCGACCGCCCGGCGGAAGCGGGGCGAGCCCTCGTAGCTCGGGTAGCGGTGGGCGGCCGGGTCGCGCGCCGCCTCGGCCAGCCGCTCGACCACGCGCGGCGGCGCGGGGTCGACCGGGTCGCCGATCCCCAGGTCGATCACGTCCACGCCGCGGGCCACCGCCTCCTGGCGCTGGCGGTCCAGTTCGGCGAAGAGATAGGGCGGGATCTGCTCGAGTCGTGAGGCGACCTTGGGCAATGGCTTCGACCTCGCTTCAGAACGGGATGGGATACTCGCCGCGGAAGACCTCCTCGGCCGGCCCCGTCATCCAGACGCGGCCGTCCTCGGCCCATTCGACCTCGAGCCGCCCGCCGGGCAGGTCGACCGCCAGGCGGCGGCCGGCCCGTCCCTCGTGGGCGGCCGCCACCGCGCTGGCGCAGGCGCCGGTCCCGCAGGCCAGGGTGGCGCCCGAGCCGCGCTCCCAGACGCGCACGGTCAGGCGGTCGGGCGCGTCGACGCGCACGAACTCGACGTTGGTCCGCCCCGGGAAGGCCGGGTGACGCTCGATCGCCGGCCCCACGCGGGAGAGGTCGACCGCGCCGGGGTCGTCGACGAAGACGACGGCGTGGGGATTCCCCATGGAGACGGGGCGGTAGCGCCAGCGGCGGCCGGCCGCCTCCAACTCGCGCGCCTCCTCGATGGCCCGCGGCGGCCCCATGTCCACCCGCACCTGGCGGCTCCGCCGGTCGCCCTCCCCCACCTCGGTGCGGATCAGGCCGGCGCGCGTCTCCACGACGAAGGCGGCCTCGCGGGCGTACCCCTCGTCGAAGAGGTACTTGGCCACGCAGCGGATGCCGTTTCCGCACATCTCGCCCTCGCTGCCGTCGGCGTTGAAGATGCGCATGCGGAAGGGCGCCGCCTCGCCGCGCAGCATGAGGATCAGCCCGTCGCCCCCGACGCCGCGATGGCGATCGGCGACGGCCGCGGCCAGGCGCCGGAGCCGTTCCTCCGGCCAGCCGGCCAGCTCGGGTTCGCAGGCGGGCGCCGTGCCGCCGAGGATGGCGTCGACGAAGACGTAGTCGTTGCCCAGACCGTGCATCTTGACGAACCGCATCCCGCCCGCCCTCCGTCAGATATTTCTTATCTTACCGGATCGGCCGGCGGCGGGTGAAAGGCGGCCGCCGGCGCCCGCGGCCGCGCCGGCGCACCATCTGGTCGACGGCCGCCAGCGCCAGGGCGGCCAGGCAGGCGAGCGCCACGGGCAGCCAGTCGGCCGGGCCGGGCGCCACCAGCTCGAAGGCGCGCGCCGCCCAGGGGAGGTAGACGACGAGCAGCAGGGCGGCGAAGGAGGAGGCGTTGGCGGCGACCAGCGCCGGATTGCCGCCCGGTCCCGGCTCCCAGAAGGGCCGGTGCTCCGCGCGCACCTCGAGGGCGTGGATGAGCTGGGTGAGCACCAGGGTGGCGGTGGCCAGCGTCCGGGCGAGCGCCAGGTCGCGGCGCTGCCACCAGACGGCGGCGAAGACGGCCAGGGTGGCCAGGCCGATGAAGAAGCCCCGCTCGAGCACGCGGCGCCCGAGGCCACGCGCGAAGAGGCTCTCGCGGGGCGGCCGGGGCGGGCGGCGCATCACGTCTTCCTCCGGCGGTTCGAGGCTGAGCGCGATGGCGGGGAGGCCGTCGGTGACCAGGTTGACGAAGAGGATCTGCGCCGCGGTCAGCGGCAGCGGCAGCGCCAGCAGCGTGCCGCCGAACATGGCCAGGAGCTCGCCGGTGTTGCAGGCCAGGAGGTAGCGGATCGAGCGGCGGACGTTGTCGTAGATGGCCCGGCCCTCGCGGACGGCCGCCACGATGGTGGCGAAGTCGTCGTCGGTCAGCACCAGGTCGGCCGCCTCGCGCGTCACCTCCGTCCCCGAGCGGCCCATGGCGACGCCGATGTCGGCCTGCTTGACGGCCGGCGCGTCGTTCACCCCGTCGCCCGTCATGGCCACCACCTCGCCCAGCCGCTGCAAGGCGCGCACCACGCGCAGCTTGTGCGCCGGGCTGACGCGGGCGAAGACCCGCGCCTCCCCCAGGCGGCGTTCCAGGGCCCGGTCCGTGAGGCCCTCCAGCTCCCGGCCCAGCACCACCTGCTCGGGGCGGTCGGCGATCCCCACCTCCCGCGCCACCGCCAGGGCGGTGGCCGGGTGGTCGCCGGTGATCATGGTCACGCGGATGCCCGCCTCGCGGCACTGGGCGACGGCGCCGGCCGACTCGGGGCGCGGCGGGTCGATCATGCCGACCAGGCCGAGGAAGACCAGCCCTTCCTCGTCCTCGGGCCGCACCTCGCCCGCGGCCCGCGCCGGCCGGTAGGCGAGGGCGAGGACGCGGAGCGCGCGGGCCGCCATCTCGTCCGCCTCGCGGGCGAGGCGCTCGCGCGCCTCGGGCGTCAGCGGGCGGGGTCGCCCGCCCTCCAGGAGGTGGAGCGAGCTCTCGAGCAGGCGGTCGGGCGCCCCCTTCGTCACCAGGATCGCCTCCGCGGCGGGCGCGCCGGCCGCCGCCGGCCAGACCGCCTCCGCTTCGCCGGCCGGCGCGCGCACCAGGACGCTCATCGCCCGCCTCTCGGGTTCGAAGGGAAGCTCCGCCAGGCGGCGCCAGGCGGCGCGGCTTCCCTCCGGGTCGAGCCCGGCGCGCCCGGCCAGCGCCACCAGGGCGCCCTCGGTGGGGTCGCCCTCGACGCTCCAGCCGTCCCGTCGCCGGCGCAGCCGCGCGTCGCTGGCGAGGAGCGCCGCCAGGGCCAGCCGGCGGAGCGCCGCCCCGCCGCCCGCGCCCTCCAGCCGGAGCCGGGCCGCCCGGGGGTCCGGGTCGTAGCCCACGCCCTCCACCAGGCAGCGGCCCCCGGGCCAGCGCACCTCGCGGACGCTCATCTCGTTCCGCGTCAGCGTCCCCGTCTTGTCGCTGCAGATGACGGTGGCGGTGCCCAGCGTCTCCACCGCCGGCAGGTGGCGGACGACGGCGTTGCGGCGGATCATCCGCTGCACGCCCAGCGCCAGGGTGATGGTGACCACCGCCGGCAGTCCCTCCGGGATGGCGGCCACCGCCAGGCCCACGCCGGCCAGGAACATCTCGTAGGGCGCGTAGCCGCGCGCGATGCCGAGCAGCGTTGTGGCCGCGGCGATCGCCAGGCAGGCCGCGACGATCCACCGCCCCAGGCGGTCGAGCCGCTCCTCCAGCGGCGTCCTCGGCTCCTCCGACCCGGTCATGAGACCGGCGATGGCGCCGATCTCGGTGGCCAGACCGGTCGCCACCACCACCGCCCGCCCGCGGCCGCGCGTGATCACCGTCCCCTGGTAGACCATGTCCGAGCGCTCGCCCAGCGGCGTCTCCTCCGGCAGCCCGGCCTCGGCCCGCTTGGGGACGGGCTGGCTCTCGCCGGTCAGCGCCGACTCGTCCGCCTCCAGCGCCGACGCCGCGAGGAGCCGCGCGTCGGCGCCCACCCGGTCCCCCGCCTCCAGCAGGAGCAGGTCGCCGGGGACCACCTCCTCCGCGGGGAGCGTCCGCTCGCGGCCCTGGCGGAGCACCCGCACCCGGGGAGCGGTCAGCGCCTTGAGGAGCGAGAGCGAGCGCTCGGCGCGCGCTTCCTGGAAGGTGCCCAGGAGCGCGTTGAGCAGGAGGATGGCCAGGATGACGGCGGCGTCGGACGTCTCGCCCAGCAGGAGCGAGACGCCGGTCGCGGCCAGCAGCAGGAGGACCATGAAGTCCTGGAACTGGGCGAGGAAGATCCGCCACCAGGAGGGAGGGGGCTCCTCGGGCAGGCGGTTGGGGCCGAAGCGGCCGAGGCGGGCGGCCGCCTCGGCCTCGCTCAGCCCCTGCTCCGGGTCGGTCCCCCAGGCGGCCAGCACCTCCGCCAGCGGCCGGGCGTGCCAAGCGGCCCCGGCCGCCCGGCCGGATCGCGTCTCCGTCCGCATCGCTCAACCTCCGTCCCAGGGCTATGACTCCTGGGACGGGCGTAGACCGGCGCGGGCGAAGACCTCCCCCAGCCAGCGGTGGACGGCGGGCGCGGCGGCGAGCACCGTTCCCCCGTCCAGGCGGAAGGGCTCCCCGCCGGCGCCGCTGACGCGGCCGCCCGCCTCGCGCACCAGGAGGACCCCGGCCGCCAGGTCCCAGGGCGCCAGGTGGAGCTCCCAGAAGGCCTCCAGCCGGCCGGCCGCCACGTAGGCGAGCGAGAGCGCGGCCGAGCCGAGCGCACGGACGTTCTGCACGCGGTCGGCGACGAGGGCCAGCCGGTCGAGGTTGCGCCGGTGGCCCCGGCGGTCGAAGGGGAAGCCCGTCGCCACCAGAGCGAAGGGGATCTCCGCCACCCGGCTCACGTGGAGGGGCCGGCCGTCCAGCCAGGCCCCCCCGCCCTCCCGGGCCTCGAAGCGCTCGCCCCGCACGGGGTCCAGCGTCAGGCCGTAGCGCAGGCGCCCCTCCTCCAGGAGCGCCAGCGAGACGGCGAAGAAGGGGATGCCGTGCAGGTAGTTGTTCGTCCCGTCCAGGGGGTCGACCACCCAGCACCAGCCCCGCTCCCAGGGCCGTGCACCGGCCTCTCGCGGCCGCTCGCCGCCCCCGGTGCCGCCCTCCTCCCCGAGGAAGGTGTCCCGGGGAAAGCGGGCGCGCACCCGGGAGCGGATGGCTTCCTCCGAGCGGCGGTCGACCTCGCTCACCAGGTCCGCCGGCGAGCTCTTCACCTCCACCTGGTGGACGGCGCCCAGCCCTTCCATGAGGAGGGCGGCCGCCTCCGCCGCCGCCTCCCGCGCCAGTTCGATCCTCGCCTCGAGCCCTGCCTGGGCCTCCTCGCCCGGCTCGCGCTCCACCCTCCCACCTCCGGCCCCTATGGTATCTTCCCCCGGGAGAGAGGAAGGGAGGGAGGCCGGCTGCCGGACGGAATCCTGCTGCGCGCCCTGGCCGAGGAGCTGACGGCGGCGCTGGCCGGCGCGCGGCTCGAGAAGATCGTCGCGCCGGGCGAGCGGACGTTCCGGCTCCGCTTCCGCGCGGCCGCCGGCGGGACGCGCTGGCTGGAGATCTCGCTCGACCCCGAGGCCGACCGGATCCTCCTCGACCCGCCGGCCGCGCCCGGTGCCGCCGGGGAGGGCGAGGGAGCCGGCTTCTGGCTGGCCCAGCTTCGCCGCCACCTGGCCGGCGCGCGCCTGGAGGAGGCGAGCCAGCCGGGGTGGGAGCGCCTGCTCCGGCTCCGCTTCCTGGGGCGGAACGCCCTCGGCGACCCCGCCCGCTACGAGCTGGTCGCCGAGCTGATGGGCGCCCGCTCCAACCTTCTCCTGCTGGAGGCCGGCGGCCGCGTCGTCGACGCGCTGCGCCGCGCCAGCCCCGACGAGAACCCGGCGCGCCCGGTGCTGCCGGGCCTCGCCTACCTGCCCCCGCCGCCGCCGCGCGAGCCGCGCTGGCGCCCGGAGGAGGGGCCGGCGGCGCTGGGGGCGCGGCTCGCCTCCGCGGCCGGGCGCGGCCGGACGCCGGCCAGGGCGCTGGCCGCGACGGTGGCCGGGATGGGGCCGGCCCACGCGCTTCTCGCGCTGGAGGCGGCCGGCCTCGGCGAGGCGGAGAGCCTTCCCGCGGGCGGTGAAGCGCTCGCCCGCCTGGCGCGCCGGGTGGCCGAGATGCTGGAGGCGGCCGCGGCCGGTCGCTGGCAGCCGGCGGTGCTGGAGGGGCCGGGCGAGGCGGAGGCGGTGGCGGTCCTGCCGCCGGACCTGCCCCGCGGGCGGCTGGCGCTCCGCCCGGCCTCCTCCCCCTCCGCGGCCGTGGCGGCCGCCATGGGCCGGCGGCTCGGGCGCCTCCAGCTGGAGCGGAGGCGGCGCGCCCTGGCGGCGCCGGTCCGGTCCGAGCTGGAGAGGCTCCGGCGTCGCCTGGAGACGCAGCGCCGGGAGCTGGCCGAGGTGGAGGGGGTGGAGGAGTGGCGGCGCGAGGGCGAGCTCCTCCTCGCCCACGCCTCCGCCTTCCGGCCCGGCCAGCGCCGGCTGGAGGTGCCCGACTACTTCGATCCCGGGCTGCGGCCCCGCCGGCTGGAGCTGGAGGCGGGGGAGACGCCCGTCCGGCGGGCGCAGCGCCTCTTCCGCGCCTACCGGAAGGCGCTCCGCCGCCGCGAGCTGCTCGAGCCCGCCGTGGAAGAGGGCGAGCGGCGCGCCCACTACCTGGAGTCGGTCCTCCTGGAGCTGGAGCAGGCGGCGAGCCTCGCCGAGCTGGCCGAGGTGGAGGCGGAGATGGAGGCCGAGGGCCTGCTGCCCGCCTCCCGGGAGGCCGGAGCGCGCGGCGGGCGCGGCGGACGGGCGGGGCGGAGGCCGCCGGCCGAGGGAGGCCGGCCGGCCGCCGGGCCCCTCCGCCTCCTCTCCCGGGACGGCTGGGAGATCTGGCTCGGCCGGAACAACCGCCAGAACGACGAGCTGACCATGCGCCTGGCGCGCCCCCGCGACCTCTGGTTCCACGCGCGCGGCGTGCCCGGCGCCCACGTCCTCCTGCCGGTGCGGGGCCGCGAGGAGCCGCCCGAGCGGGCGCGGCTCGAGGCGGCGGCGCTGGCCGCGCTGCACTCGCGCGCCCGGGCCGCGGCGCAGGTCGAGGTCGACTGGACGGAGCGGCAGAACGTCTGGAAGCCCCGCGGCGCCCCGCCCGGCTTCGTCCTCTACCGGAACGAGCGGACCCTGGCGGTCCGGCCCGATCCGGCGCTGGAGGCCGAGCTCCTGGCGCGCACCGCCTCAGCGGCCCCCGGTGCCGGGACGACCGGCGGGGCCGCCGAGTGAGCCGGCGTCCAGGCCGAGGAGCCGGTCGACCGTGCGCCGGTTGAGCGCCTCGATGGCCGGGCGCCGGGGGATGGGGGGAAAGGCGCCTTCCTCGCCGGGGAGCGGATCGAGGAAGCGCGCGGGCAGCGGGACGGGGCTGAGCGGCTGCCAGCGCTCCAGCCAGCTGCCGGGGATCCGCTCGGGGAGCGGCCGGCCGCTCATCTCCGACCAGAGGAGCGCCCAGACCCGCGGCACCACCTCCCAGACGGCGTAGCCGCCGCCCCCGAGGGCGAGCCACCTGCCGTCGCAGAGCTCGTGCGCCAGGCGATGGAGCGACTCGCCCGCCGCCCGGTAGCTCTCCGTGGTGAGCGCCAGGTGCGTCAGCGGGTCGAGCCGGTGCCCGTCCGCGCCGTGCTGGCTGACCAGCACGTCGGGCGCGAAGCGCTCCAGCAGCGGCGGCACCACCCTGCGGAAGGCCTCGATCCAGGAAGCGTCCTCCGTGTAGGCGTCCAGCGGCACGTTCCACGTGCGGCCCGCGCCGGCGCCCCGCCCCCGCTCGTCGATGGAGCCCGTCCCCGGAAAGAGGTAGCGGCCCGTCTCGTGGAGCGAGACCACCAGCACGTCGGCCGCCTCGTAGAAGGCGGCCTGGACGCCGTCGGCGTGGTGGGCGTCGATGTCGACGTAGGCCACCCGCATCCCCCAGCGGCGGCGGAGCCGCTCCACGGCCAGCACCGCGTCGTTGACCAGGCAGAAGCCGGAGGCGCGCCCGCGCTGCGCGTGGTGGAGCCCCCCCGCCGGGTGGAAGACGTGGAGGAAGCGGCCGCCGCCCACCGCGTCGGCTGCCTCCAGCGCGCCCCCCGCCACCCAGGCGGCGGCCTGCGCCATCCCCGGGAAGACGGGGTTGTCCTCCGTCCCCAGGCCGAACCGCTCCGCCGCCCCCGGCTCGCCCTCGCCGGAGCGGCTCATCCGCTCCAGCGCCTCCAGGTAGGCCGACTCGTGCGCCACCCGCAGCTCCTCCGCGCTCGCCTCGCGCGGCGGCAGGAGGTCGTGCGGCCGGAGGAGTCCGGCGCTCTCCAGCAGGTCGACGAGCAGCTCCAGGCGCCGCGAGTCGAAGGGGTGGTCGGGGCCGAAGCGGTAGGAGAGGAGATCGCGGCTCCAGACGAGAGCCACCCGGTCGCTGTCCCAGTGCCCGCTCCAGGCCACGGCAACCGCCCGCCTCAACCGCGCCGCAGGCGCTCGCCCAGGACGCTGCGCACCGTGCCGGCCGCCAGGCTGAAGAAGCTCCGGTGCTCCTCCAGGACCGCCCGCAGGGCGTTGAGCGTCCGCCGGACCTGCTCCTCGCTGACGACCAGCGGCGGCTCGAAGCGGATGACGTTGGGGTTGTTGAGCGTGTAGGCCGTGATGATCCGGTAGCGGTCGAGCAGGTGGGCGGCGACCAGCGCGCCGCCGAACTCGGCCGCGGCCCGGTTGATCAGGCCGCCGGTCAGCCTCTCGGCCAGGCCCCGCGTCGGCTTCTCGAACTCGACGCCGATCAGCAGGCCGCGCCCGCGCACGTCCCGGATCATGGAGGGGAACTGGCGCTGCAGGGCGCGCAGGCCGGCCAGCGCCTGCTCGCCGCGCCGCCGCGCCCGTTCGGCCAGGTCCTCCTCCACCACCACCTGGATGGAGGCCAGCGCCACGGCCATCGCCCGCGCGTTGCCGCCGAAGGTGGAGGTGTGGAGAAGCGCCCGCTCCATGCCGCCGTAGGCACGGTCCCAGACCTGGGGCGTGGTGACGAAGGCGCCGACGGGCATCACCCCGCCGCCCAGCGACTTGGCCAGGCAGAGGATGTCGGGCGTCACGCCCTCCCACTCGCAGGCGAAGAGCTTGCCCGTGCGGCCGAAGCCGGTCTGGACCTCGTCCAGGACGAGAAGCGCGTCGTATCGCCGGCAGAGCTCCTGCACGCCCCGCAGGTAGCCCTCGGGCGGCACGATCACCCCGCCTTCGCCCTGGATCGGCTCCAGGATGACCGCCGCCACATCGCGCCGGCGGAGCGCCGACTCCATGGCATCGAGGTCGCCGTAAGGAAGGGCGTACGTCTCCGGCAGCAGCGGCCGGAAAGGTTCCTGGTACCTGCTTCGCCCGGTGACGGAGAGCGCGCCGAAGCTCTTCCCGTGAAAGGAACCCTCGGCGTAGAGGATGCGGCGCTTGCGCGTCGCCGCCCGGGCGAGCTTGAGGGCGCCCTCCACCGCCTCGGCGCCGCTGTTGCAGAAGAAGCTGCGGCTCAGCTCCCCCGGCGTGATCTGGGCCAGGTTGTGCGCCACCGCCGCCACCAGCGGCGAGAGCGCCGCCTGCAGGAGGTTGGGCGCCTCGCGGACCGCCTCCAGCGCGGCCACGATGCGCGGGTGGTTGTGGCCCTGGTTGACGGCGCCGTACCCTCCCAGGAAGTCCCAGTACTCGTTCCCCTCCGCGTCCCAGACCGAGACCCCGCTGGCGCGGACGTAGCGGCGGTCGAAGCCGACGCTGCCGAGAAGCGCGGCCATGCCGGGGTTGACGTAGCGCCGGTAGAGATCCCGCGTCTCCCCCCGGCCCAGGAAGAGCGCCTGCTCCAGGCTGATGAGCGGCTCCATCAATCCGTCAGCTCCATGATGGCGACCTCGTTGCGCCCGTCGACCTCCTCCAGGCGGACCTCGATCACCTCCCGGCGCGAGGTGGGCACGTTCTTGCCCACGTAGTCGGCCCGGATGGGGAGCTCGCGGTGACCGCGGTCGACGATGACCGCCACCTGGACGCGCGCCGGGCGACCCAGGTCCATCAGCGCGTCCAGGGCGGCCCGTACCGTCCGCCCGGTGTAGAGCACGTCGTCGCAGAGGACGACCGTCTTGCCCGTGATGTCGACCGGCACCCGCGTCTCGCTGACGGTGGGCCGCTCGCTCTTCAGCGAGAGGTCGTCGCGGTAGAGCGTGATGTCCAGCATGCCGATGGGCAGGCGGACGTGCTCGAACTCCTCGATGTAGCGCGCGATCCGCTCGGCCATGGGGACGCCCCGCCGGCGGATGCCCACCAGCACCAGGTTGCCG
The DNA here is from genome assembly GCA_029960955.1 of Bacillota bacterium. GTDB lineage: Bacteria > Bacillota > Sulfobacillia > JAIMAT01 > JAIMAT01 > JAIMAT01. The sequence goes on from JASBVS010000037.1 coordinate 50,718, forward strand.
GTGCCCTCGTTCCGTTCCACGATCTCGTGCGCGATCCGGCGCAGCGCCCTTTCCAGCGCCTCCTGGTCCATGATCAGCGCCTTCTGCTGGAGGACCATCGCTTCCCCTCTCCCCTCGTCGGCTCGCCCTGAACCAGGGCGGTTCTCCACCGCCGACCCTTCCCCTGCCTCGCCCCGGCCCGCCGCCCCGCCCGCGCGGGAGACCCCCGTCCCGCTCTCGCCCGCAGTCCGGCGCCGGAGCTCCTCCACCGCCCCCAGGAAGTCCCCCGGCGGCGGCGCCTCGAAGCGGAGCGGGCGCCCGTCCGCCGGATGGGCGAAGGCGAGCACCGCGGCGTGGAGCGCCTGGCCGCCCAGTCCCAGCGCCCGGCCCATCTCCAGCGCCGCCCGCCCGCCGTAGACCGGGTCCGCCAGCACCGGGAAGCCGGCGAAGGCCATGTGCACCCGGATCTGGTGCGTCCTGCCCGTCTCCAGGCGCACCCGCAGGAGCGCCGCCTCGCGGAAGCGCTCCAGCACCTCGAAGCGCGTCACCGCGGGCCGGCCGCCCTCGACCACGGCCATCCGTCGCCTGTGCACGGGATCGCGACCGACCGGCGCCTCCACCCGCCCCCGGTCGGGCAGCCGGCCTTCCTCTCCCTGCGGCACCCGGACCAGCGCCAGGTACTCGCGGCGGACCTGGCGCTCGCGGATCATGGCCTGCAGCCGGGCGAAGCTGCGGCCGTTCCGCGCCACCACCAGCAGGCCGGTGGTCTCCCGGTCGAGCCGGTGGACGATCCCCGGCCGGAGGAGGTCTCCCAGCTCCTCCGGCGGCGCCAGGCGGGCGAGAAGGGCGTTGACCAGCGTCCCCTCCCTGTGGCCGGGGGCCGGGTGGACCACCATCCCGCGAGGTTTGTTGACCACCACCAGGTCCTCGTCCTCGTAGACGATTTCGAGCGGGATCGCTTCCGGACGGGCCGAGAGCCGGCGCGGCTCCGGGCGGTCGACGCTGACGCGGCTCCCCGCGCGGAGCCGCTCCGAGGCGCGCCCGGGCCGGCCGTCGACCCGCACCCGTCCCGCCTCCAGCCAGCGTTGCACCTCGCTCCGGCTCGCCTCCAGCTCGGGCTGCGCGGCCAGCCAGCGGTCGAGCCGCTCGCCCGCCGCGTCGGCGTCGATCTCCTTGCTCCAGACCGTCTCCGCCACCCCCGGCTCAGGCGCGCCGGCGCGCCGCCTCGTCGCCGGCGAGTAGCTGCCAGGCCAGGAGGAGCGCCCCGACGACGACCGAGCTGTCGGCCAAGTTGAAGACCGGCCAGACGCGGAAGTCCAGGAAGTCGACCACCCACCCGCGCGCCAGGCGGTCGACCAGGTTGCCCAGCGCGCCTCCCAGGATCATCCCCAGCGCCACCTGCAGCCAGGGCCGCCCGCGACCCTGGCGCAGTGCGAAGACGACGATGCCCGCCGCGATCGCCACGGTGATCGCGGCGAGCCAGCCGCTCCCGCCCTGGAAGAGGCTGAAGGCGGCGCCCGTGTTCCGGGTGTAGGTGAGGTAGAAGAGGCCCGGCCAGATGGCGATCGACTCCCCGGGCGTCATCCAGTGCCGGACGGCCAGCTTGGAGAGCCAGTCGGCCGCCAGGACCAGCGCGGCCACCCAGGCGAAGGTCAACCCGCCCCCTCCTCGACCGCGCTATTCTAGCACGGCCGGGCGGAAGCGCCTCCCAGGCCCGGCCCCCGGCCCGAGGCGACCGGGCCGGCGGCCGTCAACCGCCGGCCTGCGGCGGCTCCTCCTGGCCCTCGAAGCCGCCCAGCCGGCCGTGCTCCGCCATCTGCGGATCGTCCTGGGGCGTGTCGGAGGTGCCGTAGCGGGCGACGTCGTGCCAGGCTTCCTCCGCGTCGTAGAGGCGGTCCGCGCCGCCCGCGCGGACGGGGCTCTCCCCGAAGGGCGGCTCCAGCCGCTCCTCCTCCACGGGCCGGAGGCGTCCGTGGAGGCGTCCGGGGCGGGCCCCGGCCTCGACCCCCCGCTGGCAGTGGGCGCAGAGCCGCGCCTCGGGCGCCGCCTCGAGGCGGCCGATCTCGATCGGCCTCCCGCAGCGCTGGCAGTAGCCGTACGTCCCTTCCTCCATCCTGCGCAGGGCGGCCTCGAGATCCTCCAGGCGCCGCTCCCAGCGGTTGCGATAGGCCACGTCCTGGCTGCGCTGGAAGGTCTCGTCACCGATGTCGGCCGGGTGGTTGTCGCGGATCGACAGCTCGCCCAGCGAGTCGGACTGGCTGCGGCCCAGCCCCGCCTCGACGTGCTCGAGCCGCCGCCGCAGCGACTCCATCTCCCGCTCGATGCGGCGGCGGAGCTCCTCGGCCAGCGGATACAAGAAGACTCCCTCCCCGGCGCTAGCCTCTCCGGAGAGGAAGCCTCCCAATCCCCGGGCGGCGGAGGCGCCGCTAGCCCTGGCCGCCGGCCCCGGCGTTGATGGCGTCCAGCTGGGCCAGGAGCTCCTCGGTCGACGGCATGCCGCGCCTGGCGTAGCGGACGACGCCCTCCGCGTCGATCAGGTAGACGGTCCGCTGGATGCTGGTCCCGTTCTCCTTGAGGGCGTCGTAGGCGGCGGCCACCGAGCGGTCGGCGTCGACCGCGATGGGGAAGGGGAAGCCTTCCTTCTCGCTCCATCGCTGGTGCGAGGCGAGGCTTCCCGGGTTGACCGCCAGGACGGCCGTCCTCCGCCGGCGGTACTCCTCGAAGGCGTCGCGCGCGGCGCTCAGCTGCCTCTGGCAGCCGGGCGTGTTGTCCTTGGGGTAGAAGATCAGGTAGACGTTCTGCCCCCGGAAGTCCGAGAGCGAGACCTCGCCGACCCGGGTGGCCGGCAGGCGGAAGTCGGGGGCCGGTCGGCCGACTTCGATCACGGGTTCCATCCCTCCCCTTCCTGCCCCGCGCCGTCCTGGGCCTTGGCGGTCGCCCGCCGCGGCGGCACCTGCATGGCGCGCAGGACCTCGGCGCAGCGCCCGCAGATCCCCGGGTACTCGGGATCCCGGCCGACGTCGGGGCGGACGTTCCAGCAGCGGTCGCACTTCGCCCCCGCGGCCGGCTCCACCTCGAACCGCTCCTCGCCGTCGGCCCTCTCCAGCTCCACCCGGGCCACCCGGTAGAGCTCGGGCAGAAGGTCGCCCACGCTCTCCAGGAGCGACCGGCGCGCCTCCGTGGTGCGGATGCGCAGGAGCGCCTCCTGGGAGCGCTGGATCCGCCGGGCCTGGCGGGCCTGCTCCAGCGCCCGCGCCGCCTCCTGGCCGACGGCGAAGAGCTCGCGCCAGCGGGCGAGGAGCTCGGGATCCTGCCAGCGGTCGAGCTCCTCCGGCCACTCCGCCAGCTGGACCGAGGCCGGTTCGCCCCCTCTCTTCGGCAGGTGCTGCCAGGCCTCCTCGGCGGTATGCGGGATGAAGACGGAGAGGATCCGCGCCAGGGCGGAGGCCGTCGTCCAGATCGCCGCCTGCGCCGAGCGCCGCCGCGGCGCGCCGGGTGCCAGCGTGTAGAGCCGGTCCTTGCTGACGTCCAGGTAGAAGGCGCTCAGGTCGTTGACGCAGAACGTGTGGAGCTCGCCGAAACCGGCGCGGAAGTCGAAGCGGTCCATGGCCCGCCGCGCCCGCTCCGCCACCTGCGCCAAGCGGGCCAGCAGCCAGCGGTCCAGCTCGTCCCGCACCTCGCCCTCGCCCGGCTCGTAGTCGTACAGGTTGCCCAGCAGGAAGCGGAGCGTGTTCCGCACCTTGCGGTAGGCGTCGGCGGCCTGCTCCAGGATGGCGTCGGAGATGCGCATGTCCTCGCGGTAGTCGGAGCTGGCCACCCAGACGCGCAGCACGTCGGCTCCGTAGCGGTCGACCACCTCCTCCGGCGCCACCACGTTGCCCAGCGACTTGTGCATCGCCCGCCCCTCGCCGTCCAGCACCCATCCGTGGGCGACCACCGTGCGGTAGGGGGCGCTCTCGTAGACGGCCACGGCGGTCAGGAGCGAGGACTGGAACCAGCCGCGGAACTGGTCGCCGCCCTCCAGGTAGACGTCGGCCGGCCAGCCCAGCTCCTGCCGCTCGCGCAGGACGGCGGCGTGGCTGGAACCGGAGTCGAACCAGACGTCCATGATGTCGGTCTCCTTCCGCCACGACTCGGCCCCGCAGGAAGGGCAGCGGGTGCCCGGCGGCAGGATCTCCTCCGCCTCGCGCCGCCACCAGGCGTCCGATCCCTCGCGGCGGAAGAGCTCCGCCACCGCCGCCACCGACTCGGCGGTGAGCAGGACGCGGCCGCAGTTCCGGCAGTAGAAGGCGGGGATGGGGACGCCCCAGACGCGCTGCCGCGAGATGCACCAGTCGGAGCGGCCCTCCACCATCGCCCGCATCCGCTCCCGCCCCCAGGCGGGAAGCCACTCCACCTCTTCCACCGCCCGGAGCGCCTGCTGGCGGAAGTGGTCCACCGAGGCGAACCACTGCTCCGTCGCCCTCCAGATGACCGGATTCTTGCAGCGCCAGCAGTGGGCGTAGCTGTGCTCCACCGTCCCCTGGGCGAGAAGCGCGCCGGCGCGGTCGAGCGCGCCGATGATGCGGGGGTTGGCTTCCTGGTAGAAGAGGCCGGTGAAGGGCGAGCCTTCCGCGGTGTAGCGGCCGCGCCCGTCCAGCGGCACCAGCACCGGCAGGCCGTAGCGCTGGCCGACCTCGAAGTCCTCCTCGCCGTGGCCGGGCGCGGTGTGGACGATGCCCGTCCCTTCCTCCATGGTGACGTGCTCGCCCAGCACCACCGGCACCTTGCGCTCCGGGTAGAGCGGGTGGACGAAGCGCGCTCCCTCCAGGTCGACGCCGCGGAAGCTGGCCAGGATCCGCGGCTCGCCCTGGCCGCCGTGCCCGTCGGCGCCCATCCCCATGGCGCGGAGCGCCTCCGCCGCCCGCGGGCGGGCGAGGAGCAGCGGTCCGCGCCCGGTATCGCAGACCAGGTACTCCCCCTCGGGGTGGACGGCCAGCGCCTCGTTGGCCGGCACCGTCCAGGGCGTGGTCGTCCAGATGACCGCCCGGCTGCCGGCGGGAAGCTTCCCCTCTCCCGGCGCCGGGTCGAAGGCGACGTAGATGGAGGGGGAGACGATCTCGCGGAACTCGATCTCGGCGTCGGCCAGGGCTGTCTCGCAGACCGGGCACCAGTAGACGGGCTTGAGTCCCTTGTAGATGTAACCCTTGCGCGCCATCTCGCCGAAGAGCTCGACCTGGCGCGCCTCGTACTCGGGCTCGAGCGTGGCGTAGGGGTGCTCCCAGTCGCCCAGGACGCCGAGCCGGCGGCACTGCTCGGTCATCACGGCGATGAAGCGGCGGGCGAACTCCTCGCAGCGGTGCCGGAGCTCCAGCGGCTCCAGGTCGTCCCGCCCGAGCCCCAGCGCCTCCAGGGCGCGGTGCTCGATGGGCATGCCGTGCGTATCCCAGCCGGGCACGTAGGGCGCGTCCCGCCCGCGCAGGCTGGCGTAGCGGACCACGAAGTCCTTCAGGATCTTGTTCATGGCGGTGCCGATGTGGATCTGGCCGTTGGCGTAGGGAGGGCCGTCGTGGAGGACGAAACGCGGGCGGCCGCTCCGTTGCGAGCGAAGGCGCTCGTAGAGCCGCTCCCGCTGCCAGCGCTCCTGCATGGCCGGTTCCCGCTCCGGCAGGCGGGCTCGCATGGGGAAGTCGGTCCTCGGCAGGTTGAGCGTATCGCTCCAGTCCATGGATCACCTTTCCCTTCGACCAGGGACAAAAAAACCGCCCCGCCGACATGCGGGGCGCACCGTCGCGCGGGCGGCTACCTCCCGACCGCCTGACCGCCCGGCCAGCGGCGCCACCCCTCCCGCCTCTCGGCGGGCTCCCGGGTTGGCGTCACTATAGTGAGCCGCTCTCTCGCTTGTCAACAATCGCCGCGGTGGTCGCGGCGGCCTCGCGCTCGGCCTGGGACTCCTCCCGCCAGGGGTGCCCCCAGTCGCCGTTGAGGATGGCCAGCTCGCTCTCCAGCAGGCTGCGCACGCGCGCCCGGAAGGCTTCCAGGTCGTGGTCGAGCTCCTCCAGGCGACGGCGCCGCTCGGCCACCTCCTCGTCCGCGCGCCGGATCCGTTCCCGCGCCTCCTGCTCGGCCTCGCGGACGATCATCTCCGCTTCGCGGCGGGCGTTCTCCCGCATCTCCTCGGCGGTCTTCTGCGCCATGACCAGCGTGTTGCGAAGCGTCTCCTCGAGGTCCTCGTACTGCTTGACGCGCGCGGTCAGGCGCGCCACCTGCTCGCGGAGCGCGTTGGCCTCGCGCAGCGCCGCCTCGTAGTCGCGGTTGATCTCGTCCAGGAACTCGTCCACCTGGTCGATGCTGTAGCCGCGGAAGGCGCGATCGAACTCCTTGTTGTGAATGTCGAGCGGAGTGAGTGGCACCCCCGATCACCCCCCTCTCCTATCGGCCCGTCTGCGGCCCCCGCTTAGACCGTGCCGGAGCCGCCCGCCCTCTCCGCCCCGCTCAGAGGACGCGTGCCAGCATCTCGATCAAGGGCCGCCAGAGGTACTGCTGGACGACCATCAGCGCCAGGAGGACGACCAGGGGCGAGAGGTCGAAGATCCCCACCGGGCGCATCCAGCTCCGCACGGGCGCCAGGACCGGCTCGGTCAGGAGGTAGACCAGCCGCTGCAGCTGGTAGAACCAGGAGCGGTAGCCGGGAGGCTCGAACCAGCTCAGCAGCGCCCGCACCACGATCAGGATCTCGAGGACCGTGATGAAAAGGTTGACCGTCCGGTCCAGGATCTCGACGACCAGGGAAACCGCAGCCACCCCTCTCCGACGCGGGAGCACGAAGCCGCTCCCGTCCCTACCGCTCCGGCACCCAGGGCTCCGCCTGCCCCACCACTTCCACGCTCGCCGGCGTCACCAGGAAGACCGTCGGTCCGATGCGGAAGATCTCTCCCTCGACCGCATAGACGATGCCGCTGAGGAAGTTGAGGATCCGCCGGGAGGCGTCCGGCTCGCTGGCCTCCAGGTTGACGACGCAGACCCGCCCGCTCTTCAGCTCGTCCGCGATGGGTTGCACGTCGTCGAAGAGCCTGGGTCGGAAGACGCCGAGCCGCGAGAGACGCGGCTCGCCGACGGGAAGCGTGACCAGGGCGCCGGGCTTCCCGTTCCGCCTGGAGGAAGCGCGCCCGTCGACGGCCGCCCGCCTCGGCTCGCGCCGGGCCTCGGCGCGAGCCTCGCCTCGCGCCTCCGCCGGCCGCGGGCCGTAGGCGCGGACCTCCTCGTCGCCCGCGGCCTCCTCGCCCACCTCGAAGCCCATGAAGTCGAGGATCCGCGCCCACCATGCCATGCGCCCCACCTCCGCCGGCCGCCCGCGAGCAGGTCGCGGCGGCTCGACCGGGTTCACCTGCGTATTCTAACCCCGCCCGCCGTCCGCCTGCTCACTCCTGCCCGACTTGGGCCCTTTCCCGCTACGCCTGCGGGAAGGGACGGAAGCCGGCGGCCGCGGCCATGTGGCCGCTCCGCCCCTGGCCGCGGTAGGAGTAGAAAAGCTCGAGGTGGCAGCGGCTGCAGAGGCCCGCCACGCGGACCGCTTCCTCCGGCAGGCCCGCCTCCACCAGCGCCCTCCGGTTGGCCTCCCAGAGGTCGGCGTGGTCGCGCCCGGGCGCCTCCACGCGCAGCGGCGCGCCCGGATAGGCCGCCGCCAGCGCCTCGAAGACCTCCTCTCCCACCTCGTAGCAGCAGGGCCCGATGGAGGGGCCGACCGCCGCGCGTCCCGCCTCCGGTCGGCCGCCCGCCTCGCGCATCGCCTCCACCAGGGCCCCCGCCACCCGGGCCGCAGTGCCGCGCCAGCCGGCGTGCGCGGCGCCGACCAGGAGCCCGTCCGGCGAGGGCATGGCCACCAGGACCGGGACGCAGTCGGCCACCAGGATGCCCAGCAGCCGGCCGGCCTCCCGGGTCCAGTGCGCGTCGGCCTCGGGCGTAGCCCCCGCGCCGGCGGTCGCCTCCACGACGCGGGAGCCGTGCACCTGCGAGAGCCAGGCCGGCCGCCAGCCGCCCCCGAGCGCGGCCAGCCAGCGGCGGCGGTTCTCTTCCACGGCCTCGGGGCGATCGCCGCTGGAACGGCTGAAGTTGAGGCTCGCGTAGGGGCCCTGGCTGACGCCGCCCAGCCGCGTGGAGAAGGCCGCGGTCGCACCCATCTCTTCCAGGGCGGTGGCACGCAGGAGGAGAAGGCCGCCCCTCGCCTGCCAGGCGAAGCCCGGAGGCAGGGCGGGAAGCCTCTTCTCAGGGATGGGGAAAGCCTCCGCGCCGATGGGGATCGCCTCCCGCACGGGCATCCGCTTCGGGGTTGCCCCAGAGGCCTTCCTTTCCCTCTTCGCCCGCCGCCACCTGCTCGCCGCGGACCAGGATGGCGTCCTCGCCGACCACCTGGACGGCCGACCAGGGGATGCGCAGCTCCTTCCCCCCGCCGAGGAGCCCGAGGAGCCGCCGCTCGCCCGGGATGATCAGGGCGCGCACGCGGCCCGCCTCCACGTCGATGTCCAGATCCTCCACGTTGCCCAGCCGCCGGCCGGTGAGAACGTCGATCACGTCGCGTTCCCGCATGTCCGAGGTTCGCAGGCGCACGCGGCCTCCCTCCCGCGGAAGCCTATGCGGCGGCTCGGCCGGATTGAACCGGCCGGCCGGCGGGCACCTCGCCTCGGCCCGGGAGGGACCCGCGGCGGCTCGGCCCGGCCGCGGCCGCAAGGCGCTCCGCCGCGCCGCTTACGGTTCCGCCAGCAGGAAGCGACCCCGCTGCAACCCGCGCGCGAGCTGCGGCGCCACCTCGCGGAACCAGTCCCAGACCGCAAGCCGGAAGCGCGGCGCCTCTTCCTGCCGGCTCAGCTGCAGCGTGCCGCCGTTGAGGCGGAAGGCGACCTCGGCGTCGGCCGCGCCGCCGCTCGCCGCCGCCGGGTCGGCGGGCGCGAGGGCGATCGTGGAGCGGGAGCCCGCCCCGCTGGCCGGGCGGGCGGCGGGAGCCTGGCGGGCGCTGGCCAGCGGCAGACAGAGCTGCGGGAAGAGGAGGCACCACCAGTTGTGCCCCTGCGCCGCTCCCAGCCGGACCTCCACGGCCGGGTAGACCCCGGCCGGCAGCCAGAGCGAGCCGGTCCGCTTGGCCGGGTAGGGGAACCGGCCGACGGCCACCTGCACCTGTTCGTCCGATCCGGCGCGGCGGAGAACCTGCCGGGCGGCCGCGGCCCAGCCGGAGCTCCGTTCCCGGGCCCGCTCCAGCAGCAGATCCGTGCCCTGGCGACCCGGCGGGAGACCGGGCCGGGAGAGGTCGCGGACGATGACGGGCAGGAGGGCGCGCACCACCGCCTGCTTCAGGCGCTGGTCGGCCGGGGCGTCGCTGGCAGCCCGGAAGTGGAGCTGGACGAGGCCGGCGGGACCGCCGCGCGAGGCGACCAGCGCCTCCCCCGCCGCCACTCCCCGCAGCGGGCCGGCCAGGAGCGCCCCCGTCGCCACCAGGAGCGCCAGCGCCAGCACCGTCTCGCCGAGGCGTCGCCCCCGCAGCCGGGGGCCGATCCGTCGCCGGAGAGCACCTGCTCCGTTCGTGCCCAGCCGAATCACCGCCTTCCTCGGGGGGTGGATGACCGGGAGCCGTTCACATGTGCCGCCGCATCTGGAGGAGCGCCGCCTTCTCCAGCCGCGAGACCTGGGCCTGGGAGATGCCGATCTCCTCGGCCACCTCCATCTGGGTCTTGCCGGCGAAGAAACGGAGGTTGAGGATCTGCCGCTCGCGGCGGCCCAGCTTCTCCATCGCCTCGCGCAGGGCCAGGCTCTCCAGCCAGCGCGCATCCGACTGGCTCTCGTCGCTCACCTGGTCCATGACGAAGATGGGGTCGCCGCCGTCGTCGTAGATGGGCTCGAAGAGCGAGATGGGCTCCTGGATCGCCTCCAGGGCGAGCGCCACCTCGTCCACGGGGACGCCCAGCTCGCGGGCGATCTCCTCCACCGACGGCTCCCGCCCGTTCCGGTGCGTCAGCTGGTCGCGGACCTGCATGGCCCTGTAGGCGACGTCGCGCAGCGAGCGGCTCACCCGGATGGCGTTGTTGTCGCGCAGGTAGCGCCGGATCTCGCCGATGATCATCGGCACCGCATAGGTGGAGAAGCGCACATTCTGCGAAAGGTCGAAATTGTCGATCGCTTTCATCAAGCCGATGCAGCCGACCTGGAAGAGGTCGTCCACCGGCTCGCCGCGGTTGTTGAAGCGCTGGATGACGCTGAGGACGAGCCGGAGGTTCCCCTGGATCAGCTCCGACCGGGCCTTCCGGTCGCCCTTCTGCATGCGTTCGAAGAGCTGTCGCATCTGCTCGTTGGTGAGCACGGTCAGCTCGGAAGTGTTGACACCGCAGATCTCCACTTTGTTCGCCACGGTCGGGCCCCCCAGGCGGGCGTCTCCTCTTCCCGCGTCGCGGGGAGGGGGAGCGCCCGGCGTCGAGGCGACGGACTTCCTGATCCAGGCCCGAGCTTGTACCAGATTCTTGCGTTTTATACGTGCGCAAAAGAGCCGGCCCGCGCTTCGCGCGGACCGGCCCGGCGTGCGGGGCGGCTGCGACCGGTTCACTCCATGGCGAGGATCTCCCTTCGGAGCCGGCGCATGATCCGCTTCTCCAGGCGGGAGATGTAGGATTGCGAGATGCCCAGCAGGTCGGCCACCTGCTTCTGCGTGTACTCCACGCCGTCGCGGAGGCCGAAGCGCAACTCGATGATCTTCCGCTCGCGGCCGTTGAGGCGGGCGAGCGCCCGCCGCAGCAGCGCGCGGTCGACCTCCTCCTCGACGCTCTGGTAGATCATGTCCTGATCGGTGCCGTGGACGTCGGCGAGGAGGAGCTCGTTGCCGTCCCAGTCGACATTGAGCGGCTGGTCGAAGGAGACCTCGCTCCGCGTCTTGGCGCTGCGACGAAGGTACATCAGAATCTCGTTCTCGATGCACTTGGAGGCATAGGTGGCCAGTTTGATCCGCTTGCCGGGGTCGAAGCTGCGCACGGCTTTGATCAGTCCGATGCTGCCGATGGAGACCAGGTCCTCCACTCCCACCCCGGTGTTGTCGAACTTGCGCGCGATGTAGACCACCAGGCGGAGATTCCGCTCGATGAGCGGCGTCCGTGCCGAGTCGTCGCCGCGTTCCAGGCGGTGGATCAGCTCCGCTTCCTCGTCGCGGCTGAGCGGCGGGGGCAGGCTCTCGCTGCCGCTCAGGTAGCCGAGCAGCTCGCGCCCGCCCAGGGCCGCCCAGAGCCGAGCCCATCCGCCCGCCCATCCCGGCCACGCGCGCCGCACGCGCTGCCAGAGGTTCACCGCATCACCCTCCTCCCCGCCAACGCCGCCGCGGGCACCAGCGCCTGCACGCCCCGGCCCGGTGCCGGAGGCGCCGGCACCACCGCCACCACCAGCTCCGCCTCGACGCGCTCGTCTCCCAGCCGGATCTCCGCCCGTTGCGGGCGCCAGCCGGGCAGGAGTCCGCCCTCGGTCGGCCCCTGGTAAGGCAGCCAGCAGAGCGAGGGGGCGAGCGCTTCCGGCGGCTCGACGCCCCGCCGCCAGCCGAGGAAGAAGTCCCTCCCCCGCCGCCCGAAGAGCCTCTCCAGAGCCCCCGCCCAGACGACCGCGGCCGGCCGGCCGCTCAGGGGATCGACCAGGGTGTCGCCGGAGTCGACGAGCGCGTCCAGCGTGAGGCTGCGATCGCCTTCCACCAGGACGAGCTGGCAGGCCCAGCGCTCCAGCGCCCATTGGCGACGGCCGCCCCGGGTCAGCCTCTCCAGCGCCAGGGCGCCCGCCGCCAGGGCGACCAGGAGGGCCAGCCAGCTCCGGCCGCCCGCGCCCGGGCCGGTCGGAAGGGCCAGGGCAACGCCGGCCACGATGGCGCCCGAGGCGTAGAGGTAGCCGGCCTGCCGGGCGAGGGCGGCCGGCCCGCGCCAGCCGTGGGCGACAGGCAGCATGACCAGCGAGACGAGGAGCAGCCAGGGCGCCCGCAGCGGGCGCAGGAGGGGCAGGAGCTCGCCCGCCACGGCCAGCGTCGCCCCCAGAGCGGCGGCGGAGAGCACCCGCCCCGGACGCGGGCGCAGACCCGCCAGCCGGCCGGCGACCACGAGGAGCACCGTGTCGACGGCGGCGTTGACCAGCCAGTAGACGTCCAGGTAGACGACCATGGGGCCCCTCCGGAACATCGGATGCATATGGCGGCGCCCGTGAACCGATGCCATCGGGCCCGGGCCGAAGATAGCGGGAGCCCCGGGGCGACCGCTGTCACCCCGGGGCTCCGGCAGCTTCCGGCAAGGGTTCTTCTTCGATCGGTCTCGCCAGCGCCTGCCGCCCGCCCCCACCCGCGCCGGAGGCGCGCCCGGGGCGGTCAGGGCAGCTGGCTGCGCCGTCGCAGGAAGGCGGGGATGTCGAGGTCCGCCCGCGCGAAGGGCTTGATGTCCAGCTCCTCGAGGGGCGCCTCCGGCTTGGGCCGGCTGGTGTCGAAGCCGGTGGCGATGACGGTGACGCGGATCTCGTCGTGGAGCGATTCGTCGATCACCGCGCCGAAGATGATGTTGGCCTCGGGGTCGACGGCCTGCTGGATGATGGCGGCCGCCTCGTTCACTTCGTAAAGACCGAGGTTGGCGTCGCCGGTGATGTTGAGGAGGACGCCGCGGGCGCCCTCGATCGAGGTCTCCAGGAGCGGGCTGGAGATGGCGGTGCGCGCCGCCTCCACCGCGCGGTTCTCGCCGGAGGCGACGCCGATCCCCATCAGGGCCGAGCCGGTCTCCGTCATCACCGTGCGCACGTCGGCGAAGTCCAGGTTGATCAGCCCGGGCACCGTGATCAGGTCGGAGATGCCCTGGACGCCCTGCCGGAGCACGTCGTCGGCGACCCGGAAGGCTTCGAGCATCGAGGTCTTCTTGTCGACCACCTGCAGCAGGCGGTCGTTGGGGATGATGATCAGCGTGTCCACCTGCTCGCGCAGCGCGCGGGTGCCCGCCTCCGCCGCCGCCGCCCGCGGCTTCCCTTCGAACGAGAAGGGCCGCGTCACCACCCCCACCGTCAGCGCACCCAGCTCCTTGGCGATGGAGGCGATCACGGGCGAGGCGCCGGTTCCGGTCCCGCCGCCCATGCCGGCGGTGATGAAGACCATGTCCGCACCCTTGAGCGCCTCGGCGATCTGGTCCCGCGACTCCTCGGCCGCCCGCTTGCCGATCTCCGGGTTGGCGCCCGCTCCCAGTCCCTTGGTCAGCTTCTGGCCGATCTGGATCTTCTCGGTCGCCTCGGAGAGGCCGAGCGCTTGCGCGTCGGTGTTGACCGCGATGAAGTCGACCCCGTGCAGGCTGGCGCGGATCATCCGGTTGACGGCGTTGCTGCCGCCGCCTCCGACGCCGACCACCTTGATGACCGCGTAGTTGTATGCGGAAGGCTCCAACTCCAGCAATTCCGTCCGCTCCTCCCCGGGTACGTCTTCCCCAGGAAGTAGGGCCCGACCCCCGGTCTTTTGGCCAGTCCTTCGCCGGACCCCCTGCAAACCCTGCCTTCTCCGGCTTTCCGGTACTGAATTCGACATCCTTCGCGGACGCTTAACCCGCCGGCGGCGGCGCAGGCGCGGCCGGGGACGACGGGGCGGGCGGCTTGGGCGGCCAGGCGACCGCCGGCAGCCCGGGCGCGCGCAGGTCGACGTAGAGCGGCGACTGGCCGCGACGCCGCGCCTCGGCCAGCACGCCCAGCAGCTCCTCGGCCACCTGGCGGGCGGAGGAGCCGGCGTCGATCCAGACGGGGATCCGCGCCGGCGGCCGCGCGTTCCCGGCTTGCTGCGGCTGCAGCCAGAGGGTGATGCTCCCGTCGGCGTGGACGTCGATGGCGCCCACCGGCGGCTGCGCGTCCGACAGCAAGGCGGCCAGCGCCACCGGCCGGGCGGCCGCCGCTCCCAGCGCCCGGCCCGCCTCCGGTTGCATCGCCCGGGCGAAGCGGACGACCGGCAGGCCGGCCGTCCCGCTCCGCTTCAGGAAGGGAACCCCGAAGCGATCGACCCACCAGTATCCGCCGCCCCGGGCCGGCAGCGCCGCCACCGCCGTCCGTTCGACCACGTCGATGACCAGCCGGTCGGGCCAGACGATGCGGACCGTCGCCCCCTCGATCAGCGGGTCGCGTTCGAGGCGGGCGGCCAGCTGCGCCGGTCGTATCTGCCAGATCGGGACCTGGTAGCGCAGGCCCGCCTCGCGCAGCACCTGCGCGGCGGTCTGCAGGCGGAGCCCGGTCACCTCCACCTCCCGGAGGCGGAAGGCCGGCCACTGGAGGAGTTCGTACGCCAGCACCGCGGCGAGGACCAGGGCCGGGATCGCCCAGAGCGCCCTCCGCCCCCCCGGCCTGGCGCGGGCATCGGGCTCCGGGCTTCCGGAGAGACTAGCCACGGTCTTCTCCATTCCTCCCGGAAACGGAGGCTCCGCGGGTGCGGTCACCTACCGTGGGCGCCCTTCTGGCGCTGGTCTCGGTACCCTTCTGCATGGTTCTCTCCAACTCGCTCCTGATCCCGGTCCTGCCGTCCATCCAGCGCGGCGCCCACCTGACCGCCTTCCAGGCCGGCCTGCTGATCACCGCCTTCTCCGTCACCGCCGGGGTGGTGATCCCGTTCGGAGGGTACTTCTCGGATCAGATCGGCCGCAAGGCGGTGATCGTTCCCGCCCTGGGCCTCTTCGGCCTGGGCGGTCTGGTGGCCGGGCTGGCTCCGCTCTTCGTCTCCCGCCCCTTCGGCTGGCTGGTGGCCGGTCGACTCATCCAGGGCATCGGCGGCGGCGGCACCTACCAGGTGGCCATGGCACTGGCCGGCGACCTCTACCGGGGCGGCGAGCGGGTCCAGGTGCTGGGGACGTTGGAAGCCTCCAACGGCGTCGGCAAGGTGGCCGCCCCGATCATCGGCTCGGCCCTGGGCCTGGCGGCCTGGATGGCGCCCTTCTTCTTCTATCCGTTGGCCGCCTGGTCGGCCGCGGCGGCCGTCTTCTGGCTGATCCGGCCGTCCCGCGCCGGCAAGGGGAGGCGCCGGCCGTTCGTCGCCTACGTCGACGACCTGAAGGAAGTCTTCCGCGCCAAGGGAGCACCCCTCGCCATCCTCTTCGCCGTCGGATTCGTCGCGCTTCTCGTCCTGTTCGGCTTCCTGAGCTACTACTCGGACGTCCTGGAGGCCTCCTGGAGGATCAGGGGGCTGGTCAAGGGGCTGATCATGGCCGTCCCGGTCGGCTCCATGGCCGTCCTCTCCTACCTCACCGGGACGCTCCTGCGGGAGCGGATCGGGCGCTGGAGCAGGAGCCTGCTCCTGGCCGGCCTCGCCCTGGGCGCCGCCGGCTTCGCGCTTTCCCTCTGGCTGCGCAGCCTCTGGGGTCTGACCGCCGCCGTCACCCTGGTCGGCATCGGCGACGGGCTCCTCCTCTCGCCCGTCAACACGCTGGTCACCGAGAGCGTGGGAGCGGCCAAACGCGGGCTGATCACGGCGCTTTACGGCACCACGCGCTTCTTCGGGGCGGCGCTGGGGCCGCCGCTCTTCACGCGGGCCGCGGAGGCCGGCCGCGACCTCGTGGCGGGCGGCGGGGCGGCGCTCCTGGCGCTCACCTGCCTGCTGGTGGCGGCCGGCGTCCGGCCGGCGGTGCTGGGCAGGAACCTCCCGGCGGGGGAGCGCCAGGAGGCCGCCGCCCCGCTCAGGGCAGACCCTGGCGGAAGCCTTCGCCGAGCACCTCGGAGACCTCGCCCAGCGCCATGAAGGCGCCCGGGTCGAGCTGGCGCACCAGGAGGCGGAGCTCGGCCACTTCCTCGCGGCCGACCACCACGTAGAGAAGGGCGTGGCTCCGGCCCGTGAAGGCGCCCTCCACCTCCACCCGCGTCACGCCGCGCTCGAGCTTCTCGAGGACGGCCTGCGCGATCACCTCGGCCCGGTCCGTGACGATCCAGGCGGCCATGGCCGAGCGGGCACCCTGGAGGAGGAAGTCGATCACCCGCGTGGCGACGAAGAGCGAGATCGCGCCGTAGAGCGCCCGCTCCGCGCCGAAGAGGAGACCGGCGCTGCCGATGATGACGACGTCGATCCAGAGGACCGTGGTGCCCACCGGCCAGGGGAACCAGCGTTGCAGCGAGCGCGCCAGGGTGTCCGAGCCGCCCGTCGAGCCGCCGGCCCTCAGCACCAGGCCGGAGCCGAGCCCGCTGAGCAGGCCGGCGTAGAGCGTGGCCAGGAGCGGGTCCCCGGTGACGGTGGGCAGGCCGGCGGTGAGCTGCACCCAGCCGGCCAGCGTGGCGATGCCCAGGAAGGTCCGGGCGATGAAGCGGTAGCCGTGGGCGCGCAGGCCCAGCGCGAGGATGGGCACGTTGAGCGCGACGATGGTGACGCTGACCGGCACGCCCAGGGTGTGGAGCAACAGGACGCCGACGCCGCTGACGCCGCCGTCGACGATGCGGAAGGGTACCTGGAAGAGGTTGACGCCCAGCGCGATCAGGCCGGTGCCCGACGTGATGAGCAGCGCGCGCGCCCAGCCGGTTTCGAGCCACCTCGCCAGAAGTCGACGGATGCGCCTCTCCCCCTCGCTTCCTCGCCAGGAATCTACCCTACGCCGTCGAAGCGTGGGTGGTGAAGCGCCTCCTTCCGGTTCCCCGCAAGGAAGCCAGGCGTCAGGGGGAGAGATCGCGGTGACCGGATCGGCGGAAGCCGGCGCGGCCACGCCCGCCGCCGCGGAGGAGCAGCGCACGCTGCCCGGCGTCCTCCGCCTGGCCGTGCGCGCCGGCGCACTGGAGCTGGAGACGGCGCAGGAGCGGGAGGTCGTGCCGGTCGCGGCGGGCGAGGCGGTCCACGTCCTCGACGGGCACCTCCACCCCCGCCCCGGCGCCGGCGACCGCGGCCTGGTGGCCGCCTTCTACTATTTCGACGCGCCCGGGGTGACCGTCCGCCTGGTCCGCGACGGCGGCGCCTGGTACGTCCTGGCCAGCCGGTCCGCGCATCAGGCCGTCCTGTAGGCGAGGCTGCCCGGGGTCGGCGCGGCGAGGGTGCCCCGCAGGACCGCCACGAGGCCGTCGGCGACCGCCTCGGCGGCGTTTTCGGCCACCTGCAGGCGCAGCTCCAGCTTCCGGCCGAGGTACTCCGGCAGGCCGCGCAGCAGGGCTCCCCGGCCGACCTGATGCCCGCCGTCCTCCCAGATGTCGGCCAGAAGCTCCGGCGGCGTCTCCCCCAGCAGCTGGGCGACGCTCTCGGCGATCCGGTCGAGGACCGGGACGAGCGGTGCCGCCAGCTCGCCCGCCGGGACGGTGACCACTGCGGGCAGGCCGCTGCCGACGTGAACGCCCGCCACGCTCACCCTCTCCTCGCCGGGCGCCGCGCCCGGCGCCGCCGCGGCCGTCGTCCTCAGCCGCTCCGCCGTCGGCCTGCCGATGACCAGCCCGTGCTCCTGGCGGAACCAGCGGATGATCGCCTCGTCCATCTCCTCGCCGCCCACCGGCCAGCGCCCGGCCAGGGCGATGCCGCCCGCCGTCACCACGGCCGCCGAGCTCTCGCCCGCGCCGACGTCGACGATCAGCCGCCCGCGCGGCTCCGCGACCTCCAGGCCCAGGCCGGCCGCCGCCAGCAGCGGCGCCGCCAGGAAGTGGACGCGGCCCGCACCCGCGCTCTCCAGAGCCTGCTCGATCGCCCGCTCCTCCACCTGGCTCTGCCCCCAGCGGGCCGCCACCAGCACGGGGCGCGGCCGGCGGAAGCGGCCCCGCCCGCCGAGCCTGGCGAGGAGACGGCCCAGGAGCGCCTCGGCCGCGTCGTAGTCGGCGATGGCCCCCCTGCGGATGGGATGGACCAGCTCCAGCTCGGAGGGCGCCCTCCCCTCCATGCGGCGCGCCTCGTTCCCGTAGGCGACGATCCGCCTCGCCCCCTGGCGCTCGCGCGCCAGCACGGCCGCCTCCTCCAGCCGCCGGCCGCGCGCGTCGACCAGGCGCAGGTTGGCGCTACCCAGGTCCAAGCCGAAGCCGCCCTGCCAAGGGGCGGCTCGACGGAAAGAAGGTATCCCGGCCAATGGTTGGATCCACCCTCCCGGCACGGCCTCTCCACCTGGCAGGCTAGTGCCCGCGAGGGAAGCTCACAACGCAAAAAGTCTGCCAGGATTCAAACTCCCAGCTCCAGCTCGGCGGCGACGCCCTTCAGGGCCTCGAGGACGACGGCGATGTGCTCGTCGAGCGGCACGCCCAGCTCGGCCGCGCCCCGCTCGATGTCGGCGCGGCTGACGTTCCTGGCGAAGGCCTTGTCCTTCAGCTTCTTCCGCACCGAGGCCACGCCGAGGCCGGCGACGTCGCGGCCGGGACGGACCAGGGCGACCGCGACGATGAAGCCGGAGAGCTCGTCGCAGGCGAAGAGCGCCTTGTCCATCAGGCTCTCGCGGCGAACGCCGGTGTGGTCGGCGTGGGCGCGGATGGCGTGGACCACGTCGGCCGGGTAGCCGCGCTCCTCCAGGATGGCGGCGCCGCGCAGGGGATGGTCGGCCGGGTCGGGCCAGCGCTCGTAGTCGAAGTCGTGCATCAGGCCCGCCAGCCCCCACCGCTCCTCGTCCTCGCCGAAGCGCCGCGCGTAGGCGCGCATCGCCGCCTCCACCGCCAGGGCGTGCTTCCTGAGGTTGGGGCTGCGGGTGAACTCGTAGAGGAGATCCAGCGCCTCCTGGCGCGAGACCAAGCCGCTCCCTCCCACCGTGCCGGCTAGGGTGCGCCGAGCAGGTCGGCCACCCCGCGGCGGACCCGTTCGCGGATCTCGGCGGCGCTTCCTCCCCGGGCGACGAGGCGGACCAGGGCGGAGCCGACCACGGCCGCGTCGGCCACCGCGCCCGCCGCCCGCACGTCGGCCGCCGTCGAGAGGCCGAATCCCACGGCCACCGGCCAGGGGGTCAGCGCCCGCACCCGTCCGACCAGGGCGGGAACGCGCGGGTCGAGACCGCCGGAGGCGCCGGTGACGCCGGTCAGGGCGACGCCGTAGACGAAGCCCGTGCCGACCGCCAGCGCTGCGCGCAGGCGGGCCTCGGTGGCGGTGGGCGCGACGAAGGGGATCCAGGCGAGGCCGAGCTCGCGCGCCCGGAGCGGGAGGTCGCCCGCTTCCTCCGGCGGCAGGTCGGGCAGGATGACGCCCGCCGCCCCGGCCTCGGCCGCCTGCCCCAGCCAGCGCTCGCAGCCGTAGGCCAGGACGGGGTTGAAGTAGCTCATCAGGCAGACCGCCGCCTCGGGCCGCGCCTCGCGCAGCCGGCGCAGGCCCTCGAAGACCTGCGAGGGGCGGGTGCCGGCGCCCAGCGCCCGCTGCCCCGCCGCCTGGATGACCGGCCCGTCGGCCAGCGGATCGGAGAAGGGCAACCCCAGCTCGAGCACCGCCGCGCCTCCCTCCAGCGCCCCGGCGGCCGCGGCCAGCGACCTCTCCGGGTCGGGGTCGCCGTACATGACGTAGGCGACGAGCGGGACGGCCCCCTCCGCGCGTCTCCGGCGGATCGCCTCGGCGATCAGGCGGGCGCCGCGCGGCTCCTCGCCACGGCTCGTCTCGACGGCGAGGCTCATGCGCCCACCTCCCCGCTCCCGCGGCGGCCCAGGCCGGCCGCCAGCAGGATCTCCACGTCCTTGTCGCCGCGTCCCGAGAGGTTGACCACCACGTCCTGGCCCGGCTCCGTCTCCGGCATCAGCCGCTCCAGGTAGGCCAGCGCGTGGGCGCTCTCCAGGGCGGGCAGGATGCCCTCCAGGCGGCTCAGGCGCTCGGCGGCGGCCAGCGCCTCCTCGTCGCGCACGGCGACGTACTCGGCGCGGCCGGTCTCGCGGTAGAAGGCGTGCTCGGGGCCGACGCCGGGGTAGTCGAGGCCGGCGCTGACGGAGTAGGCGGGGCGCACCTGCCCTTCCTCGTCCTGGAGGATGAAGGTGGCGGCGCCGTGCAGGACGCCGAAGCTGCCTCCGCTCAGGCTGGCCGCGTGCTCGCCCGTCTCCAGCCCGCGGCCGCCCGCCTCCACGCCGATCAGGCGGACCTGCTCGTCCCCGTAGAAGGGGGCGAAGAAGCCGGCCGCGTTGGAGCCGCCGCCCACGCAGGCCACCAGGAAGTCGGGCAGCTTTCCCGCCGCCTCCAGCATCTGCCGGCGCGTCTCCTCGCCGATCACCGCCTGGAAGTCGCGGACCATCTGCGGGTAGGGATGCGGCCCGACCACGGAGCCGATCACGTAGTGGGTCGAGTCGACGTTCGTCACCCAGTCGCGGATCGCCTCGTTGACCGCCTCCTTCAGCGTCCGGCTGCCGCTCTCCACCGGCACGACGCGGGCGCCCAGGAGCTCCATGCGGTAGACGTTGAGCCGCTGCCGGCGGACGTCCTCCTCGCCCATGTAGACCGTGCACTCCAGCCCGCGCAGCGCGCAGGCGGTGGCGGTGGCGACCCCGTGCTGGCCGGCGCCGGTCTCGGCGATGATGCGGCGCTTGCCCATCCGCTCCGCCAGCAGCACCTGGCCGAGCGCGTTGTTGATCTTGTGCGCGCCGGTGTGGTTGAGGTCCTCGCGCTTCAGCCAGATCCGCGCCCGTCCGTAGCGGGCGGTCAGGCGGCGAGCCGGCGTCAGCGGCGTCGGCCTTCCCACGTACTCGGCCAGGAGCCGCCGGTACTCGCCGGTGAAGGCCGGATCGGCCATCGCCTCGCGGTACCCTCGCTCCAGCTCCTCCAGCGCCGGCACCAGCGTCTCCGGCACGTACCTGCCGCCGAAGCGGCCCCAGCGCCCGCGCGCGTCAGGCTGCACCATGGCGGGCACGTTCCCACCCCCTCACGGCTTGCACGAAGGCCCGGATCCGCCCGGGATCCTTCCTCCCCCCGCTCTCCACGCCCGAGGAGACGTCCACCCCGTCGGGCCGGTAACGCTCCAGAAAGCCGGCCACGTTCTCCGGATCGAGGCCGCCCGCCAGCCACCAGCGGAGGCCGCGGGCGCGGAAGCCGAGCGCGGCCTCCTCCGGCGCGCGCCGCCCGGCGCCGCCCTCGCCGGGGTCGAGAAGCCAGCGGTCGGCCTCGCCCCGCGCCTCCTCCGGCGACGCCACGGCGCGGATCAGCTCCGCGTCAGGAAGGAGGCTCCGCAACCGGAGCACGTACGCCTCGTCCTCGCCGCCGTGCAGCTGGACCGCGTCCAGGCGGCAGCGGCGCGCCAGCGCCGCCACCTCCTCGGGCGCCTGGCGGGCGAAGACGCCCACGCGGAGCACCGCGGGCGGCACCTCCCGCGCCCAGGCCGCCGCCGCCTCGGGGTCGACGCTCCGCCGCCGCCCCGGCAGCAGGATCCAGCCGACCGCGTCCGCGCCTGCCTCCACCGCCGCGCGGGTGGCCTCCAGGCTGTCCAGGCCGCAGATCTTCACCCGCACGCGCTCCCGGCCCGCGGGCGCGCCGGGCCGCCGGACGGCCGCGAAGCCTGCGGCCAGTCGCGCGGGATCGCCGGCGCGGACCAGCGCCTCGCCGACGAGGGCGGCGTCGACGCCGGCCTCCGCCGCAGGGAGGAGCTCCTCGGGCCGCCGGTAGCCGCTCTCGGCCACCAGCAGCGCGCCCCGCGGCCGGCCTTGCCCCGGGGCGCGCAGGAAGCGCGCCACCCGCTCCGCGCGCTCCCGCTCGACCCGGAAGGTCGCCAGGTCGCGGTTGTTGACGCCGACCAGACGCGCGCCCAGCGCGGCGACCCGGGCCGCCTCCTCCTCGTCGTGGACCTCGACCAGCGCCTCCAGCCCTGCGCGCTCCACCTCGTCGAGCATGGCGGCGAGCTGCTCGGGCTGCTCGAAGAGGCGCGCGATCACGAGGACGGCGTCGGCCCCCAGCGCGGCGCTCTCCCGCACCTGGTCCGGATCGATCAGGAAGTCCTTGCGCAGGACGGGCACGGGGACCGCCGCGCGCACCGCCCGCAGGTCGGCCGGGTCACCGCCGAAGAAGGTTCGGTCGGTCAGGACGGAGAGGGCGGCCGCCCCGCCCTCGACGTAGCGCTCGGCCAGCCGGGCCGGCTCCGGGATGGGCGCGATCTCGCCGGCGGAGGGCGAGCGCCGCTTGCACTCCGCGATCAGGCCGAGCCGGCCCTCCCGCGCCCGCCGCCGCAGCGCGCGCTCCAGCGAGAGCGGAGGGCGCGCCCCTCCGGCCCCCGCGGCCCGCGTGGCGACCGCCGGCGCCTCCCGCGCCGCCGCCAGCTCCCTGCGCTTGGCCTCCACGATCGCGTCGAGGATCATGCGCCGCGCCGCTCCTCGCCCGGCCTGCGCTCCGCCAGCTCGCGGCTGAGCGTGCGGAGCGCTTCCAGTCGCTCCCGCGCCGCCCCGCCGTCGACGCTGCGCCGGGCCAGCTCCAGCCCCTCGCGCAGGTCCCCGGCGACGTCGGCCGCCAGGAGCGCCGCCGCCGCGTTGAGCAGGACCGTCTCCCGCCGCGGGCCCTCCTCGCCCCCCAGGACGGACTCGGTGATGGCGGCGTTCTCCGCCGCGTCGCCCCCGGCCAGCGCGCTTCGCGGCGCGGGCGCCAGGCCGAGCTCCTGGGGATCGAGCACGTAGGTGTGCAGCCGCCCCTCCCGGGCCTCGGTGACGCGCGCCGGCGCGCTGGTGCTCAGCTCGTCCAGGCCGTCCAGGGAGTGGACCACCAGGACGTGCCGGGCGCCCAGACGCATCAGCACCTCGGCCAGCGGCTCGGTCAGCGCCGGGTCGTAGACGCCCACCAGCTGCGCCTCCGCCCCGGCCGGGTTGGTCAGCGGACCGAGCACGTTGAAGATCGTCCGGAAGCCGAGCTCCCTGCGCGGCCCGGCGGCGTGGCGCATGGCCGCGTGGAGCCGCGGCGCGAAGAGGAAGGCGATCCCCACCTCGTCGAGGCAGAGCCCGGCCGCCTCCGCGTCCAGGTCGACGGCGACGCCCAGCGCCTCCAGCACGTCGGCGCTCCCGGCGCGGCTGGAGACCGAGCGGTTGCCATGCTTGGCCACCGCCTGCCCCGCCCCTGCCACCACGAAGGCCGCGGTGGTGGAGATGTTGAACGTGCCGGCCCCGTCGCCCCCGGTTCCGCAGGTGTCGACGACAGGCGCCCGCCTCCGCTCGACCCGTGCGGCTCGCTGCCGCATCGCCCGCGCGGCCCCCTCGATCTCCTCCTCCGTCTCGCCGCGCACGCGCATCGCCGTCAGCAAGGCGGCGATCTGCGCGTCGCTGGCGCGCCCGTCCATCACCTCGCCGATCACTTCCTCGGCCTCGGCGACGGTCAGCCGCTCCCCCGCCGCCACCTTCGCCAGCGCCTCGCGCAGCATCCCACCACCCCCCATCGGCTCGGACACCCCGGCCTCCAGGCCGACAGAAAAGCGGCCCCGCCCGTTGGGACGGAGGCCGCGGTGCCACCCAAGCTTGGAGCCCCTGCCGGAGGTGCGCCGGCGGATAAAAAAACTTCCGCCCGCATGGGACGGAAGTCGATTCCGCGGTGCCACCCAACTGGGAGGAAGCTCCCACTCAGCCCGGATCCCTTACCGGATCCGGCTCCCCTGTACCGGGGGGAGAACCGGCGCACCCTAGGGCGCCCCAGCGCCTTCGGGCCGCAGCTCCGGGAGCCATTCACCCGCCCGCCGCACCGGCTCGCAGCCGCCGCCGGCTCTCTGAAGCGGCCAGACCAGGCTACTCGTTCCCGTCATCGCCCGGGACCACGTTCGGTTTGGGTGCGATTCTACCTGCGCGCCCGGGGAGGCGTCAAGCCGCACCGAGCTTCTGCCTGAGCAGCTCGGCCACCTGCCACGGGAAGTCGGCCACCTGGACGCCCGCGGCCGTCAGCGCCGCCACCTTGCTCTCGTAGGTGCCGCGGCCGCGCTCGATGATGGCGCCGGCGTGGCCCATGCGCTTCCCGGGAGGGGCGCTGCGTCCGGCCACGTAGGCGACCACCGGCTTGGACATGGTCTTGATGAACTCGGCCGCCTCCTCCTCGGCGGTGCCGCCGATCTCGCCCACCAGGGCGACCGCCCGCGTCGCCTCGTCCGCCTCGAACCGCTTCAGCACGTCGATGAACGTGAGGCCGACCACCCGGTCGCCGCCCATGCCCACGACCGTGGACTCGCCGAGGCCGGCCTGGGAGATGGCCTGCACGATCTCGTAGCTGAGGGTCCCGCTGCGGGCGACCACGCCCACGGCGCCGGGCCGGAAGATGCTGTTGGGCGGAATGCCGATCTTGGACTTGCCCGGGGAGCAGATGCCGTAGGTGTTGGGGCCGATGACGATCGCGCCCCGCTGCCGGGCGAAGGCGACGATCGCGGCCGCGTCGTGCAGGGGCACGTGCTCGGCGATGACCACGACAAGCGAGCAGCCGGCCTCGATCGCCTCGAAGGCCGCGTCCTTGACGAAGGGGGCCGGCACGAAGAGGACGGAGGCGTTGGCGCCATGCTTGTCCACCGCCTCCTGCACCGTCTCGTAGACGGGGACGCCGTGGACCTCCTGGCCGCCCTTCCCCGGCGAGACGCCGGCGACGACGCGCGTGCCGTACTCCAGCATCAGGCTCGTATGGAAGCTCCCCTGGTGACCCGTGATCCCCTGCACCACGACCCGGGTCTTGTCGTCGACCAAGATCGCCATTCAGCCCTCGACCCCCTCGCCGGCGCGCGCCAGCTCCACCGCGCGGGCCGCAGCCTCCTCCATCGAACGGTAGGCCTGGATGCCCTCGCCGCGAAGCATCTCCACGCCCTTCTCCTCGTTGGTGCCCACCAGCCGGACCACCATCGGCATGGAGATGCCCACCTCGCGCCGCGCGGTGATGACGGCCTGCGCGACGTCGTCGCAGCGGGTGATCCCTCCGAAGATGTTGACGAAGATCGCCTTGGGGCGGGTCGAGACCAGGACCTTGAGCGCCTCGGCCATGGGCCCGGCGGCGGCGCCGCCGCCGGCGTCGAGGAAGTTCATCGGCCGACCGCCGTAGCGCTGCAAGACGTCCAGCGTCGCCATGGTGATGCCGGCGCCGTTCGCCATGACCGCGATGTCCCCGTCCAGCTCCACGTAGGCCAGGCCCAGTTCGCGCACCCGCTTCTCCAGCTCGGTCGCCTCGCTGGTGCGCGGCAGGTCGGGATGGCGGTAGAGCGCGTCGTCGTCGACGTTGAGTCGCGCGTCGGCGGCGACCAGCCGGTCGCCGGCGACGGCCAGAGGGTTGATCTCCACCAGCTCCGCGTCGTAGCGGCGGAAGATCTCGTAGAGCTTGAGCGCGATCTCGCCGAACTGCCTGGCCAGGTCGCCCGAGAGGCCGAGCCGGTGGGCGACCCAGCGGGTCGCGTACGGCATCAGCCCCCACTCCACCGGTACGGGCTGGCGGACGATGGCGCGCTCGGGCACCTCCTCGATCTCCATGCCGCCCGAGGCCGAGGCGATCAAGAGCGGCCGCTTGGCCGCGTTGTCCATCGTGATGCCCAGGTAGAGCTCGCGGTCGATGCCCAGCATGCTCTCGACGTAGACCGTCTCGACCACGCAGCCCTTCAGGTTCATGCCGAGGATCTCGCCGGCGCGGCTGCGCGCCTCCTCCGGCGTCTGGGCCGGCTTCACGCCGCCCGCCTTGCCGCGCCCGCCCACCAGCACCTGCGCCTTGACGACGCAGGGGCCCAGCGAGCGGGCCGCCGCCTCGGCCTCCTCGGGCGTACGGGCGAGGCGGCCCGGGGGCACCGGAACGCCGTTCTCGCGCAGGACACCCTTGGCCATGTACTCGTACAGCTTCATCCGGTCACATCACCTTCCTGGTCGTGCCTCGGAGCGGCTCGGGCGGCGGCGGCGCCCTGCGCCTAGGCGCTGGCGCGGCGGACTTCCGCCACGAGCTCGCGCGTGTGCCGCGCCACCTCCTCGGGCGTGCGCTCCACCCGCGCCACCCCGTCCTGGACGGCTGCCTCGGCGACGGCCGCGGCCACGACGGGGGCCACCTCCGGATTCCACATGGAGGGGATGATGTACTCTTCGCGCAGCTCCCCCGGTGCGACGAGCGCGGCGATGGCCTCGGCGGCCGCCCGCTTCATGTGCTCGGTGATCTGCCGGGCGCGGACGTCGAGGGCGCCGCGGAAGACGCCGGGGAAGACCAGGCTGTTGTTGATCTGGTTGGGGAAGTCCGAGCGCCCCGTGGCCACCACCCGCGATCCCGCCGCCCGCGCGTCGTCCGGGTAGATCTCCGGGACCGGGTTGGCCATGGCCATGACGATGTTCTCCGGCGCCATGGTCCGAACCATCTCCGGCGTGAGGGCACCTCCCGCCGAGACGCCGATGAAGACGTCGGCGCCCCGGACGGCCTCGGACAGGCCGCCCCGGACGCCCCGCGGGTTGGTCAGCTCGGCCATGCGGAGCTTATACGGGTTCATGTCCTCCTTGCGGTCCTTCCAGATCGCGCCGGCCCGGTCGCAGAGGATGACGTCCCGGGCACCCATGTCCAGCAAGAGCTGGGTGATGGCGATGCCGGCGGCTCCCGCGCCGTTGACCACGATCTTGACCGCGGCCAGCGGTCTGCCCACCAGCTTGAGGGCGTTGATCAGCGCGGCCGCCGTGACGATGGCGGTGCCGTGCTGGTCGTCGTGGAAGACCGGGATCTCCAGCTCCTGGCGGAGGCGCGCCTCGATCTCGAAGCAGCGCGGCGCGGAGATGTCCTCGAGGTTGACGCCGCCGAAGTTGGGCGCCAGGAGCTTCACGGTCTCGGTGATGCGGGAGACTTCCTTGGTGGCGAGGCAGACGGGGATGGCATTGACACCGCCGAAGATCTTGAAGAGGACGGACTTCCCCTCCATCACCGGCAGCGCGGCCTCCGGACCGATGTCGCCCAGCCCGAGGACGGCGGTGCCATCCGTCACCACCGCCACCGTGTTCCCCTTGCCCGTGTACTCGTAGGCCAGATCGGGCTGCTCGTGGATCTCCTTGCACGGTTCCGCGACCCCCGGGGTGTAGGCCAGGCTCAGGTCATGACGATCCCGGACGGGAACCCGCGAACGCACCTCGATCTTGCCGCGCACCTGCCTGTGCAGCGTGAGCGCCTGCTCCCGAAGCTCGTCGGCCTCGCGCTCCGTCACTGCCATCCCGTCCACCTCCTGTCCCGCCGGCAGCCGCGAACGCCCTGCCTGGCGAATGCGCCACTCGCCCCCGTCTCAGCCGAGGGAGCGCAGGATCTCCAGGTTCTGTCTGACCTCGTCGCACGAGCGTTCGAACGCCTGGCGCTCCTCCTCCGTCAGCTCCAGCTCGATCACCTTCTCCACGCCGTCGCCGCCGAGGATGACCGGGACCCCCGCGAAGATGCCCCGCTGCCCGTACTCGCCGTCCAGGTAGGCCGCGCAGGTCAGGATCCGCTTCTGGTCGCGCAGGATGGCGGCCACCATCTCCGTGACGGCCGAGCCCGGCGCGTAGAAGGCGCTGCCGGTCTTGAGCAGGTCGACGATCTCGCCGCCGCCCTTCCGCGTCCGCTCCACCAGGGCCGCGATCCGCTCCGGGGGCAGGAGCCGCTCGATGGGGATCCCGCCCGCGTAGGCGTAGCGGACCAGCGGAACCATGCTGTCGCCGTGCCCGCCGAGGACCATGGCGGTGACGTCGCGGTAGGAGACGCCCAGCTCCTGGGCGATGAAGGTGCGGAAGCGAGTCGAGTCGAGGATCCCGGACTGGCCGACCACCCGGTTCCTGGGGAAGCCCGTGGCCTCCAGGGCGACGGTGCACATGGTGTCCAGCGGGTTGCTGAGGACGATGACGTAGGCGTCGGGGGCGTGACGGGCGATCTGCTCGGAGGCGGAGCGGACGATGCCTGCGTTGGTGGCCAGCAGGTCCGACCGGCTCATGCCGGGCTTCCGCGCCACCCCGGCGGTGATCACCACCACGTCGGCGCCCTCCAGCGCCGCAAAGTCGTTGGAGCCCGTGACGTGGACGTCGAAGTGCTCGACAGGGGCCGCTTCCTGGAGGTCGAGGGCCTTCCCCTGGGGCAGACCTTCCACGATGTCGATGAGGACGATGTCTCCCAGTTCCTTGGCGGCGCACCAGTGCGCGGTGGTGGCTCCGGTGGCGCCTGCGCCGACGATGCCGATCCTGGGCCTTCTGTTCTTCGCCATCTGGTCCTCCCCCCTGGTCCGCGGCGCTCCGCCGGGCGCGGAACGCCGCTCAGCCGTGGCGAGGAAAACGAAGGGCCGGGCGACGCAGCCTCACCGGGTCCCGCGAACTCGTCCCTCGCGCCCGGCCCAAGGCATCCCCGGTCCCGGCCATCCGATGCCGATTATAGTGCCGCCCGGGATGCAGGAAAAGGCAGGTCAGTCGCCGCCTTCCTGCCGCGAAGCCGCGCCCCGCCTCGCATCCCGGGCGGCGTCGGAAACCGTCGCCTCCTCCTCCGGCAGCATCGAGGAGAGCCGCCCGACCTCCTCCTCCAGCCTGCGCGTGGCCAGCGCCAGCCGGACTACGTACCCCGCCAGGCCCAGCCAGATCACCCCGTACGCCAGCGCCACCCAGCCCACGTTCGCTCCCCTTTCCGACCTTCCTCCGGCTACGTGCGTTCGCAGCGCATCTCCAGCTCGGCGAGCCGGTCGCGCAGTTCCTCCAGCCGCCAGCGCTGCAGGAAGAGGACGACGCCCACGAGCAGCACGGCGACGCTGGCCGCGAGCAGCGCCACCACCATCTGCGGCGCCATCCGGATCCCTTGCGGCGTGATCACCTGCGGGTGGTTGGAGTACCACCAGACGACCGAGAAGTGGACCACCGGAACGATCGCCACGCTGAGCAGCCCGTAGAGCGCCGCCAGCCTGCCGCCCTGCCCGTCGCCCTCCCTGGCCGCCGCCCGCAGCAGCAGGTAGCCCGCGTAGAGGAACCACATCAGCAGGGTGGTGGTCAGGCGCGCGTCCTGCCAGAGCCACCAGGCGTTCCAGGCCGAGCGCGCCCAGATGCTGCCCGAGAGCAGCGTGAGCGTGGTGAAGAGGACGCCCACCTCGGCCGCGGCCACCGCCACCCGGTCCCAGCGCGCCTGCCGTCGCAGCAGGTAGATCGCGGAGGCGACCGCCACCAGCCCGAAGGCCAGATAGGCCGTCATGGCCGAGGCCACGTGGAAGTACATGATGCGCTGCACGTCGCCCATCACCCGCTCGGGCGGCGCCCAGACCAGCCCCAGGTAGAGCGCCACCGGCACCGCCAGCCCGGCCGACACCTCCAGCCACGGCAGGCGGGCCGGCCGACGCCTCCCTCTCCTCTCCGTCCGGCGGATCGCCGTCGACGGCTCGACCATCTGGCTCACCCCTCCCACAGGAGCTCGAAGAGCAGCGCCGGAACCACCGCGAAGAGCAGGTCGTACCCGACCAGGAGCTCCCACCAGAGCGGCGCCGCCGGCGGACCGCCCGCCAGCGCCCAGCCGCCCAGGCGGACCGCCGCCAGGAGCGGCGGGACCAGGAGCGGGTAGAGCAGGATCGGCAGCAGGATGGGGGCGGCGCGGAGGCGCGCGGTCACCGCCGCCAGGAAGGTGCCCGCGCCGGCGAAGCCCGCGGTTCCCAGGAGGAGGGTCGCCGCCAGCGCCCAGGCGGGACCGCGCGGGGAGGCGCCCAGCAGACCGAAGGCGGCCAGCCAGAGGAGCGCGCCGAGAAGGGCCAGGTAGAGCCAGCTGGCCAGCGCCTTGCCGCAGTAGAGCGCGCTCCGGTCGACGGGCCAGAGCAGGAGCTGCAGGAAGGCGTCCTCCTCCGTCTCCTGCGCGAAGGAGCGGTGGAGGAGGAGGGCCCCCGCGAAGAGCAGGATCAGCCAGAGCGCCGCCGCCAGGCGCTCGCCTTCCCAGCCCGGCTGCGTACCCGCGGCGAGGCTGAGCAGGGTCAGGAGGAGCAGCGCGAAGAGCAGGCTCGCGCCCAGCGTCTCGCCGCTCCGCGCCTCGCTGACGAGCTCCTTCCGGATCACCGCGGCGAGCGCGCGAGCGTAGCCCCGTCCGTCCCGACCCCCGCCGCCTCGCCTTCCTCCCCCGGCTCCGCGCACAGCCGTCCCGCCTCCAGCCACCAGCGCCGGTCCACCTCCCCCAGCCCCGGGTCCGGCTCGTGCGAGACGACGATGGCGGCCGCCCCCCGCGCCCGCGCCTCGTCCAGCGCCTGGCGCAGGAAGCGGCGTCCCGTCTCGTCCAGCCCGCCGGCCGCCTCGTCGAGGAGGATCAGCTCGGGCTCGGTCAGGAAGCTCCGCGCGATGGCGAGCCGCTGCTGCATCCCCCGCGAGTAGTGCGAGACCGGCCGCTCCGCCCAGCGCAGCAGCCCCGCGCGCTCCAGCCAGAGCTCCGCCCGGCGGCGCGCTTCCTGCCGGTCGAGCCACGGGTAGCCGGCCGCATGGAGGAGGAGGCTCTCCCGGCCGGTCAGCCGGGGGTAGAGCGCCGTCCGGTGGCCCACCCAGGCCAGCCGCCCCCGGTAGAGTGCGCCCAGCTGGCCGACCGGACGCCCCCGCCAGAGGATCTCCCCGGCATCCGGTCGCTCCAGCCCCGCCAGCACGCGCAGCAGGCTCGTCTTCCCGGCCCCGTTGGGTCCCCGCAGGAGGACGGCCTCGCCCGCCTCCAGGCGGAAGCCTACGCCGCGCAGGACGAGCCGCCCGCCCAGCCGCAGGACCAGCCCCCGCACCTCCAGCAGCGTCAAGCGGCCTTCACCCCGCCTCGCGCGAGCTTCCGTCCACCTCCGCCAGCAGCTGCGCCGCCTCGTCCACCAGCTGCTGCCGGCGGATCCGGTAGGGCGCCTCCTGGAGCCGCCCCGCCTCGTGCAGCCGCTCGACCCGCTCCAGCGCCCTGCGCACCCGCTCCAGCTCCGCCTCCGGACGCGACCGGCGCCAGAGCCAGAACGCCAGCGCCGGCACCCCCGCCAGCAGGAGCGCCCAGGCGGCCGCCAGCGCCCCTGTGCCGTGCTCGTACCACCAGTCCGGCGGCGTCAGAAGGAGTTCGAGCCGCTGCCCGGCGGCCAGCGGCCTCTCGAGGGCGTACTGGCGCAGGGCCCGGCCGCCGACGGCGACCACGCCCAGACGCACCCAGCCGGGGCCCGCCAGCCGCAGGCTGCCCTCGTCGACCAGTGCGCTGGCGCTCTCGACCGGCAGCGACGGGGTGAAGGCCAGGCGTGCCGGCACTTTGTAAGGAAGTTCGTACCGCAGGGCGTAGGACCTCTGCTCCCCGGGAGCCAGCGGCCGCGCGTCCGCCAGCGCGCCGCCGCCCAGGCGCGCCGCGGCGCCGCCCGGCTGGAGCGTGGCGGCGCGCGCGCCCGGGGGAAGCCGCCACGACCAGGCGGCCGTGGCGCTTCCTCCCGCGTTGGCCACGGTCACCATCTCCAGGACCGCCAGCCCACCCGGCTGGACCGTCAGCACCCAGCGGACGCTCGCGGCCACCACCGGCCCGGCCGCCGCCGCCCGCCCCGCCAGGGCCAGCGGGCCGGCCAGGAGAGCCAGGACGAGCGCCACGAAGAGCCTGCCTGCGCCCCGGAGCCGCCGGCCGTGCGCGGCCGCCGCCGCGGCCGCCTCCGCCCCCCGCGCCGGGCGCCGCGCGCTCAACCGTTGCCTCCGCTCTTGGGCACGTACTTCGACGGGCACTTGACCAGGATGCCGCTGGCCTGGAAGGCGCCGTCCCGCATGCTGCCGGTCACCACCGCCTCGATCCCCGCCTGGAGCGTCTCGGGCTTCATGCCCCGGTAGCGGACGGGCAGCACCTTGCCGTTGTTCTGCAGCTCGAAACTCAGGTCGAGGCGGGCGCCGTCCCAGCGGATGCTGCCTGGCACCACCTCGCCCTTCACCTCGGCCTGCCGCTGCCAGGCCGCGGCTCCCCGGCTCAGGTACTGGTCGACCGTGTAGTAGACCGAGGCGGAGTCGGCGATGGAGCGGATGGCCAGGCCGCCCACCACCGCCGCCACGACGAAGAAGGCCAGCGTCAAGCGCCAACGCCTGTTCAACCCCATCGCCCCGCTCCGCGCCGAAGGGCGCCGGAAGGCGCGCCCCGTTCGACCCGGTTTCGATGCCATTTCACGTGCATTTTCGCATAATCTCCGCCCGCACCGAAAGTGAGGAGCTTCACGGGCGGGGAGGAGGCGAGAGCCGCCCGCAGGCGGAGGGAAGCAGCCCGTTCCGCCGGGCGAAGGCGCGCAGCGCCAGCGGGTCGTCGTCGACGCCGCACGCCCGCGCCAGCGCCTCCAGCAGGTTGGCCGCCAGGCTGACGCCCCCCAGGTCGGGGCCGAGGAGGAGGAGGCGCTCCAGACCGCGCCGGCGGAGCTCCTCCATCTCGGCCGGACGGACGGAGCTGGTCAGCATCCATTTCCCGTCCAGGCGGAGGGGCAGGTGCCGGTAAAGCAGATGGAAGTCGCCCGCCAGGAGGCGGGCGCGGCGCAGGACCGCGCGGCCACTCCGGCCGGCCTCCTCCTGGGCCGCCCCCAGGGGATAGAGGCGGGCGATGGGGCGGCCACGCAGAAGGGGCATCGCCATCCGGGCCGCCAGGCGGAAGGCGGCGGGCCGCGGCGTCCAGGGAAGGCCGAGCGAGACCCAGGGGTCCCCGACCCGCACGCGCCAGCCCGCGCGCGCCAGCGCCTCGCCCAGCTCGGGCCGGTCGAGGTAGCTGGCCAGGAAGGCCTCGCCCGGCGGGAGGCCCTCCGCCTCCAGAAGCCGGACCGCCTCCGGCTCCACCGCCGCCTTCCAGGCCGAGCCGTCCGCCAGCGGCGTGCGCCGCACCTCCCGCGCCAGCCGGAGCGCCTCCGGCGCCGGGTAGAGCCGCCCGGGCAGCCGGTAGCCGAGGTTGATGCCGCCGAGGCCCAGCGCCGCCACGCGCCCGTCCAGCCGGCGCAAGAGCGCGGCCGCCATCTCCAGGTCGCCGTCGCTGCCGACGCGCAGCAGGCGCCAGCGCCGCCCGTCCGCCCGGAGGCGCAGATCGAGGTTGCGGTGCGAGCCGCCCAGGCTGACGCTGACGACCCAGGCGGCGCGCTCGCGGGCCCCGGCCGCCTCCAGCTCCGCCAGGAAGGCGGCCGGCGAGGTCAGCCCATGCGGCTCTGGCCCTGCTCCCCGCCCCCGGCGAGGTAGCGCTCGGGCTCCCTCTCGAAGGCGCGCTTGCAGCCCGGCGCGCAGAAGTAGTACGTCTTGCCCTCGTACTCCGCCTTGGCCGGCGCCGTCGCCTCGTCGACCTCCATGCCGCAGACCGGATCCTTCGCCATCGAACGAAGCCTCCTTGCCTCTCTCCCGTCTCTTCCCGCCGATCCCGCGCGCGGGCGTCGCCGCTACCTGACGAAGCGCGTGACGACGCTCATCAGCTCCCGGATGTACGGCTCGCCTTCGCCGCTCCGGATCGCGTCCGAGACGCACCCCTCCACGTGGGCCTCCAGCAGCTGCAGGCTGACGCGGTCGAGCGCCGCCCGCACGGCGGCGATCTGCACCAGGATGTCGACGCAGTAGCGCTCCTCGTCGATCATCCGCTCGATGCCCCGCACCTGCCCCTCGATCTTCCGCAGGCGCTGCAGAAGGTCCGCCTTGTTGGCGTACGGGCTGAGGTGCACGTGAAGGGCGGGCCGCACCCGGGCCGGCCCTTCCGCCGCGCTGCCGGCGCCCGTCTCCTGGTCAGCCGACCCGACCATACCCTACCCTCCCGGCGTATCTGGCATGCCCATCTTAGGGTCTCCATATGCGGCGAGTCAACGAAGCACGACCCACACGAGGAAGCATACCCCTATCCGATTTCGCCCCCCGCCAGCAGCTCGTCGCCCACGTCCCGCAGGTGCCGGACGACGCAGACGCCCGCGCCCCAGCCCACCAGGACGACGTCCAGGCGGGGCTCGGGCTCCCCGTGGGCCGCCGCGTAGAGGAGCGCCGCACGCAGGAAGCGCAGCCGCTTCCTCCGGAAGAGCGAGAGGGCGGGATCGGGGGCGGCGCCCAGGCGCCTTCCTCGCACCTCGACGAGCACCAGCGAGCGCCCGGCGGGGGCGCGGACCGCCAGGTCGAGCTCCAGGCCCGGCCGGCGCCAGTTCCGGTCGAGCAGCGTGTATCCTTGGGAGAGAAGGAGCCTGGCCGCGGCCCGCTCGGCTGCCCCGCCGAGGCGACCCGGCAGGCCGCTGCGCAGAGGATCCCGAGAGCGAAAGGCGGATCACCCCCCGTGTCCCGATCGTCCGGCCGGATCGCCTGGCGCGACTGGTCGGCCGCCGCGCTCGCCGAGGCGTCGCGGAGCGGACGACCGATCTTCCTGGTCGTCGCGCCCGCCTGGTCGGAGAGCGCCCACCGCTTCGACGAGACGGTGCTCTCCGATCCCGCGGTGCAGGCGGTCCTGGCCGAGAGCTTCCTCCCGGTCCGGGTCGATCCCGACGAGCGGCCCGACCTGGACGCGCGCTACAACCTGGGCGGCTGGCCCAGCGTCGCGGTGCTGGCGCCGAGCGGCGACCTGCTGGCCGCGGCCGGCGTCGCCGACGGGAGCCGGCTGGCCGGCCACCTGCGCGGGCTGGCCGGCCAGTGGCGGCTCCGCCGGCCGCTCCTGGAACGCCAGATCGGGCGCTACCGGCTGCCCGAGCGGCTCCCCGAGCTGCTGGTCGAGCCGGGCGCGGCGTGGCTGGAGCAGCTGGAGGCGCTCCTCCTCCGCCACTACGACCCGGAGCACGCCGGCTTCGGCGGGGCGCCCAAGTTCCTCCCGCTGGAGCCGCTGGAGGCTCTGGCGGCCTTCGCCCCGGGCGAGCTCGCGGAGCCGCTGCGGCCGCTTCTCCCCGCGACGCTGGCGGCGCTGCTGCGGAGCCCGCTGCGCGACCCGCGGGGCGGGTTCCGGCGGCTGGCCGCCGAGGCGGACTGGAGCGACCCCGCCGGCGAGCGGCTGCTCGCCGACAACGCCCGGCTGCTGGCGCTCCTCGCCCCGCTCTCGCGGCCGGAGAGCGGCTGGCGGGCCCGCCTCGAGGCGGCCGGTCTCGCGGCGGCGGAGGTGGCGGAGGCGGCGGAGGGGCAGGTCCGCTTCCTCGCGTCGCTGGAGCGGGTGGAGGGCGGCTGGGCCAGCGCCTTCGACGCGACGCCGGCGCCCGCGGGGGAGGCGCGGCCGGTCGGGCCGGTGGCGGTGGGCCCCTCGAGCCTGGCGGCGCGGGCGCTCCTGGAGGCGGCGGCCGGGCCGGGCGAGGCGGAGGCCGCGCTGCGCTTCCTGCGCAGGCTGGACCGGATGCTGCCCGGCGGCCCCGCGGCCGCGCCGGCGCTGCCCCGTCGCCTCGACCGCCCCGGGCCCCTGCGCGGTTACCTGGGCGACCTCGTGCCGCTGGGGCGCGCCTTCCTCGCGGCCTGGGAGGCGACCGGCGAGGCGGCCTGGCTGCGTCGCTCCCTCGAGCTGGCGGCGGGCGCGCTCGCCACCCTGGCCGGCGAAAGCGGGGCCCTCGCCGACCTGCCGCAGGAGGAGGCGGAGGCGCTGGGCCTCCGCCGTGCCGCCGCCTACCCCGGGCCCAACGCGGAGGCCGCGCTCTGGCTGCTCCTGCTGGCCGAGGCGCAGGCCCGGGGTGCCTCGCCCGGTCGCGGCGGCGGCGCGACCGCCCTCCCGGAGCTCCCCGCGCCCGCCAGGCTTCTCGAGGCCGCGCGGGCCATCCTGGCCTGGGGTCTCCCCTTCGCGCCCACCTCGGGCTGGCAGGGGGCCGCCTGGTATCGCCCGCTCCGGCTCTATCTCCGCCTCAC
Source organism: Bacillota bacterium (assembly GCA_029960955.1). GTDB lineage: Bacteria > Bacillota > Sulfobacillia > JAIMAT01 > JAIMAT01 > JAIMAT01. Next base: position 86,205 of record JASBVS010000037.1, read on the forward strand.
GGAAGGAGAAGCGTCGAGCCCAGAACCTTGAGGCTTCGATGGACGACCACCACCTTCCGGACGACGGTCTCGGCCCCGTCGGGCCAGCTGTAGCGGAGCGTGACGACGGCCGCTCCGTCCACCTGGAAGGTGCCGGGCTTCCTCCAGGCCACGTGGAAGCGCGGCGCCGGATCGTAGCGGATCCCGTAGCTCGCCAGGCAGGGCGCGCTGCCCACCTCCAGCTGGAGCCCCCAGGTCGACGGCCGCGCGCTCAGCCAGACGGCGGGACCCTGGAGACGTAGCACGAGCCGGGGGATCTCCACCGTCTGCGCGCGGAAGAGCCGCAGCCCGGCGGTGACCGCGGGGAGCCCGTCGCGGGGCAGGAACTCGTCCGGCCGGACGACCACCCGCCAGCGCTGGCGGCGCAGGAGCCTCCCTTCGGCGCTGTAGGAAGAGGCGACGACCTGGTAGATGCCGGGCAGCTTGAAACGGTGCGGCATCAGCGGCCGCGTGTGACCCGGCAGAGGGTCGATCCAGCCGCTTCCGTCGCCGAAGGACCAGATCCAGCGGGCGTGACCCGGATTGTTGGGCTCCAGCTCCGTGGTGCGGCGGTTGTGGTAGACGACCTCGATGAAGGGCTCCCCGGCGGGCACTCCCACGCCCTCGAAGCCTGCCGCGGAGGTCGGCCAGGCGGGCAGCACCAGGAGGAGCGCCGCCGCGAGAAGAGGTCCGAAGGCACGCCGGGAGCCGCCCGCTGGCTCCGGAAGGCGTCGCCGGTCCGCCATGACTACCCCCCCTGCGGAGGTCGAAATTACACAGATGGGCTATATAAAATCGCCCGTTGATCCGGTAACTTCGGGTCGACAAGGCTCCCGCGCACGCGGCGCTCCAGGCGCGGGAACGGTAGGAGGGTCGACCGTGGCCGAGACGGCGACGACGAGAGACGAGATCCTCGAGCTCCTCAAGCGGCGCCCGGGCGCCACCGTCGAGGAGCTCAGCCGGTCGCTGCGGATCAGCGCGATGGGCGTCCGCCAGCACTTGGCCATCCTGGAACGGGACGGGCTCATCCACAGCACCAAGCGTCGGGGCGGCATGGGCCGCCCGGCCAACCTGTACTTCCTCACCGAGCGCGGCCAGGAGACGTTCCCCCGTGCCTACGACCGTCTCGCGCTGCAGCTCCTCGCCGCCGCCGAGCGCCTCGGGGGTCCGGAGCTCGTGGAGCGGTTCTTCGACGAGCGCGAGGAGATCCTCGCCGAGGAGCTGTCGGAGAAGCTCCAGGGCAGCGAGGGCGAGGAGCGGATCCGCAGGCTGATGGAGATCCAGAAGGCGTCCGGCTACCAGGCGGAGGTGCAGCTCCACGATGGCCGTATCCACCTTCTGCAGTACAACTGCCCCATCGCCCGCGTGGCCGCCCGCTACGCCGACGCCTGCCGGAAGGAGCACGAGCTCTACGAACGGCTGCTGGGCACCGAGCTGGAGCAGTCCGGCTGCGCCGCCCGCGGCGAGGGCCCGTGCGTCTACGCGGCCAACCTCGCCGACCTGGATGCGCCCGCGCTCGAGGCCGCTCGCGGCTGACCGCGCCAGCCTGCGCTTCCCGAGGTCGCCGGCCCCTGCGGGGGCCGGCTCGCCGTCTCCGAGCAGCCCCCGACCTCTCGAGTTCCAGCCTTCGCCGCGTCCCTGGTAATTCCTTCCTAGGAAGTGGGCTGCTCGCTCGAGGCCGCCAGCCACCGCTCGCGGCGCCGGCCGACCAGGCGGGCGATCCAGACGCTCGCCTCGTAGAGGGCGAGCATGGGGATGGCCGTCACGATCTGCGAGACGGGGTCGGGAGGCGTGATGATGGCGGCCACGATGAAGATCAGGAGGATGGCGTAGCGGCGCGCCTTGGCCAGCCGCTCGGCGGTGAGGAGACCGATGGCGGCCAGCCCGGCGACGGCGGCCGGCCACTCGAAGACCAGCCCGAAGGGCCAGATCAGGTTGAGGATGAAGCCGAGGACGCTCTGGACGGAGAGCGTCGGCCGGACGCCGGGGAAGGAGAGGCTGAGGAAGAAGCGGAGCACGTACGGGATGATGACGAAGTAGGCGAAGGCGCTTCCTGCCAGGAAGAGGAGGAGGACCGCCGGGAGGATGAGGACGACCATCCGCCGCTCCTGGGGGCGCAGGCCCGGCCAGACGAAGGCGCCCAGCTGGTAGAGGAGGACGGGCGAGACCGCGATCAGTCCCAGGATGACGCCCACGCGCAGGTAGACCCAGAAGAGCTCCGAGGGCGTCAGGTAGATCATCTGGACGTGCAGGAGCCGCGCGGGACGCAGGAGGAAGGCGATCCCGCTCGGCGCGACGAACCAGCCGCCGACCGCTCCCGCCACGGCCGCGATGGCCATGATCACCAGCCGGCGGCGAAGCTCCTCCAGGTGCTCCAGCACCGTCAGCTGAAGCTCGCCGTTCGCCTCGCCCGAGCGAGGGCTCCGCGCCTTCGCGGCGGAGTCGCCCCTGCCTGTCGCCACGCGCGTCCCTTCCCCCGTTCCTCCGTCGCCGGCGCGCCGCATGGGGCCCCGGCGTTCGGGTTCATACTAGCATTCCGTGCAGGCTGCGTTGGGAGGACCCGCCGTGAACGCGCCCGATCCCGTGGGCCTCTTCTACCGGACGCTCTTCTTCTACGTGGCGCTGGTGGTGGTGACGCGTCTCATGGGCAAGCGGGAGCTGGGTCGCCTCTCGCCCAGCGACTTCGTCGTCACCATCATGATCGCGGATGCGGCGACGCTGGCCATCGACGAGAAGATGCCGCTCTGGATGGGCATGATCCCGGTCGCCACCATCGTCGCGCTGGAGCTCCTGATCAGCGTCGTCCTCCTCCGCAGCCCCCGGTTCCGCCAGTGGGTGAGCGGCACGCCGGCGCTGGTCATCTACCACGGCCGCCTGGACCGGCGGGCGATGGCGCGCATGCGCTACAACCTGGACGACCTGATGGCGCAGCTGCGCGAAAAGAACGTCGCCGACATCCGCGACGTCGAATTCGCCATCCTGGAGACGGGCGGCAAGCTGAGCGTCGTGCCCTACCCGGACAAGCGGCCGCTCACGCCGGCGCTCATGAACATCCACCCCGAGGAGACCGGCCTGCAGCTGCCGGTCGTCCGCGACGGCTCCGTCGACCACTGGGCGCTGGAGCGGCTGGGCCGCGACGAGCGCTGGCTGCGCGAGCAGCTGGCGCTGCGCGGCTTCGCGGACCCCGGGGGCGTGCTGGCCGCCTTCCTGGACGAGAAGGGCCAGCTGGTCGCCTTTCCGCATGACTGAGCGCCGGCCCGGAAAACTAGGAGGCGGTGCATTCTCTCCCGGGCGGTGAGAGCGTGATCCACCCCAGGCCGCAGGAAGCAAGACCCGAGGCGAGGGCGCCCCGGCTCGAGCGCGAGACGCTGCTCCGGGCGGAACGCGCCCTGCGCCTGACGCCCCAGCCGCGCAGGAACCGCGCCCTCCTCCATCTGACCATCGCCTTCGGCTGCATGCCCGACGACCTGGCGCAGTTGCGCCTGGAGGACATCGACCTGAAGTCGCAGCGCATCCGCTGGCGGAAGGCGGGCGGCACGGCCCGTCTCTCCGAGCCGCTGCTGGACGACCTCCAGCAGTACGTCGAGCGGGAGCGGCGCGGGCGGGGCGAGCGGCTCTTCCTCACCCGTCTCGGCCATCCCGTCGAGGTCCGCACGCTGGCGCTCTTCTTCCGCCGCCTGGCACGGGAGGTGGGGGACGCGCACCTCTCGCCCCTGGCGCTGCGAGAGCGGCGCCTCCGCCTCCTCCTCGAGCGCCACCGGGCCGCCGCCTGGGCGCGGCACCGCGGGCGCTGGCTCTATCTGGCCGATCCCTCCCCGCTGGCGGACGAGGAGGAAGCGGACTCCGCGGTGGCGGTTCTTGCCCACCGCTGACGGGCAGGAGGGCGCCCCGGCCCGAAACGAGCCGGGGCGCCCTCCGTCCTCCGTTCCTCCCGTTCCCTCGCCCCCGCCTCAGCCCGCCAGGTGGCGCGCCAGGAAGCCCGCCGTCGCCGCCGCCACCTTGGCCTCGCTCTCGCCCACGTCGCGGCCGTTCTCCAGGGAGGCGACGATGACGGCGCCCACCGGGTCGCCCGCCACCACGACGGGCGAGATCACTTCGCTGGCGAAAGGGCAGGTGTCGCCGCCGCCCACGGTCGCCCCCTCGTGATGATGCGAGGTGGTCCGGTAGCGGGCCTCGCGCCGCTCCTCCATGGCGTTGAGCACGGGCATGCCCACCTCCTTGCCCAGGAAGCGGTGCCCCTCCTCCCCCGCCACGGCCACCACCTGGTCGCGGTCGGTCAGCAGGCTGACGAAGCCCGTGGTCGCGTGGATCGCCTGCATCACGGCCTGCGCCAGGCGGTCCAGGTCGGCCAGGGCCGAATACTTCTTGAGTATGACCTCGCCATCCTTTTCCACGTAGATCTCGAGAGGGTCTCCGTCCCGGATGTTCATGCTGCGGCGGATCTCGATGGGAATGACGATGCGGCCCAGGTCATCGATGCGCCGTACGATCCCCGTAGCCTTCACCAACGTCTCACCTCTCGTCGCCGCGGTGGTCAAGGGCTAGTATCCCTCGGGGCCACCCGCTCATCCGGGCCGTCCCGGCCAGGGCGGCCGGAGGGCGGCGGAGGCGAGTCGAGCGCGACGGCGGCCGGCCGGCTGCGTCAGGGCGATGAACGGTCCTTCAGATAATGACGGAGCAGGAACTGCAGGACCTCGTCGCGTTCCAGCTTGGTCACCAGGCTGCGCGCGCCACGGTGAGCGGTGATGTAGGCCGGCTCGCCGGTCAAGAGGTAGAAGGCCAGCTGGCGGATCGGGTCGTAGCCCTTCTCCTGCAAGGCCTGGTAGACCTCCGCCAGGATCCGCTCCAGGTCGCTCGCTTCGCCCGGTGCGGGCGGAGCCCCGCGGACCACGCGGGTGCGGTCCTGCTCCCTTCCGCCCTCGTCCAGCGCGATCACCCCCTCGAACCGCCTGCCTGGGCCCCTGGTCGTCCTGTCGTCCGGGCTCTCTCGGCTTCCATCTCTTCGCCGACGGCTCGAGCCGGTCCTTCCGCCGATCGGCCCACCTCCCGCCGCGCCTCCTCTCTTGCATGCCACGAGCGGGCCGCCGCGATACGCACGGCGGTCCGCTACTCCGTCTGCCGTTCGGCCCGGCGACGACCCGTCGGAGCCTCGCCGGCCTATTCGGACCTCACTGGGGATTGCCGAAGCGACCGAAGGTCGTGGCCGGGGTCGCCGCCTGGCCGGCAGCCAGCTGCTGCTCGGCCTGCTGGATCATGCGGCGCACCATGTGTCCGCCCACTGCGCCGCAGTCGCGGGAGGCGAGGTCGCCCCAGTACCCGCTGGCGGGCGGGTTGACACCGATCTCCGAGGCGACCTCGTACTTGAACTGGTCCAGCGCCCTGGTCGCCTCCCGGACCAGAACGCGGTTACTGCTCGAGCCTCTGGCCATCGCTTCTCACCTCCCCTGCAGGCACGCCTAGTATCGGAGCCGGCGGATGCCGCTCATGCTAGCGGAAGCATGGCACCGCTGGCTCCGAGGAAGTCGCCCTGCAACCGGAGAGGGAGTCTACCCCCCATCTGCCATCCCGCCCAGGCGGCGGCAGCGGCTGGGCGGCCGGCTCAGGAAGGGCTTCGGCTTCGGTTTTTTTCAGCTTTCAGTCGCGGAAGCGGGTCCCGTGCGAGCGGGCATACTCGAAGTACGCCTCGCGCAGCCGCCGCGTCACCGGACCCGGCCGCCCGTCGCCGACCGGCCGGCCGTCGACGGTGGTGACCGGCACCACCTCGGCCGCCGTCCCCGTCAGGAAGCACTCGTCGGCCGTGTAGACGTCGTAGCGCGTGAAGACCGCCTCGCGCGCCTCGATCCCCATCTCGCGCGCCAGGTCGAGAACCGTGGCGCGGGTGATCCCCTCCAGGATGCCGAGGTAGGCGGGCGGCGTCAGCACCGCGCCGCCCCGGACGATGAAGACGTTGTCCCCGGTCCCTTCGCAGACGTACCCCTCGCGGTTCAGCATCAGGATCTCCTCGGCGCCCGCCAGGTTCGCCTCGATCTTGGCCATGATGCTGTTCAGGTAGTTGAGGCTCTTCACCCGCGCGTCCAGCGCGTCCACCGCCGTCCTCCGGGTGGCGGCCGTCACCGCGGTCAGGCCCTTCTCCAGGAGGCTCTCGGGGAAGAGGGCGATGCGGTCGACGATGACGACGACGGTGGGTTTGGGGCACTTGCGCGGGTCGAGTCCCAGATCGCCGGCGCCGCGGCTGACCACCAGGCGGATGTAGCCGTCGTCCAGCTCGTTCCGCCGGCACGTCTCCAGGACGACCCGGCTCATCTCCTCCGGCGGCAGCGGGATCTGCAGGTCGACGACGCGAGCGGAGTGGTAGAGCCGGCGAACGTGCTCTTCCAGCTTGAACACGCGCCCGCTGTACATGCGGATGCCCTCGAAGACGCCGTCACCGTAGAGAAAGCCGTGATCATAGACCGAAACCCTCGCCTGCTCGACCGGTACGAACTCGCCGTCCAAGTAGATGACCTGCCCCACGCACCAACCCCCCCGCGCGCCAGAGGGAGCGCGCCGTCCCTTGATCTGCCTCAGATTGCTTCGGTGGCGCGCGCTCCCCTCCTTCCTGCCGGGCTGGCCTGGACCACGGCGAGTGCGTCCACGCAACCCGCGCCCTCCAGCTGCGGGTCGCGGGAGCCGACGGGCTCGGCCGAGGCCCGCAGCCGGGCCGGAACCTCCCGCGGCGCGATCCCCCGCGCAAGCGCCAGCGCCGCGCTACCGCTGACGTGGGGAGCCGCCATGGAGGTGCCCGAGAGCCGCCGCAGCCCTCCCGACGGCCAGAGCGAGAGGATGTCGACCCCCGGTGCGACCAGGTCCAGCTCCGGCCCGCGGCTGGAGAAGCGCGCCACCCTGTTCTGCCGGTCGATGGCACCGACGGCCAGCACCTCCGGGTAGCGGGCGGGAAAGAGGACCGTGCCGTTGGACGGGCCGGCGTTTCCTGCTGCGCAGACCAGCACCATGCTGCGCGAGGCGGCGCGGACCGCCTCGCGCATGGTCCGGTTGCCGGTCAGGCTGCCCAGGCTCAGGTTGACCACCTGGATGCGGTGCTGGAGGCACCACTCCAGCCCCAGCACCAGGTGGGAGAGGCGCCCGCCCCCCTCCTGGTCGAGCGCCTTGACGGGGTGGAGCCAGACCCGGGGCGCCACGCCCAGGATCGAGCCGTGGGCGGCGATCACGCCGGCGACGTGGGTCCCGTGCCCGTTGTCGTCCTCGGGCGGCGCGCCGGGACGCAAAAGGTTGATTCCCGCGCCGATGCGGTCGGCCAGCGCCGGATGGTCGAGGTCGACCCCCGTGTCGAGGACGGCCACGTGGACCTCTTCGCCCTGGCTCCACTCCCACGCCTCGGGCGCCTGGATCCGGCGCACGCCCCAGGGGACGGCCGCATCGCCGGGCGGCGGGAGCGGGCGGCCGGGCGGGACGACCGGCCGCGACGGCCGGCGCTCCCTCGACGGCCCGGGCGCCGCGGGCCGTCCGGGCCGGAGGCGGTGCAACCGTTCGCAGGTGGAACGTAGCCAGCGTCGCGCCCGCCTCCACCCGCGCGCCCCCGGGGGCCAGCCGGCTTCCTGGTCGGACGAGCCCGGCCCCTCGTCCTCCTCCTGGCCGGCCTCCCCGACCAGGCGGAGCGGCAGATCCTCGTCGACGCGGACGACGTCGCCGTGGCGGTCGAGCGCGGCCAGCGCCCCCTCCTCGGCGAACTCGGCCACGACGGCGTTGATCAGCGAGATCCGCTGCAGCACGACCCCGCCCATGCGCCGGATCTCCGCCAGGTCTACGCGGCTCCCGTGGCGGAAGACCACGATCTTCCGCGCGGTGCGAAACTCTCCCCCGACAGGCGTTGATGCGAGACGACGACGGCTCTCTCCACCGGAAGAAACGATGCGCATGCCCGTACACCCCCGCGCCAGCCTATGGAAATGGCCTCGCGGGGGTGCGGACAGCCCCGGCCCGGGAAGCGGGGCGAAGAAGGGGCCTTCCGGGCCGGCCGGAAGCGGACGGGGCCCGGATCAGGCCTGGGCCCCGTCACCCGCTGCCTGGCGTTCGCCGATCTTGCGCAGCAACAGGTCGAAGGCGGCCTCCCGGTAGCGGTCGAGCTCGCGCTCCAGCCGCCGGGCGAAGGTATCGCGTTCCAGGCGATGGAGGATGTAGAGCCAGAGGGCGGGGTAGTCGCTGCCCTCCAGGTCGTGCCGGAGTCGCGTCGCCGCGGCCGCGCGGCGGCCGGCGGGGATCTCGTCGAAGAAGAGCGCCAGGGCGGCCCAGAGGCGCTCGTCCCCGGTGACCGCCTTCAGCGTGCAGTAGAGGTCGAACTCCTCGTCAGAGGCCTGCCGCAGCCGTTCCTCGGTCCAACCGAGCGTCTCGAGGACCTCGTCGCCGTCCAAGGTGACCATCATCGGCCGCACCCCCTGCGCACAGCCTCCATGAGACGACCTTCCAGGTCGATCATAGGGCTGCGCCAGGGGGACGGATATACCTCCGCCGGGCGAGGAGGGCCCGCGCGCCGTCACCCGCCGGGGGCGGCGGGCCGCTCCTCCTCCCCCGCCTCCGGTCGCAGGGGCGGCGGCGACCAGCGTCGCCGGTCCCGCCGGCGGTACTTCTCCAGCGTCTCGAGCCACGCCCGGTCGAGGTCGATCTCCAGCCGGTTGGCCATGCAGGCGACCACGTAGAGGATGTCGCCCAGCTCCTCCGCCACGGAACCGGGCGGCTCCTCCTCCCGCTTCCGCTTCGGCCCGTAGCGGGCGTTCAGCTCCCGCGCCAGCTCGCCCACCTCTTCGCTCAGGCGGGCCAGCAGCGCCAGCGGCTCCCAGTAGGAAGCGCCCTGTTCGCGGATCCAGGCGTCCGTCTCTTCCTGGAGGGTGCGCAGAGGCGCCCCGCGCGAGGCCGGCCGCTCCAACCCGATCACGCTCCCGGCGGGAGCCAGGGGCCCAGCTCGATGCGGCGCAGCTCCTCGACCGGCTCGATGGCGGAGAGCGCCTCCATGGTCGCCTCGTCGACGGGCTGGTCGGTCCCCAGCACCATGACCGCCTCCCCTCCGGGGGCGCTTCGCCCGAGGCGCATCTCGGCGATGTTGATGCCGCGCTCGCCCAGGATGCTGCCGAAACGGCCGACGATTCCGGGCCTGTCGGCGTGGCGGCTGAGGAGCATGTGCCGGGTCGGAACCAGGTCGATGGGGAAGTCGTCCAGCGCGACGATCCGCGGCCGGCCGTCGGGGTCGAGGCGCGCGCGCAGGCGGCGCCGGGCGCCGGCCGGGCCCGCCTCGAGGGCCACTTCCTGGTGGCCGAGGCCGTCCCGCTCGCTGCGCAGCTCCCAGTGGATCCCCTGCTCGGCGGCGACGGCGGCCGCGTTGACCAGGTTGAGCGGCGAGTTGAGGACGGCGCCGAGGAGACCGGCCAGGACGGCCGACGCCACCAGCTCGGCCGCGCGCCCCTGCAGCGAGAGGCCGACGCTCACCTGCTCGAGCCGCGTGGGCAGCGCCTGGACGAAGAAGGGCCCGAGGACGCCGGCCAGCCCCAGGAAGGGCCGGACGGCGGCCCACTCTTCCTCGCTCAGCGGCGGCAGGTTGACGGCGTTGCGCACCGGCCGCCCGGCGAACCAGCGGATCAGCTCGTCCGCCACCGTCTCCGCGTTCAGCCGCTGCGCCTCCACGGTGGAGGCGCCCAGGTGCGGGGTGACCACCACGCGGTCCAGCTGGAGGAGCGGATGGTCGGGACGGGGCGGCTCCTCCTCCCAGACGTCGAGGGCGGCGCCGGCCAGCCTTCCTTCGCGGAGGGCGACGGCCAGCGCCTCCTCGTCCACGATGCCGCCGCGCGCGCAGTTGACGACGTAGGCGCCCGGCTTCATCAGGGCGATCTCGCGCGCACCGATCAGGTGCCGGGTCTGGGGGGTGAGCGGGGTGTGGACCGTGAGGATGTCGGCCTCGCCGAGGAGCTCCTCCAGGCCGACCAGCCGCACGTCGCCCACGCTCTGGCCGCCGCCCAGGTAGGGGTCGTGGGCCAGCACCCGCATGCCGAAGGCGAGTGCGCGCAGCGCCACCTGCCGGCCGATGCGCCCCATGCCCACGATGCCCAGCGTCTTCCCGTAGAGCTGGACGCCTACCAGGTGCCGCTCCCAGCGACCGGCGCGCAGGGCGGCGTCCGCCGCCGGCAGGTGGCGGACCATGGCCAGCATCAGGGCAAAGGTGTGCTCCGCGGCGGAAAGGGTGTTGCCGTCGGGCACGTTGACCACCACCACGCCGCGGCGGGTGGCTTCGGCCACGTCGACGTTGTCCACGCCGACACCCGCCCGCCCGACGATGCTCAGGCGCGGCGCGGCGGCCAGCAGCTCCCGGTCGACGCGCGTGGCGCTGCGGACGACGAGGCCGTCGGCGGCGGCCACTTCCTCGAGCAGGCGCTCGCGCCCGCCCTGGTGGAGGAGCACCTCCAGCCCCGCCTGGCGCAGGCGCTCCAGGCCCTCCTCGGCGATCCGCTCCGCCACGAGAACCCGCTTGGAAGCCGCCATCAGCCCCTCGCCTCCCGCTGCTCCAGCCGCTCCAGCGCCCTCTGCAGAAGCCCCAGGGCCCGGTCCACCTGCTCGGCCTCCACCGCCCCCATGTGGGCGACGCGGAGGATGCGCCCCTTCAGGGGACCCTGGCCGCCCGCCGCCTCCACGCCCAGCTCGCGCAGCGCCTGGAGGAGCGCAGCCGCGTCGACGCCCTCCGGCGGGTAGAAGGCCGTGACGGTGGGCGAGGCCGCCTCGTCGCCCGCCAGCAGGCGGCAGCCCAGCCGCCTCAGGCCCTCCCGCCAGCGCGTCGCCAGCGCCCGGTGACGCGCGTAGACCGCCTCCAGCCCCTCCGCCTCGATCCGCTCCAGCGCCGCCTCCAGCGCGTACCAGAGGGTGAGGGCAGGCGTGTACGGGGTCTCCCGGTGCTCCCCCGCCCGCCGGGCTTCCCGCAGGTCCCAGTACGCCCGGGGGAGCGCGGCCGCCTCCACCCGCTCCCAGGCCTCGGGCGCCACCCAGAGGAGCGCCAGGCCCGGCGGGGTCATGAGGCACTTCTGGGAGGCGCTGGCCACCAGGCTGACCCCCCACCGCTCCGCCTCCAGCGGCATGCCCCCCAGGGCGCTGACCGCGTCGACCAGCAGCGGGATCCGGCGCTCCCGCGCCAGCCGGCCGACGGCCGCCAGGTCCGCGGCCGCCCCCGTGGAGGTCTCGTTGTACGTCAGGAGAAGGCCGGCGAAGGGCCCCGTCCGGTCGAGCCAGGCGGCCAGCTCGGCCGGGGCCGGCACGCTGCCCCACTCGACCTGGTAGCGCTCCACGGTCAGGCCGAACGTCTCGGCGATGGAGGCCCAGCGGTGGCCGAACTCGCCCATCACCACCGCCGCCACGCGCTCGCCCGGGGAGAAGAAGTTGACCACGGCCGCCTCCAGCGCCCCGGTGCCGCTGCCGGGAAAGAGGAAGGGGTCGCCGCCGCCCCCGAAGAGGGGCAGCAGCCGGCTGCGCACCGATTCGTAGAGCCTGTGAAAAGCGGCGCCCCGATGGTTGATCACCTGGCGCGCCGCCGCCTCCCGCACCTCGGCCGGAACCGGTACCGGCCCCGGAGTCAGCAGGATCTCGTCCTCGTCCCTGGCCGTCGTCCTCGCCCCCGTTCGCGCCGGCTTGTGAAATTTGTCACCCAATGTACCACCCCCGGCCGGCATCCGCCAAGAGCGAGGGCCATACCATCTGGGGGAGGTGGAGGCGTGCGCGGCCGCGCAGACGGAAGACCGCTTCCCCGGGCCCTGGGCGGGATCCTCCTGCTCCGCCGGCGCACGCTGGTGACGGCGCTGGCTCTCCTCCTGGCGGCCGCCTACGGGCTCCGCGCGGGCGGCTGGCCGGGCGCCGGAGGCCGGGCCGACCGTCCCGTCCCCGAGCACGAGGAAGTGATCGCGCCCGCCCCCGGGGAGCCGCCTGCGGCGCGCCCCATCTTCTACGCGCGGACCACGCGCAGGGTGCTCGCCCTCACCTTCGACATCAGCTGGGGCTCCAAGGTGGCGCCGCTCGTCCTCGACGTCCTGAAGCAGTACCGCGTCCACGCCACCTTCTTCCTCTCCGGCTTCTGGGCGCGCCAGCACCCCGACCTGGTCCGCCGCATGGTGGCGGACGGCCACGAGATCGCCAGCCACGGCGACGAGCACGTCGACCTCGACCGGCTCAGCCGCGAGCAGGTCCGCCGGAACCTGAGCATCGCGGAGCGCGACATCCGCAGCGTCGTCGACGTCAGGCCGCGCTTCCTGCGCCCGCCCAACGGCGCCTACGACGCCATGGTGGTGGAGACGGCCCGCCAGCTCGGCTACGAGACGGTGATCTGGTCGGTGGACAGCCTCGACTGGAAGCGGCCGGGACCCGAGGCCATCGTGCGGCGTGTCACCTCGCTGGTCTTCCCCGGGGCCATCGTCCTCTTCCACGCCAGCGACTCGGCGCCCGACACGCCGGTGGCGCTGCCGACCGTCCTGGCCAACCTGAAGGCACGCGGCTACCGCGCCGTCCCGCTGGGCGAGCTGCTGAAGGAAGCGCCGCCCGCCCGCGACGACCCGCGCGGCCGGCCCGACTACCCGCCCAACGACGAGAGCGGCAGCCCGGGCTCAGGATGAGCGGCCGCCCGCCTCGCCGGCGCTCCAGCCGATCTCGGCCCGGCCCTCGCGGCGGTTGGCGGCGCGGGCGGCGACGAAGAGATAGTCCGACAGCCGGTTGAGGTAGCGGCCGATCTCCGGCTCCACCGGTTCCGCCTCGGCCAGGCGGACCACCGCCCGCTCGGCCCGCCGGCAGACCGTCCGCGCCAGGTGGAGGAGCGCCCCCGCGCGGCCTCCCCCGGGCAGGATGAAGCGGTCGAGGGGCTCGAGCCCCTCCTCCAGCCGGTCGATCTCGCGCTCGAGCCGCGCCACCGCATCCGCCGGCAGCTCCGGCAGGCGCATGGCGCGGGCGCCGGCCGCCTCGCGGGCGGCCGGAGCGGCCAGGCGGGCGCCGACGACGAAGAGCTCCCCCTGCACCCGGCGGAGCGTCGCCGCCAGCTCTTCTCCCGGCTCCTCGCTCAGCACGACGCCGATCGCGGCGTTCAGCTCGTCGACGCTCCCGTAGGCGTCCACGCGCGGCGAGGACTTGCGCACGCGGCTGCCGTCCACCAGGCCGGTCTCGCCGGCGTCGCCCGTGCGGGTGTAGAGACGCGCCCGCGGCAACGGGGATCACCTGCCCTCTCGCGGCGCGCCGGCCGGCCCGACCAGGCTGACCGGCCGGCCCCCGGCCACCGGGCTGACCCGGCGGCCGGCCACCGCCCAGAAGTAGAAGATGGAGAAGATCGAGAGGAGGAGCGCCGCGTCGCGGGCGAAGGGAAGCGCCGCGGGATCGGGCAGCGTCGGGTGGAGGCGACCCGCGAGGTAGTCGGTCACGTCGTTGAGCAGGGCCCAGGAGGCTCCCAGCGCGCCGGCTGCCGCCCCCGGCCGGTAGACGCGCAGGAAGAGCCAGGACTCCAGCGCCATCCCCGCGTGCGAGAGAGCGAGCAGGAGCCCTTCCGCGGGCAGCCAACCGTGGACCCAGGCGAACTGGGAGAAGATGACCACCGTCCAGAGCCCGTACTTCATCAGGTTGACGGCAGCCAGGCCCTCCAGCCAGCGCCACCTGCGGCCCAGCGCCAGGCCCGCCAGCGCCAGCGTGAAGAAGAAGCTGGCCGAGGGCGAGTCGGGCACCACCGGCCACTGCCACCAGGGTGTGGAGGCGAGCTGGGGACTGTACCAGTAGAACCCGTAGAGCGAGCCCAGGAAGTTGACCCCGACCAGCGCCAGCACCCAGCTCCGGTTGCGCGGAACGTCGAACAGCCAGCGCAAGCGACCGCCCCTTCCTCCCGGGAGAGCTTCCCCGGGGCGCGGAGGCTTCCTTCCTGCGAGGCGGGGCCGGGGGCGGCCGCGCGTGAAAACGGAGGCATCGACCGGCCGATGCCTCCGCGCCTTCGCTCCTCTCCTGGACTCCTGGCGGTCACCGCCAGCGCCGGCCAGACCGGCCGCCAGCCGAGCCGGCCTTGGCGTCAGCGCGCCGCGGTCACCGGCAGGGGCTCCTCGGCCTCCACGATGCCGGCTTCCGTGCCGCGGACGAACTCGCGCACGTAGTACCGGCTGCTGGGCAACGCGTCGACGAGGAAGCGCGCGGCCTCCATCGGACGCATGTTCTCCCCGCAGGTGAAAACGTCGAACGAGGCGTAACCGTGCTCCGGCGTCGTGTGCACCGAGATGTGGGACTCGGCCAGCACCAGGACCCCGCTCAGCCCCTGCACCGGGAAGCGATGAAAGGTCTCCTCCACCACGGTGGCCCCGCTGATCCGGGCCGCCTCGCGGAGAAGGTCGCGCATGCCGTCGAGGTCGTTGAGCGTCTCGAACGGCACACCCCACACGTCGAGCAGGACGTGATGCCCGACGGTGTCGTGGAAGACCCCATCCATGAGAAAAGCCCCCCTTTGTGCAGACATTCCAGCCCTCTCAGGCTGGCCGGGACCATCGTTTTCGCCACGGGGGAAGAAGTCGGGCCGCACTGCCCCAACCCTTTGAGCGAAACTAGGTTCCTGATTGGCGGGTCGGCGACGCTCCGGCCGCTTGGACCCAACACGGTGGATTCTAGGGTGGGTACCCCCCGCCGTCAAGAGACGACAAGACCCCCCCGGCCCCGCCGCCGGAGGCCGCCCGCCGCGCATATTTCTGCCCTTACAGGCGCATTCAAAGAAAAGGGAACCATCTCCCAATGAAAGGGGGTGAAAGGAACGGAGCAAGAGGTCGCCGAGCGCAAGCCGCAGACGGTGGATCCTCTCCTGCTCCTGCGCACCCTGGAAGAGACGCCCGCGCTCAAGCGGGTCCTCCTGGCGCGCATGGAGGAAGAGTTCCAGAGCTACCGCCTCGCCGTGGAGCGCACGCTGGACGCCGTCGCCGACCTGCTCCGCGCCACCGTCGGCCCCCTGACCGAGCGCGTGGCGCACGTCGAGCGGCGGGTGGAGCGCCTCGAGCAGGGCGGGAGCGCGGGCGTGGAGGCGCTCAGCCCCCGCGCCCGCCAGCGGATCCGCTGGGGCAGTTCGCCCGAGGAGATCCGGCGCACGGTCTTCCGGCAGATCGACCTGCTCCAGGCGAGGGGACGCGAGCTGACCACGGAGACGATCAAGGCGGAGGTGCCCAGCCTCCTGCGCTGGATCTACGGCGAGCGGGCGCTCTTCGACGGCATGGAGGGCCTGCGGCGGGCATACGAATCCCAGCGACGCGGCAAATCGGACGAGGAGGAAGCTCGGCAGGACGGCGCCCCGCTGGGCGCGACCGGAGCCCGCTGAGCTTCCGCCGAAGGAGGGAAGCCGGTGCGCAACCGGCTCCTTCGCGGCGCCATGGCCTCCCTCTTCGCCGGGCTCGTCACGCGCGCTCTGGGTGCCCTCTACCGTCTCTTCCTGGCGCGGTTGGTCGGCGACACCGGTATCGGCGTCGTGCAGATGGCCATGCCCGCCTACTACCTGGTGGTGATCCTGGCCGGCCTGGGACTGCCGACCGGCGTCGCCAAGCTGGTGGCCGAAGGCCGGGCGCGGCGCGACGAGCGCAGCATCGAGATGACGCTGGAGCGCGCCCTCCGCCTGGCCGTGGCGGCCGCCACGCTGGCGGCCGCCGGCCTCTGGCTGGCCGCGCCCTGGCTTTCTCGGAGCCTGCTGGAGGAGCGCCGGGTCCTGGGGGCGTTGCGCTGGATGCCGCTGGCCATGCTGATCGCGGTCCCCAGCGCCCTCTTCCGCGGGTACTTCCAGGGGCTGGACGACCTGGAGACACCCTCCTGGGCACAGCTGGCGGAGCAGGTGGTCCGGGCCCTGGCCGTCCTCCTCCTGGTCCGGGCGCTGCGCCCCTTCGGCCTGACCGCGGTGGCGACGGGCTCCATGCTGGGCGTCGCCCTGGGCGAGGCGGCCGGCTTCGCCGTCTACGCGCTGGCCTACCGGCGGCGTGCCAGCCGCCCGCGCCCCTGGCTGTCGCGCGGTCGCCGGACCACCTCCGCGGAGCTCCTCCGTCTCTCGCTGCCCGTCATGGTCGCCAGCCTGAGCGGGGCGCTCAGTTCCATGCTGGACGCCGTCCTCATTCCGCGGCGGCTGGAGAGCGCCGGACTCAGCCCGGCGGAGGCCACGGCCGCCTACGGCCGGGTGGTGGGCATGGCGCTGCCCGTCCTCTACCTGCCCATGGTGGCCGTCTATCCGCTGGCGGTGATGGCGCTCTCCGGCATCTCCGCGGCGACGGAGGCGCGCAACCCGGCCTCCGTCCGCAGGCAGCTGACGCTCTACGCGGCCCTCGCCGCCACTGTCGGCCTGGCCACCTCCCTCTCCCTGACCGCGGCCCCGGGGTCGATCGCCGCGCTCCTCTACGGGGAGGCGACGCTGGCCCCGCTGATGCTCTGGCTGGTGCCGGCCGCGCCGCTCCTCTACGTCGGCCAGGTCTTCAGCTCCGCCCTCAACGGCATGGGACGGACGGCCTCCGTGCTGGTCAACGGGACGCTGGGCCTGGTCGTCCGGTTGGCGCTCCTCTGGGCCCTGACCGCCGATCCGCAGGTGGGCGAGGCGGGGCCGCTCGTCGCCTTCGCGGCGGGTACGGGGGTGACGCTGGCGCTCAACTTCCTGGCGCTGCGGCGGGAGATCCGAAGCTCACTGCGCGCGGGTCCCCCACCACCTGGACCCAGATCGCTCCCGGGGCCCACGGGAACGCCTGCCAGCGATCTCCTGCCCGGATCTCGAAGCTGAACGGCGCCGCGGCGGAGGGCTTGCTCCAGCGCCCCTGCCAGAGCCGGCCGTCGCGGAGGAACCAGGCGTCGCCGGAGCCGGTCAGGCGGACGTCGAGGTAGCCTTCCTTGCCCGGGAGGAGCCGGATGTCGGTGACCAGGACGACCAGGTCGCCGGCGCGGACCTGCGCGCCCTCGCGGGTGCGGAACGGCTGCCCGTTCAACCACCGCTCCCAGGCGCCGTTCCGGTACCGCCAGGCGATGACGTTCCGGTCGATGCCCGAGGTCAGGTAGTGGAGGTCGAGCTCGGAGACGGGCTTCCCGCCCGCCGGTGCCGGCCCGGAGGAGAGCCCCAGGCTGCCCGGCTGGAGATCGAGCCGCGCGGCGGCCTGGAGGAGCTCCTGCGCCGAGGTGTAGAGGTTGTGCGGCGCACGCCGCGAGGGGTCCCGCGAGAAGTACCGGTCGCCGGGCGGAAAGAGGCCGTCGATCTGGGCGACGCCCAGCGCCTGGATGGCGGCGAAGCCCGCCTGGCTGCCGCCGGCGTGGACGAGGACGGCGCCGTAGGCGGCCGCGATGGCGGCGAAGTAGGGGCGGGCGCTGCGGACGGGGCCGATGCGCTCCGGCGACCGGCTCTCGAAGAAGGCCTCGAAGCGCGTGATGTAGCCCTCCGCCGGCACCTCCCAGACCATGTCCGCCTGGTCGAGGCCGCTCTGCGGGCGGGCGCCGGCCTGGTTGTCGACGGTGACGGCGAAGAGCCCGCCCAGGGCCGGCTCTCCGGCGGAGGAGGGCGGGGCGGGAGCCGCCGGCCCGGAGCCGCCGCCGCTTGGAGCGGCGGGCGGGACGGAGGCGGAGGGGCTCCGCCGCCCGCCGCCCGAGCAGCCGCCCGCCAGGAGAAGCGCGGCCAGAGCGGCCGCCAGCGCCAGGCGGAGCGGGGAGCGGCTCATCGCCCGGTGAACCTCGGTTCGCGCTTCTCGAGGAAGGCGCGCATACCCTCCTCCTTGTCGGCGGTGGCGAAGAGCGCCTGGAAGAGGTGCTGCTCCAGCCGCAGGCCCTCCCCCAGCGGCAGCCGCTCCGAGGCGCGCAGCGCCTCCTTGGCGGCGCGGACCGCCTGGCGCGGACGCGAGGCGATGGTCCGCGCCAGCTCGCGGGCGGCGTCCAGCAGCTGGTCGTCGGGGAGGACGCGGTTGACGAGACCGGCCTCCAGCGCTTCCTGGGCGGTGTAGCGGGCGCCGGTCAGGATCCACTCGCTGGCCCGGTAGCGTCCGATCCGGCGGGGCAGGCGCTGCGTGCCGCCGGCCCCGGGGATGATGCCCAGCCGGATCTCGGGCTGGCCGAGCCGGGCGGAGGCGGCGGCGAGGATGATGTCGCAGGCCATGGCCAGCTCCAGCCCGCCGCCCAGCGCGTAGCCGTTGACGGCGGCGACGAGCGGCATGCGGACGCGGTCGATCCGCCGCCAGACGGCGAAGGGCTGGCGGTCGAGCAGGTCGACGACGCCCAGGCCGGCCATCTCGCCGATGTCGGCCCCGGCGGCGAAGGCCCTTCCTCTGCCGGTCAGGACGGCGCAGCCGACCGCCGGGTCGGCGTCCAGCTCCTCCAGCCGGTCGGCCAGCTCGGTCATCAGCTCGAAGTCGAGGGCGTTGAGCACCTCGGGGCGGTTGAGGGTGAGCACGGCGATGGGCTCCTCGCGGCTCACCTCGACAAAGCGGCTCTCGGCCACGGGCGAAACCCTCCTTTCGCGTTCGCACCGCCGCTCCCTGGCGGCGGCCCCCGAAGCGGCGGGCGGCGCCGGTGCACCGCCCGCGGCCGCCGGCGGTCGACCTCAGAGCAACTGTTCGAGCCTCTCGGGCAGGAGGGCCAGCGTGCGGGTGGCGAAGCCGGTGGCGCCCGACTCCGTCAGCGCGGCCGGCTTCTCCACCCAGGCGGTGCCCGCCACGTCGAGATGCGCCCAGGCCGCCTCGCCGACGAACTCGCCGACGAAGAGGCCGCCCACGATGGTGCCGGCGCCCGCCTCGCGCGGAGCGACGTTGGCCAGGTCGGCCACCTCGCTCTTGTAGAGCTGGCGGTACTCCCGCCAGGCCGGCAGCTCCCAGTAGCGCTCGCCGGCGGCGCGGCCGGCCTCGATCACCGTCTCGATCAGGCGCCGGTCGTTCCCGAGGATGGCGGCCGCCTCGTGCCCGAGCGCCGTCACCACCGCGCCGGTCAGCGTCGCCACGGTGACGATCCAGCGCGCCCCCTCCCGCGCGGCGTAGGCGACCGCGTCGGCCAGGACGAGCCGTCCCTCCGCGTCGGTGCTGAGCACCTCGATCGTCGTCCCGTTCATCGCCCGCACCACGTCGCCCGGGCGCTGGGCGCCGCCGCCCGGCATGTTCTCGGTCACCGGCGCGACGCCGATCACGTCGACGGAGGGCTTGAGGGCCGCGATGGCCTGCATGGCCGCGATCACGTCGGCGGCGCCCGACTTGTCCATCTTCATCTCGTGCATGCCGGCGGCGGGCTTGAGCGAGATGCCGCCCGAGTCGAAGACGATCCCCTTGCCCACCAGCGCCAGGAGCGGCGCGCCCTCGCGGCCCGAGCGGTAGCGGAGGAGGATCAGCCGCGGCGGCTCGTGGCTGCCGCGGTTGACGCCGAGCAGCGCGCCCATGCCCAGCCGCTCCATCTCGCGCTCGTCCAGCGCCTGGAAGTCGAGCCCCGCCCCGGCCGCCACCGCCTGGGCCCGCTCGGCCATCCGCCGCGGCGGCAGCTGGTTGGCCGGCTCGTTGGCGAGCTGGCGGGCGAGCAGCGTGGCGCGGGCCAGCACCTCGGCGCGCCGGACCGCCGCCTCCCGCTCGGGCTCGGCGACGAGGAGGAACGCCTCGGGGTCCGCTTCCTCGGGCGACTCCTGCCGCCCCCCGCTCTTGTAAGCCAGGAAGCGGTCGAGCCCGAGGAGCGTCCCCTCGACGACCGCTGCCGCCGCCGCGTCGTCGCCCAGGAAGGCGCCGTAGAGCGTGCTGGCCAGCCGCCGCACGCCCGCGGCGCGGGCCGCGCGCGCGGCGCGGGCCGCAGCCCGGCGGAGTCCCTGGCCGTCCAGCTCGGCGTGCGCGCCCAGACCGGCCAGGATCAGGAGGGGCGCGCGCAGGTCGCCTCCCGCCGGCAGGACCGCCGTCTCCTCGAGGCGGCCGCGCATGCGTCCCTCCGCCAGCCAGCGGGCGACCAGCCCGCCCGTCGCCCGGTCGACGGCGCGCGCGCCCGGATCGAGCCGTTCGCCGTCGCTGTAGACGCCGACCACCAGCGCGTCCGCCTCCGCCTCCAGGGGGCTGCCTGCGATCCTTCGAACCTCGGTCATGCTCTCGCTCCTTCCTTGGCGTCGACGCTCCCCGGTCTTGCTCCTCACTCCACCGCCGCCGGCGGGCGGCGACCCTGCAGCGCCGCCAGGAGGTTGTCCACGGCAAGGCGGGCCATCGCCTCGCGGGTCTGGCGGGTGGCGCTGCCGATGTGCGGCGTCAGGACCACCTGGGGCAGCCGCAGCAGCCTGGGCTCGACCGCGGGCTCGCGCTCGAAGACGTCGAGCCCGGCCGCGGCCGGACGGCCGGCCTCCAGCGCGTCGGCCAGCGCCGCCTCGTCGACGACGGCACCCCGCGAGGTGTTGACCAGCACGGCGTGCGCTCCCATCAGGGCGAGCTCGCGGCGGCCGATGAAGTGGTGCGTCTCGGCCGTGTAGGCCAGGTGGACGCTGACGAAGTCCGCCTTGGCGAGGAGCTCGTCCAGCTCGACGCGGCTGACGCCCAGCCACTCGTCCTCCATGGGGTTGATCTCCGTCCGGTTCCAGTAGATCACGTTCATGTCGAAGCCGGAGGCGCGCTTGGCCACGGCCTTGCCGATCCGTCCGAGGCCGACGATGCCCAGCGTCCGCCCGTAGACCTCGGCGCCCAGGAGCAGGTCGGGCCGCCAGCCGTGGAAGCCGCCCGCGCGCACCAGCCGGTCGCCCTCGACCACGCGCCGGGCCGCGGCCAGCATCAGCGCCCAGGCGAGGTCGGCGGTCGCCTCCGTCAGCACGTCGGGCGAGTGGGTGACGACGATCCCCCGCTCGCGGCAGGCGGCCAAGTCGATGTGGTCGACGCCGGTGGAGAGGGTGGAGACCGCGCGCAGGCGCGGGGCCGCGTCGAGGAGCTCCCGGTCGACGCGGTCGACCAGCAGGCAGAGGAGACCGTCCGCCTCGCGCACCGCCTCGAGGAGCCACACCCTCCGGTCGACGCCCTCCGCCGGCGGGCCGAGCACCTCCACCTCGCGGGCCAGGCGCTCCGTCCCGCCTCCCGGGAGGAAGCCCGTCACCACCACGCGCGTCGCCACCGCGACCGCCACCTCCTGCACGCCCGGCGTCCATTATGCCAGTATGCCGGCCCTACCAGCGCCAGGCGAGCGTCCAGCGGCTGCTGAAGAGCCAGCGCTCCACGCGCACCCCGTCTCGTCCCGGCTCGAGCAGGGTCAGGGTGCGCCCCGCCAGCCAGGCCGGATGAAGGATGTAGGGCGGACCGGCCGGGAGGCTGGCGCTCCAGGTGCGCGCGCCGGCGGTGTCGCGCAGCTCCAGCCTGGCCGGGCCGCCCGGCTCGCTCCGCCAGAGGAGCCAGCCCAGGCCCGGGAGCTCGCCCAGGAGGTCGACCGTCTCGCCGGGCGAGCGGAGCTCGAGCGAGAAGAGCCTCTCCGGGCCGCCCGCTCCGAGGCGGACCAGCCGCCGGAGGAGCGGCGAGGGGCCGCCCAGCAGCGCCGCGATCCCCTGGCGCGCGGGGGCGGCGGAGAGGATGAGGCCCCCGCCGCCCCCTCCCGGCGCCTGGATTGCGCTTTCGCCGACGGGGCGGAGTCGCCCTTCCTCCAGCAGCCAGAGCCGGCGCCGGACGAAACGGGTGCCGCCCTCGCTGGCCAGGACCGCCAGCGCGCCGGGCTGGCCGCGGAGGAGAAGGATCCTCCGCCAGCGCACCTCGCGGCCGTCCGGCGCGCCCATGAGCGGGAGCGGCTCGCCCGGGTCGGGCCCCGGGCGAAGGGCGAGGAGCGCTCCGCTGCGGCCGTCGGCGAGCAGCCAGCCCTGCGGCAGCGGCGCCAGCGCCGTGTACCAGCCGCTGCCGGGCAGGGAGGCGGCCCGCCAGCGGATTCCGCCCCCTGCCTTCCGGCCCGCGCCGCCCCCCTCGCCCTCCGGCGGGGCGGTCGCCACGGCCTCCAGCAGGCGGTGGTTGGCGGCGTCCAGGATGACGGGCCGCCCGGAGGCGTCCGTCGCCACCGCCGTCGGGCCGCGCCAGAGGCCGTCCAGCGAGAGGTAGCGGCCGACTTCGCCCGCGCCGGAGCCCCAGCGGAGCCGGGCCAGCTGCCGGCGCTCGACATGCACCGTCCGCACCGGGCGCACCAGCAGAAAGGCCGCCAGGAGCGGCAGCAGGAGCAGGAGCGAGGCCCGGCGCCCGGGGCGGGCGCCGCGCGGGGAGGAGGCCGCAGGGACGCGGGAGAGGCCGGACATCGACCACCCACCCCGGCGCGGGGAGTGGAGCCGCGCCGGGGATAGGTATGCCGGGCAGGCGCGCGCCAGCCCGCCTGCGGGTTCACTCCGGGAGGGGCGGGGCCTCCCGCAGCATGAGCGCGGCCAGCCGCTCAATCTCGCCGGCCGGCGAGCGGTCGCCCGCCACGGGCGGGACCGCCTCCCGGATGCGCTCGAGGACCGCGCGCGAGGCGGGCGCCAGCCCCTCGGGACCGCGCAGCTCGACCGCGGCGGCGGCCGTGATCGCCTCCCCGGCCAGGACCCGGGAGACGTTGCGCACGACCTGGCGGGCCTTGCGCGCCGCCCAGGCGCCCATGCTGACGTGGTCCTCCTGGCCGGCCGAGGTCGGGATGGAGTCGACGCTGGCCGGGTGGGCCAGCGTCTTGTTCTCCGAGACCAGGGCGGCCTGGGTGTACTGCACCAGCATCAGGCCCGACTCGACGCCGCCGTTCCGCGCCAGGAAGGCCGGCAGCCCGCTCAGCTGGGGGTTGAGCAGGCGCTCCGTCCGCCGCTCGGAGATGTCGGCCAGCTCGGCCAGCGCGATGGCCAGCAGGTCGAGGGCCAGGGCCAGGGGCTGGCCGTGGAAGTTGCCGCCGGAGACGGCCTCCTCGGGATCGGTGAAGACCAGCGGGTTGTCGGTGACCGCGTTCAGCTCGGTGCGGAGGACGCTTCCTGCGTACTCCAGGGCGTCGCGGCTGGCGCCGTGCACCTGGGGCATGCAGCGGAGGCTGTAGGCGTCCTGGACGCGCAGCTCGCCGGGCGCGGTGGTCAGGCGGCTGCCCCGCAGGTAGCCGCGCAGCCGCCGGGCGGAGAGGATCTGGCCGGGATGGGGGCGGAGCTCCTGGATCTCCGGCCGGAAGGCGTCGGCGATGCCGCGCAGCGCCTGCAGGCTGAGCGCGCCGACGGCGTCGGCCCACTCCGCCAGCCGGCGGGCGCCGAGCCAGCCGAGGAGGCCGAGCGCCTCCATCAGCTGGGTGCCGTTGATCAGCGCCAGCCCTTCCTTCGCCTCCAGGGTGAACGGCTCCAGCCCCGCCCGGCGGAGCGCCTCGCCGCCGGGCAGGAGCTCGCCGCCCAGCTCCGCTTCCCCCTCGCCGATCAGCACCAGCGCCGCATGCGCCAGCGGCGCCAGGTCGCCGCTGGCGCCGACGGAGCCCTGCTCCGGCACGCGCGGGTGGACGCCCGCCTCCAGGAGGCGGAGGATCTGCTCCACCAGCTCCGGGCGGACGCCCGAGTAGCCCCGAGCCAGGGCGTTGGCGCGCAGGAGGAGGAGCGCCCGCACCTCCTCGCGGGCGAGCGGAGGGCCGACGGCGGCGGCGTGGCTGCGCAGCAGGTTCCGCTGCAGCTGGCGCAGCTCCTCGGGCGGGATGGCCACGTCGGCCAGCCGGCCGAAGCCGGTGTTGACGCCGTAGACGGCCGCCCCGCGCCGGAGCATGGCTTCGACGGCGCGGCGGGAGCGGCCCAGCCGCTCGCGGGCGACGGCCGCCAGGCGGACCGGCCGCCCGTTCACCGCCACCTCCTCCACGTCGTCGGGCGTCAGGTGTTCGCCGTCGATCTCCAGCGGCTCCACGCCTACCCCTCCGGCAGGATCAGCGAGACGGCGTGGAAGGCGGGATCGAGGTGGCTGCGGAGGCGTTCCTCCACCTCGCCCAGCGAGAGATCGCGGGCGACGGCGAAGGTGTCGAAGAGGGTGTGGCCGTGGAAGTAGGCCTCGTTGGCCAGGAAGGCGAGGCTCTCCGGCGAGTCGAGCTCCGCCACCAGGCCGCCCAGGAGCTTCTTCCGCAGCGCCTCGAAGCGGCGGGCGTCGAC
This sequence comes from Bacillota bacterium, assembly GCA_029960955.1. Lineage (GTDB taxonomy): Bacteria > Bacillota > Sulfobacillia > JAIMAT01 > JAIMAT01 > JAIMAT01. The sequence goes on from JASBVS010000037.1 coordinate 110,272, forward strand.
GCCCCCGCGGCGGGCGCGCTCCACCACCTCCAGCACCCGTTCGACCAGCCGCTCCGGCTCGTCGCTCTCGCCCTCCACCACGCTCAGGCCGAAGTCCTCGTCGCCGTTGTAGCCCGCGCCGAAGGAGCCGTCGATCAGCCCTTCCTCGTAGGCTTCGGCGTAGAAGTCCGAGCCGCGGCCGAAGATCAGCTCGAGCAGCAGGCTGGTCGCCAGGTCGCGGCGCACCGCCGCCACTCCCTCCGCCAGCCCGCCCCGCTCCTTGAAGCCGACGGCCACCCAGGGGCGCGCCACCGGCATGCGCGCCTCCACGCGGCGCCGTTCGATCCGGTCCGGCTCCTCGGGGCGGAAGCGGCGGATGGGCGGCTGGGGTCCGACGCCGCGCCGCGCCTGGTCCTCCGCCACCTGCTCGACGACGCGCCGCGGCTCCACGTCGCCCACCACCGTCAGCACCATGTTGGACGGGTGGTAGAACGTCCGGTAGCAGCGCTCCAGCAGGTCGCGGGTGATCCGCCGGATGCTCTCGGGCGTCCCGGCCACGTCGAGGCGGAAGGGATGGCGGACGTAGAGCGCCTGGCGCAGGTTGAAGTCGATCCGCCAGCGCGGGTCGTCCTGGTACATGCGGATCTCCTGGAGGATGATGCCGCTCTCCTTCCTCACGCCCGCCTCGGTGAAGTACGGGTGCTGGACGAAGTCGAGGAGGATGGCGAGCGCCTCCTCGAAGCGCTCGGTGGCGGAGAAGAGGTAGGTGGTCGAGGTGTGGGTGGTGAAGGCGTTGGAGCCGGCGCCCAGGCGGGAGAAGCGGTCCATGGCGTCGCCCTCTTCCTCGGCGAAGAGCTGGTGCTCCAGGAAGTGGGCGATGCCGTCGGGCACGTCGGTCCGCTCGCTCTCGCCGGGCACCCAGAAGCTGGAGTCGAGACCGCCGTAGCGCGTGGCGAAGGTGCCGTACTTCTTGGCGAAACCGGGCTTGGGCAGCACCTGCACCATCAACCCGGAAGGAAGGAGCGCCCGCTCCATCCGCTCCCCGATCTCCGCGGCCTCCACCCGCTCGATCTGCGGTTCAGGCAAGCCCCAGCGCCTCCTTCTGGCCCGTAGCCGTCAGGTAGTAGACGGTGTCCAGGCGCACCCGGTTGAAGGCGCGGACCGCCTCCTCGCGCGTCACCCGCGCGATCGCCGCCAGCCGCTCCTCCAGGCTGCGGCGCACCCCCCAGAGCGTCTCCTCGAGCGCCTGGCTGATCAGCGCGTCGGGGTCGTCGGCGCTCTCGCGCAGGCGGTTGGAGAGGCGGAGCTTGGTCGTCTCCAGCTCCTCCTCGCTGACGTCGCCGCGCCGCACCGCCTCCACCTGCTCGAGCACGATCTCCAGCGCGCGACGGAAGTCCGGGGGCTCGATGCCGGCCTGGATGAAGGCGACGCCCTTGCTGGGATCGATGGAGGAGTGGGCGTAGTAGGCGAGGCTCGCCTTCTCGCGCACGTTGCGGAAGAGCTTGGAGTGGCTGAAGCCGCCGAGCACGCCGTTGGCCACCACCAGCGGGTAGAAGTCCGGGTCGCGGACGCCGACGCCGGTGCGGAAGCCAAGGACCAGCTTCCCCTGCACCACCGGCTGCTCCTCGACCACCGTGCGCGCCTCGCGATCCAGCGGCTCCGCCACGCGCGTCCCCTCCAGCGGCCGCAGGGCGCTCGGGCGAAGCCGCTCCAGCCTCCGTTCCAGCTCCGCCTCGACCCGCTCCACCGGACCCGGGCCCACGCCCACGACGAGGCGGGGCGCCGTGGCCAGGAGCTGCCGGAAGCTCTCGGTCAGCCGTTCGGCGTCGATGTGCGGCAGGTCCTCGGGACGCCCCAGCTTGGAGAGGGCGTAGGGCTCGCCCTGGAACATCTCCTGCGTGCAGCGCAGGAGGGCGTAGCGGCTCTTCTCGTTGATCAGCGCCTGCTGGCGGCGGGCCAGGTTGACCTTCTCCTGCTCCACGTAGCGCTCCGAGAGCCGCCCCCGCTCCATGTACGGCTCCAGCACCAGCTCGGCCAGGAAGTCCAGCGCCTGCCCGGTCAGCCCTTCCGCTCCCGCGACGTACCGCTCGTCCGGGAGATCCAGGTGCCAGCCGACCGTCTCCACCTCGCCGTACTTCTGCACGTTGACGCGCAGGTCGGCCCCGTAGAGTTCGTCCAGCCGCCGGTTGACCGCCCGCAGGTCGGGATGACTGCGGGAGCCGCGGACCAGCACCTCGGGCAGCAGCGCCGTCTCGGTGACGCTCTCGGGGCGGAGGTCGCGCTGAAAGAAGAGGCTCAGGCTGAGGGTCCGGAACTTCTCGGTCGGCAGGAAGTAGAACGGAATCCCCGCGCTCAACCGACGCTCGACAAACTCGTTCGCCTGTTCGGCCAAACCTTCTCCCCCTCATCTCGGCCCGTCCGCCGGGGCGAACTCGCGCAACAGGTAGATGCGCAGGCGCTCCGGCCGGTTGCGCGCGGGATCCTCGCGCACCCAGGCGGCGAGCCGCTCGAGGGCGCGCCCGATCGCCGGCCCGCCGGCGCCCAGCCAGCGGGCCACCTCGCCCCCGTCCACGGCCAGGTCGCCCGCCCGGCACGGGTCGCCGCGTTCCACCACCTCGCGGACGGCGCGCGCCCAGCGCCCGGCGGCCTGGCCCAGCCCCGGGCGCGGGCAGCCGCCCGCCGGATGCGCAGCCAGCCATTCGGCGAGGAGCCCGGCTTCCTCCCGCCCGAGGCGGGCGACCCACTCCCGCGCGGCCGGGCCCAGCCGCCGGACCCGCTCGCCTTTCGCCGCCGGACCCTCGCCTCCCTCCTCGGCCGCGAGGCGCCCGGCGGCGCGCAGGAGCTGCTCCACCGCCCGGCGCAGCCGTCCGGGCAGGATGGCCCGCGCCGCCAGCTCCTCGCCGCGGGAGAAGGCGTGGAGAAAGGCCACCCAGCGCGCGGCCTCGCGGCGCGGCGCGCGTTCCACCGCCTCGCCCACGTGGCCGACGCCCTCCTCCCCCAGCTCGCCGGCGGCGCGCCCGACGACCGCCCAGGCGGCCCCGGTCTTCCAGAGAAGCACCACCCCGGCGGCGGCCCTGCGGCCCATCAGCAGGCGGCTCATCTCCGCGAAGAGCCGTTCCCGCGAGACCCCCGCCAGGTCGGCCGCGCCGCGGAGCGCCGCCTGCACCGTCTCCTCGTCCATCCGCCAACCCGTCTCCGCGGCCAGGCGGGCGCCCCGGAGCACGCGCAGCGGATCCTCGGCGAAGCGCCGCAGCGGGTCGCCGACGGCGCGGATCCGCCCGGCGCGCAGGTCGCCCAGGCCGCCCCAGGGGTCGACCAGCCGGCCGTCCAGTCCCAGAGCCATGGCGTTGACGGTGTAATCGCGCCGCGCCAGGTCGCCTTCCACTTCGTCGAGCCAGCGGACTTCGGAAGGGTGGCGCCGGTCGTCGTAGGGCGACTCGCGCCGGAAGGTGGTCACCTGGACCCAGCGGAGACCCGTGGCGACGCTGACCGTGCCGTAGGCGAGGCCGGTGGGAAGCACCCGCGGGAAGAGGGCCGTCACCCGCTCGGGAGGCGCGGAGGTGGCCACGTCCCAGTCGTGGGGGACGCGGCCGCGCAGCAGGTCGCGCAGGCAGCCCCCCACCAGGTAGGCCCTCTCCCCTTCCTGTCGCAGCCGCTCGAGAACCGCCAGCACGTCCGCCGGGACCGCTGCCAGGAGTCGCGTCCGTCCTCCCCCCCGCGCGTCCCAGTCTACCGTGCTCGGCGGCGGCCGAGCCTATGCGGCGCTCAGGCGTGGGCCACCCGCCGCGCCGGCACGCCCCCGGAGGCGGCCGGCTCGACCGTCGCCGGCGCCGGACCGCTCATCAGGAGCGCGTAGCTGAGGGCGGCGAAGAGCAGCGTGACCAGCGTGGTGTGCAGCAGCTCCGCGCCCAGCGCCAGGCCGCTCAGCACCACCACGCCGCCGCTCGCCGCCTGCAGGAGGACGAGGAGGAAGGCCGCCGCCGCCCCTCGCGCCAGCTCCGGTCGCGTCCGCCGGAGCTTCCGGCCCTCGACGTAGAGCGCGAAGAGCAGGCCCGCCGTCAGCAGGGCGGCCAGGCGATGGACGAACTCGATGGCCGGGCGACCGGCCAGCGGTGGCACCAGCGACCCCTGGCAGAGCGGCCAGCCCCCGCAGGCGCCGCCGGCGCCGGTGTGCTGGACGTAGGCGCCCAGGTAGATGACGCCGTAGACGGCGACCGCCGCCGCCCAGGCCAGGCGGCGGAAGCGAGCGGGCGCCGGGCCGCGGCGGCCCCGGCGGACCGCCTCGTCCTGCAGCAGCCAGGCCGTCAGCAGCCAGATGCCGGTGAAGGCCAGGAGCGAGATGCCGAAGTGGAGCGCCAGCATGGCGGTGGGCTCGCCCCAGAGGACGGCCGCGGCGCCCAGGAAGGACTCCACGACGACGAAGCCCAAGCCGAAGAGGAGGAGCCGCTTCGCCCGGCCGTCGCCCCGCCGCCAGGTCCAGACGGCCAGCGGCACCAGCAGGAAGCCGGCCAGGCCGGTGACGGCCCGGTGGCCGAACTCGATCAGGGCCGGCAGCGTCAGCTCGGGCAGGAGCCGCCCGTTGCAGAGCGGCCAGCTGTTCCCGCAGCCGTGCGCCGATCCGGTGTTGGTGACGAGCGCGCCGGCGATGACCACGACCAGCATGGCCAGGCTGCTGGCGACGGCCAGTCCGCGCAGGCCGGCCGGCACCCCGCCCCCCGTCTCCCCGCGGGCTTCTCGGTGGACTGCTCTCATCCTTCCCCTACCCCCTCGTCCGGCCGGGACGGCCCCGCTCACCGCCCCGCCGTCGCCTCGGACGCCGCCGTCGTCGTCTCGCGCACCAGGCCGAAGAGGCCGATCCCGACCAGCGAGGCGAGGGCGACGCTGGAGAACATGCCGGTGAAGCTCCGGAAGGAGGTGGCCAGGGCCAGGATCACCGGCCCGGCCGCCATCCCCACCGAGCGGAAGACGGCGACCAGCGAGAGCGCCTCGCCGGCCTGCTCCTCCCGGTAGAGGGCGAGCGCCAGGCGGTTGATCGGCGCGCCCATGGTGAAGGCCGTCGCCGCCCCGAGAAGCGCCATGGCCACGACGAAGCGGGTCAGGTCGAGCCCCGGCCAGGCCATGAGGACGGAGCCCAGCACCGCCAGCCCGAGCCCCGTCTGCAGCACCGGCCTGGGCCCCAGCCGGTCTACCAGAAGCCCGGCGGCGCCGGCCAGCAGGGCGCCCGTCACCGCCGCGGGCATCATGGCCACGCCCGAGGCCAGGACCGAGAAGTGGAACTCCCGCTGCACCATGGTGGGCACGAAGGTGGAGGCGGAGAGGTCGAAGCCGATGACCGCCGAGCCCGCCACCAGCGCCAGCCCGGCCGCCTGGACCAGCGGCGCCGTCTCCAGGAAGGGCACCTCGGCCCGCCGCTGGCGCATCCCGAAGAAGGCCAGCGCGGCCGCGGCGCCCGCGCCCAGCAGCCAGCCGCCCGTGCCCCGCACCGTCAGGGCGAGCAGGAGCAGGGCCAGGCCCCCGCTGAAGGCGAGGCCGGCGGGGAGGTCCGGCAGCGGCCGCTCGGAGCGGCTCCCGTCGCCCAGCCCGCGCGAGCGCCAGAGCACCGCCAGCACGACGGGCACGTTGAGCAGGAAGATGCTCGGCCAGCCGAAGTACTGGCCCAGCACGCCGCCCAGGTCGGGCCCGACGACGCTGGCCAGCCCGAAGACGGCCCCGAAGACGCCCAGCGCCATCCCCTGCCGTTCGGCCGGGAAGAGCGCGATCCCCTCCGCCTGGGCGTTGGGGTAGACGGCGCCCGCGCCCATGCCCTGGATCACCCGCGCCAGGAGGAAGAGCTCCAGGTCGGGCGCGCGCGCCGCCAGGAGGGAGGCGAGGCCGAAGGCGGCGACCCCCACCCGGAAGAGGCGCACGTGGCCGAGGCGGTCGCCCAGCGCCCCCGCCACCACCGTCGAGGCCGCGTAGGCGATGGTGTAGGCGGTCAGCGTCCAGGCGGTCCACGCCAGCGAGACGTGGAAGGAGCTGGCGATCCCCCTGCTGAGCACGGGCAGGAGGATGCTGGTGTCCAGCGCTCCGATGCCCACGCCCAGCAGGTAGACGCCCAGCTCGCCCCAGCGCACCTGCGTCGGCACCCTCGGCCTCTTCCTGCCGGGTTGCCCCGCTCCGGACCGCTTCAAGCCCCTCGCCCCCCGCCCCTGCGCGCGCTCCCGGGCCGCCTACCCTCCTCGCCGGCCCGCGAAGTCGCTCGATCGCGTCAATGACCTAGAATCGCTTTTAGAATATGGGTCGTCGGTCCCGGCCGGTAGATGACGTAGAGCATCAGGTAGACGACCAGTCCTGTGGCCGCCGCCACCAGCCACATCGCCGCCGTCCAGGGCGCCACGCGCCGGTGCTGCGGGAAGCGCCCCGACAGCGCCCGGCGCAGGGCGACGATGCCGAGGATGCCCGCCAGGGTGGCGAGCAGCGTGTGCACCTGGAGGAAGGTCAGGTAGGGCAGCCGCAGGGAGGGCGGTCCCCCGAAGCTGGTGTCGCCCACCGCCAGCGTCCGCACCGCGTAACTGAGAAAGAAGGCGGCACCCAGCGCCGCCGCGCCCAGCATCAGCCGCCGGTGCTGCTCGACGCGGCGCTGCCGGATGCGCCGCCACCCCAGCGCCACCGCCAGCGCGCTGGCGATCATGAAGAGCTCGCTGAGAAGGGGCAGACCTCGGCTCCAGAACGCGTTCATACACCGACCACGTGGCTGACCACCAGGGCCGTGAAGAGAACGGTCAGGTAGAGCAGCGAGTAGCGGAACGTCAGCCGGGCCCAGGGCGCCTCCGGAGCGCGGTCGCGCCAGAGCGGCACGTGCAGCGCCAGGAAGGCCGCCCCCAGCACGGCGGCCACCGCCACGTAGAGCGGTCCCACCGTCCCCGTCCGCCCCATCGCCAGCGATGCGGCCACGAGCGCCACCGTGTAGAGCAGGCTCTCGATCTTGGTCCGCCGCTCCCCCCGGGCGACGGGCATCATGGGGATGCCGGCGCGCCGGTAGTCCTCCTGCTTGTAGAGCGAGAGCGACCAGAAGTGCGGCGGCGTCCACAGGAAGATGATCAGGAACATGAGCACGGCGGCCGGGCTGATCGATCCGGTGACCGCCGCCCAGCCCACCAGCGGCGGGAAGGCGCCCGCGCCCCCGCCGATGACGATGTTCTCGGGCGTCCGCCGCTTCAGCCACATGGTGTAGATGAGGACGTAGTACAGGTAGCCGGCCAGTGTCAGCCCCGCCGCCAGCCATCCCACCTGCCAGGCCATGAGGGTGAAGGCCAGCGCCCCCAGCGCCAGGCCGAAGCCCAGCGCCTGCTCGCGACGCATCCGCCCGGCCGGGATCGGCCGCTGGCGCGTGCGGCTCATCACCCTGTCGATGTCGGCGTCGTACCACATGTTGACCGCGTTGGCGCCGCCGGCAGACAGCGCCAGCCCCAGCAGCGTCCAGAGCACCCTCCAGGGCGAAGGCAGACCTCTCGTCGCCACCAGCATGGCCGCGTAGGCCGTCAGGACCAGCAGCAGGACGATACCCGGCTTGGTCAGCGCCACGTAGTCCGACGCCCTCGCCAGGAAGCCCTCCCGCGGACGGGCCTTGCCCCGCTCCAGCGAGGTCGCCCCCGCCCCGGCGAGGTAGGTCTCTGCCGCCACCGAACCCGGCTCGTGCTTCATCGTTGCCGCCTCCCGTCCCCACCTGTCACGGGACCGGCTCTCCCCGGCCCGGGGACGGGGCCCGGGTGGTCGCCCCGGGCCCCTCCACGCGCCCCGGACCCGTTCCGACACCCTTGGCCGCGCCGGTCAGGGGATCCGGTCGAGGACGCCCAGGGCTACGCCGATCAGAACGGCCAGCGCCACGCCGATGCCGAAGATGACCTGATAGGCGCGCGGTGACCGGTTCAAGTGCATCAGGTAGTAGATCTGCAGGAAGATCTGGACCAGCGCCATCGCCAGCAGGAGCGGAGCCAGCAGCCCGATGGCGACGTGCGCGTAGGCCAGGACCACCGCCGCCACGGTGAGGAGTGCGGCCACCACCGTGCTGATCACATAGGCGCCGATGGGATGCTCGTTCTCGGCCCGCCGTCCGGTTGCCTCGGACCTTGCACTCATGCCGCCTCGCCTCCTAGGCTGCGGTGCCCAGCACGTAGACCACGGTGAAGATGACGATCCAGACCACGTCGACGAAGTGCCAGTAGAGACCGGCCACCTCGAGCTTGTGCGCCTCCTCCGGGCGGAGGTGGCCCCGGAAGGCGCTGATCAGGAGCCCGACGATCCAGGCGACGCCGAAGGCCACGTGCGCCCCGTGGAAGCCGGTCAGGGTGTAGAAGCTGGCCGAGAAGACGTTGGTGTTGAAGAGCAACCCGTCGCGCATGAAGCCCGAGTACTCGGTCGCCTGGAAGCCCAGGAAGGCGAGTCCCAGCAGCGCCGTCAGGGCCAGCCAGAGCTTGACCGCGCCCTGGTTCCTGCGCCACATGGAGACCACCGCCAGCACCATGGTCAGGCTGGAGAGCAGCAGGTCCAGCGTGGCCAGCGTGGTCACGGGCAGGTCGAAGACGTCCGTGGGCGTCGGGCCGGCGACGCTCCGGCCCTCCAGGGCCACGTAGACGCCGATCAGCGAGGCGAAGAAGACCGCCTCGGACGCCAGCCAGACCCAGAAGCCCAGCCGGACGTTCTCCGCGTGAAGGGCGGCTTCGCGTTCCTCCTCCTCCTGCTGCAGCGCCTCCAGAGGGCGGCTGCTCATTCGCTCTCACCCCTCGGTTCGAGGAGGTAGCCCCTGTCCGCCTCGAACATCTGCCGGAAGATCGAGTAGAAGGCGACCAGCCCGCCCAGCGCCGCCAGCCAGGCAAGCTTGAAGTTGACGCCGTAGGCCGCCACCAGCAGGCCCAGGGAGAGCAGCGCCGGCAGGTAGGTCAGCCCCGGCATGTGGATCGCACCCGCCACCTCTTCCGACGGGCGCACGCGCCCGTCGCCGTCCGCCGCGTGCTTCTCGTACCAGAGCGCGTCGCGGCTCCGCACCAGCGGGATGACGCGGAAGTTGTAAGCGGGCACGGGCGAGGGCGTCGCCCACTCCAGCGTGCGCGCGTCCCAGGGATCGGCCCCGGCCTTCCGTCCCGAGGCCAGGCTCCGCACCACGTTGACGATGGTGAGCAGCAGGCCCACGCCGAGCACGTAGGCACCGACGGTGGAGAGCAGGTTGTAGACGTCGACTCCCAGCAGCGGCGAGTAGGTGTAGATGCGCCGCGGCATGCCCAGGAGCCCGCTGAGGTGCATCGGGAAGAAGGTCAGGTTGAAGCCGACGAAGGTGACCCAGAAACTCCACTTGCCCAGCCTTTCATCCAGCAGCTTCCCGGTCATCTTGGGCAGCCAGTAGTAGGCGGCGGCCAGCATGCTGAAGAGGATGCCGCCGACGGCGACATAGTGGAAGTGGCCGACGACGAAGTAGGTGTCGGTCAGCTGCAGGTCGGCCGGCGCCGTCGCCAGCATCAGCCCGGTCAGGCCGCCGACGATGAAGACCGGCAGGAAGCCGACCGCGTAGAGCATGGCCGTGGTGTAGCGGATCCGGCCCCCCCAGAGCGTCAGCAGCCAGGTGAAGACCAGCGCGCCCGTCGGCAGCGAGATCAGCTTGGTGGTCACCATGAAGGCGTCGTTGACCACCGGCCCCATGCCGGTCGCGAACATGTGGTGCGACCAGACCGTGAAGGAGAGCGAGGTGATGGCAAAGAGCGCGATCACCGCGCCGCGGTAGCCGAAGAGCGGCTTGCGGGCGAAGGCGGGGATCACCTCGGAGATGATTCCCCAGGCGGGGACCGCCAGGATGTAGACCTCCGGGTGGCCCATGATCCAGAAGAGGTGCTGCCACATCAGCGCGTTGCCGCCCGCGGCCGGCACGAAGAAGCCCGTGCCGGCGATGCGGTCGAGGAGCAGCAGGATCAGCGCCACGCTGAAGGGCGGCGCGGAGAAGAGCAGCAGCGCCGACCAGAGGAAGGTGCCCCAGACGAAGACCGGCATGCGCATGAGCGACATGCCCGGCGCGCGCATGTTGATGATCGTGGTGATGAAGTTGACCGCCGAGACGATGGAGGAGAAGCCGGTCAAGAGCAGGCCCAGGATGTAGAAGTTCTCGCCCGGGCCGGAGAAGGCATCCGAGAGCGGCACGTAGTTGAACCAGCCCGCGTCCGGCGCGCCGCCCAGGAACCAGCTCGAGTAGAGGATGACGGCGCCGGCCAGGTAGAGCCAGTAGCTGAGGGCGTTGAGGCGCGGGAAGGCGACGTCGCGGGCGCCGATCATGATCGGCATGAAGTAGTTGAAGAACGCCGCGGCCAGCGGGATGACCGCCAGGAAGATCATGGTCGTCCCGTGCATGGTCAGCACCTGGTCGTACGCCTTCGGACCCAGGAAGGCGTTGTCGGGCCGGATCAGCTGGGTGCGCATGAGGAGCGCCTCGACACCCCCGGCCGCGAACATGATGGTCGAGGTGAGCAGGTAGAGCACCCCGATCCGCTTGTGATCGACCGTCATCAACCAGCTCAGGAACCCGCGCTCCTCCGCCGTGCGGACCTCCGGCAGTCGAAGCGCCCGTTCCGCAGTGGCCATCGCTCACTTCACTCCCCTCGAGGTGATGGATGAGCCCCGCCCGGACGAGCGAGCGCCGCTGGAGGCACGATGGCCCTCCGCGACGCTCACTGGGCCAACGGGTTCTCCAGCGCTGCCTTCACCTGGGGACTCTCGTACGTCTTCTGCGACTGCAGGAAGGCGATCAGCTCCTTGATCTGCTGTTCGGTCAGCTTGGGAATGACCATGTCGTTGCCCGGCTTGACCGCCTGCGGGTCGTGCAGCCATGTCGACAGGTTCTGCGCGTCGTTGGGGACCAGGGTCATCGCGGCGACGCCCAACCGGCTCCCGATTCCGGTCAGGTTGGGGCCGATGATGCCCTTGGCGTCCGTGCCGTCGATGGTGTGGCAGTTCTTGCAGGTGCCCGGCCCGTCGAAGACCTGCCAGCCGGCCAGCGCGTCACCCGTCAGCTGGGCCACGCCCACGGGATGCTGGTGCGAATCCACCCACTTCTGGAAGTCGGCGGGCGACTCCGCCACCACGCGGAGCCGCATGTTGGCGTGGTTGAGCCCACAGAACTCCTTGCACTGGCCCCAGTAGACGCCCGGCTTGTCGGCCTGGATCCACTCGGTGTTGACGCGGCCGGGAATGGCGTCCAGCGTTCCGGCGATGTTCGGCGCCCAGAAGCTGTGGATGACGTCCGCCGAGGTGACCTGGAGGTCGACCTTGGCGCCCACGGGGATGTGCATCTCGTTGGCTGTCACGAACTGGTAGTCGGGGTACTGGAACTCCCACCACCACTGGTGGCCGACCACCTTGATGTGGACGACGTCGGGGCCCTTCGGCGTCTGGGCCAACACGAATTCGTCGCGCAGCGGCGGCACCACGAGGAAGATGAGGCCGAGCGCGATCACCACCCACCAGGCGATCTCCAGCCTGGGGTTGCCCTCGACCTGCGCCGGTGTCTCCTCCTCGCCGGGGCGGTGACGGAACCGGATCGCTGCGTAAATCACCAAGCCGATCACGATGATGCCGATGACGCCCAGGAAGCGCATGTCCTCCACCAGCGCCGACCGCTGCAGCTGGGAGACCGGGCCGACCGCGTTGAAGTCCGACTGCGGATAGGTCCCACATCCACCCAGCAGCGCCGCCGCCGCCAGAGCGAGTGGCACCAGCGCCACCTTCCTGTGACGCCCACCTCCACCCAAGCATCGTCACCTCCCGTCGATCTCGAGCGCCCAGGCGGGGTACTATTCAGACATTAGGCGCTTTTGCCTTGATTATCTATCGCGCGCAGGTCGATGCCAAGTCAAAAAGAACGGCCGGGTCACTCTCCCGGCCGTTCTCAGGGCTCATCACCCTCTTCGCACCCGCTGGCTCGATCTGGCACCTCAGATCGCGCCCGATGGCGCCTCCGGGTTGGGCCGCGGCGGCAGTGGCAGCCCGGGGTTGATCAGGCCGTGCCGGCCCTCCTCCCGGCCGCCGGCCTGCTCGTTGGAGCGGGAGACGTCGGAGGCGGCGGCGCGGCGCGCGGGCACGGGCGCTTCCTCCGGCGCGTCCAGGATGCGGCCCTCCAGGATGGCCTGGAGCTCGTCGCCCTCCAGCGTCTCCCTCTCGAGAAGGCGGTGGGCCAGCGTGTCCAGGCGGTCGCGGTGCTGCCGGATCAGCTCCTTGGCCGTCTCGTAGCGGGTGGTGACGATCCGGTTGACCTCGCTGTCGATGGCCGCCGCCACCTGCTCGGAGTAGTCCCGCTCCCGGGTCAGCTCGCGACCCAGGAAGGGGCTCGAGGCCTTGTTCCCGAAGGTGAGCGGCCCCAGCTCCTCGCTCATGCCGAACTCGGTGATCATCTGGCGCGCCATCTTGGTCGCCTTCTCCAGGTCGTCGGCGGCCCCGGTGGTGATGTCGCCGAAGACCACCTCCTCGGCCGCGCGACCGCCCAGGAGCGCGGTGATGCGGTCGAGGATCTCCTCGCGCGAGGTCAGGTAGCGGTCCTGCTCGGGCAGCGAGAGGGTGTAGCCGAGCGCGGCGCCGCGCGAGATGATGGAGACCTTGTAGACCGGGTCGGTGTGCAGGAGGAGCTTGCCGACCAGCGCGTGGCCCCCCTCGTGGTAGGCGACGCGGGTCTTCTCCTCCTCGCTCATGATGCGGCCCTTCCGTTCCGGCCCGCCCGCCATCACCTTGTCGATGGCCGCCTCGATGTCGCCCATCTCGATCTTCTTCTTCTGCTGGCGCGCCGCCAGCAGCGCCGCCTCGTTGAGGACGTTCTCCAGGTCGGCGCCGGTGAAGCCGGGGGTCCGGCGGGCGAGCACCTTCAGATCGACGTCGGGAGCCAGCGGCTTGTTGCGCGCGTGCACCTGCAGGATCGCATAGCGACCGTTCAGGTCGGGCCGTTCCAGCACCACCTGGCGGTCGAAGCGGCCGGGCCGCAGGAGCGCGGGGTCGAGCACGTCCGGGCGGTTGGTGGCCGCCATGACGATGATCCCCTCGTGCGGGCCGAAGCCGTCCATCTCGACCAGCAGCTGGTTGAGCGTCTGCTCGCGCTCGTCGTGGCCGCCGCCCAGGCCCGCGCCGCGCTGGCGGCCGACGGCGTCGATCTCGTCGATGAAGACGATGCACGGCGCGTTCTTCTTCGCCTGCTCGAAGAGGTCGCGGACGCGGGCGGCGCCCACGCCGACGAACATTTCGACAAAGTCGGAGCCGCTGATGCTGAAGAAGGGGACGCCCGCCTCGCCGGCCACCGCCCGGGCCAGCAGCGTCTTGCCCGTGCCCGGCGCGCCCACCAGCAGGACGCCCTTGGGGATGCGCGCGCCCAGCGCCGCGTAGCGCTTGGGATGCTTGAGGAAGTCGACGATCTCCGTCAGCTCTTCCTTCGCCTCCTCGACGCCGGCGACGTCGGCGAAGGTGACGCGGTGCTTGGGATCGTCGACGTTCATCTTGGCCCGGCTGCGGCCGAACTGCATCACGCGGTTCCCGCCGCCCTGCGACGACTGCATCATGTACATGAAGAAACCCACGATGATCACGATGGGCAGGAGCGTCGTGATCAGCCCGGTCCACCACGGCGGCTGGGTCGGCGGCTGGATGTCCACCGTCGCCCCCTTGCCGTAGAGCTGCTGGCTGATCTCCTGGATCGACTGCGGCGGCACCGTCGTGGTGAATTCCGTCTTGTCCTTGAGCTGTCCGATCAGCCTGCCGTCGGTCTGGATCTGGACCTTTTCCACCTGGCCCTGCTGGACCAGGGTGAGAAAGCGATTGTAGGTCACCTGCTCCGGCTGCTTCGTCTCCGTGTGGGAGAAGAGCTGGAACATGGTGACCACCAGCAGCACCAGCAGGACGTAGAAGGCTAGGCTGCGGATCGCCCGGTTCGAATTCATCCTCGCCCTCCTAGCAGGAGCGGGGAGCCGGTGCCGGACCCGACCCGGCTGCTCCCCCACGGCTCCCCGCTCGCCCCGCAACCGCGGGTCGCGACCAGATGCGAGTTGATTCTATCATAGGCTTCTCCCGGCCCCATGCCCTAGGAGGCTGGCGCCTCGGCGCGCAGCGCCCACGAGCGGGCGCCGGCGGCGGCCAGGATGCGGCGGTCGGGCAGGAGCCCGGGACTCCAGACCGGCCGGCCCCGGTGGAGCAGCACGGGCCAGCGGGAACGCGCATCCCGTCCCAGCCCGCGCCTTTCCAGCGCGCGCACGAGGCGGAGCGGCATCTCCAGCCCGGCCGGCTGCCAGCGGTCCTCGCGGCGCGGCGGGCGGATCGCCAGCCCGCCTTCGGCGAGACAGCGCCCGTCGATCCAGAGCGGTTGCCAGGCCCCGCCTGGCGCGGCCGGGCGCGGAGCCGGCCCCTCCAGGCGGAAGCGCCAGAAGCGGCCGCCCGGAGCGCGCCAGAGAAGGACGGTGGCGGGCGGCAGCGCCCAGGCGGTCGCCTCGGGAGCCGTCTCGCGCGGCTGCGGGGGCACCTCCGGCGGCGCGCCGGCGGCGGCGGTCGCCGTCTGGCGGACGCGCGCCCCGGCTCCCGCGATCTCGAGGAAGCGCCCCCCGCCCAGTTCCTCCCGGCGCGGGCTGCCGCGCAGGAGCGCCCGGCGCGCGGCTTCCAGGCGACGGAAGGCGAGCTGGCGCCCGGGAGCCCCCGCCAGCAGCCGCAGCAGGCGGCGCTGGGCCGCCACGGGCAGGCGGCGGAAGCGGCGGCGGTCGAGGTCGCCGCCGGCGTCGAGCACCTCCGCGAGGAGAGCGCGCGCCAGCTCGTCCAGCCAGGCTTCCTCGTCCGCCAGCATCTCGGCCAGGTTCCAGAGGCGCTCCCGCAGGGAGGGGGCGATCCGCTCGAGCCCGGGCAGCACCTCGAGGCGGAGGCGGTTCCGCAGGAAGGCGGGATCGGTGTTGCTGGCGTCCTCCCGCGCTTCGATGCCCGCCGCCCGGCAGTAGGCGCGCGTCTCCTCGCGGCGAAAGGCGAGAAGCGGCCGCACGAAGGGCGGCCGGCTCCAGCTCATGGCGCCCAGCCCGCGCCGGCCGGCCCCCCGCAGGAGCCGCATCAGCACCGTCTCCACCCGGTCGTCGGCCTGGTGGCCCAGCGCCACGCGCTCCGCTCCGAGGCGGAGCGCCTCCTCGCGCAGGGCGCGCAGCCGCAGCTCGCGCCCCGCGCTCTCCACCGACCAGCCCGGCCGGGCGGCCAGGCCGCGGACGTCCACCGCCCGGACCGCCAGGGGCACGCCGCGGGCCCCGGCCAGCTCCCGGCAGAAACGGGCCTCCGCCGCGCTCTCGGGCCGGAGGCCGTGGTCGACGTAGAGGGCGAAGAGCTCCAGCGGCCAGAGGCGGCGGACCGCGGCCAGGGCGTCGAGGAGCGCCGAGGAGTCGGGGCCTCCCGAGAACGCCACGAGGACGCGCTGGTGGGGTCCGAAGAGGTGGCGGGCCAGCGCTTCCTCGACCAGGCGGCGGCGGAACCGCTCCACCTCGTCCATGGACGATCCTCCCGGGCTCGAGTATAGCCGGCGCCCTCGCGGCCTCAGCGCGCGGGAAGCAGCCGCACGGCCACCACGGTCAGGTCGTCCTCCGGCTCCCCCCCGGCCGCCGCCACCGCCAGCCCGAGCAGCCGTTCGGCGGTCTCCTGCGGGCCGCCCAGGAGCGGGTGACGAAGGAGCTGGCCGAGCCTGGCGACGCCTTCCGCGCCGGCGCCGAAGGCGGCCGGGACGCCGTCGGTCACCAGGACCAGCAGGTCGCCGGGCAGGAGTGGCCGCTCCAGGAGGACGGGGCGGGGGAAGTCCGGCGAACCCAGCGGCGGCGCCTGCTGCTCGAGCACCTCCACCTCCCCCCGCCGCCGCAGGAAGCTGGGCGGGGCGCCGCCCTTGACGCACTCCAGCCGGCCCCGGCGCAGATCGACCAGCGCCAGGTCGAGCGTGGCCACGCTCTCCCGCGGGGTGCGCAGGGTGAAGAGCGCGCTGGCCGTCTCCACCGCCACCGCCGGCGGGAAGTGCGAGGCCAGGAGGCGCCCGAGCAGCTCGAGAACCGCCTCGCCCTCGCGGGCGGCGGCGAGGCCGCTGCCCATGCCGTCGCTGAGCAGGATGGCCAGCCGGTCGCCCTCCAGCGACTGGACCGCGTGTCGGTCGCCGCTGGGCGTTCCGCTCCGCCCCGGCCAGGTGGCGGCGCCGACCGCGCAGCCCAGGACCGGCTCCGCCGCCGGCCAGGCCGTCGTCTCCACCGCGGCCGCCTCCTCGGCCAGCGCGCCCACGACCCGGGCGACGCCGGTGATCTGGCTCGCCAGCAGGAAGCGCCCCTCCTCCAGCCGGCGGGCCGCCACCTGCTCGCCGCGGCGCCCGGCCAGCCACCGATCCACCGCCGCCCGCACCGCCAGCGGGCGGAGGCAGCGGGGCGGACGCCAGGCCTCGGGCAGGGTCATCTCCTCGTCGCCCTCCTCCAGCAGCGCGGCCAGGTCGGCCAGCTCGCGCCTGCGCCGGACCAGCCGCCGCTGCCAGCACTCCTCGAAGGCCGGGCAGTCCCGGCAGGCTCCCCCCGTCACCTCGCCGATCAGCCCCTCCATCTCCGGCGGCCCGGCGGGGCGGGGGCGCCCCAGCGGCATCTCGACGCGCTGCGCCACGTCCTCCAGGAGGAGCGAGAGCGCCGCCAGCCGGCGCCTCGTCCCGGGCGGAGGGTCGCCCGGGCGCGGCAGGCTGGCCGCGATCCAGCCCGCCCAGGGGCCCGGAAGCGCCAGGAAGAGCGCCGCCCCCGCCGCCTCGCCGAGGAGGAGCGGCGCCGTCAGCGTCTCCGGCACCCCGGCGCCGGCCAGGGCGGCACCGCCGTAGGCGAGGACCACGGTGGCGCCCCCGGCCGCCATGCCCAGGGCGGCCGCCCACCGGCCGAGACGCGCCGCCGCGCCGGCCAGGTAGCCGCCCAGCGCCAGCGCCGCGGCGGCCACCGGGTCGCCCACGCTGAGCGCCAGGAGCGCGCCGGCCACCGCCCCGGCCGCGGCGCCGGTCCCCGCCCCGGCCCGCAGCCCCAGGGAGAGGACGGCGAGCGCCATGGGGACGGGCTCCAGCGCCGCCGGTCCGAGCTCGATCCCGCGCAGGCCGACCGCGCCCACGCCTGCCAGGAAGGCGACGGGCAGCAGGTCGGCCCACCGCTCCACCGACGCTTTCTCCGCCAGCGCCCGCTCGCCCATGAACGCCAGCGATCCCCCCAGGACCGCCGAGGGGAGGGCGGTCGCCAGCACCCAGCGGGCGTCGCGGCCGTAGAGGGCGACGAGGCTCGCCGCCAGCGCGGCCACGGCCGCGCTCGCCGCCCGGCCGGAGGCGGAGCGGCACCAGCGGGGCCAGAGAAGCTCCAGCACGGCCGATCCGGCCAGGAAGCCCACCATCCCCCGCGCCCCGCCGGTGCTGGCGCCGCCGGCCGCCCCCGCCGCCAGGGCCAGCAGCCGCAGGGCGGGCGGGCCGCCCCGTGCGAGCAAGAGCGCGTACCAGCCGGCCCCGAAACCGCCCAGCGAACCCAGGAGCGCCGCCCGGGCGTAGAGCCCGGTCGAGGCGGCGGCCAACCAGGGCCAGGCTCGCCGGACGAAGGCCGGCAGGCCTGTCCAGCGCAGTCGCATGGCATCCCCTCCTCGCAGCCCGCCGGTCGACTTCCTCCGGTGGCGCCGATTCTAGGGCGGGGGTGGAACGGACCGCTGTCGACTCCCGCAGGCTCCGGGCGCCGCCCGCCGCGGCTTCTCGCGGCGCTTCGACCGGCCGGCGCTCCGCGCGCGGGACTCGCCGCCGGCGGCGCTCATAGGCTGCGCGCGGAGGCCCGGGGCTCGACGCCGGAAGGCGACCTGGCGCACAGGCTGGACGAGGCGATCCGTGACGAGGAGGCCGCCGCGCGCATGTACGGCGAGATGGCAAGGATGGCGCCGGATCCGGCCGGTGCCGACATCCTCTGGTCGATCCGCCAGGACGAGCTGAAGCACCGGGAGCTTCTGGTCCGCATGCGCCGCCGCCTCTCCGCTTGAGCCGGGCGGGCTGCCGGAGCGACCGGGGGCTCGCCGGCCGCGGGCTTCCCCCGCCGAGGCGGTCCGTCCCCTCCGGACCCGCGCGGCCTCGACCTCCCCGCTCTTCTACCCGCCGGTAGGGAGGACCGCCAGCGGCCGCGGCCGAAGCTGAGGCGCACGGTCTCCCCGGAAGGCCCCCCTCGGGCATGCCCGGATCCAGGGAGCCGGAGAGGCGGGGAGGTGGGGTCTTTGGCAGGGCCGGCCGGCCGCTCGCATGGCCGCCTTCGGCGGGTCGTGGTCACCGGGCTCGGCGCCGTCACCAGCCTCGGGCTCGACGTCGAGTCCAGCTGGAGCGCGCTTCTCGCGGGACGCTCGGGGGTGGCGCCCATCGCCTCCTTCGACGCCTCGGCGCTGCCCGTCCGCTTCGCCGGCGAGGTGAAGGGCTTCGACCCGCTGGCCTACATGGACCGGCGGACCGCCCGGCGCTCGGGCCGCTTTGCCCAGCTGGCGTTGGCTGCGGCGCGCCAGGCGCTGGCCTGGGGCGAGCTGGATCCCGAGCCCGACGTGACCGGCGCGGTCGTCGCCACCTCGGGCGGAATCTGGGAGACCGGCGCCCAGGAGCGTCGCCTCCAGGAAGGGGGCGCGCACAGCGTCGACCCGCTTCTCGTCCCCAGGGTAGGCGCGCACATGGCCGCCGCCCGCATCGGCCTCGAGCTGGGCCTCCGCGGGCCCAACACCACGGTCAACTCGGCCTGCGCCTCCGGGGCGGACGCGATCGGCCAGGCGTTCAACCTCATCCGTCTCGGCCAGGCGGAGGCGATGCTGGCCGGCGGCTCGGACACCACCGTCGCCCCCCTGGCTATCGCGGCGCTCGCCCGGCTTGGCGCCCTCAGCCGCCGCAACGACGAGCCCGAGCGCGCCTCCCGCCCCTTCGACGCCGGGCGCGACGGCTTCGTCCTGGCCGAGGGGGCGGGGATCCTCCTGCTCGAGAGCGAGGAGTACGCGCTCCGGCGGGGCGCGCCGATTCTTGCGGAGCTGGCCGGCGCCGGCTGGTCCTTTGACGCGGCCGACGACACCGCGCCCGACGCGGAAGGGCAGGCGCTGGCCATGCGCCGGGCGCTGGCCGACGCCGGCGCCGATCCCGCGGAGGTCGGCTTCGTCAAGGCGCACGGCACCTCGACGGAGCTCAACGACGCCGCCGAGAGCCGCGCCATCCGCGCCGTCTTCGGCGCCCACGCCGACGGCCTGCCGGTCACCTCGTTCAAGGGCGCCATGGGCCACGCCGCCTGCGCCGCCGGCGCGGTCGAGGCGGTCTTCACGGTCCTGGCGCTGGCGCGCGGCCTCGTCCCGCCGACGGCCAACTACGAGCTGCCCGACCCCGCCTGCGACGTCCGCGTGGTGGCCGGCCGGCCCCTCGAACGGCCCGTGGAGGCGGCGCTGGCCAACGCCTTCGGCATGGGCGGCCAGAACACCAGCCTCCTCTTCCGGCGCTACCGCCCAGGCTCCTGATCGCCCGCGAAACGGCCGAGCGACCGCAGGCGAAGAGCGAGCCCCAGGTCCGGCGACCTGGGGCTCGCCTCCAGGGATGTCTCCGAAGCGCTCCTCTCCGAATCAGACGTGCACCTGCGACCGGCCGAGGAGGCCTCGCGGCCCGCGGATGACCACGTGGACGCCCTCCGGCGCGCTCTCCGCCCCGCGCGGCACGTCGACCGTCAGGGTGGCCGGCGCCTGGAGACTCCCCTCGGCGAGCCACTTCTCGACATCCACCAGCTGGTCGGTGATCTCGCGCTCCACCACGCGCCCCATCTGCCGGGCGCCGGTCTCGGGAGCGGTGCCCAGCTCGACCAGCCTCTCCACCGCCTCGGGGGTCACCTCGAGGCGCAGGCCCGGATAGCGCTCCGCCAGGCGCTCGCCCAGGCGGCGGACGAACTTCTCGGCCACGCGCCGGTACTGCTCGGGGCCGAGGTCGTGGAAGACCACGACGGCGTCCAGCCGGCCCAGGAACTCGGGCCGGAAGGCGCGACGCAGGGCCCGCATGGCCCGCTCCTGCCGGTCGAGCTCGACCTGCGCCCGGTCGCCGCGAAAGCCGATGGCCTCGCGCGCCAGCTCCTCGCTGCCCACGTTGGAGGTGAAGATCAGGAAGGCGTGCGAGGCGTCGGCGGTATGCCCGTTGGCCCCCGTGATCCGTCCCTCGGCCATCATCTGCAGGAAGGCGTTGAAGATGTCCGGATGCGCCTTCTCCGCCTCGTCGAAGAGCAGGACCGAGTAGGGGTGCTCCTTCAGCGCCTTGACCAGCCGCCCTTCCTCGCCGTAGCCGACGTAGCCGGGCGGGCTGCCGAGAAGCCGGGAGATGGTGTGCGGCTCCTGGTACTCCGACATGTCGAAGGCGATCAGCGCTTCCTCGGTGCCGAAGAGCGCCTCGGCCAGCGCCTTGGCCATCTCGGTCTTGCCCACGCCGGTCGGCCCCAGGAAGAAGAAGGCGTAGGCGCCCTTCTCCTTCCCGAGACCCGAGCGGGCGGCGCGGACCGCCCGGGAGAGCGCGCTCACCGCCTCAGGCTGCCCGTACACCCGCTGGCCCAGCCTCTCCTCCAGGCGGGCCAGACGCTCTGCCTCGTCCGACGAGAGCCGCCCCACGGGGATGCCGGTCCGCCGGGAGACCGCCTCGGCGATGTCCTCGGGCGTGATGCGCAGGCTCTGCCCGCTCTCCTGCCGCAGCGCGTCCCGCCGTCTCTTCAGCTCGGCGGCGCGCTCGAAGGCCTGCTCCCGCACCGCCTGGTCGATCTGGCGCTGCAGCTCGGCGATCTCTTCCTGGGGCGCCTTGCCGCCCTGGCCGCCCGCCTCCCCGGAGGTGGTCTCCACCACGTGGTGCGCGATGGCGTCCTGGAGGAGGTCGACCGCCTTGTCCGGGAGGTGCCGCTCCGGCACGTACTGGGCGGCCATGCGGACGGCGGCCTCCAGCGTCTCGTCGGGGATCTCCAGGTGCACCGGGGTGGGCAGCGAGCCGTAGTAGGCGATCTCCCGCTCGCGCAGCGCCTTCAGCATCTCGACCGCCTCGTCCAGGCCCGGCTCCGGCACCCAGATGGGGCTGAAGCGCCGGTCGAGCGCCGCGTCGTTCTCGATGGTGCGATGGTACTCGTCGGCGGTGGTGGCCCCGATCACCTGCAGCTCGCCGCGGGCCAGGAGCGGCTTCAGCATGTTGGCCGCGTCCATGGCGCCCTCGGCCGCGCCTGCGCCCAGGATGGTGTGCAGCTCGTCGATGAAGACGATGGCGCGCTCCTTCTGGGCCGCGTTCATGGCGCGCTTGAAGCGCTCCTCGAACTCGCCGCGGTACTTGGTCCCCGCCAGCATGGTGCCCAGGTCGAGGCGGAGGATCTTCCTGGCGCGGAGCGCGGCCGAGACCTGGCCGGAGGCGATCCGCTGGGCCAGCCCCTCGACGATGGCCGTCTTGCCCACGCCGGCCTCGCCGATCAGGACGGCGTTGTTCTTGGTGCGGCGGGTGAGCACGTCTTCCAGCTGCCGCATCTCGCGCTGGCGGCCGACCACCGGCTCCAGCTTCCCCTGGCGCGCCAGCTCCACCAGGTCGTCGATCCCGCTCGGCGCCCGGGCCGTCCGCTGCCCCAGCGGAACCGCCGCCTGGCCGCCGGGCCCGGCGAAGAACATGAAGCCCTGACCGAAGGGGAAGGCCCCCTCGAAGGGGCCGGCGGCTCCGCCCTCCCCGCCGCCCTCGCCGGGCTCGTCGCCCCCGGAGCCGGCTTCGCCCCGGCCCCGGGCGCCGCCGGTCTGCCGTCCTTCGCCGGCCTCGCCCCGGCGGCGCTCCTCCAGCGAGCGGATGACCGCCGCCAGGAAGGAGCGCAGCTGGTAGAGCAGCGGCGTCGGCTCCAGCGCCATGTGCAGGGTGGCGAAGAGCATGTCGAAGAGGCTCTCGCCGCCGAACTCGTTGTACTGCTGCCAGGAGGAGAGCAGGTTGCGCAGCTCCCGCGCGCAGGGGCCGCAGAGTCCGACCTCCGCGTCGGCGTAGTTCTGCGCCCCGAACTGCCGCAGCACCCGCAGCGGCACCCAGCGTGCCAGCGGTCGCACCTCCAGCGGCCGCGCCGCCCCGCAGCGGTCACAGACCGGCATGGCTCGCACCCCTTCCCTCGACTGCGTTTATTGACCTTCATTGACCATTAGGATACCACCTTCGTCCAGGAAGTTTAACCGGCACGGCCTGCGGACCCGCGCCACGCGAACGCGAGCGAGGCCGGCCCCGGGTGCTCCGGAGGCCGGCCCCGCTCGGAGTCGCAGCCGCGGCGGCCGCTCAGCTTGGCGCGGAGGGCGAGGCGCCCGCCTCCCCCAGGTACCCGGCTCCTTCGAGGGCGACCTCCCGCCGCCCGTGGCCGAAGGGCACCTCGGCGGTCTCCGCGCTGCGCAGGACGAAGTCCGGGTAGGCCAGCGCGCCCATCTCCGGCAGGTCCAGGCCGGCCAGCTCCGTCTCCTGGCTGACGCGGATCCCCATGACAGCGTCCAGGGTGCGGAAGAAGAGGTAGGAGAGGCCGAAGCCCCAGAGAACGGCGACGGCGACTTCGCACAGCTGGGCGACCAGCTGGCCCGGGTCGCCGAAGAAGAGCCCTGTCACCCCCCTCGCCGCCCCGGCTCCGACGCCGTTCCAGCCGATTCCGTAGGTGCCGTCCGCGAAGAGACCGACGGAGAGAACGCCCCAGAGGCCGTTGGTGAAGTGGACGCTGACGGCGCCCACCGGATCGTCGAGGTGGATCCGGTCGAAAAAGCGGATGCTCTCGTAGACCAGGAGGCCGGCGACGGCGCCGATGATCACCGCCGACCAGGAGTTGACGAAGGCGCTGGGCGCGGTGATGGCCACCAGGCCGGCCAGCACGCCGTTGGCCATCATGGCGGGATCCGGCTTGCCGTCGCGCAGCCAGGCGTAGACCATGGCCGCGAAGCCCCCCACCGCGCCGGCCATCATGGTGTTGACCGCCACCACCGAGATGCGCAGGTCGGTGCCCGCCAGCGTGCTGCCCGGATTGAAGCCGAACCAGCCGAAGAAGAGGATGACGGTGCCCAGGATGGCCATCGGGATGTCGTGACCGGGCATCGGCCGCGGCTTGCCGTCCCGGCCGTAGCGCCCGATGCGGGGACCCAGCACCAGCGCCCCGGCCAGGCCGGCCGCGCCACCGATGGCGTGGACCACCCCGGAGCCGGCGAAGTCGACCGCGCCGTGGCCGAGCCCGAGGCGGCTGCCCAGCTGGGCCAGCCAGCCTCCGCCCCAGAGCCAGTTGCCGAAGACGGGGTAGAGCACCATGGAGATGAAGAACGAGGAGGCGACGACGGCGGCGAACTTCACCCGCTCGGCCATGGCGCCGGTGGGGATGGTGACGGCCGTGTCCATGAAGACCATCTGGAAGAGGAAGAGGGCGAAGACCCCGACGTCGTAGGCGCCGCCGCTCGTCAGGAGGAAGCCCGAGTGGCCCAGCAGCCCCCAGCCGCCCAGGCTCCACTCGCCGCTCAGCGGCGGCGTCCCGCCCAGGGCCGCGATCCGCCCCACGCCGCCGAACTGCAGGGCGAAGCCGACCAGCCAGTACCCGATGGCCCCCACCAGGAAGACCATCAGGTTCATGGCGATGGTATGGGCGGCGTTCTTCGCCCGGGTGAAGCCGGTCTCCACCAGCGCGAAGCCGGCCTGCATGAAGAAGACCAGGAAGCCCGCGAGCAGCGTCCAGACGAAGTTGATCCCGACGGTCGCGTGACCGGTGGCCTGCGCCACTTCCTGGAAAGTCGGATGCCCCGCCTGCGCCGCGGGTACGTCCGCGATCCCGCCGGTCGCCGACCCGCTGGGGTCTCCCGCCGCGAAGGCCGGGGCGACGGCGAGGGCGGCTACCGCCAGCACCACCACCAGGCCCAGAAGCAGCCGGGCGGCACCGCCTCCCCACACCTTTCGCTCCTTCCGCACGCGAGCTGCCTGCGAACGGACGCCTCGATCCCGCACCGCCCCGACCTCCTTTCGCAAGTTGTCCGGTCGCCTGCGTCATCTTATGTCATGCTTAGGCCAATTCCTTACACGTCTGCCGGTTGAGCAAAGGGTACTCGTGTCATGTGCCTTCCGTCAAGAGCGCCGGAGCAGGGCGCTTGCCCCGGCGCGGTTTCGGGCAAGCTTTGCGGACAGAGGCCAAGGGGAGGAGCCGGAGCGGAAGGTGCGACACCTGAGGCCGCTGGGCGAGCTGGCGCGCGCCGTCGCCGCCGAGGTGCGAGGTGACCCGCTGACCCCCGTGCGGGGTATCAGCTACGACTCGCGCGCCGTCCAACCCGGGGCGCTCTTCGCCTGCCTGCGCGGGCTCCGGGCGGACGGCCACGACTTCGCCCAGGAGGCGGTCCGCCGCGGCGCGGCCGCGCTGCTGGTGGAGCGGCCCCTGCCGCTCCCGGTGCCGCAGCTCGTGGTGCCCGACGCCCGCCTGGCGCTGGGCCGGGTGGCCGCCGCCTACTGGGACCACCCGGGCCGTCGCCTGCGCGTGGCCGCCGTCACCGGCACCAACGGCAAGACCACCATCGCCCACCTCTTCGCGGCCTGCGCCCGCGCCGCGGGCGAGCCGGCGGCCGTGGTCGGCACGCTGGGCGCCTGGATCGGCGGCCGGCGGGCGCGGGAGCCCGGCCTCACCACGCCGGAGAGCGCCGATCTCCAGGAGCTGCTGGCGGCCGCGGTGGCGGCGGGCGACCGCTGGGTCAGCCTCGAGGCTTCCTCGCACGGTCTGGCGCTCGGGCGGCTGGAAGGGACGCCGGTGGACGTCGCCATCCTCTCGCAGATCCGGCGCGACCACTTCGACTTCCACGGCGACTTCGAGAGCTACCGCCGGGCCAAGCTCCGCCTCTTCACCGAGGCCGGCCGGGCGCAGGGGGCGCCCTCCCTGGGGGCGGTGCTCAACGCGGAGGACCCGAGCACGCCCTGGATCGCCGCCCGGGTGCGGGCGCCGGTCCTCCTCTACGGGTTCGGGGCGCCGGCCCACCTCCGGGTCGAAGAGGTGCGGCGGGCGCCTTCGGGACGGACGCGGCTCACGCTCCGCTGGCGGCTTCCCGGGGAGGCGAAGGGCGGCCGTCTCGACGGCTCGCCCGGGGGTCGCCTCGAGGTGGAGATGGGCCTCCCGGGAGCGTTCAACGTGTCCAACGCGCTGGCCGCGGCCGGCGCCGCCCTCCTGGCCGGCTTCGCGCCGGAGGCGATCGCGCGGGCGCTGGCCGAGGCACGCCCGCCCGAGGGGCGGGTGGAGAGCGTGGAGATGGGCCAGCCCTTCCAAGTGCTCGTCGACTTCGCGCACAACCCCGCGGCGCTGGAGGCTGTGCTCGAACTGGAGCCGGTCGACGGCGGGCGGCGCATCGTCGTCTTCGGTGCCGAGGGCGGCAAGGACCCGGGCAAGCGGCCTCTGATGGGGCGGGCGGTCGCGGAGCGGGCGGACTACGCGATCATCACCTCGGACAATCCCCACCACGAGGATCCGGAAGCCATCGCTCGCGAGGTGGAGCGGGGCTTCCTCAGCGTGCCGGACCCTCCGCCCTGCGAGGTTGTCCTCGACCGGCGCGAGGCCATCCGGCGCGCCCTGGAGGTGGCCCAGCCGGGCGACCTGGTCCTGATCGCGGGCAAGGGGCACGAGCGGACGCTGGTCGGCGCCGACGGGGCCCGCCCCTTCCGCGACGTGCAGGTGGTCCGGGAGCTTCTCGTGGCGCTTGGCCTCGCCGGCCGCCATCGCCTGCTGCGGCTCTAGCCGGAGGAAGCCCCCGCGCGCGGGCTCGTGCGGCAGAGCTTGTGCGCAATTTCACTACTTGTCGCTTACGTAAGCGAGTAATATGATTCCCCTGCAGGTCGCTCGCAGTATCGTCGCCGCCTACCGACGTTCGGGTAGCTGATTCCGAAGAATCAGCGAAAGGAGATGAGACTTGCTGATGGCTCCGTCGAGGGGCTCGCAGGCCCGGCCGAGCGTGGCGCAGCGGCTGGGCGCCTCCCTTTCGCCCGGCCTCTGGAGGCCGGGGCTCACCCTGAGCCGGCGCGAGTTCTTGGCCACCGTCGGGTTGGCCGTGCCGGCCCTGACCTTGCTGGCCGCCTGCGGCAGCGTCCCCGCCAACCCCGGCCAGACGGCCAAGACGACGACGCCGGCAGGCAACACCGGCGCCGGCGCGGCGCCGAAGACGATCTCCGTGACCGTGCCCGGCGAGGATTATTTCGATCCGTTCATCGTGACCGCCAACGCGGGCGACACGGTCCAGTGGACGAACAAGGATTCGGACGCGCACGCGGTCGTCTCCGTCCCCGACGCCCCCGCCAGCATCATGCTGACGCTGCCGGCCAACCAGTCCGCTTCCTTCAAGTTCGACAAGGCGGGCGTCTACAACTACTACTGCAACGTGCACGCCGATTACGACACGTCCATGAAGCGGGTGAAGGCGCACACGGACTCCAGCGTCTTCCCCGTCGCCATGGAGGGCTTCGTGGTCGTGCAGGGGCCCGAACTCAGCCAGGCCGCCCAGCAGAGCGCGACGGTGGAGATCCCGGGCAAGGATCTCTTCGAGCCGTACGTCGTCGTCCTCAAGCAGGGCGGCCAGGTGACCTGGCACAACGGCGACAGCGACGCCCACGCCGTGGTGGCGGCCGACAACTCGTTCATGCTGCCGGTCCAGGCCGGCCAGTCGGTCTCGCACGCCTTCGCGAGCGCGGGCACCTACTACTACTACTGCAACGTCCACGCCGACCTCGACTCGACGACCCACGAGGTGAAGGCGCACAAGGACGCCAGCGCCTATCCCGTCGCCATGGCCGGCCTGATCGTCGTCGTCTGAGACGGGCGGGAGGGAAGCCCCGCTGGGTGAGGCGGGGCTTCCGGCTGCCTGGAGGCCCGGCTGCCGCCGGAAGCTCTCAAAGCCAGTCGTGCGCCCACTGGTGCAACGCGTCCACCGCCCCCACCAGCTGGCGGCCCCGGTCGGTGAGGGCGTAGGCGACCTGGACCGGGCGGGCGGAGGCGTCGACGCGCCGCACCACCAGCCCTTCCTCCTCCAGTTCCTTCAGGCGCTGGGAGAGCAGGCGGTCGCTGAGGCCCGGCACGCCACGCCGTATCTCGCGGAAGCGGTGTGGGCCGGCGAGCAGGCGGGCGATGATCTCGGCGGTCCAGCGGCGGCCCAGAAGCACTGCAGCGCGGCGGAAGCGGGGGCAGATCCGGCCCTCCTCCGCCGTCCCCTGGCAACGGTCCACACCGATCCTCCTTCCTGTCGAGCCTCGGACCCGTTCCGCGGCCGGTCGCGCGGAGACCCGGTTGGAGCTCCTGCTTCATCGGGGAGTCTGCTGCGATTCTCTGACACCCGTGCTAACGAAAGCTGAGATCCGACTAAGAAGTTCGCCGGGGAGTCCGCCATTTGGGGCTCGTGCCGCCGGTGCGGAGAGGAGGCGGACCGACCGCGAGCGGCCGTCCGGGGGCTGGAGCGCAGGAGGTGGCCGTTCCGGCCGCCCTCAGGGGGCGGTCGTCCGGCCACCGGGCACGCTCATCTCCGGCGGGCCGCGGCCGAGCCGCCGGCCGGTGCGGGCGGCGCCCCGCCCGGCGGGCCGCCGCGCCGGGGGAGGCGCCTCCCTTCCGGTCCCCTCCCGGCCTCGCTCCCCGGCCCGATCCGCTCCGCCTCGGCGGTGAGCAACGCGTCCAGCGCCGCGGCGACCAGCCGCTCGTCGCCCGCGGCGCCCGCGGAGGAAGCGGCGGCCGTCCGCAGCTCGAGAAGCCACTCCGGGTGCGTGGCGCCGACCGACCGTTCCAGCTCGCTGCGCAGCTCCCGCTTCGCCCGTTCGAGTGCCTCCCCGCCCGCCAGCGGCAGGAGCAGGAGGAAGAGCGCGCCGTCCCAGCGACCGGCGAAACCGCGGTAGCGGGCGGCCAGCCGGCGAAGGACGGCGCCGACCAGCACCAGCAGCTCGTCGCGGGCCTCCCAGCCGTAGACCAGGGTGAAGTCGTCGAGGCCCGCCAGCTGGATGGCCAGCACGCCGAGCGCCTCGGCGCCGCCCGCGTCGCGCCCGAGAGCGGCGCGCCCCGCCTCCAGCTGCGCCCGCAGCCGCGCCATCCGCAGCTCCAGTCCCAGCCGGTTCTCCAGTCCCGTCAACGGGTCGGCGCGCGAGCCGCGGCGCGCCTCCAGCTCCAGCCGTTCCACACGCTGCCGGGCCCAGCGGATGGCGGCCCGTTCGATCCGGTCGCCCAGGCGCGCGGGAAGGCCGGCCCGCTCCGCGGCGCGTGCCAGGCGGACCGACCACTCGGCCAGGTCGGCGGCTCCCAGCCGGTCCAGGCTGGCCGGCGGCTCCTGCACGGCCGGCTCGCCGCCCGCCGCCCCCGGCGCCCGGCGCCCGCCCGCCAGCGCCAGTCGCACGCTCTCCTGGACCGCTTCCTCCAGGCGGCGACCGGTCAGCTCGGCGTCGCCTTCGCCCAGCTGCCAGAGGAAGGGCGAGCCCGGCGGCAGGCGGCGGCGCAGCGCCTCTCCCAGGCGCGCCTGCAGCGCGTCCAGATCCTCCGGCTCCGCCTCGTCCGGGGACTCGCGCCCCTCGGCGCCGGGAACCGGCGGCCAGAGTTCGGAGAGGTCGATCAGGTCGACCGCCTCGTCCAGGGGAAGCGGCCGGGCGAGGAGGAAGCCCTGGCCCATGTCCACGCCCAGCTGCTGGACGACGAGGAGCTCCGCCGGCCGTTCGATCCCCTCCGCCACCAGCGCGGTGCCCGTCTCCCGCCCGTAGGCGACCAGGCTGGCCACCAGGCTGCGCCGCGCCCAGTCCTGGTCGAGGTCGCGTACCATCACGAGGTCGAGCTTGAGCACGTCGGGGCGGACGTCGATGAGGCGGCTGAGGTTGGTCCCCTGCACCCCCAGGTCGTCGAGGGCGACGCGGACGCCGGGCGCCTCCGAGCGGAGCGCGCGCACCGCCTCGGCCAGTCCTCCGGCCGCCGACCGCTCGGTGATCTCCAGCACCAGGCGAAGACCGCGGCAGCGTTTCAGGGCGCCGACCACGGCCTCGCGCGAGCGGCGGCGGATGAGCGTGCGCGGCTCCACGTTGATCGTCAGGAAGCCGCACCGGCCGCGCAGCCTCTCCGCCGCCTCGCGGACCGCCCTCTCCACGATGAGGCGGTCCAGCTCCTCGGCCAGTCCGCGCAGGCGCGCCTCCCGGAAGAGCGCCAGCGGACTCTCGAGCTCGCTGCCGGCGGGCCCGCGGACCAGCGTCTCCAGGCCGACCACCCGCTTGTCCGTCAGGCGGACGATCGGCTGGTAGAGGAGGCGAAGACGGCCGGGATCGTCGAGCAGTCGGTCGAAGAGGTCGCTGGCCACGTCGGCACCCCCGCATTGCTTCGGGCGGTTGCGCCGCGGTTTTAGCGCCTCGCCGGCCGCCTCCCGGCCGCGGGCCGGCGCCGCGCCTCGTCCGCGTCAGCGCGACCGGGCCGGGAGGAGCCGCTCGAGCCGGGGCACGTCGAAACCGAAGACGGCCTCCTCGCCCACCAGCAGGACGGGCGCCGTCACGTAGCCCAGCCGCTGGCGGAGCTCCCCGCCCCAGGCCGGGCGCGCCCGGAGGTCGCGCTCCTCGTAGGGCACCCGCCTCAGCTGCAGGTACTCGCGCAGCTGCGTGGCCGCGAGGCAGGGGCCGAGGGTGTAGAGCACCGCCGCCGCGGGCGTACCGGAGGGGGTGGACATGGGGCTTCTCGCGCTCCCTTCGCCGTCACCGCGTCGTCAGACCGGCCAGCCTTCCAGCCGCCAGGCCATCTCCCAGAACATCCACTCCAGTCGGCTGGTGGTGACGAAATGCTCCTGCAGAGCCGCCCGGGCCGGCGGTTCGAGCCCGGAGGCGACGGCCTCGGTCAGCTCCAGGACGGACCGCACCGTACGGCCGTACTCCTCCCCGCCGTAGGTCTCGATCCAGCGCCGGTAGAAGGGGTCGGGCGAGCCGAGGCGCAGGAGCTCCTCGCCCGTCCGCTGGTAGATCCAGAAGCAGGGCAGCAGCGCGCCGAGCAGCTCGTGGAAGGGCCGCTCGTAGGCGACCGAGAGCAGGTAGCGGGTGTAGAAGAGGTTGGTCGGCGCCATCGCCGTCGCTTCCACTTCCTCCGGAGAGAGGCCGAACTCGCGGAAGTAGAAGTCGTGGAGCCGGCGCTCGACCTCGACGACGCCGGCGGCGCTGCGCGCGAAGAGCGCCATCGCCCCGGCCTCCGGCGCCTTCGCCGCCGCCAGGCTGAGCGTCCTGGCGTAGTCGCGCAGGTAGAGCGCGTCCTGCACCACGAAGAAGAGGAAGCGCCGGCGTTCCAGCGTGCCGTCGGTCAGCCCCGCCAGGAAGGGGTGCCGCCGGATCGCCTGCCAGACGGGGTCGATCGACTCCCAGAGGGCGTCCGCGTGGGGAAGGCCCGTCCTCCCTCCGCCCTCGGGCTCACTCCGCGCCACGGGTATCCTCCTCCTGCCCGGCCGGGCCGAGGAGCGCCGGGGCGTAGCGCTCCAGCCTCTCGCGGCGCAGGCGGTAGTACCGGTAGCGCCCCTCCCGGCGGACGTCGATCAGGCCGGCCTCCGCCAGGATCCGCGTGTGGTGCGAGAGCGTCGCCCGCGCGAAGCCGAGCGTCCCTGCGATGGCCGCGCAGCCCAGCTCCTCGCTCCCGGCCAGCATGCGCAGGATGCGCAGGCGCATGGGGTCGGCCAGCGCCCGGTAGACGCGCCCCGCCTCGTCGAGGAAGGTCTCCTCCTCCTTCTCCCGGCCGATGATCATCGCCTCTCCGGCCACGATTCTACACGCGCGCCCGGACGGCCCCGTCCGCGCCGCCGCGCCGGCGCCGGGCGGCGTGCTCCAGGACCGCCTCGAGCGGCTGTGCGTTCAGGAAGGCTTCCGGCCCGAGCCCCGCCCGCCGCGCCCAGCGGATCCCCAGCTCCAGCGCCCCCAGCCCCTCCGGCGAGTGGGCGTCGCTGGAGAGGACGAGCGTCACGCCGGCGCGGTGGGCGGCGGCCGCCTGCTCCCAGGTCAGGTCGAGCCGTTCCGGCGAGGCGTTCACCTCCAGCGCCACGCCCAGCTCCAGCGCATCCTCGATCAGCCGCTCCGCGTCCAGCGCGTAGGGCGCGCGCAGGCCGAGCCGCCGGCCGCCGGGATGGGCGACGGCGCAGGTGGCCGGCTCCTCCATGGCGCGGCGGAGGCGCCGGTTCTGCTCGGAGGCGTCGCGGGAGAAGCGGGAGTGGACGGAGGCGTTGACCCACTCCAGGCCGGCCAGCGCTTCCTGGTCGTGGTCGAGGCGGCCGTCGGCGAGGACGTCCACCTCCGAGCCGCGCAGCAGGCGAATGGCCGGGTGGCGCGCCTGGATCCGGGCGATCTCCTCCCACTGCGCCTTCAGCCGGGCGGTGTCGAGCCCGTTGGCGATGCGCAGCGAGGGCGAGTGGTCCGTGATGGCGACGTAACGGTAGCCGCGCGCCTCCGCCGCCTCCGCCATCGCCTCCAGCGAGGCGCGGCCGTCCGACCAGGCGGTGTGGACGTGGAGGTCGCCCTGCAGGTCGCCCGCCTCGATCAGGCGAGGAAGCGCGCCCCGCGCGGCGCTCTCCACCACGTCCGGGCGCTCCCGCAGCTCCGCGGGGATCCAGGGGAGGCCGAGCGCGGCGTAGGCGTCGGCCTCCTCGGGCGTGGCCAGGAGCTCCGTGCCGCGGCGCAGCCCCCCGGCGTCCAGCTCCAGGCCCCGGGCGCGCAGCCGCGGCTCCAGCGCCGCCAGGTGGGCCTCGTCGCCGGTGGCCGCGAGCAGGACCGCACCGAAGGCGGTCTCGCAGGCGGGATGGAGGCGGACCGGGATGCCCGCCGCGGCGGCCGCTTCCTCGGCGATGCGACGCGCCGGCTCGGGCACGTCCGGGCGCCCGTCCCCCGCCGCGCTCCCCGCCAGCCCCAGCACCAGGTCGAGCCGCTCCACCTGCTCGGCCGCGCGCCGGACGGCGCCGGCCACCTCGACGCGCAGGACGCCCTCGGCCTCCCCCAGCAGCGCCGCCAGGCGGCGGCCCAGCGTCCAGGCCTCGCCGAGCCAGAGGCCGCTCCCGGGCCGGGCCAGACGGAGCGCCTCGAGGAGCGCCCGCTCCTTCTGCGGCCCGAAGCCGGGCAGGGCGCGGAGGCGCCCGCCCGCCGCCGCCTCCGCCAGTGCCTCCGGCTCGTCGATCCCCGCCCGCCAGAGGGCGGCCACGCTCCTGGGCCCGAGCCCGCGCAGCTCCAGCATCCGGCGGACGCCTTCGGGCACCTGCGCCCGCAGGCGCTCCAGCAGGTCGCAGGTGCCGGTGGCCAGGATGTCGGCCGCCTTCCTGGCCAGCGCCGGGCCCACGCCCGGGATCTCGGTCGCCCGGCCGGCCCGGACCAGCTCCGGCAGCTCGGCCGCCCGGCGCTCGACGGCCGCCGCCGCGCGGCGGTAGGCCGGCGCCTTGCGCACGTCGTGGTCGAGCAGCTCCATCAGGTCGGCGATCTCGCGGAAGCGCTCCGCCACCGTGCGGCCGTCGTAGGCTCCTTCCTCCGGCGCCATCGCCTCCGCCCCCTCCCCTCTCCAGGCCCCATCATGCCACGCCCACGCCGACAGGCCGCCGCCTCCTCCCGCCGGAGAGCGTCACCAGGGCCACCATGGCCATCACCCCGGCGGCGCCCAGCTGCTGGAGCGGGCTGAGACGGACGCCGAGCCAGAGGCCGGCGGCGAGGGCGGCGGCGAGAGGCTCCACCGAGGCGACGAGGCTCGTCTCCGCGGGCAGCAGGCGCCGGAGCGAACCCGTGTAGAGGGTGAAGGGCACCAGCGTGCCGCCGACGGCGACGAAGGCGAGGAAGCCGCCCATGCCCCAGCCGGCGCCAGGTACGGAGGAGGCATGCCAAGCGGTGCCGGCCGGGAGCACCCACGGGGCGAGGGCGACCGCTCCCACCACCATCGCCCAGCCGGTGACCAGGGGCGCCCCGTAGCGGGCCAGGAGCGGCGCGGGGTAGACGGTGTAGAAGGCGAGCGCCGCGGCGGAGAGGAGCCCCCAGGCGAGCGCGGCCGGCGAGAGGGCCAGCGCGCCTCCTCCGCCGGTCGCCAGGAGGAAGGTTCCCCCCACCCCCAGCGCCAGCGCGGTCAGCGAGCGAGGCGAGGGCAGGCGTCGCTCGGTCCACGCCTGCCAGACGGAGACCATCCCCGGCGCCAGGTACTGGAGGAAGGTGGCGGTAGCCGCGTTGCCGGCGTCGATGGCGGCCAGGTAGGTGCCCTGCACGACGACGAAGCCGAGGAGGGCGAAGACCACCAGGCGCCACCGGTCCCGGCGCTCCCGCCACGGCGCGAGGAGCAGCGCGGCCACCGCCGGGCGCGACGGGCGCGACCGGCCCAGCGCGCCCGCGGCCACCGCGGCCAGGAGAAGCGGCCCCGCCGTGGCCATGCGGAAGGCGACCAGCCAGGCGGGGCCGAGGCCGCCCTTCTGCATCAGCAGCTGGGCGACGGTGCCCGAGAGGCCCCAGAGCACCCCCGCCCCCAGGGCCATGGAGAGGCCGGCCGCGCGCCCGTTCACCCGTCGATCCCCGCCGCCCGCCAGGCCCGGTCGAGCAGCTCCTCGACGGCCAGCCCCGCCTCCAGGCCGGCGGCGGCCTGCGCGGATTCCGGCAGCGGCCCGGCGCCGCGGCTCGCCTCGAGCCAGAAGACCAGCGAGGCCAGGTGCGTGTCGGCCATGCGGCCGAGGCTCCGCGCCGCGGGCGGCAGGAGCGCCTCCACCCGCCGGTACCAGCGCAGCGCCTCCCCGCCGGCGCCGGCCGCGGCGCCTTCCTCGGCCAGCGCCGCCACGTCGGCGGCCGTTCCGCGGGCGTGGAGGCGACGCTCGCGCAGCCGGAGGTCGAGGCGACCGGCCTCGACGTCGACGCGGGCCGAGCCGCGGCTCCCGTAGACCTCGACCCGGGTGCCCTCGCCGCCGTCGGCCACCCGCGAGACCTCGACGCTCCCCTCGGCGCCTCCGGCCAGCGTCAACGCCACCTCCGCCCAGTCGTCGACGCGGTGGCCCGAGCTGCCCAGCAGGCCGCCCGCCCGGGAGACGGCGAAGGTCCGGAGGCGGGCACGCACCCCGCTCACGCGGCCCGCCTCGCCCAGCGGGCCGAAGAGGTAGCCGACCAGGTCGAGGAGATGCGAACCCAGGTCGACCAGCGCGCCGCCCCGGGCGAGCTCGGGGTCGAACTTCCAGCTGCGCGGCCGCCGGGGGTCGAGGTAGCCGCCGTGGAACATGCGGAGGCGGAAGTGGAGCGGCTCGCCGAGCAGCCCCTCGGCCAGGAAGGCGCGCAGCAGCGCCAGGTTCCGGTCGAAGCGGAGGTTGTAGGCCAGGCCGAAGGGCTTCGTCGCCCGGCCCGCCGCCGCCCGCGCGCGCTCGGCCAGCGCCCGCGCCTCGCCCAGATCGCCCGTCAGCGGCTTCTCGCAGTAGACGGCCAGCCCCGCCTCCAGCGCCGCACCCGCCGCCGCCGCGTGGAGCCCGTTGGGCAGGCAGACGTCGAGGAAGTCGACCCGCCCCGCCAGCGCCCGCACCGCCTCCGCCACCTCGCGCGCTCCCCGCGGCTCCTCCACCACCTGCACCCGGGCGAAGCCCAGCGCCTCCGCCTCGGCCGCGTGGCCGGCGCCGACCACGGCCGCGGCCGGCTCGACCGGACCGGGTGCGCCGCCCGGGACGAGCAGCGGAGCCGCTCCGAGGGCGGCCAGGTGCGTGCGGGCGACGCCGCCCAGGCCCGCGACGGCGTAACGGAGCGGGCGCGATCCGCCCGTTCCCCGCTCCCCCTCCGCCCCCACCGCCTTCCCTCCCGGGGAGGCGATTCCGCGCGGGGAGGCGGCTTCCTTCCGAAGCGGGAGGCGGCCGCCCTCCTCTCTCCCTCGCCCGGGGGGAGGCAGGCGCCGGAAACGACCAGGGGCTCTGCCGTCGACGGAGAATGGCTTCCGGGGAGGGAGAAGATGGCACGTCCCCTCGGGCGCGCGCTGGGCGCGGCCTTCCTGGCGCTGGCACTCCTCGCCGCCCTGCTTCTGCCGCTGGGGCCCCTGCCGCCGCTGGGGCCGACCTTCAACCCGACCCGGGGCGTGCTCGCCCAGGCGTGGCAGCCCGTGCCCGGGCGTCTTCAGCTCCCCGGCCTCCGCCGGCCGGTTGTGGTCGACTTCGACCGCTGGGGCGTCCCCCACGTCTTCGCCCAGAACGACCACGACCTCTTCATGGCCCAGGGCTACCTGACCGCGCGCGAGCGGCTCCTGGAAATGGAGCTGATCCGGCGGCAGAGCGAAGGCCGCCTGGCCGAGATCCTGGGACCGGCCGCGCTGCCCAGCGACGAGCTCCAGCTCGCCCTGGGGCTCTGGCGGACGGCGCAGGCCTCGGCCCGGCGGATCGCCCGGCAGGAGCCGGGCATCTACGGCGAGCTGCAGGCCTACGCCGACGGCGTCAACGCCTGGATCCGCCAGGCGTCGGGGAACGGCCGGCTGCCCGCGCTCTTCCGCCTTCTCGGCTTCCGGCCCGCAGCCTGGACCGTGGCCGACAGCCTGGTGGTCCAGGCGTTCATGGCCGAGGACCTCGCCTTCAGCACCGCCCCGCTCGACCGCGCGGTGATCACGGCGAAGCTCGGGCCGGCCCGGGCCGGTTCGCTCTTCCGCACGGTGGCGCTCAACCCCCAGTTCCCCTACGACCCCGGGCCATACCCGCCGGCGGAGCCGCCCGACCGGGCGGCGCTCGCCAGGGCGCTCCTGCCCTTCGCCCCGGGAGCCGGCGTGGGCGGCCTGAGCGCGCTGGCGCCGGCAGGAAGTCCGGAGGCGGGGGCGGGGCCCGGGGCGGCCTTGCCCGACCGGGTGGCGGCCTCGCTCTGGCTCGGGGTCGGACAGGCGGTCAAGGCGGCGCTGGCGGCCGGACCGATGAGCGGGGCCGTCGCGGCCGGACTCTCCAACAGCAACAACTGGGTGGTCGACGGCACGCTGACCGCGAGCGGGAAGCCGCTTCTGGCGGGCGATCCCCACCTGGCGTTGACGCTTCCTTCGATCTGGTACGAGGTCCAGCTGGAGGCGCCCGACCTGCACGTCTACGGGGTCAGCATCCCGGGCACGCCGGGCGTGGTGATCGGGCACAACCGGGACGTCGCCTGGAGCCTCACCAACGTGCAGAACCAGCAGAGCTTCTACTACCTGGAGAGGACCGACCCGGCCCACCCGGACGCCTACCTGCACGGCGGCCGCTGGCTCCGCTTCTCCGACTACACGGTGGAGATCCCGGTCAAGGGGGGCGCGCCCCGGCGCCTCTCGCTCCGCTGGACCGTCCATGGACCGGTGCTGCCGGCGGGGCTGCCGGGCTTCCCGCCCCTGCCCGGGAAGGTGGTCAGCCTGGCCTGGACGGGCGACCTCTTCTCCGACGACTTCGCCGCCCTGGACGGGCTGATGCGGGCGCGGAACGCCGCCGACGTGCGCGGGGCGCTCCGCCTCTGGGGGAGCCCCACCCAGAACTTCGCCTACGCCACCACCCAAGGCGACATCGGCATCGTCTCGGCCGGCTACTACCCCCTGGTGGGCGCAGGCCAACCCTGGCTCCCGCTGGACGGCGCGGACCCGGCCCAGGACTGGCAGGGTCTCATCCCTTACGACCGCGTGCCGCAGGCGGCCGACCCGCCAGGCCACTTCCTCTTCACCTCCAACCAGCGGGAGGTGGGCGCCGGCTACCCGTACTACATCGGCACCGCCGACGACGGCTTCGACGCGGGCTACCGCGCGGCCACCGTGCAGGCTTGGCTCGCCGATCCCGCACACCGGCCGCTGACCCTCCAGCGCATGGCGGAGCTGCAGTCCTCCCAGCTGGACGGGCTGGCCCTGCGCATGGTGCCGGTGCTGGTGGCGGCGGTGCGCTCGGACCCGGGCGCCTCGCCGGCGCTCCGCCAGGCCGCCGACCTGCTGGCGGCCTGGGACGGGACAATGGCGGCCGGGGAGGCGGCGCCGGCCATCTGGTGGAGCTGGCTGCGCCACTACGTGCAGGACACCTACGGACCCTGGTGGCAGGCCTCGGGGCTGGAGCGGCTGCCCGGCTTCTCCCTGAAGGACTTCCAGCCGGCCCAGAGCGGCTGGAAGGCCGTCCTGCTGGAGAACCTGGAGGTGATGACCACGGCGCCGGTCGGCTCGGCCGCCTACCGGGCCGCCGCCTATCCGGGCGGCTCGGACCGCTCCTGGTTCTTCGATCCGGTCCAGCAGACCGACCGCAGCCGCCAGGAAGTGATGCTCCAGGCGCTGGGCGAGGCGCTGGCGGAGCTCCGCGCCCGGCTGGGCGACGACCCCGCCCGCTGGCGCTGGGGCGACCTGCACCAGCGGCTCATCCCCTCGCTCACCCAGCGTGCCGCCCTGGGTCGCGGCCCCTTCGCCACGGGCGGCGACGCCTTCACGGTCGACGTCTCGGGGGGCGAGCCCTCCACCCACGGTCCCAGCTGGCGCATGATCGCCGACCTCTCCGACCTCGGCCGCTCCTGGGGCGTCTTCCCCGGCGGCGAGTCGGGCGACCCGACGAGCCCCCATTACGCCGACCAGCTGCCGCTCTGGCGCGAAGACCGCTACAAGGAGCTCCTCTTCCCGGGCCAGCCGATGCCGGAGGCGGGCGCCTGGGCGGTCCGCGTGGCGACGCTCGAGCCCCGAGGAGGTGGACGCTGATGACGACCCCGGACTCCCCGCCCGCGCGGAGCCCGGAGGCGGGAGCCTCCCGCCTCGCCGGGGCGCTGCGCCTGGCCGCCGGCGGCCTTCTCACCGCGCTTCTCGCCGCCGCCGGCCTGGCGGCCGGCCTCTGGTGGCTCGGGATCCCGGCGGCGGCGCTCCTGGCCTGGTGGCTGGAACCCCAGGGCCGGCGCGGCTGGGTCGCCTTCGCGGCCGTCCTGGCCGCCTGGCTCGCCTTCGACCTGCGGGCGTTCCTGGACGGGGGCGCCTGGGCGCAGAGCCGCGCCGTGATGGCGCTGGCCGGCCTGCCGGCGGCGGCGGCCGTCGCCTTCTGGCTCCTGCCCGCCCTCCTGGCGGCGGCTTCGGCCGGCCTGGCGGCCGTCGCCGGCGCCGAGCTGCGGGAGTGGCAGCGCCAGCGCGCGGCGGCCGGAGTCCCGGGTTCCCGGGCGCTCGCGCCGGGGACCGGCGAGGAGCCGCCCCGCTGAACCGCCCGCAGCCCGCCGTCGCCAGGTGGCCGGCCGCTTCTGCCGTATCCTTAGTGGGCGAGGGCCCAAGCGGGAGGCGGGCCGGGCCGGCTCCGCCCCCCCGCGCGGCCCGGGAAAGGAGCGATGAGTCGGCGTGTCCTCCGCAGAGCCCTCCTTCCAGGTGATCGGGCGTTCGCAGCCGCGGCTCGACGGGCCGGAGAAGCTCCGCGGCTCCGCCCGTTACGTGGCCGACCTGCACCCTGCCGGCCTGCTCCACGCGCGCCTGGTGCTCAGCCCCCACGCCCACGCCCGCGTCCGGCGCATCGACACCTCCGGCGCCGTGCGAGCGCCCGGGGTCGTGGCCGTCCTGACCGCCGCCGACCTCGAGCCGACCGGCCTTCTCGCGGAGGGAGAGGTCTTCTACGCGGGCCACCCCGTCGCCGTGGTGGTGGCGGAGAGCGAGGCGCTGGCCGAGGACGCCGCCGAGCTGGTCGAGGTGGCGTACGAGCCGCTCCCCGCCGTTCTCGACCCCGAGGAAGCGATGCGTCCCGGCGCTCCCCTGGTGCGCGAGCTGCCCGAGGAGCACGCCTCCCAGGCGATGGCGGCGCACGGGGCCGCCGCCGGCGGCGCCCGCGACGAGCCGCGGCCGCGGAACGCCAGCGACGTGGTCCGCTTCCGCCGGGGCGACGTCGAGGCCGGCTTCGCCCAGGCCGACGCGGTGATCGAGGCCACCTACCGCGCCGCCGCCGTCCACCAGGGCCACATCGAGACCCACGGCGTCGTGGCCGAGGCGGCTCCGGACGGCTCCCTCACCATCTGGACCTCCACCCAGGGCTCCTTCGACACCCGCCAGGGGACGGCCGGCACGCTGGGACTGGAGGAGCACCGCATCCGCGTGGTGCCCATGACCGTCGGCGGCGCCTTCGGCGGCAAGTTCCTGCTGCTCGAGCCGCTGGCGGCCGCGGTGGCGCGCCGCCTGGGTCGCCCCGTCCGGCTGGTCCTCGACCGGGTGCAGGACTTCCTGGTCAGCCGCCCCTCCCCTGCCGCCGTCATCCACCTCAAGATGGGCGCCCGCCGCGACGGCAGCCTGACGGCGCTCCAGGCCCGGCTCGTCTTCGACAGCGGCGCCGAACCCGGGTCGCCGGTCGGCATCGCCGCGCTCCTGCTGGGCGGCACCTATCGCGTGGCCAACCTGGACATCGCCGGCTACGAGGTGCTGACCCACAAGAGCCCGGCGGGCGCCTACCGCGGTCCGGGCGCACCGCAGGCCTACTTCGCGCTGGAGTCGCACATGGACCGCCTGGCCCGCCGGCTCGAGCTCGACCCGCTGGACTTCCGGCTCCGGAACGCCGTCCGCGAGGGCGACCCCCGCCCCGACGGGCGACCCTGGCCGCGCCTGGGCCTGGTGGAGTGCCTGGAGCGCCTGCGCGACCACCCGCTCTGGAAGGAGCGGCCGGCCGGGCCCGACGAGGGCTGGGGCATGGCGGTGGGCGGCTGGCCGGGCGGTCTCGAGCCGGCCGCGGCCGGCTGTCGCCTCGATCCGGACGGGACGCTCACCGTCCAGGTGGGCGCCGTCGACATCACCGGTTCCGCCACCTCCCTGGCGATGATCGCGGCGGAGGTCTTCGGCCTCGCGCCCGACCGGGTGCGCGTGGTCAACCGCGACACCGACAGTTCCCCCTTCGGCGGCTCGGCGGGAGGAAGCAAGACCGTCTACACGGTCGGTCCCGCGGTTCAGCGGGCGGCGGAGGACGCCCGCCGGCAGGTTCTGGAACTGGCGGCCGAGAGGCTGGAGGCGGCTCCGGAGGACCTGGAGCTGCGCGACGGCCGCGTCTCGGTCAGGGGGGTGCCCTCCCGCTCCGTCACGCTGGCCGAGCTCGCACGGCTCTCGACGCGCTTCGGCAGCCGCTACGCGCCCATCCACGGCCACGGCCGGGTGGCCCAGCGCTCCTCCTCCCCGGGTTTCGCCGTCCACCTGGCCCGCGTCCGGGTCGACCGCGAGACCGGCGAGGTGCGCGTCACCGGCTTCCTGGCCGTGCAGGACGTGGGCCGGGCGATCAACCCCGCCGAGGTGGCCGGGCAGATCCGCGGCGGCGTGGCGCAGGGGATCGGCCGGACGCTCCTGGAGCAGCTGGTCTGGGACGACGCCGGGCAGCTGCTCGACGCCAACCTGGCCGACTACCGCCTGCCCACCGGCGACGACGTGCCGCGTATCGAAGCCGAGCTGGTCGAGGTGCCGGCCCCGGACGGCCCCTTCGGCGCCAAGGGCGTCGGCGAACCGCCCGCCATCCCCGTGGCGGCCGCCCTCGCCAACGCCGTCGAGGCGGCGGTGGGCGTCCGCCTGAACGAGATCCCCTTCCGCCCGGAGGCTTTGCTGGAGGCGATGAAGCGGGCGGGGTGAACCCTTCGGACGCGGAGGGCGACGCGGACGACGACGCGAAGGACCTGGAGGAGCGAAGGGGAGGAAAAAGAGCGGGCGCGGTGCCTCGGCATCGCGCCCGTCTTTGGAGCAGGCCTCGGGAGGTAGACCTGCTCCGCCCCCCGAAGGGCTTTCGTCGGAACCGGGTGCAGCGCGAATCGGGCAACCGCCCCGGTTCCTCGAGAACGCCCGCCGACCCGGGAAACGTCCCCGCGCTCCTTAGGGCTCCCCGATCGGCGGTTGCACCTTCAGGGTAGCCGGACCGGCAGTGGCGAACATCGGCTCGCCGCCCGAAAATGGGGAACCCGCGCCTTGGGTCGTCGCCCTAGCCCCGGGCGGGCCACCCCTTCCGGAAGCGGCCGGCCGCCGGCCCCGCGCCCGGCCCGTCACGCGCCCCGGCCGGCGCCGCTCGGCTCCGGCCGCCGGCGCGGGAGCGCATGGACCGGCTGGCCCAGGCCGACGCCGGCGGCCTCCATGATCGCCTCCGGCAGGGTGGGGTGGGCGTGGATCGTCAGCGCCAGGTCCTCCAGCGTCGCCCCCATCTCGATGGCCAGCACGGCCTCTCCGATCAGGCTGGAGGCGTCGGGCCCGACGATCTGGGCGCCGACCAGGGTGTGGTCGGCCTTGTCGGCCACCAGCTGGACGAAGCCCTCGCCGCGCCCTTCCCCCAGCGCCCGGCCGTTGGCGGCGAAGTTGAAGCGGGCGGCCAGCGGCTCGATGCCCTGGCGGCGCGCTTCCTCCTCGCCGAGGCCGGCGGTGGCGATCTCGGGGTCGGAGAAGATCACCGCGGGGATGGCGCGCGGCTCGAAGGCCGTCCGCCTGCCCGCCGCCGCCTCGGCGGCGACGATCCCCTCGTGGCTCGCCTTGTGCGCGAGAAGCGGCCCTCCGGTCAGGTCGCCGACGGCGAAGAGGCCCGGGACGCGCGTCCGTCGCTGCTCGTCCACCGCCAGGAAGCCCTTCGCGTCCGCGGCCAGCCCCACGCTCTCCAGACCCAGCTCCTCGCTGTTGGGACGCCTTCCTACCGAGACGAGCACCTTCTCCGCGGGGAGGGCGAGCTCGCGCCCGTCGGCGAGCCGGACGGCCACCCTCCCCTGGCGCGCACCCGCCGCGGGCGGCTCGCCGCCGAGAAGGCTGGCGCCCTTGTGGACCGTCACGCCCAGCTGGCGGAGGCGCCGCTCGACCACGGCCACCAGGCCGCGATCGACGCCGGTCAGGATCTCGGGCAGCGCCTCGACCACCGTCACCCGGCTGCCGAGCTTGGCGTAGACCGTCCCCAGCTCGATGCCGATGTACCCGCCGCCGACCACCACCAGCTCCCCGGGCAACTCGCGCAGGGCGAGCGCACCGCTGGCGTCGAGCACCCAGTCGCCGTCGAAGGGAAGGACGTCCAGGCCGGCGGGGCGCGAACCCGTGGCCAGGATGGCCTGGCGGAAGGCGATCTCGCCGCCCGCCGCAGGCGTCGCGCCGTCCCCGCCGGGCAGCGGCTCGACCCGCGCCCGGCCGGCACCCGCCAGGCGCGCCCGGCCGCGCACGAGGCGGACGCCGTTGCCCTCCAGCAGCTGGCGGACGCCGCGGGTCAGCTGGCGGACCACCCCTTCCTTCCACGCCTGAAGCCGTTCCAGGTCGACCCGCGCCTCGCCGAAGAGGAGCCCCATCCCCCCGGCCTCGCGGGCTCGCGCGAAGAGGTCGGCGGCGCTGATCAACGCCTTGGAGGGGATGCAGCCCTCGTTGAGGCAGACGCCGCCCACCTCGCCCGCCTCCACCAGGGTGACGCCCAGGCCCAGCTGGGCCGCCCGGATGGCCGCCACGTAGCCCCCGGGGCCGCCGCCGACGACGAGGAGATCCGTCGACTCCCTGTTCGCCTCGCTCACGCTCGCCACCCTTTCTGGGAGATCTCGCCTTCGGCGTCCCCGGCCGCGCCCCGCGCCTCCGCCCCGCACAGCTTCGGGAGCAGGCGCGCGTACGCCTCCGGGTCGTCCACGTCGCGGAACCAGGGGCCGCTGCCCAGCTCGACGCGCAGGACGCGCCCGGGGTGGCGGGCCAGGATCTGGCGCCCCCCGGCGTCGCCCTCCAGCGCCAGCAGCTCGTCGAAGAGCTCCCGCGCAAAGGCGGCCGGGTTGCGCAGCTCCCCCTCCTCGGCCGCCGCCACCGCCTGCGCCGCCCCCCGCCGCCGGAAGGCCTCGACCAGCCGGGTGACGTGCCGCCTCTCCAGCGCCGGCTGGTCGGCCACCAGCAGGAGGATCCCCTGCGGAGGCTCGCGCGAGGTGGCGGCGCGCACGCCCGCCGCCACCGAGGAGGCGAGCCCGCTGGCGAAGTCCGGATTGAACAGGCAGCGGAGCCGCGCTTCCTCGCCGCGCAGGCGCGCCCAGCGCTCGGCCTCGGCGCGCACGGCCCCGGCGGCCGCCCCGAGCACCACCCAGAGCCGGCCGTCGACGGCGGTGGCGGCGTCCAGCGCCCGCGAGAGCAGCGTCGCGCCCTCCCCGGCCGGCAGGAGCGGCTTCGGCCGGCCCATCCGCCGGCTCAGCCCCGCCGCCAGGACCACCGCGTCAAGCATCGCCGGCGACGGCATGGATGGCGCCGCTCCGCTCGCTCAGGAAGCCGCCCCGGTGCCCGTTGCGGACGGCCAGCACCTCGGCCAGGATGCTGACGGCCACCTCCTCCGGCCCTTCCGCGCCCACGTCCAGGCCGACGGGAGCATGGAGGCGGGCCAGCGCCCCGGGCGAGGGCTCGAAGCCCTCGCGGCGCAGGTCCTCCAGGATCCGCTCCGCCCGCGCGCGCGGTCCCAGCAGGCCGACATAGGCCGCCTGCGACTCCAGGGCGAAGCGGAGGCAGGCCCGGTCGCGCTCCAGGTGGTGGTTCATCACCACCGCGTAGCTTCGCGGACCCAGCGGAACCCGCTCGCGCAGCTCCTCCGGCGCCGCCGGGACCAGCTCGGCCCCGGGGAAGCGTTCGCGGGTGGCGTAGGCCTCCCGCGGATCGACCACGCGCACGCGGAAGCCGAGCCGGCTTCCCCAGCCCGCCAGCGGCACCGCGTCGTGACCGGCGCCGAAGAGGACCAGCTCCGGCGGCGGCGCCTGGACGTCGAAGAAGAGGGGAAGGCGCCGGCCCCCCGGAAGCTCCGCCTCGGTCGTGCCGGAGCGCGGCCGGGCCGCCTCGAGCCGCCTGCGCGCCTCCTCCAGCGCCCAGCGGTCGAGCGTCGCGTCGCCCAGGCTCCCTTCCGGGTCGCCCTCCGCCGGCACGAAGAGTCGGCTGCCCTCCTCCAGCGCCGTCACCAGGACGGCGGCCCGGCCCTCGCGCAACGCTTCCAGCCAGCGGTCGAAGGGCCCGCTCATCGCCCCTCCACCCCGGCGTCGCCGGGCGGAAGCGGCTCCACGTAGACGTCCAGCGAGCCGCCGCAGCCCAGCCCCAGGCTCCAGACGGTCTCGTCGTCCAGCTGGTAGTGGCGCAGGACGGGGCGACCGCTCTCCATCGCCTGCCGGGCCACCTCGGCGATGTCGGCCTCCACGCAGCCCCCGGAGATGGTACCGGTGATCCGCCCCTCCTCGTCGACCAGCAGCTTGGCGCCTTCCCGCCGGTAGGCGGAACCCTGCACCCGCACCACGGTCGCCAAGGCCGCGCGCCGGCCCGAGCGCCTCGCCTCCGCGATGGCCTGGAGCA
Organism: Bacillota bacterium; assembly: GCA_029960955.1. Lineage (GTDB taxonomy): Bacteria > Bacillota > Sulfobacillia > JAIMAT01 > JAIMAT01 > JAIMAT01. Next base: position 154,401 of record JASBVS010000037.1, read on the forward strand.
GCTCCTCCCGCTCACCCATGGCCGTTCACCTCCCGTCGGGCTCCTCGGCCAAAGCCTCCTGCAGAGCGCCCTTCAGCGGCTCCGCCGCGCCGGCCGTCAGGAGCTCCCAGTCCTCCCTGTCCTTCACGATACAGCCCAGCGTCTGGTCGACCACCGTCTCGTCCAGGCCGTCCCGGTGCAGGGCGACCAGCGCCCGCGCCCAGTCGAGGCTCTCGGCCACGCCCGGCGCCTTGTTGAGCGAGAGCCGGCGCAGCCGCTCCACGAACCGCGCGATCTGGCGCGCCAGCCGCCGGTCGATGCCCGGCAGGCGGGCCTCCAGGATCCGCACCTCCTTCTCGAAGTCCGGGTAGGGGATCCAGAGGTAGAGGCAGCGGCGGCGCAAGGCGTCGCTCAGCTCGCGGGTGCGGTTGGAGGTGAGGATGACGTAGGGCCGCGCCTGCGCCCGGATGGTGCCGATCTCCGGGATGGTCACCTGGAACTCGGCCAGCACCTCCAGCAGGAAGGCCTCGAACTCCTCGTCCGCCCGGTCGATCTCGTCGACCAGGAGCACCGGCGCCCGCTCCTGCGTGATCGCCTCCAGGAGCGGCCGGCGCAAGAGGAAGGGCTCGCTGAAGATCTCCGCCTCCCGCGCCTCGGCCGGCTCGCCGCTCTGCTCCGTCAGCCGGATGTGCAGCATCTGCTTGGGGTAGTTCCACTCGTAGAGCGCCGTGGAGGCGTCGAGCCCCTCGTAGCACTGGAGGCGGATCAGCCGCGTCCCGAGCACGCCGGCCAGCACCTTGGCGATCTCGGTCTTGCCCACCCCCGCCGGCCCCTCGACCAGGAGCGGCTTCTCCAGGGCCAGCACCAGCCGGAGCGCCGTCGCCACGGCGCGGTCGGCCACGTAACCGTGCGCCCGGAAGGCCGCCTGGATGCTTTCGGCGTCAGGAAGCGGGCCCGCGGCGATCCTCTCCCTCGCCTCGTCGCCCGTCGGCCTCACCTCCCACCCTGGTGCGCCAGGAGTGACAGCCTTTCTCCACAATAGCCTGTGAAAGGATGAGAGCCCATAGGGTGACGCCAAGTCGGCCGCCGGCGCCGGCGGCCGGGAAGAGGCCGAGCGGAGCGAAGCGGCGGAAGCCGGCCGGGCTCCCGCGCCAAGTCCGGTTCCAGTTGGAGAGGTGTAGCGGGATCGGCTTCGGGACGGGTCAGGAAGCCAGGTACTCCACCAGGCCGCGGTCCGCGGCGCGGCGGAGCTTGCGCAGCGCCCGCTGCTCCAGCTGGTGGACGCGGCAGCGGCTGATCCCCATCTGCCGGGCGACCGCCTCCAGGGTCCTCGGCTCGTCGCCGTCCAGGCCGAAGCGAAGCGCCAGCACCTGCTGCTCGCGCGGGCCGAGGCCGCCCATGAGGCGTCGGATCTCCAGCGAGAGCTGCCGGCTCATGGCCAGCTCGTCCAGGGTGGCGGCCGGCCCTTCGTCGCGGACGAAGTCGCCCAACCGGCCCTCGCCGCGATCGCCGACCGGCGTGTCGAGCGATACGGGCTCGCGCGCGGCCCGCAGGATCGCCTGGACGCGCTCCACGCCGGTGCCGGCCTCGCTGGCCAGCTCCTCCGGGCTGGGGTCGCGCCCCTCGCGGCCGGCGAAGGCCCGCTCCGCCTTGCGCAGCCGGCTGGCCTCGCCCGCGGGGATGCGGATCGCCCGCGCCTGGTTCTCGATGGCGCGGACCATCGCCTCGCGGATCCACCAGGTGGCATACGTGCTGAAGCGGTAGCCGCGGCGCCAGTCGAACTTCTCGGCGGCGTGCATCAGTCCCATGTTCCCTTCCTGGATCAGGTCGCCCAGGGGGAGGCCGCGCCCGACGTAGTGGCGCGCCAGGCTGACGACGAGGCGGAGGTTGGACTCGATCAGGCGCCGCCGCGCCTCCCGGTCGCCCTGCTCGCTCCGGCGGGCCAGCTCCCGCTCCTCCTCCTCGCCGAGCAGAGGCTGCCGCCCGATCTCGTCGAGGTAGAGCCGGACGGAGTCCTGGGCGCGGTCCTCTTCCTCTTCCGTCTCCGTGAGCAGGGTGGACATCGTCCTCGCCTCGCTCTCCACACCCGGTCGCCGGCCCCGGCCCGCCGTCGCCCGGCTCCATCCTTGCACGTACCTTGCAGCCAGGTTGCCCTTCGCTTGCACCAATGTTTCCAAGTGCGACGATAGAAAAACCCTCGCTGCGCCACCATTCCACGAAAGGAGCATTTCGGAGCGGACCGCCGCACCGAACGGATGATTCGTCGCCTCGCCCGACCGGCAGGAAGCCCGCCCTTCCCCCGCATAACCCTTTCGGGCAAGGGGTGAGAACGGTGCGCGACCGGGCCTGGAAGCCGTCCGGAGCGGGCGGGACGGCGCGGCTCCGGGACGTCTTCCTGGTGCTCGCCGGAGCCGTCCTCTGGGGGACGACGGGCACCGCGCGGGCGCTGGCGCCCGCCGGAGCGAGCCCGCTGGCCGTGGGTGCCGCCCGCCTCCTGCTGGGAGGGCTCACCCTCTTCGCCCTGGCCGCCGGGCGGATCGCGGCGGCCGGCCTCCGCTCCTGGCCCTGGCCGCAGGTGCTCCTCTCCGCCCTCTGCATGGCGGCCTACCAGCCGCTCTTCTTCGGCGGCGTCTCCCGGACCGGCGTCGCCGTCGGCACGCTGGTGGGCATCGGCAGCTCGCCCATCCTCGCCGGCCTCCTGGCGGCTCTCCTGCGCGGCGAGCGCCTGACACGCCGCTGGCGGGGGGCGACGCTGCTGGCCGTGGCGGGCACCGCGCTCCTGGCCGGCTCGGGCGGCCAGCTCCGCCCCGATCCGCTGGGGCTGGCCATGGCCGTGGCAGCCGGCTGCGCCTACGCGCTCTACGCGGTGGTCAGCAGGCGCCTCTTTGAGAGCCACGATCCGGCCGCCGTCACGGGCCTCGTCTTCGGCCTCGCCGGCGTGGCGCTGGCCCCGCTCCTGCTGGCCTCGCGGCCCGACTGGCTCCTCCAGGCGCGTGGCGCGCTGGTCGCGCTCCATCTCGGGCTGGTCGCCACGGCGCTGGCTTATACGCTCTTCACGCGCGGCCTCTCCCGCCTCCCCGCCTCGACAGCCGCCACGCTCTCCCTGGCCGAGCCGCTGACCGCCGCGCTGCTGGGAGCGCTCTTGCTGCGCGAGCGGCTCTCGCCCCTGGACGGGCTGGGGGCGGCCCTGCTTCTGGCGGGCTTCCTGCTTCTCGTCCTGCCGCCCGTCGCGCCCGCCTGCGCAGAGCCGCGGGCCGACCTGCAGCCTCCTCGTTCGTGAAAGAGCGAACGAGCAAGAGGTGCCGGCCCTCCCTGCGGCGTCGCTCACCCGGTGCCAGCGCCCTGGAGCCGGCCTCAGCCCCTCTCGCCGGCCGGCAGCCGCGTTGCCCTCGCCGCGATTTCGCAAGTTAATGCAGTCCACACACTGTCGTCGGTACTCCGCCCGGGGAGATGACGTCCGTGAAGCTGGTCATCGCCGGCGCCGGTTACGCGGGTCTGGCCGTCCTCCGCACCCTGAGGGCGTCCGGGGCGCTCCGCCGCGCCCATGTCACGCTGGTCGACCCGCACCCCTTCCACACCCTGGTGACGCGCCTGCACGGCGTCGCCGCAGGGGCGCTGCCCCCCTCCCGGGCGACCGTTCCGCTGGACCGGCTGGCGGGCGACGTCGAGCTGCTGCGCGCCCGGGTCACAGGCGTGGAGCCGGCGGCGCGACGCCTCCGCACCGACGCCGGCGCGCTGGAGTACGACGCGCTGGTCCTGGCGGCCGGCTCCGTGCCGGCCTACTACGGGATCCCCGGCCTCGAGCGGTACAGCCTGCCGCTGCGCACGCTGGAGGACGCGCTCGGCATCCGGAAGCGCCTGGCGCGGCCCAAGCCCCCGGCTCGCCTCGTGGTCGGCGGCGCCGGCCTGACCGGCCTGGAACTGGCCGCCGAGGTGGCCTCGCGCCGCCGCCGGCCGCGCGAGATCGTCCTGGTCGAGGCGCTTCCGGAGATCCTTCCGCCCTTCTCGGCCCGCCTGCGCGAGCACGTCAAGGCGAGCCTCGCCCGGGCGGGCGTCGAGCTGCGCACCGGCGCACCCGTCCGCGAGGTGGAGGCGGGCCGCCTCCGCTTCGACGGCGGCGCCAGCCTCGACTTCGACCTCCTGGTCTGGACGGGCGGCGTCGCAGGCGCGCCGCTTCTCCGGGATCTCGGCGCCCCGCTGGGCCGCGGCGGGCGCCTCAAGGTGGACGCGTCGTACGCCGTACCGGGAGTGGAGGGCGTCTACGCGGTGGGCGACGCCGCCGACGACGGCCGCGAGCCGACGGCGCAGCTGGCGATCGCGCAGGGCGAGCACCTGGGCCGCCTCCTCTCGCTCCGCCTCCTGGGGAAGCGCGAAGCCGGCGCACCCGCCGCCTTCCGGCTGTGGGGCGTCGTCGCCAGCCTCGGTCCCCGCGACGGCTTCGGACGCCTGCGCGGAAGCGAGCTGACCGGGCTGCCCGCGGCGGTGATGAAGCGGCTGTCGGAGCTCCGCTACCTCTGGCACCTGGGAGCCCGGCCCGAGCCGGTCGAGGCGGTCCCCCTGCCCTCCGCCTCGGGCCAGGAAGCGGACCGCCCCCGGGAGTCCTCGCGCACCGCGCAGATGCGCGGCCGCTAAGGCCCGCGCGTCCGGGCGGGAGCGCGGTCGCTCCGCCCTTCCTCCCGGGTTAGACTGCAGCCTCGGGAGGGGTGCACGTGGGATCGCTGACGGCCTTGCTGGGGGCGCCCCTGGACGGCCTGCCGCTCTGGCGCTGGCTGCTGGCGGCACTGGTGGCCGCCGTCGTCTACGCGCTCCTGCACTGGGGGCGCCGCGGCACCGTGCGGCTCCTGCGCCGGCTGCGCAGGCCGGATCCCGCGGGCGACTTCCCCGCGCTCCTCGCCGGTCTTCTGGAACGGCGGAGCGGCGCCTTCGCCTTCGCGCTGCTCGCCCTGGCGGCGGGTTCGCTCCTCCTCAGCCCGTCGCCGCGGGCGCTGTCGGTGGTCCGGGCGGTGACGCTGGCCGCCCTCTGGTTCCAGATCGGCCTCTGGAGCGACCTGGTCGTCCGCTGGTGGCTGGCGCGCGCCTTCGGCGCCGGCCGCGGCCCCGGCGAACTCGAGCCGGAGGCGGCCTCGGTCTTCTCGGCCCTGGCGCTGATCGGACGGGTGCTCCTCTGGGTGCTGGTGGCGCTCCTGATCCTGGGCTCGCTGGGCGTCAACGTGGTCGCGCTGCTCGCCGGCCTCAGCATCGCCGGTGTCGCCGTCGCCTTCGCCGTCCAGAATGTCCTGGGCGACCTGATCGCCTCGCTGGCCATCGTCCTCGACAAGCCCTTCGTCGTCGGCGACCTCGTCGCCGCCGGCGACTTCACCGGCACGGTGGAGGCGATCGGCCTCCGCGCCACCCGGCTCCGGGCGCTGACGGGCGAGCAGCTGGTCATCCCCAACGCCGACCTCAGCCGCAGCCGGATCCGGAACTACGGCCGCGCCGGCCGGCGGCTGGTCGTCCAGCGCTACGGGGTGGCCTTCGAGACGCCGCCGGAGAAGCTGGAGGCGCTGCCCGACCGCCTGGAGCGGGCGCTCTCCTCCGTTCCGGGGATCGCTTCCTGCCGGGTCCACTTGGCGGGGCCGGCGGGCGGCGGTTTCGCGCTGGAGGTGGCCTTCACGGTCCCGGGCGGCGATGCGCAAAGCCTCCTGGAGAGCCGGCAGAAGGCCGCGCTGGCCGTGCGGCGCGCGCTGGCCGAGGAGGGCGTCGCGCCCGCCGCCGGCTGAGGGCCCTGCAGGCCCCTCCCCGACCGTCCGCCGGGCGAGCCTCGAGGGCGGGGGCCGGCGCCTCTGCCGCCCCCGCCGTTCTTTCGGCCCGATCGGACCAAGGATCAGCGAGCCGGAGCGCCCGCCGCGGGGCGCGGCGCCCACCCCTGGCGCAGCGCCCGGTCCACGAGGCGCCGGACCCGCTCGCTCTCGCTCAGCGGCTGGCCCGTCTCCGGATCCACGGCGCGGCAGGCGCCGTCGACCAGGCGCGTCACCACCTCGCCGCGCGCCTCGGGATTGCCGCGCAGCTGGGGCGCGTCGATCAGGCCGACGCGGACGGCCCGCGCCAGCGTGGCCGCGTCCGCCCAGGGATCGGTCACGCCCGGCTCCGCCAGCGAGCGGATCGCCTCCAGGAGGATCATCGCTTCCTGGACCAGCTCCTCCCGCCTCGCCTGGACGTTGGGGTCGACGGCCATGGCCGGCAACCCCTCCAGCGCGTCGCGGACGACGCCGCGGGCCAGGCGGGCGGCCTCGATCACGTCCTGCGCCGTGGCCGCGTGGTCGGCCTCCACCGGCGCCACGACGTGGACGATATGCGGCCGCAGCGCCATCTGCAGGAGCGTGGTCGCGCCCAGATGGCCGCGCGCCACGTCCACGTCGGCCGGCATGCTGGTCAGCCCGGCCCGCGTCTCGCGCAACACGGTGAAGCCGTCGCCCTCTAGCGACTCGATCAGCTCCGCCTTGGCCAGCATCTTGGCCAGGTCCATCGCGAACGAGGTGCCCGCGGGCGTGTTGAACATGAACTGGGCGACGTAGGTGCGGACGCCCGCCGCCCGCGCGTTGTAGGCGGCCAGGAAGGCCATGGCCACGGCGACGCTGTCGGGAGCGTCGCGCAGGCTCCAGTGGTGCGCCTCGTTCGACTCCAGCGGGATGCCGTGCGCCCCGTGCCAGGCGAAGGCGGCCTGCGCCTCCCGGATCGTCTCCTCCAGCGGCCGCCGGCTCCGCCCGTCCAGGAGGCTGTACCAGGTGAGCGGGACCGCCCCCCAGGCCAGGTGGATGGTCTCGCGCAGCACCTCGGCCATGCGCACGATGTCGCGCGTCCCGCTGTACGAGCGCATCAGCGGGAAGTTGCCGCGCCGCGAGGCCTCGTAGAGCGCGCGGAACTGCTCGGGGGTGTGGACGGGGACGCCCCCCGCCCCTTCCTGGCGCGGATCGCGTTCCTCCGGGTGGAAGAAGTGCTCCTGGGTGTTCTGGTCCACCCCCAGCGAGATGACGTCCACCGCGCGGGAGTCGGCGATCGCCGCCACGCCCTGCAGCGTCTCCTCGTAGGAAGGGCGACCGTAGTGGTGGCGGATCAGCGGGAACGGCGCCTGCGCGCGCACCCGCTCGACCAGCGTCTGCGGGTAGGCGGTCGGCGCCGACTCCAGCGGCCGCCCGCGCAGCCAGGCAAGGACCGCCTCGTCGCCCTCGCTCCCGTCGAAGACGGCGTCGAAGAGGCGGGAGCGGGCGGCCACCCGGGCCACCGGCGGGGTGCCGCCGAAGGCGAGGCGGGGCCGCCGGCGGCCTTTCAGCCCGCGCGTCTCCAGCTCGCGGGCGAAGCTCTCCAGCACCCGGCCGGCCGCCTCCGGCGTCAGCCGGTAGCTCACCCCGACCAGGTCGGGGCGCTCGCGCGCCACGGCGCGGGCGAAGTCGGCGGGGTCGACGGCCGGCCCCAGGAAGAGCGTCCGGTAACCGGCCACCTCGGCCAGGCGGAGGAAGCGGGTGACCCCCGCCACGTGGACGCACTCCCCGATCGCCCCCGCCATCACCAGCGGCTGCTTCAGACCGGCATGGGAAGCCACGAACGGACCCCTCCTTCACGGACGTAGCGGAGCAGCTGCTCGGCCCCCTCGAAGCCCAGGTTCTCCAGCGTCCGCCCGCGGGCGCGGAGATCGACGCCGGCCACCTGGCAGGCGAGCGTCACCAGCGCCTCCGTCAGCGGCACGGGGACGCCCAGCTCGCGGCCCAGGGAGGCCAGCGGCACCAGCCCCGTGGGCACGTCCTCGAGGATGTACCGGTTCTGCAGGCTGCACGGCGCGGCGATCCCCCCGTAGGCGGGATTGCTCTGGATCGCACCGTACAGGTCGTCGCCGCAGGCGCCGTACGCTTCCTCCAGCCAGGCGCGGGCGCTCTGCACGGCGACGCCCAGGGCGCGCGCCACCGCCAGCCGCTCCCCGTCCAGCGCCTCCAGCAGCCGCGCCACCGCCGGCGAGATCCCCTGGCGGTAGTACTCGAAGGTTTCGCCCGCCTCGATGCGGGCCGCGTTGAGAAGGGTGGGCGCCGGGTGGAAGATGGCGCCGACGTTCCCCAGCGAGGTGGCCAGCACGTCGGGCGCCGCCACGAACTGGGGAAGCGCCCGCGCCAGGGGCTCCAGCACCTCCTCCGTCCGCCGGGCCGGCACCGCCGCCAGCGGCACCTCGTGCTTCACCTGGAAGACGCGGACGCGTCCAGGAGCCACCACCCGGCTGGCGTAGAGGAGCGTCTGCGCCTCGGCGACCAGCACGCCGGCCGGGGCGCCCGCCAGGCGGAGCGCCTGCTCCACCTCCAGCGCCCCCAGCGTCCGCCCGGGGTGGAGCAGGACTTTCTGGCCCGGGCGCAGGTGGGGCGCAAGCCAGGCGGCCACGTCGCGGTGGGCGTGGGCGGGCACGACCACCAGCACCAGCTCGGCCGTCTCCAGGAGCGGGGCGGGCTCCGAGCCGGCCGCCACCAGGCGGCCGAAGCCCTCCAGCGCCCCCTCCAGCTGGATGCCGCCGCGCTCGACGACGGCCGCGATCTTCCCGGGAGTCCGGTTGAGAAGCGCCACCGGGTGGCCGAGCAGCGCCAGGTGGCCGGCCATGGCCAGGCCGCCACCCCCCGCCCCCACGACGGTGAAACGCGGTTCGATCCGCGCGCTGCGCACGGCGATCCCCCCTCGAGCGGATCTCGAGGGCCGGTCCAAGGGCATGAAAAAAGCCCAGGAGCAGGCCTGGGTCGCGCGCGCGGCGCGCCCGGCCGCCTCCTCTCCCCACGCCTGCGAGGTTAGCTGACGGGCTCGGGCCGGAAGAGTCTGGCCCTACGGTTCCTTCCGCCTCGGAACCGATTGGCCCCGGAACATTGGGTCCCCCGCTCCCCGTCTCCGGGGATTCGGCGATCAGGCGAACCGGCGAACCTCGGTTGTCACCCGATCTGTAACAGAACCGCCCGACCCGGTCAAGGAAGCGCACCCCGGCGCGCCGGGCCTGCGCTTCCCCGCGCGCGCCCGCAGCACGCGTGTCGCCCCCGCTCGCGGGGCGCCTGTGGGATGATGGGAGGCGGGGGTGAGCCGCCTGTTCGGCCTGGAGGTCCCCTTCGACGACCGCCGCCACGCCGGGCGACGCCTGGCGGAGGCCTGCCTCGAACGGGGTTGGCGGGCGGACTGCGTGGTCGCCCTTCCCCGCGGCGGCCTCCTCGTCGGCGCCGAGGTGGCCCGCGCGCTGGGCGCCCGGCTGCGCGTGGCGCTGGCGCGCAAGCTCCATCACCCGTACCAGCCGGAGTTCGCGGCCGGCGCGCTGGACCCCGCGGGCCGTCTCCTCTGGAACCCCGACCTCGTGCCGCCGGGCGGCGCCGCGCTGGAGCTCGAGCGGATCCCCGCCTTCGCGCGCCAGATCGAGGCCGAGCGCCGGGCCCAGGCGACGGCCCTGGAGCGGTACGGGCGCTGGTGCGTCGAGCCCGCGGAGGTCGGGGAACGCAGGCTCCTCCTGGTCGACGACGGCCTGGTGACCGGCCTCACCCTGCAGGCGGCCGTCCTCTGGTTGGCCGCCTTCGAGCCGGCCTGGCTCGGCGTGGCGGTACCCGTGGCCGAGGGCCAGGCCGCACGCCGGCTGGCGCGCCTCCTTCCGGAGGGCGACGAGGCGCTCCTGGCGCTCGAGCCGCTCTCCCCCCTCGGCGCCCTGGGCGCCAGCTACCGGCGCTTCGAGCCCGTGCCGGACGAGGAGGCGCTGAGCCTCCTGGAGGAGACGGAGGGGGGCTGAATCGCCCGCTCCGGCGATGGCGGCGGTCGTTCCGCCGGGGCATGGTCGGGGGATGGAGGTTGATGGGATGCCGTCGCGGGACTTCGATTCCTACCCCTTCCTGGTGATCTGGGAGACGACCGTCGCCTGCGGCCTGGGCTGCCTGCACTGCCGCGCCAGCGCGCGCCGGGAGCGGGATCCGCAGGAGCTGGGCACCGCGGAGGCGCTCGACCTGGTCGCCCAGGTGGCGGAGCTGGAGCGGCCGCTCTTCGTTCTCTCCGGGGGCGACCCGATGATGCGCGAGGACCTGGAGGAGATCGTGCGGGAGGCCGCCCGCAGGAAGCTCTCGGTGGCGGTGACCGCCAGCGCCACCCCCCGCGTCACGCGCGAGCGGATCCGCGCCCTGGCCGAGGCCGGCCTGACGCAGTGGGCCTTCAGCCTGGACGGCCCGACGCCCGAGGTCCACGACCGCTTCCGCGGCGTGCCCGGCACCTTCGCCCTGACGCTGGAGCGGATCGCATGGCTGCGCGAGATGGGCTTGCCGGTGCAGGTGAACACGGTGGTGACGCGCCACAACCTGGAGCTGCTGCCGGCGATGGCGGAGCTGGTCCGGCGTCTCGGCGCCGTCCGCTGGGAGGTCTTCACGCTGATCCCGGTCGGCCGCGCGGCGGAGGGGGTCGAGCAGGTGACGCCGGAGGAGCACGAGCGGGTGATGGCCTGGCTGGCGGAGCTGGCCGGGCGCGTCCCCTTCGCCGTCACGTCCACGGAGGGTCCGCAGGTGCGGCGGATCCGCGCGCAGGCGGCCGGCGCGGGCCGCGCGCGCGGCGGGGCCGGCGAGGCCGGCGAGGCCGGCGGGCGACGACGGGGGATGCCCGGCAGCCCGCTTCCCGTCTGGGACGGGAACGGCTTCATCTTCGTCTCCTACCGGGGGGAGGTCTTCCCCAGCGGCTTCCTGCCGCTGGCGGCCGGGAACGTCCGGGAGCGGCGGCTGGGCGCGATCTACCGGGAGGCTCCGCTCCTCCGGGCGCTCCGCCGGCCCGACGGCTTCCACGGCAAGTGCGGGCTCTGCGAGTACCGCCGCATCTGCGGCGGGTCGCGGGCGCTGGCCTACGCGACGACCGGCGACCCGCTGGGCAGCGATCCGCTCTGCACCTATTCGCCTTCCGCCGCGGAGGCGCTATAATGGGCAACGGACGATGCTTCCTAATCGGCCTTTTTCCCTTCCTGATGCGGCGCCACCCGCCCTGGGCAAGCGGGTGGCGCCGGTCTCTCTCCGGAGGCGGGCGCGGCCGGGGGCAGGCTTACGGCCGGCCATCGCCCTTCCTGCCGGTCGCGGCCGGCGCCGGCGGCCGCGAGGCGCCATCCGGCTCCTCCGTCCAGACCTCGAGCCAGCGCCGGGGAAGCCGCCGAAAGCCCGTCAGCAGCGCGCTGCCGAAGATGACGACCACGATGGCCTCGCTCGCCGCGATGGCGGCGGCGGTCGGCAGGTAGGGCACGTGGTAGAGGGGGCTCAGATAGGCCGGTACCAGGAGCCCGTTGAGCACGATCGGCGGGAGGTAGGCGAGCCACGAGCCCCGCAGCCGACGGGTGAGAAGGGCGGCCGCGAGCGTGACGGCGCTGCCGCCGAAGATGTCCCACGGCCCGAGCCCCCCGGCCACGTTGGCCAGCATGCAGCCGATCCAGAGGCCGAGCGGCGCCTCCGGAACCAGCACCGGCAGGAGCGTCAGCGCCTCGCTGATCCGCAGCTGCAGCGGCCCGTAGCTGAGGGGCGCCAGGACCACCGTCAGGGCGGCATAGGCGGCGGCGATCAGCGCCACCCGCGCCAGGCGCAGGACCGTCCGGCGGCTCCTCATCTCCGGCACGCGCCCCTCCGCGCCTCGAGCGGCGCGCTCCCGCCGCTCCTCCCGGATCGCACGCGCCCCACCTCCCTCGTTTCGCCGGCGCGGCGCCCGCCGCACCACCGCAGGCGGCCCCGGCGCTCCGCCCCGGCGCGGAGTTCGCCCCGCGCTAGCGTCGCAGGCGGAGCCTCTCCGCCAGCGCCTGCAGCGCCCGCGCATCGTGCGCGTCGGCAAAGGTATCGACATACGGCAGCGCGGCGCGCATCCCTCGCGCCAGCGGCCGGTAGCCGGGCGAGGCCAGCAGCGGGTTGAGCCAGACGACCCCCGCGGAGCGCCGGTGAAGCTCGCGCATCGCCCTCTCCAGGCGATCCACGTCGCCCGTGTCCAGCCCGTCGGAGAGGATGAGGACCACCGTCTCCCGCCCCAGGAAGCGGTCCCCCCAACCCTCCAGGAAGCTCTCCAGGGCGGCTCCGATCCGCGTCCCCCCGCCCCACTCCGCTCCCAGCCGCCGCAGCGTGGGCAGCCTGCCGGGCCCGCCCGCGCGCAGCCCGCGGGTGACGCGGCGGAGCGCGGTCGAGAAGAGGAAGACCTCCACCCGCTGGGCGGAGCGCAGGAGCGCGTAGCCGAGCTGGAGCATGAGCCCCGCCTGGGCGGCCATGGAGCGGCTGGCGTCCAGCAGGAGGACGAAGCGCGGCCGGCGCGGCGGGTGTCCCAGCCAGTAGGGCCGCTGCAGCTGGCCGCCGGTCTCGAGGCTGTGGCGGAGCGTCTGCCGGAAGGCGAAGCGCCGGCCGTGCCGGCTGGGCCGCCAGCGGCGGCTGCGGCCGAGCCGGACGCGCAGCGCCAGCGCCCGCGCCGCCGCCAGCACCTCCTCCAGGTGTTCCGCCGGCACGGAGGCCTCGCCGCCGGAGTTCCCCTCCGCCGGGCTGTAGAGGGCGCTGAGCGTGCGCTCCGGCTCGCCGGCGTGCGCGCCGGCCGGCTCCGGACGGCCCGCGTCGAGCTCGCCCTCGCCCGGCGGGTAGGCTTCCTCCGCCCCCCGTTCGAGGGGGTCGGGCTCCGCCGCTGCGGGCTCGTCCGGCGGGGACGCACCGGGCTCCCGGAAGTAGAGGTCGAAGAGGGCGTCGAAGACGGGAGCTTCCTCGGGACGGGAGGAGAAGACCAGGCGGAGCGCCTCGCGGACCTCCCCGCGGTCGTCGAGGGAGGCGGTCGCCAGCGCGCGCAGCGCGTCGGCCGTCTCGGCCGGTCCCGCCAGGAAGCCCCTCCGTCGGAGCGCCGCGGCGAAGCGGAGCACCTGGCGGGAGAGCCGGCGCTCGACATCGGCGGTGGCCGTCGTCCACCCCTCCCCCCACCATGGTACACGCGCGGCGGCTCAGGGCGGCCAGCCGAAGGCCTGCCGCAGGCGGCGCGCGCCGTTCCGGCTGACCGGCACCTCCGCGCCCGCGGGCGCCCGCAGGCGCAGGCGGTAGGTGCCGTGGAAGAGCGGCACCAGCTCGTCCACCTGGCGCAGGTTGACGATGAAGGCGCGGTGGCAGCGGCAGAAGCGGTCGCCCGGAAGAAGCCGCTCCAGCCGGTGAAGCGGCTCGCGGACGCGGACCCTGCGCCCGTCGACCAGGCGCGCCTGCACCTCGTCGCCCCGGGCCTCGAGATAGGCCAGCGCCTCCAGCGGGAGCGGCAGGAGCCTCTCGCCCTCCTGGCCCGGCAGGGCTCGCAGCTGCTGCGCCGCCACCTGCTCCATCAGCCGGTCGACGGTATCCGCCAGCCGGGCGGGTTCGACGGGTTTGAGGAGATAGTCGACGGCGCGCAGGCCGAACGCCTCCAGGGCGTACTCGTCGAAGGCGGTGACGAAGACCAGCCGCGGCTGCCGCCGCCTCCGCCCCAGCAGCGCCGCCCAGTCGAGCCCGCCCAGGCCCGGCATCTGGATGTCGAGGAAGAGGGCGTCACAAGGCTGGGTCGCCAGGAGCGCCTCGGCCTCGCCGGCGCTCCCCGCCTCGCCCACCACCGACACCGAGGGGAAGCGCTCCAGGAGGTAGCGGAGCTCGGCGCGGGCGGGCGCCTCGTCGTCGACCAGGATCGTGCGAAGGCTCATCCGGCCCCTTCCTCCCTCGCCCTCTCCATGGGCAGGACCGCCCGGACGGCGGTCCCCCGCCCCGGCCGCGAGCGCAGGCGGAGTCCCGCCTCCGGCCCGTAGAGGTGGAGGAGCCGCTCCTGCACGTTGGAGAGGCCCAGCCCGGTCCCCTCGCCCACGCCCGGCTCCAGCACGCGCCGCAGCCGCTCCGGGGGGATCCCCACCCCGTCGTCCGCCACCAGCAGGTGAAGCCGCCCGTCGAGCGCCTTGACCCGGACGCGCACCCGCCCCGTCCCCGCCCTGGGCAGGATCCCGTGGACGAGGGCGTTCTCCACCAGGGGCTGGAGGGTGAGCACGGGGATGAGCGCCTGGCGGGCGCGCGCGTCGACGCGTACCTGCACGTCGAGCCGGTCGCCGAAGCGCGCCTGCTCCAGCTTCAGGTAGGCTTCGAGGAAGCGCAGCTCCCCGGCCACCGTCACCCGCTCCTCGCGCACCGCGACCACCCGGCGCAGGAAGGTGGCCAGCTCCACGAGGAGCGCCCGCGCCCGCTCGCTGTCGTTCCGGCTGACCGCGATCACCGTGTTGATGGCGTTGAACAGGAAGTGCGGCCGGATCTGCGCCTGCAGCGCCTCCAGGCGGGCCTGGGCCAGGAGCTGCCTCTGGCGCTCCGCCTCCGCCAGCGCCACCTGCAGGCTGAGCAGCTCGCTCATGCCCACCGCCAGGCGCGTGTCGTCGGCCCCGCCAGGCGCCTCCGGCGATGTCCGGTAGAGCTTGACGGTGCCGACCACGCGGCCCTCCAGCCGCAGCGGCGCGATCACCGCCGAGCGGACGGCGCAGGGGCAGCCCCGCACGGGGCAGCGGAGCTCGTCCTTGTCGTGCACGCGGGTGATGCGGCCGGTGCGGATGGCCTCCCGCGTCGCCTCCGTCTGGATCGGCATCCCGGCCTGGACGTAGGGGCAGCCGTGGCCCTCGTAGGCCAGGACGCGGCGCGTGTCCGTGATGGCGACCGCGTCCACGCCCGAGAGGCCGAGGATGATGCGGGCGATGCGCTGCGCGGCTTCGGGAGGAAGGGGGGGCTCCACGTCTGCGTTTCCTCCACGTGCAATGGGTTTGCACACTCGACTCGAGTGCCTATTGTACACGGAGCGGCCAGCGGGAGCCACCGTTCACCCCCCGCCCGCGACCGTCCGTCGCAGGAAGAGGACCGCTCGGCGGCGGGCGCTGGCCGCGGCTCCGCCCGCGGGTTATAAGGGCGTCGGGCGATCCCCGCCGGGCCCGGCGCGCCGGCAGCGGCCAGGTCTGGACGCCGAGGCGTCCTGTGGGGCATCATGCTGGGAAACGGCGGATGCGTGACGAGGAGGAGGATGGAAGGATGGGTACGAGCTCGGTGCGCGAACGCGTCCGCCGTGAGGCGGAAGAGATGGAGAGGGAATGGGCGGAGGCGTCGCGCTGGCAGGGGATCCGGCGCGACTACTCCGCCCGCGACGTGGTCCGCCTGCGCGGCTCGGTGCGCGTCGACCAGCCGCTGGCGCGAAGGACGGCAGAACGGCTCTGGAGGCTGATGCACGAGAGGCCCTTCGTGCCCGCGCTGGGCGCGCTGACCGGCGGCCAGGCGGTCCAGATGGTGAAGGCCGGCCTGGAGGCCATCTACCTGAGCGGCTGGCAGGTGGCCGCCGACGCCAACCTGGCAGGCGAGACCTACCCCGACCTGAGCCTCTACCCCTCCAACAGCGTCCCGGCGCTGGTGCGAAGGATCAACCGGGCGCTCCTCCGTGCCGACCAGATCGACTGGCTCGAGGAGCGGGACGGCACCGACTGGCTGGTCCCCGTCGTGGCCGACGCCGAGGCGGGCTTCGGCGGCCCGCTCAACGTCTTCGAGCTGACGAAGGCGATGATCGAGGCGGGCGCCGCCGCCGTGCACTTCGAGGACCAGCTGGCGGCGGAGAAGAAGTGCGGCCACATGGGCGGCAAGGTGCTGGTGCCCACCTCGCAGCACATCCGGACCCTGCAGGCGGCCCGCCTGGCCGCCGACGTCATGGGCGTGCCGACGGTGATCGTGGCGCGCACCGACGCGCTGGGCGCCAACCTGCTGACCAGCGACGTCGATCCGCGCGACCGCCCCTTCCTGACGGGGGAGCGGACGCCGGAGGGCTACTTCCGCGTCCGCAACGGCCTCGAGGCGGCCATCCAGCGCTCGCTGGCCTACGCCCCCTACGCCGACCTCCTCTGGTTCGAGACGGCGCGCCCCGACCTGGAGGAGGCGCGGCGCTTCGCCGAGGCGATCCACCGCCACTTCCCCGGCAAGCTGCTGGCCTACAACTGCTCCCCCAGCTTCAACTGGCGCCGCCACCTGGACGAGGAGCAGATCGCGCGCTTCCAGCGGGAGCTGGGCGAGATGGGCTACCGCTTCCAGTTCATCACCCTGGCCGGCTTCCACGCGCTGAACGCCAGCATCTTCCAGCTGGCCCGCGGCTACGCCCAGCGCGGGATGAGCGCCTACGTGGAGCTGCAGGACCAGGAGTTCGCCCTGGAGCGCGAGGGGTACACCGCCACGCGCCACCAGCGGGAGGCCGGAGCGGGCTACTTCGACGCGGTGGCCGAGGTGATCAGCGGCGGCCTCGCCTCCACCCTGTCGCTGCGCGGCTCGACCGAGGAGGAGCAGTTCGAGGGCGACGAGGCCCCGGCGCGCATCGCCGCGGAGGCCTGACCTCCGGCCGGGCGGAGCCCTCGACCACGGAGCCCCGAACGCCGGGGACGAGTCCCAAGACCCGTCCTCCAGGCGGTGGCCTGCGCGGAGGAGCGCGGCGCGGGCCACCGCCAGCTTCTCTTCCCGAATCAGGACGAACTCGCTGGGGTAGGTGGAGAGGGCGATGACCGGTACACCCGCCCCGGCCAGCGGCTGGAGAAGGCCGGCCAGGACCGCCTCCTGGGGTGCCACCAGGCTCAGCTCGTCGCCGGCGCCGTGGCCGCACGCGCCCGCTCGGCGAAGAAGTCGGCGACCAGCCGGTTGGCCTTCTTCTGCGTGCTGAAGTTGCGCCACTCGTGGCCCGACTCGAAGAGGGCCAGCTGCGCGCCCGGCACCAGCCGGGCCAGCCTCCTCCCCTCCTCCGGGGGGATCACCTCGTCCTCGCTGCCGTGGACCACCAGGAGCGGCACCTCCAGGCGCCGCAGACGCTCCTCCCAGGCGTCGCGCGGGTAGCGCTCCAGGATCTCCGCGGCGTAGCGCCAGGGGAGGAGGAAGCGGGGGTCCTCCTCGCTGAAGCGGAGCAGGTAGCCCCGGCTCCGCCACTCCTCGAGCCGCTCCTGGTACTCGGGGTTGGCCAGCGGCCAGGAAGGGGCCGACATGACGGCCACTCCGGCCAGCCCTCCCGCCGCGGCCGGCGCGGACCCGCCCGCCTCCTCCCGCTCGCCTTCCTCCGTCGCCACCGCCAGGCTGACGGTCCCGCCCAGGCTGTGCCCGAAGAGGAAGAGGAGCGGGTACCGGCGCCGGGCTTGGCCTCGCGGGTTGGCGACGTACCGCTTCTCGGGAGCGCTCTCGCTCAAGCGCACACCTTCCTTTCCGCCGGTCTCGCTCCGCGGCGCGCCTTGATGGTAGCCCGGACGGCGCCTCGGGGGGCAACGGGCTCGCAGCGGCCAGGAATCGCCGTCCCGGGCGCGTATGGTTAGAAGGCGTACGCGCACGCGCGCCCCCATCCCCCAGGAAGCGAGGCGTCCCTGCGGTGAGCCTTCCTTTCGATCCGCTGGCCTACCCCTATCCCTCCCGGCGGATGCTGGTCTACGCCCGCAACGGCATGGTGGCCACGTCGCAGCCGCTGGCCGCCCAGGCGGGGCTGGAGGTGCTCCGCCGGGGCGGCAACGCCGTCGACGCCGCCGTCGCCACGGCGGCCGCCCTCACCGTCCTCGAGCCGACCTCCAACGGCATCGGCTCCGACGCCTTCGCCCTGGTCTGGAGCGAGGGCCGGCTCCACGGGCTGAACGCCAGCGGCCCCGCCCCCGCCCTGGCCTCCGCCGAGGAGCTCCTCCGCCGGGGCTACCGGGAGGTCCCGCTCCAGGGCTGGGCGGCGGTCACCGTCCCCGGCGCCCCCGCCGCCTGGGCGGAGCTTCAGCGCCGCTTCGGCCGCCGCCCTCTGGCGGAGCTCCTGGAACCCGCAGCCCGGTACGCCGAGGAGGGCTACCCCCTCTCCCCGGTCCTGGGCGCCGCCTGGGCGGCCGCCGTGGAGCGGTACCGCTCCCTGGCCCGGGAGGAGCCGGAGCTCTACCGCCCCTGGCTCGAGACCTTCGCCCCAGAGGGCGTCGCCCCGGCCATCGGCGGCCTCTGGCGTTCGCCCGCCCACGCGCGGACCCTCCGGACCATCGGCGCGAGCGGCGCCGACGCCTTCTACCGGGGCGAGCTGGCCGAGGCCATGGACGCCTTCGCCCGCCGCACGGGCGGCTGGCTCCGGGCCGGCGACCTGGCCGTCTTCCGGCCCGAATGGGTGGAGCCGCTCTCCGTCCGCTACCGCGGGGTGGACGTCTGGGAGCTCCCCCCCAACGGCCAGGGGCTGGTGGCGCTGATGGCGCTCCAGCTCCTGGAGAGCTTCGATCCCCCTTCCTCCCGCGGCTGGGAGGCCGAGGCGGAGCGGATCCACCGGGCCGTGGAGGCGGTCAAGCTCGCCTTCGAGGAAGGCTTCCGCGAGATCGCCGACCCGCGCGCGATGCGTCTCCGGCCGGAGGAGCTGCTGAACCCCGACCGGGCGGCGGCGCGGCGCCGGCGGATCGGCGCGCACGCCTTCGAGCCGGAGCCCGGGCCGCGGCCGGCCGGGGGCACCGTCTACCTCTGCACCGCCGACGGTGAAGGCAACATGGTCTCCTACATCCAGAGCAACTTCGGCGGCTTCGGCTCGGGCGTCGTCGTCCCCGGGACGGGGATCGCCCTCCAGAACCGCGGCGCCTGCTTCACCCTCCAGGAAGGGCATCCCAACCGGCTCGAACCGGGCAAGCGGCCCTACCACACGATCATCCCGGGCTTCCTCAGCCGGGACGGGGTGCCCCTGGGCCCCTTCGGCGTCATGGGCGGGCTGATGCAGCCCCAGGGCCACGTCCAGCTGCTGACCGGCCTCGTCGACCTCGGCCTCAACCCGCAGGCCGCGCTGGACGCGCCGCGCTGGCGCTGGATCGACGGGCGGCGCGTGGAGTTCGAGCCGGGCACGCCGCCGCACCTGGTGGAGGCGCTGGCGCGGCGCGGTCACGAGGTGAGCTGGGCTGCGGGCTCCGCTTCCTTCGGGCGCGGCCAGCTGATCCTGCGCCTGGAGGAGGGCGTCCTCGCCGGCGCCAGCGAGCCGCGCGCCGACGGCCAGGTGGCCGCCTGGTGAGAGGCGACGGGCCGGGAGGGAGCGGCATGGTCGACTTCGAGACGTTCTGCGCCTGGGCGGACGAGATCGTCGACCAGCTGCCCGAGCGCCTTCTGGAGGAGCTCTCGGGCGGCATCCAGATCGAGAGGAAGTCCCGCCGCCAACCCGGCGACCCGCCGGGCGTCTACCTCCTCGGCGAGTACGTGGTCGAACCGGGCCTGGGCAGCTTCATCTTCATCTACTACGGCTCCTTTCGCCGCACCCTGGACAGGGAGCCTCCGGAGGTCTGGCGGCGGGAGCTGGTGACCACCATCCTGCACGAGCTGGAACACCACATCGAGGCGCTGGGCGGCGTCGACTGGCTGGGGGCCGAGGACCGCCGCGAGCTGGAGCGGCTCTGGCGCGAGGTCCGGGGGGAGGGCGAGGCCCAGGCGGGCGACGCAGGCCCCGGCCGGCCGTAGGGTCACGCCGGTCCCCGCCTTGCCGGACCGCTTCCGGCTCGCGCATCCCGGGGAACTCCTGCGCTCGCCGCTCGTCCAAAATAAGAGAAGGGTCGCGCGCCGGCCCCCGCACGACCGTGCCGGCCCGCGCAACGAGGTGAGACGGATGCACCGGCGCGGCCGGTTCGTGCTCGTCGTCATCGCCACCGCCCTCTTCCTGGCGGCTGCGCCGCTGCTGGCGGCCTGCAACGGCAGCGGCGCGCGCGGCAGCGGGCCGGGCGGCGGCGGGAGCGGGCAGGCCGGGGGGGAGCCGTCGACGATCCGTCACGTGAGCGAGGCGGAGATGCCGGCCTACGAGTTGGCCGAGTGGGTGCGCGGCAACCGTCAGCGCCTCTTCTGGGGCTTCTTCACCTTCGGCGGGACCCGCTACCTCCTGGTGAGCCGGGGCGAGAGCCCCAACCCCGGCTACGGCGTCCGCGTCACCCGGCTGCGCAGCAAGGCGGACGGCACCCTGGTGGTGACCGCCACCTGGAGCGAGCCGGAGCCGGGAAGGCTCTATGCCCAGGTGATCAGCTATCCCTACGACCTGATCGCGACGCCCGCCTCGACGCCTGCGTACGAACTGCAGTTCGAGGGAGCCGGCGCTCCCGCGTCGCCCGGCCGGGTGGAACCCGACGTCCAGGTGACGGCGCCGGCTCCCGGCACCCGCCTGGCCAGCCCCTTCCGGCTGCGCGGGAAGGCGCGCGCCTTCGAGGGGCGCCTGCAGGTCGAACTGGAGGACGGCCACGACGTGCTGCTCCGGAAGGTGCTGACCGGTCCCGGGGCGCCGGAGTGGATGGAGATCGACGAGCAGCTCGCCTTCGCCCGCCCGACCAACCCGTCCGGCATGCTGACGGTCTACACGCTCTCCCCGCGTGACGGCTCGAAGCAGAACGTGGTCATGATCCCGGTCCGGTTCTCCCCGTGAGCGGGGAGGGGGCGGCGCGGTCCGGACTCCCCTGCCTGCCCTCCCGCCCTCTTCCGGCCGCCGGTCGGGGCAGGGTTTTCCGCAACCGGCCGTCGAATCGAGCCGTCGGGAGGTGCCTCCGTGGCCGAGCGGCTGGCAGGGCAGGCGCAGCAGGAGGACGAGGCGGAGCGGGAGGAAGCGACCGCGCGCGGGGGGCGGCGCGTCGCGGTGGTGACCGACAGCACGGCGACGCTTCCTCCGGGCTGGGCGGCCGAGCATGGCGTCGAGGTGGTGCCGCTGACCGTCCGCCTCGGCGGCCGCGAGTACCTCGACGGCGTCGAGCTGGCGGCGGGCGAGTTCTTCCGCCGCCTGCGCGAGACGGACGAGCCGGCCACCACCTCGCAGCCCGCCCCCGAGCTCTTCCTGTCGGCCTACCGCAAGGCGGCGGCAGCCGGCGCGAGCGGGATCGTGGTCATCACGCTCAGCTCGCGGCTGAGCGGCACCTACGAGAGCGCCCGGGCCGCGGCGGACCTCTGGCGGGAGGAGAGCGACCTGCCCGTCCTCGCGTGGGACAGCCGTTCCGCCGCCGGCGGCCAGGCGCTGCTGGTGACCGCGGCCGTCCGCCTCGCGGAGGCGGGCCTCGACGCCGAAGCCATCCTGGCGGCCCTGCAGAAGCTCCAGCCCACCCTCCACCTGGAGGCGGTGGTGGAGACGCTACGCTACCTCGCCCGCGGCGGCCGCATCGGCCGCGCCGCCGCCTGGGCCGGGACGCTCCTCGACGTGAAGCCGATCGTCGCGCTGGGCGCCGATGGCGTCGTCGAGCCGGTGGCCCGCGTCCGCACCTTCGCGTCGGCCCTGCGCTGGCTCCTGGACTCGCTGGCTCGCCGCTATCCCGACCGCGACCGGCCGCTCCACCTTGTCGTCATCCACGCCGACAACCCCGAGGCGGCCGCGCGGCTGGAGGAGGGCGTCCGGAGGCTGGGCTACCCCCTCGCGGAATTCTGGCGCGCCGACTTCACGCCCGTCCTGGGCGCGCACACCGGGCCGGGCCTCGCGGGCTTCTGCGACTGGCAGGAGTAGCCGGCCCGGCTGCCTGTCAGGCCACGAGGTAGCGCTCCTTTTCGCGCGGTACGCCCCACTGGCGGTACTGCTCGCGGAAGCGGACCTCCAGGGGGACGAAGGGGAGGTCGTAGCCGAAGGCCCGCGGGCCCCAGACCTTGAGTGCCGCCTCCGAGCGCATGATCTCCGGGGTGGGGATGCCGATCACCGTCACCCGCTGCCCGTAACGGATGCGCTCCGTCGTCACGGCCAGCCCGGTCTCGCTGTCCAGGACCGAGATCAGGTCGGGGACGGTGGCCATCACCTCCCCGTCGCGAAGGGCGACCAGGTTCTCGTTCTGGAAGCGGATCTCGAGCCGGCTTCCCTGGTCGGCGCGGAGCCCCTGGAGGATGGCGCGACCGACGGCGAACCCCTCGCGGGTCCGGCGTTCGACGTCGACCACCTTCCCCTCGAAGAGCCGGACCCCGTGGCCGTAGATGGAGTCGCGCGTCGCCTCGAGCAGCGCGTCGACCGGGTGCCGCCCCCGGCTCCGCGCCTCCCGGACCGCCCGGCCGATGGCCAGCCCCATGGAGATCGTGCCCCGGACCGCCGTCCGTTTGAAGTCGCGGCCGGACATGGGGTAGTCGACCAGGTGGGCGTGGCCGCCCATGCGGATGGTGACACCGCGGGCGAGCCACTCCAGCTGGAAGTTCTCCGGCGTCTCGAGGGTGACGACCGCGCCCCGCTCGTCGGCCACCACCGCGGGCGTGCCGGCGACGCCGTAGACGTGGAAGGTCTCCATCTGAAGCTCCGGGAAGGCCCTGCCCATGCCGTCGCCGTCGACCACCGGGATGCCCGCCCGGGCGGCGACCGCGAAGGGGATCTGCGAGTTGACACCGCCGCACTCGATCGGCGAGGTCGCGTCCGCCTTGCGGCCCAGGCGCCGCTCTTCGGCCCGGAGCGCCCGGTAGGCCTCCATCCCCTCGGGTACTTTCTCGATCATGACCGTCGGGGCGCCCATCATGGCGGTCGGCAGAACCAGCGCGTCGTCCTCCAGCTCCTCCGGGTCGAGGAGGGCGACGGGTCCCGTCTCGCGCATGGCTTCCTGGGCCATCAGCTTGCCGATGAAGGGATCGCCGCCGCCACCGGTGCCGAGGATGGCCGCGCCGACGGCCAGGGCCTCCAGCTCCTCGGGATGGATCCAGCGCACCTCAGGCCACCTCCACGCCGCGCAGGCGGCCGGCCGCCTTGACCTTCACCCGCACGGCGTTGCCCGGCAGGTAGGCCAGCGGCACCTCCTCGACCTCGATCACCTCGACGCTCCTCGGGTCGGCGCCCGCCCGCACCGCCTCGGCGAAGGCGTCCTCCCGCGCCTCGTCCAGCACGGCCTCGCGGCTCCGCTGCTCGAGCGAAAAGATGCGGTCGACGGTGCCGGAGACCTGGGCGATGGCCGCGCCGATGGCGTTGGCCACCTCGTAGTGCTCCGGCCGGTCGATCTCCGAGACGCCCTCCAGGCGATCCGGGAGAAGGAGGCTACCCCCTCCGACCGCCACCACCGGCACCGCCGCGGCGCTGGTCTTGATCCGGTCGACCGCCTCCTCCACCATGGCGACCGCCTTGCGGAAGGCGGCCTCGAGGAGGCCGGCCTCCGCGCTCACCCGCTTCGGGTCGCCCAGCGCGGCCATGCCGCGTGCCACCGCGACGTCGGTCATGGTCAGCGTCGGGCCGCCGAAGACCTGGGCTTCCTGGAGGATGGCGCTGCCGACGCTCTCCGGACCGACGCGCAGCTCGCCGGCCTCCACGCGGACCAGCGAGCCGCCGCCCAGGCCGATGGAGATCAGGTCCGGCATGCGGAAGTTGGTGCGCACCCCGCCGATCTCCACGGCGACCGCCGACTCGCGCGGGAAGCCGGAGACGAGGACGCCGACGTCGGTCGACGTGCCTCCCACGTCGACGACGACGGCGTCGCGCCGGCGCGAGAGGAAGGCTGCGCCGCGGATGCTGTTGGTCGGCCCGCAGGCGATGGTGAGGATGGGGTAGCGCAGCGCGTAGTCGAGCGACATCAGGGTCCCGTCGTTCTGCGAGAGGAAGAGCTCGGCGTGAACCCCGAGCCCCTCCAGGGCGGCGCGGAAGGCCTCCGTCACGCGCCGGGCCACGCCGGATACGGCGGCGTTGAGGACCGTCGCGTTCTCGCGCTCCAGAAGCCCCACGCTGCCGATCTCGTAGGAGAGAGAGGCGACCGCCTCTCCGCCCGCTTCCTGGTCGATGATCTCCGCCGCGCGCAGCTCGTCGTCGTTGCGCACGGGCGAGAAGACGCCGGTGACCGCGAAGGCTCGCACGCCCTGGTCGAGCGCCTCCCGCACGAAGCGCCGCACGGCCTCCGGGTCGAAGGTCGAGATGGGGCGGCCGTCGTACTCGACGCCCCCGGGCAGGATCGCCGACGGCCCTTCCACCTTCTCGCGCAGGTCGCTCGGCCAGGCCGCCAGGGGCCCTACCGCCCGCGTGGCCGGCGCACCCAGGCGGAGGATGGCCACCCGCGCCAGGCCGCGCCGCTCGATGATGGCGTTGGTCACCTGGGTCGTACCCAGCATGGCGTGGGCAACGCTCGCCGGATCCACACCCGACTTCCGCAGCACCTCCGCCACCACCGTGCGGATGCCGCTGACCACGTCGCGGCTGACCGGCGTCTTCGCCTTGGCGAGCACCCTGTGATCCTCGTCCAGCACCGCGGCGTCGGTGTTGGTGCCACCGACGTCAATCCCCAGCCTGTAGCCCACGCTCTCCGGCCTCCCCTCGTTCGAGCGGGATGTAGTCGAACTCGTAACCGAAGGCTCTCGGCCCGACCAGCGCCAGCCCGGCCGGCGTCCGCCAGATCGCCTCCGCGGGGATGCCGAGCAGCTCCACCCGCTGGCCGTAAGCCAGCCCCTCCGTGGTGATGGGCGTGTGGGTCTCGGCGTCCAGGACGGTGAGAAGATCCGGGACGCTGGCCAGAGGAAGCCCGTCCCGAACCGCCACCAGGTTCTCGTTCTGGAACTCCAGTCGCAGCACCGAACCCTCGTCCGGGCCGATACCGTCCAGCGAGGCGGTCCCCCGGACGAAGCCGCCGTCGGTGCGGCGCAGGACGTCGACCACCTTGCCGGTGAAGAGGCGCCGGCCGCCCGTCACCTTGAGAAGCGCCTCCAGCACCCCGGCGCCGCCCGAGCGGGCCTCGCGCAACACGCGGCCGATGCCGACGGCGCGGCCGATCGTCCCCTCGATGACCGCGCCGCGGACCTGCCGCACCTCCATCGGGTAGAGGGCGATGATCGACGAGCCGCCCATGGCGACCGTGGCCGAGCGGCTCAGTCGCTCCGTCCAGAAGTTGTCGATCGTCTCCAGCACCTCGAGGTTCCCTTTCTCGTCCGCCAGCGCCATGGGCGTGGCCGCGACGCCGGCCAGGTGCATGGAGCACATGGGGATCTCCGGAAAGGCGCGGCCCATGCCGTCCGCGTCGAGGAGCGGCAGCCCCAGCTCCGCGGCCGCCGCCACGGGGATGGTCGAGTTGACGCCGCCCGCTTCGGCGGACATCAGGGCGACGGCGGGCCGGCCCAGGTGCCGTTCCAGCGCCCGGACCACCCTGGCCAGCTCTTCGCCCGAGGGCAGCTTCTCGACCAGGACGGTGGGCGCCCCCATCATGGCCACCGGCAGGACGAGCCCCTCCGCGGGGAGCTGCTCGACGCCGACGAGGGGGACGGCGCCCTTGCGGCGGATCGCCTCGCGAGCCATCAGCCGCCCGACGTAGGGGTCACCGCCGCCACCGGTACCGAGCACGGTGGCGCCCAGTGCGAGGTCGTCCAGGATCGCCTCGTCGATCGCCACGACGGTGGACTTCCTCTCTGCCGTATGAATCGTCTCCCCCTCCCGTTCTCCCGGTCAGGATGGGATCTCGCGGAAGTAAGCCTGCGGGCGACCCTGAAGGAGGGCGACCAGGCGCATCAGCCCCCAGTAGAGGAGGCCGGCGGCGATCAGCGCGTTGAGCGCAGGGATGCCCGCCTGGACCGCGTAGCCCACGACGGAGGCGCCGGCCCACGCCACCCACATCACGGGGTTCCAGAGCTCGACCGTGGCCGGGACGCCGCCCGAAGCCGAGCTCTCCGCCAGGGCGCGGCGGTGCCGCCGCAGCACGAAGTAGTCGACGACCATGATGCCGGCGATCGGCGGGATGGTGACGCCCAGCAGGACGAGAAAGCCCTGGAACTGCTGCAGGATGCCCGCCGCCGAGAGCGCCGTGCCCAGGAGGCCGACGATCAGGGTGACCAGACCGCGGTTGACCTTCCGGTCGAAGAGCGCGTCGATCAGGTTGACCAGGCCCAGCGAAGAGGAGTAGAGGTTCCAGTCGTTGATCTTGAGCGTCGCCACGATCAGGATGAGCGTCCCCAGCACGCCGCTGGTCGAGGTGACGATCCGGATCACGTCGGCGCTGCGGACGGCGTGGGCGAGAAGGACGCCGATCAACCCGATGGTGTACTCGCCAAGGGTGATGCCGACGAGCGTCTGCTTGACCACGTCGGCGGCGCTGCGGTTGAAGCGGGTCATGTCCGGCGTGATCACCGCGCCCACGATGAAGCCGCCCGCCACGAAGGTGGTGCCGGCGGCCAGGCTGAGCGCCGGGCCGGGCGCCGGGGAGGCGACCAGCTGGGCGAACGGATGCCGGAGAAGCGCGCTGACGATCGAGTAGCCAGCCAGGAGGAGGAAGGCCGGTACCGTGATGTAGGCGGTCCACGCCATGGAGAGGAAGCCGTAGATGACGATGAGGGTGACGCCCAGCCCCGTGATCAGCGACCATCCCCAGAGGGGCAGGCCGCCGACCAGCGAGCGGATCCCTTCGGCGAAGACGGCGTTCTGGATGCCGAACCAGCCGATCAGGCTGACGGCGATCACGAGCCCCACCAGGCTCGAGCCGTAGCGGCCGAAGCCGGTCCAGCGGCCGAGGACCGAGGTGCTCAGCCCTTCCCGCTGGCCCATGATGCCCGTCAGGATGGCGACCAGCTCGAGGATGACCGCCCCCAGGGTCAACGCCCAGAAGGCGTCCCAGAAGCGCATCCCGAATCCCAGCGTCGCCCCCAGCAAGAACTGGGAGAGGGCGGAGAGCTGCCCGAAACGTTGTACCGCCACGCTGACCCACGAGTAGCGGCGTGCGGGCGGAACGCGCACGAGGGCGAAGTCGTCGTGGCCAAGGACCAAGCCGCTTTCGCCGCCGGCAGAAAGGTCGGCCGCCATCCCTGCGCACCCCCCAAGCTGTTTTGCGCAGGATTCTAAGGGGGGCGCGTGCGGAATGCGTCATACGGGATGAAGAAATTCACTTTCCGGTTTGTGCGTTCTGCACAAACGCCGCCCGGTTCGCGCGCCGGACAGTCCGGGGCGGCCCCTTCTCGCGGACGGGCGGGGCCGCCGCTCAGCGCGCCTGGGCGTGCAGCACGCGAATCGCCACCTCGAGGAGGAAGAAGTCGCGCTCCAGGCTGAGCCCGCTCAGATCCTCGAACTGTCTGAGGCGGTAGCGCGCGGTGTTGCGGTGGATCGCCAGCCGCTGCGCCGCACGGCCCACGTCCCCCCGCTCGCGCAGATAGGCCTCCACCGTCTCCAGGAGCTGCTTCCTGCGCGGATCGGGGAAGGCCAGTACCGGTGCCAGCAGCTGCCGGGCAAAGGAGGCGGCCTCGGCGGAGCGGTACCACCCCTGGAGAAGCCGCTCCGGCCCGAGCTCCTCCACCGTGACCAGGGCGCCGGCCCCGCGCACGGCGGCCACCAGGCGGAGCGTCTCGACGGCCTCGCGATAGGCCTGCCGGATCCCCTCCCAGCCGACGGCCGGGCCGCTCAGCACCCCGTCTAAGAGGAATCCGTAGCCCAGGCGTCGCACGTGCCGGACCGCGCGCTCCAGCGCCGGCCGCGCCGCCTCCACGCGCAGCGGCTCCCGCTGCTCGCGCAACCGCATCGCCACGACGAAGCGCCCGTCGGGCCCGAGGGCGGCGAAGGCCCACAGCCCGGCCCGGCCCAACTCGCTCTCCAGCGTGTGGAGCACCGCGCTTTGCATCTCCAGGACTTGCGCCTCCGTCCAGCCCCGGGAAGCGAGGAAGTCGTCCAGGTCGTGGACCTGGAGCGCGGCCATCACGTGGGGCGCGGAGGGATTCCAGCCGGCCTGCCAGGCGCGCGCCAGCACCTCGGACGGCGGCGTGCCGGGCGAGGCGAACAGCTCGCGGACCAGGTCGGCCTTGGAACGGAGGCGGCTCTCCCACTTCCGGTGACGCTCCTCCAGAAGCCGCTCGAGAAGGACGCCGGCCACCGTCATGACGCGACGGATCACGAAGGTCTGGTGGGGGCGCGGGCGCGCGCGAAGGCGGAAGAGATAATCCGTGCGGCCGTCGACGGGCAGCGTCATCTCGCCCGTCACCCCGTCGCCCGCCTCCTGGACCCGGGGCTGCGCGTCGGCGTTGGGCCCGGAGGCGTGTCGGGCGGGAACCGCGACCAGCTCCGCCTCCCCTTCCAGCTCCCGCTCCAGAATGTCGAGAAGCGCCTCCGCCGGCCTGCCCGCGCGCCAGGCCTCGAGCAGCGCGCCCACCGCCGCGTCGGCGCGCCGGTAGGCGGACAGCAGGTCTTCCTGGCGGCGGACCGCCAGGCGCTCGACGACGGCGACGATGCCGGTGGTACCCAGGTCGAGGAGCGGCAGCCCGGCCCGGTCGGCCAGCAGGAGAACCGCCTGCGGCAGCGCGCGCGGCCGTTCCAGGACCAGTCCCGCCGCCTCCGAGGCGGCGAGCCGGCGGACGAGCACGTCCAGCGCCGGCGACTCGTCCGCCCGCGTCCAGGCCGGAAGGAAGTAGAGCCCACCCTCTTCGACGTGCTCCTCCCATGCCCCCCTCCGACTGGGGTTGACCATCACCACGTGGCTGACCTGCCGGTTCAGGCCGCGCCCTCCCGCGAGGACCTGGACAGTCGGAAGTTCCTGGCGCAAGAGCTCCCCGAGCGCGAGCGCCACCTCTCGGCCCCCTCCATCCCCCGCCCTCAGCCGACCGCGTTCAGCACCCGCCGGATGTACTCCACGGTTTCGGGGTAGGGCGGCACGTCGCCGAAGCGCTCCACCGCCGCCGGGCCGGCGTTGTAGGCGGCGAGCGCCAGGCGCACGTCGCCGAAGCGGTCCAGCAGCTCCTTCAGGTAGCGGGCGCCCGCCTCCACGTTCTGGACCGGGTCGAGCGGGTCGCGGGCGCCCATCGCCCGCGCCGTCTCCGGCATCAGCTGCATGAGGCCGACGGCGCCGGCCGCCGAGACGGCGTCGGGGTTGAAGCCCGACTCGACGCGCGCCACCGCCTCCAGCAGGCGGGCGTCGAGACCGTAGCGGGCGGCCGCGCGCTGGAAGAGCTCGCGGAAGGAGGCGGGAGCCGCGGGCGGCTGCGACGTCGAGGAAGAGCTCCGGGCAACGCCCGCTTCCTCGGGTGGCGTCGCCCCACCGGGCTCAGGCGATCCGACCAGGTTGGCCGCGATCCACTGCTGCAGGAGAAGGCGACCGAGATCGGGCCGGTCGACCGGTTCCATGCCGCTTTCACACTCCTCCCAGCCCCGCTCCGGGCCGGGCCGGGCCGGCCGGCTCCTCCACGGGGCTGGTCCAGGTTATGCGCCGGCCGCGTAGGCGGCCGTCTCGAGGGCGAAGAGCGCCAGCACCAGCAGGTGGACGACGGTACACCAGAGGCAGACGGCGCCGATCACGAAGAGCTCGGTGTAGACCAGCGCCACCACCACCAGCGCGCCCGCCCCCGACCAGAGAAGCCGCACGCCGGCCGGGGCGCGGAGCGCCAGCGCGCCCGCCACCAGGAACCAGAGGAGGCCCCAGACGGCCACCGGGATCCCCCACCAGACGCTCGAGGCGCTGTTGAGCACCGACGCGCAGTCGACCAGACCGGCGTTGGGGCAGGCCAGCGCCCGGGGCGCCCAGTGAAGCGCCGTCAGATAGCCCGAGACGGCCAGCCCCGCCGCCACAAGCGCAAGGCGAAGGGCCAGCGGCCGCCCGGCCAGGCGCCGGTCGCCCGGCGCGCTCCGCGCCCCCTCCGCCGCCCGGGACGGCTGGTAGCTCACGGGAGCTTGACCCCCTTCACGGCGGGCGAGGAGCAGACTTCGGCCGGCTTCCCGCCCGTCACCCGGCAGATGGCGGCGGTCATCTGGTTGGCCGCCGCCAGCACTTCCTTGGCGGTGGCCGTCCGGCCCTGTGCGACCTCGGAGGCGATGGCGTCCCAGCTCTTCCCCTGCAGGGCCTCGGGAGCCACCGGCGAGCCGATCCAATAGGTGCGCCCGACGATCAGGAAGGGGATGGATCCGTCCGGATCGAGGCGGCTCATCAAGGCCTCTTCCTGCGGCGTCGGCGACTGGAGCGGCGGGTAGCGGCCGTCGGGTCCGGGCGCGCGACCCGTCAGCTCGACGGTGCGGACGGCCAGGTAGGGGCTCGAGAACTGCGCGTGCAGGAAGGTGAACGTGGGCGTGTCCGGGTAGACGTCCTGCGACGAGGAGCGCGAGAGCTCGAGCCCCTGCCACGATCCGAACCGTCCCAGCGCCACCACCAGCGCCCAGCGCTCGGCCGCGCAGTAGGGGCAGAACTCGGCCCCGACGTAGAGGAGCGTCGGCTTCGACTGCGCCCCCGGCGCGGCGGGCACCTGCGTCCCGGGGGGCGCCGTCTGCGGCGCCGGCAGTTCGGCGCCGCCGGCCGCGTCGAAGACGGCGGCGGGGATGGTCGTCAACTTGCGCAGGAGCGCGTCGGAGACGGGGGGGCCTCCGGACCGGCCCGTCCCTCCCCCCGGGTTCGAAGCCGCCGGCCCCGAACCGCGCGGGCCTCCGGCCCTCCATACGGCCGCCGCCACGATCACCGCCAGGACGACGAGGACGGTGCCCAGGCCGATCCAGGCGATCCGCCGCCGCCCGCCTGCCTGCGCCGGCCGCCGGCTCGAGCCGGAGCGGCGCACCTTCGGACCACCGGCCACTCGCAACCCTCCCTCTCGCACTCCCCATCATGACATGCCGCGCCGGACGCCGAGAAGGGCGGCCCGGTCGCCGGAGCGCCGCCCGCCGGGCTCGACGACGCCCCCAGGTGCGGTGCTGTGCAGTGCGAAAGGGTATTCCGTCACGAGGAACGAATGGGGCAGCGCGAGGAGGCGAGGTCCCGTGGCGGTCGAGGAACCGCGCGCCATGGAGGCGCTGACACAGGTCCAGGAGGTGCTTCCTCCGCTCCCCCGGCTGCTGGAGGAAGCGTTCGTCCGCGACTGGGAGCCGACCTGGCGTCGCTCGGTGGAGGAGGCGGAGGCCTTCTGGGGCGAGGTGGCGCGGGAGTTCACCTGGTTCGAGCCGTGGCGGAAGGTGCTCGAGTGGGAGTACCCCTACGCCCGCTGGTTCGTCGGCGGCAAGACCAACATCGTCCACAACGCCCTCGACCGGCACCTGGTCGACGGCCGCCGGCACAAGGTGGCGCTCTTCTGGGAGGGCGAGGACGGCAGCCGGCGCGTCTTCACCTACGCCCAGCTCCACCGCTGGGTCTCCAGGATCGCCGACGCCCTGAGGAGGCAGGGCGTCGGCCGCGGCGACCGCGTGGTGATCTACATGCCGCTGACGCCCGAGGGCATCGCCACCATGCTGGCGACGGCGCGCATCGGCGCCATCCACAGCGTCGTCTACGCCGGCCTGGGCTGGAGCGCCCTGCGCCAGCGGGTCGAGGACGCCGGCGCCAAGGTCGTCGTCTGCGCCGACGTGGGCTACCGGCGCGGCCGGACGGTGGAGCTGAAGCCCATCGTCGACCAGGCGCTCCAGGGCCTGGACTTCGTCCAGCGGGTGATCGTCCACCGCCGCCGCACGCCGCCCGCCCCCCTGGCGCCGGGAGAGCTCGACTTCGACGAGATCGTGGCCGCCGCCTCCGCCGACTGCCCGGCGGAACCCATGGACGCGGAGGAGCCGCTCTTCATCCTCTACACGTCGGGGACGACGGGCCGCCCGAAGGGCACGGTCCACGTCCACGGCGGCTACATGGTCGGGACGGCCTACCACGCCAAGGCCTTTTACAACATCGGCGACGACGACGTCTTCTGGTCGACCTCGGACATCGGCTGGATCGTCGGCCACAGCTACATCGTCTACGCGCCGCTGGTGGTGGGCGCCACCTGCCTGGTCCGGGAAGGCGCGCCCGACTATCCCGACCCCGGCACCCTCTATCGCCTGATCGAGGCGTACGGCGTCACCCGCCTCTTCACCGCGCCGACCACGCTGCGCATGCTGATGAAGTACGGCGACGAATGGGCGAGGAAGTACGACCTCTCAAGCCTCCGTCACCTGACCTGCGCCGGCGAGCCGCTCAACCCGGAGGCCTGGCGTTGGGCGTGGAAGACGCTGGGCGGCGAGGGCCGCGCCTGGGTCGCGGACAACATGTGGCAGACGGAGACGGGGGCGCCCATGGTGGGCACGCCGCTCGCCCTTCCTGTCAAGCCGGGCTGGTGCGGCCGGCCGCTGATCGGCGTCGACGCCGACGTGGTCGACGCCCAGGGGCGCCCGGTCCCGCCCCACACGGGCGGCAACTTCGTCATCCGCAGGCCCTGGCCGAGCATGTTCCGCACGATCTGGAACAACCCCGAGCGCTACGAGGAGTACTGGCGCACCATCCCCGGCGTCTACGCCAGCGGCGACCTGGCGCAGCGCGACGAGGAAGGCTACTTCATGTTCCTCGGGCGCTCCGACGACGTGCTCAACCCCGCCGGCCACCGCATCGGCACGGCCGACGTAGAGAACGCGCTGGTCAGCCACCCCGCGGTGGCCGAGGCGGCCGTGATCGGCATCCCCGACCCCGTCAAGGGCGAGGCCATCAAGGCCTTCGTCATCCTGCGCGCGGGCGCCGAGCCCTCGGAGGCGCTGCGCGCCTCGCTGGTCGCCCACGTCCGCGACCTCCTCGGCCCGATCGCCACGCCATCCGCGGTCGAGATCGTCGAGAAGCTCCCCAAGACACGGAGCGGCAAGATCATGCGCAGGCTCCTGAAGGCGCAGGAGCTGGGGCTCGAGGCGGGCGACACGTCGACGCTGGAGGATTAGGCTCCGGGCCGGCCGCCGACGCCCGGAGCCGGGGAAACCCGCGCCGGGAGCCGGCGAGAGCGCCTTCTACCTTGTGGCGGGCTCCCCCGGCGGCTATAATGGCACCTGGTCCCGGCGGCGTAGCTCAGTGGCAGAGCAAGCGGTTCATACCCGCTGCGTCGGTGGTTCAAATCCACCCGCCGCTACCAGGTTGCGCAGGCCCGTAGCTCAGCTGGGAGAGCACCTGACTCTTAATCAGGGTGTCGTGGGTTCGAGCCCCACCGGGCCTACCAGGAAATCGGCTCAGGACAAGCGATTCAGGAAGCGCCCCTGGGAACTGCTCCCAGGGGCACCGTTTTGGGTGCGAATAGGGTGCGAACGCTCCCGAGTGGCATGGCCCGAGCCGAGGCGCCGCCCCGGTTGGGTGCGAATGCGGCGCACCCAGCCGCACCCGCGAACTTGCGTCAAACCTCGCAAGGAAGACTCTTGGACGGGAACCCTTGCCAACGACGCCGTAGTCTGCCACCTTGGGCGCGGAGGTGCGAAGGCGCATGCGCAAGGTCTGGCTTGCGGGCGTGGTGGCGCTGCTCCTCGTGGCGACGCCGGCCCTGGCGCCGAACTCCGCCACCTACAAGAGCTCCCTTTTCGATGATCACGTGGTCCCCTTCTCAGTTTACCGTAGACACAAGGGCTCCTCGTAGCCCCACCAGCTCCCATCGTTTTGGCGGGATAACCCGGGTTTGGCTCCAACACCGTGGATCCGCTTGCTCCGTGCGTTGCACTCTAAGTCACGTATTCGAGGAGTAAGAATCATCGATCTCTTGAGCAAGAGTACGCAGTTCAGTAACCGCATGCCCGAGACGAAACAGGAACGCCTCTGCGTCCGCCTGGGTGACCGGCTCCCCACGAGCGCCGTGAGCGAAATGCTCTTGTAGCCTCGAAAGTGCATGGCGCGCGGGATCGGCATGGTAAGAAAAGGCTTCTTTGATTCCAGGCAGTTCTCCACGTTCGGAAAGTTGTTGCTCGAACTCTGCGATAGCATCACCGATCTGGTTAACGAGTCCGCTGGCGATCCCCGTACCTGAACCATTGATCTCTTCCGCGCTTTTCTCGAGCATGTAGTCCAACTCCTTCGGGAATATCGCCACGAGCGGAGCTGACCGAAACCTTTCTCGATGATCCATTTCTCGCGAAAGCTCACGGTTTACGAAGTCTTTGAGGGCAGCGCTAACAAGGGTGCGCTGTCTCTCGATCAGCGGCAAGAGATCAACACGCCTGCGTTTCGGCGGAGCATCGGTATAGAATGTCCATAATTCGAACCCCTTGGGTGACAACGTTACCCGCACTATATGATTGAAGGCTCGACCGGAACCACGACGAGAAGGGTGGCCCACGGAATCGTTGCGGATATCACGAATGTCCTGCAGTTCCGTCGGATGGTGGTACGCGACTGACAACGACTCTGCAATGTGTTCAAGTGCATCCTGTTGCACATACAATACTTGGAGAACACCATAAACCCGCAGATACGTCTCTCCAGGCGACAGATCGGCGGAAGTAGGCGTGACATAGGCATCTAGTGCCAATTCCGTGTCGCCCAGTACGTCGAGCGCGCTGCAAAGCTGGTGAAATAGAGGTTCATTGCTCATCAGTTGAGCGCGCCGGCGTGGTGTGTTGATCAGGTCCCGGAGCTTGGTCTCGAGATCTCGGATTTCCGTCATCAGATTGGTCTCACCATCCTTCCGGCGCAACTGTAACGGTTGAGAGCTTTAGCCCTAACGGGACCCTTCCGGCACCCATGAGAGTTACTACACTACACTGCGGTCGACTCCTGCCGAAGAACCCCGGTTTTGGAGGAACCGGCCAGGTCTGCGACCCCCAATCGCTGGTACTCCGCGGCCCCAGCCTTTGAGAGCGCCTACCGCAGCTTGCACTTGACGCGCCGGAGGGCGTTGGCGATGGACTTTAGGTGCGTTCCACATGCCTCGGCGATCTCCCGACATGACATCCCCTGCAGGTAACAGAGCACCACCTCCCGTTCATAGGGCGAAAGCGCCTGCGCGATCAGCCCCTCCACCTCCGCCTCCTCGGCCAGCTGCACAGGCGAAGGGGCACCCTGGTCGGCCAAGGCATCAGAAAGCGCTGGCGAATCCTTGCGAAGTGCGGACGGTAGAGCGACAACGCCGTGTTGAGGGGGTATTCCTTGTGGCGCGGCGCCGGTTCGACGGCGGTGACCACCTGCCGGCCGGCGCGAAACTCCGCAGAGACGCGGAAGGGGATGCTGAGCTCGGCCCGATTGTCACGCACCGCCTTGATGAAGCCCAGCGTAGCCTGCTGTAGCAAGTCCTCCGCATCGCCGCCTGGCAGGAAGTATCGCCGGGCCAAGGGACGGAGGACCCAGCGGTAGCGGCTCAGCAATGCCAGGAGGGCGTGCTCATCCCCGCTCGGCGTGAGGGCTACCATGCCCGCGTCCGTCGCCGGGCAGACACGCGTTTTCGCGGTGCCAATCTGTGCGGACATTGCCCCGATTCCCCCAGCGCGCCCTCGCTCATGAGGAAAGCGCAACGGGCTCGACCATCGACTCCAAGATCCCAGACACGTCACGCGGGTGTCGTGACACGGCGGCTGCCCAGCGTCCAAATCCCCCGTGCTGGTTGACGGCCTTCACCCACTTGTCCAGGGAGGCCCGCTTCGCTTGGTCCTGCTGTGTGTCTTGACCCCTCACCTCCACAACCAGCAGGCCGGCGGCCTAGTACTGGCAGGGCACGACGCGCAAGCCGTCGTACACGCTCGGCCGGCCGGAGCTGGAGTACGCGCCGCGCGTCCACGAGAACGAAAAAATGAGCATCGCGGACTTCTTCCTGCGGGAGAGGGGCTTGAAGCCGCCTGTGTCCCAGGACGTGGTGGAAAAAGCCCTGGGTGAGCTGAGGTCCTTCCGG
>JASBVS010000038.1 GCA_029960955.1 Bacillota bacterium
ACGCGGCCGCTGTGCGCGTCGAGGTCCGCGCGGCGGTACTCCTCCAGGCGGGCGAGAATCTCCTCTTCGGTGAGCGGTTCGCGCGGCAGGCCGCTCATGCGTGCGATCGCCTCCGTCATGGGCTATTCGGCCCGATGGAGGACGGTCCTGCCGGCGGCGCCGCGGCGCGGCCTTCGCATGGGCCGGATCGTGACGCCGTGTCTACGCCCCGCCGGACAGGTGTAGGCTAAGGCGTGGGGAGGGTTTGGCATGACGTTCCTGTCGACCAATCCGGCGACCGGGGAAACGCTCGCCTCGTTTGAAGAGACGCCGGATGCGGACGTGGAGCGCGCCCTGGATCGGGCGCGGGAAGCCTTCGCGCGCTGGCGGCGCGTGCCCTGGGCCGAGCGCGCGCAGCGCATGCGCGCGGCGGCCGCCTACCTACGCGCGCACAAGGAGGAACTGGCGCGGCTCATCACGCTGGAGATGGGCAAGCCCATCGTCCAGGCGGAGGCCGAGATCGAGAAGTGCGCGTGGGCGTGCGACTACTACGCGGAGAACGCGGAGGCGTTCCTCGCCGACATTCCCAAGGAGAGCAGCGGCCGCGCCGCCTACGTGGCCTTCCGGCCGCTCGGGCCGGTGCTCGCCATCATGCCCTGGAACTTCCCCTTCTGGCAGGTGTTCCGCTTTGCAGCGCCGGCGCTGATGGCGGGCAACGTGGGGCTCTTGAAGCACGCCTCCAACGTGCCGCAGTGCTCCCTGGCCATCGAGCGCGTGTTCCGCGAGGCCGGCTTCCCGGAAGGCGTGTTCCAGAGCCTCCTCGTCGGCGGCAGCCGCGCCTCGCGCCTGATCGCGGATCCGCGCGTGGCGGCGGTGACGCTCACGGGGAGCGAGGCGGCCGGCCGGCAGGTGGCCGCGGCCGCAGGGCAGGCCTTGAAGAAGACCGTTCTGGAACTCGGCGGCTCGGACCCGTTCATCGTGCTAGAGGATGCCGACCTCGATCTCGCCGCCCGCACGGGCGCCTGGGCGCGCAACCAGAACACGGGGCAGAGCTGCATCGCGGCGAAGCGCTTCATCGTCGTCGAAGCGGTCGCCGACGCGTTTGAGGAGAAGTTCTGCGAAGCGGTGGCGGAACTGCGCGTGGGCGACCCGATGAACCGGGAGACGCAGGTCGGTCCTTTGGCGCGCGAGGACCTCGTCGAGGCGCTCGACCGCCAGGTGCGGGCCTCGGTGGAGGCCGGCGCGCGGGTGGCCGTGGGCGGCGAGCGCATGCCCGGGCGCGGCTTCTTCTACCGCCCGACGGTCCTTCTCAACGTGAAGCCGGACATGGTGGTGGCCTGCGAGGAGACGTTCGGGCCGGCGGCGGCCGTCATCCGCGTGCGCGACGAGGCCGAGGCCGTTGCCGTGGCGAACGCCACGAGCTACGGCCTGGGCGCCAGCCTCTGGACGTCGGACGAGGCGCGCGGCCGGCGGCTGGCCGGGGAGATCGAGTCCGGTTCCGTCTTCATCAACGGCATGGTCGCCTCGGATCCGCGTCTGCCCTTCGGCGGCGTGAAGAACAGCGGCTACGGCCGCGAGCTTTCGGAGTTCGGCATCCGCGAGTTCGTCAACATCCAGACGGTGTGGGTGGGACCGGCGCAGTAGCGCCGGTCGGCGGCCGGTAGAAGAAGCGCGCGCGGGGCACCCTACGGGTGATAACGCGCGTCGGCGGGCGGCCACGACGGCGCGCCCGCGGACGCGGACCGGGAGGGTGCCCTGTGGGCTTGGTGGACTGGTTCGTGAACACGCTGGTCGACTCGAAAATGAAGCGTATCATGAAGGAACCGTATACGGACAGCCTGATCAACACGGTGACGACGCTGCAGAAGGTGAACGCCCGCATCCTTGTGGAGACGCTCATGCGCGCCAAGCAGGGCAAGCCTGTGGGGCGGCCGTTCGGCAGCGTGCTGCAGATGTCACCGTGGGAGCACATCCTCCTCAGCCCGACATATCTCACGCGCGTCCCGCCGAAGTACGGCACGCCCATCGACCTGCGCGTGACGATCGGCCCGCGCGCGAAGAAGCCCCTGCAGATCGAGATCCCCGTCATGGTGACGGGCATGTCCTTCGGCGGCGCGCTGAGCGTACGCGCGAAGGTGGCGCTGGCGCGCGCGGCCTCGCGGGCGGGCACGGCCACGAACACCGGCGAGGCCTTCCTGCCGGAAGAGCGCGAGGCGGCCGACAAGCTCATCGTCCAGTACATCCGCGGCACCTGGCCGGCGAGCTCGCAATACCGCTGGGACCAGCTGGAGCAGGCCGACGCCATCGAGATCCAGGTGGGCCAGGGCGCCCAGGCCGGCGTGGCGCAGACGACGCCCGCGAAGAAGATCCACGAGCGCATGCGCGAGGCGTACGGGCTGGATCCCGGCCAGGACGCGCTGATCGAATCGCAGCTTGAGGGCGTGAAGGGCGCCCAGGATCTCGAGCGGCTCGTGCGGAAGCTGAAGGAGCGCTTCCCCGTGCCCATCGGCTACAAGTTCGGCGCGACGCAATGGATGGAGCGGGAGCTGGAGATCGCGATCCGCGCGGGGGTGGACTACATCGTGGTCGACGGCGCCGAGGCCGGCACGCACGCGGCGCCGCCCACCCTGGCGGACGACACCGGGCTGCCGACGTTCCACGCGCTCGTCCGCACCGTCGACTACCTGGAGCGGCGCGGGGTGCGCGAGGACGTGTCCGTGATCGCGGCCGGCGGCCTGCGCACGCCGGGAGAGTTCCTCAAGGCGCTCGCGCTGGGCGCGGACGCGGTCTACATCGGCACCATCGCCGTGCTCGCCATGCTGGCCGACGAGATGGCGAAGACGGCTCCCGGAGAGCCGGCGACGCAGCTCGTGCTGCAGACCGGCTCGCGGCGCAGGGACCTCGACGTGGAGCAGGCGGCGCAGAATCTCTACAACTTCTTCAAGGCCGTGGAGCAGGAGATGCGACAAGGGATCGCCGCGGTCGGCAAGACGCGCGTGGCCGATTTGAAACGGGAGGACCTCGTGGCCCTGGACGAGAGCATCGCGGCCTTCGCGGGCATCCCCTCGGCGTGGCGGCCCTCGCCGGCGTCCATGGGCCCGGCGGGCGAGCTCGTGCAGACGTGGGTGGACGGGCGCGCGGCGGCGGGCGCGGGGGCCGGAGCCGGCGTGGGGGCCGGGGCGGCGAGGGCCGGGGCGCGGGAGGCGGACGCGCGCGACGCGGCCGCGCGGGTCGGGAAGGCGGCGACCGGTGCGGCGCGGGAGGCGGACGCGCTTGATGCGGCCGCGCGGGAGGCCGACGCGGTGCCGGTGCGGGATTGACGTCCCGATGACCCCCTGGTGGACGGGAACGCGAAGCGAAGGGGGCGTGAGACAGTGCGGGCGCCGGCGACTTGCACGGGGCCCGGGCGCGGGGACCGCGTGCGGGAGTCAGCGGTTGGAGCACGTGCCCGCGGCCGCGCGAGTAAGTCAGCAGCCTGCACAGGTACGAACCGAGCGGTGGACGCGTGAGCCGCCCCGTGTGTGCGGGACGCGGGACGCGTGAGCCGCCCCATCGGCGCAAGGAGCGTTTTGGACCTAATCGGTAGACATAACGCTTCGGGATGGGGGCAGAAGGTTCGATGCGCTCCTTATTCGACGGTGTCCCACCCTCCGAACGGGGTGAGACGGCCGTATAAGTCGCACCAGGGTTTGTTGACAAACCCGGCATAGCGAGCCGGGGAGCAAGGAAAAGTCGGCAGCCATGTCGAAATGAACCGATGGGTGATCCGTTCATGATGACGCGCCGCCGAGGATCTCAGCCCCGTTTCTGTTTCGTCAACTTGGAGGAGTTGGTGCCGAGAGACCATCTGCTCCGCCGCATTGACCAGGCGGTGGACTTCAGTTTCATCTACGACAAGGTCCGGCATCTCTACAGTGAAGACAACGGCCGCCCGTCGATCGACCCCGTTGTGCTGTTCAAGATGACGCTGATCGGGTACCTCTACGGGATCCCGTCCGAGCGGCGGCTGGAACAGGAAGTCCGGCTGAACCTGGCCTATCGTTGGTTTTTGGGTTTGGAGATCGACGACCCGGTCCCCGACCACTCGACGTTTTCGCAGAACCGGCGCCGGCGGTTTCACGATGCGGGGCTGTTCCAAGAGATCTTCGACGAGATTGTGCGGCTGTGCATCGAACGCGGATGGGTGAGCGGCGAACTGGTGCTGACCGATGCCACGCACATCAAAGCCAACGCGGCCGAAGGCAAGCACGACACGGTGATCCGCGTGACCAAGACGCCGTCGGAGTACATCAAGGAACTCGACGCCGCAGCGGAGCGTGAGGCGGGGAGGAATCGGATGGACGATGGTGACCGCACCCCTCCCCAGGGCGGCTCGGAAGAGCCGGAGACGGAGGAGGTGAAGGTCAGCGCGGTCGATCCGGACGCCCGCTACATGAACCGTCCCGGCAAGCCCAAGGGTTACCACTATCTCAGTCATCAAACGTTGGACGCCAAGCACGGCATCATCCTGGATGTGCACGTCACGCCGGGCAATGTGAACGACCATGAGCCGTACCCGGAAAGACTGCGGCGGATTGTGGAGACCTTCGGCCTGTCGATCCAAGCCGCGGCCATGGACCGCGGTTATGATGCCATCTCGGTTCATCGGACACTTCGGAAGCTGGGGATTACCGGATACATCCCGCGACACATCCGGCGTGGCCGTGGCCACACCTTCCGTGTGAGCGACTTCGAATACATTCCCGAGAAGGACGCCTATCGTTGCCCGGGCGGCAAGATGCTGGAGTTCAAGGGGATCACCACTCATCAGACCCCGCAGAGGCTCTATCGAGCCAATCCTCAGGATTGCCAGGCATGCTCGTTGAAAGCGCGGTGTCTTGCAGCTCGCGTAAAAGCGAGGCAGGTGACGCGGCCGCTGTTCCAGGACGATGCCGAGTGGACCTACCGCCAGATCGGCACCGCAGCATTCCGAGAAGCTCAACGGTTGCGGCGCATTTGGTGTGAAGGCACGCACGCCATCCAAAAGCGCTGCCACAACCTGAGTCGTGCCAGGATGCGGGGTCGGGAGCGGGTACGGGAGCAATCGTTGATGTCGGCGATCGCGGTGAACCTGATGCGGATGGTGAGGGGGCTGAGGGTGCAGATCGCCTGAGGCCTGCGGGAACCAAACTGTGCCGTCGCGACACACCGCGACCCTTTGCTGGTGATCCCCAGCACAGCCCAACAACCGTCTCCCCGCACGCGGTTTGTCAATAGACCCATCGCACACCTTATCTCTTGACATAATGCAATTTGCGCTTGTGATAGGGTGCGTGGCGCTCCTTACAAGTCGACATAAGCGGCGCCGAGCTCGCTTCCAGACCCGCCGAAGTTGCGAAGTCGACCTTACATGGCGGTTTAGCGGGGCGGGAACGGCCGTTAGGGCGCAAAATCGACCCAAATGTCCGCCGGAGACGCTCGCGCCACCCGCGCCCGCGCCGCCGCCCTCGCCACGCGCCGTCCCCCCGCCCCCCACGGGGGCTTGGGCGCCGCTTCGGCGTCGCCGGCCACCCAAGCGGGCTCTAGACCGATCAGTGTGTGGTGAAGGAAGAGAGCGGCAGAAGCGTCAAGGGTTGAGTGCGATACCCACACACCGGGAGGGCCATCTGCTCCGCCGCTCCCGTCGTTCCACGGCACACGTCGAAAGTGCTGAGAGCCGTCTGGACGGCGGCGGCTCGGCTGCCGCGCCTTTCGAGCTCCGAGGCGCGCCGGGCCCGGCTCGCCTCCGCCGGGTGCCGGGACTGGCACGCCTCCGGCGGGTCGCCGGGTTCTGCCCGCCCCGGTGAGCCGCCGGGCTCCGCGGCCGTCGGGGTTCTGCGCCCGCCGGCCGGCACCGGATACCCCTTAGCCCCGCAGCCGACGGGCCGATAACCGAAAATTCTTCGCCTATTTCGATGAGACGGCGGATCCAGCCTCTGATAAGCCAAATTCTTTGGCCTATTTCCCGTCCTACACCCCAAAATCATCGTTATGTCAACTGATAGGCCAACCTTTTTGGCTTATCTACTCGCTCACACGGTGTCTCGGCAAAATAGGCAAAGAAATTTGCCCTATTTCACCGGCGAGGCCATGATCGCGTACGCGTCACAGCAGCGGACCCGTCGCGCGACAGCAGCCGACCGATGACCGGCCGGAGACCCTGACATCGATGTCCGAAATGCTCTTTGAGCTTTTACCATTGGCCGCGCTCGTGTTCACCACACACTTATCGGTCTAGAGCCCGAACCATTTGTCCGCGCGAGGCGGGTCGCGGGCGGCGCGCGGCCCGCGGACCGCGGAGCATGGCGCGCGGCCCGCGGACCGCGGACCGCGGAGCGCCGCCCACGAAACGCGGCGCACGGAATGCCGCGCGCGGGACCGGCGCGTGCACGCCGGCGGTCCCCGCCCCTCGCACACGCAGTCTGGGCACCCTGGCGCTTACGCATACTAGCGCCGGGGAGGCAGGCATGTGGAACCGACGGTCGCAGAACACGTGGTGCGCCAGCTGGCCAAGTGGCAGGTGCCGTTCGTCTTCGGCGTGGTGGGGGACACGGTGGCGCCGCTCGTCGCGGCACTGGGCAAGCAGGAACGCATCCGATACGTGGGCGTGCGCCAGGAGGACGCGGCCGGTTTCATGGCCTCGGCCTACGCCAAGCTCACGGGTGAGGTGGGCGTGTGCCTCGCGGACGGCGGGCCGGGCTGCGTGAAGCTGCTCAACGGCGTCTACGACGCGCATTTTGATCGTGTACCCGTCGTCGCCCTCACTGGACAGGCGGAGACGACGAAGATCGGCACGCGCTGGCCGCAGGTGATGGATCAGGACCTCGTCTTCCACGAGGCCGCGGGCGCCTATAACCACACCCTGACGGACGCGCGGCAGGCGCCGCAGGCATTGTACCAGGCGCTGCGCGCGGCGTTTGAGCAGCATGATGTCGCCCGGCTGGGGCTGCCGAAGAACATCCAGCAGCAGAAGGTAGCGTCCGTGCTGTATCCGCGGCCCACGTACGGCAACTGGGCGGGTGCGCGCGCGGCGGGCGGGCGCGCAGGCGCGGCCGACGCGCGCGCGGGCGCGGCGGGCGACGGCGCCGCAGGCGTGGCGCCGGCTGCCGCAGCGGGCGACGTCGCCGTAGGCGCGACGGCGGGCGGGAACGGCGCGCTGCGCACTCATGGCGTCGCCACAGGCGGCGCGACCGCGGCCCCCGCGGCCGCCGTGGACGAAGCCGCGCGCCGGCTGGCGGAGGCCCGCCGCCCGCTGATCCTCGCCGGCCGCGGCGCGGCGCGCGCGGTGGAGCCGCTCCTGCGCCTGGCGGCGACGCTGGACGCGGCCGTCGTGCACACGCTTCCGGCACTCGGCCTGATCCCCTGGGACCACCCGCTCAACGCGGGCGTCGTGGGCGAGTTCGGCACGCCGGCCGCGGCGCGGCTCTTCGGCCAGGCCGATGTGGTCCTCGTCGTCGGCAGCACGTGGTGGCAGCCGGAGTACGCGCCGGACGCGACGTACATCCAGCTCGACACCGCGCTTCCCCACGTGGGCATGGCCTTCCCGGTGGACATCGGCCTTCTCGGCGACGCCGCCGCGACGCTGAACGCCCTCATTGAGCGGCTGGGCGGAGCGGAACCCGGGGCGCGCGGGGGGCGTAAAGGCGCCGCGCGGACCCAGACCCATGCGCACGTCGACGCCACGCGCGGCGAGCGCGGCGATTGGCGTGCTGAGATCGAGGAAGCGCGCGCCCAGTGGCACGCCGAGCTGCGCCGGCGCACCACCGCCGACGGTGCGGACGCGCTGCACCCCGGCGAGGTCGCGGCGGAGCTGGGTGAACATCTT
Source organism: Bacillota bacterium (assembly GCA_029960955.1). Taxonomy (GTDB): domain Bacteria; phylum Bacillota; class Sulfobacillia; order JAIMAT01; family JAIMAT01; genus JAIMAT01. Next base: position 7,823 of record JASBVS010000038.1, read on the forward strand.
GAGGACGGCGCCATCCTCTGCCTCGACGTGGGCGACAACACCTTCTGGGTAAGCTCGGGACTCAAGGCCAGACGCCTGACGGCGCTGGTCTCCGGCCACTGGCGGAGCATGGGCTTCGCCCTGCCGGCCGCGAACGCCGCCCGCCTCGTGGAGCGGAAGCGGCAGGTGGTCGCAGTGACCGGCGACGGCGGCCTCGGCGAGGTGCTGGCCGAGTTCACGACGGCCGTGCAGCACGAGCTCCCCGTGCTCTGCATCGTCTTCCGCAACGGCTCGTACGCCGAGGAGAAGCATGCGCAGATGCGCCTCGGGCTGGACGCGCACGGCGCGGCGTTCCACAACCCGGACTTCGCCGCCTTTGCCGAAGCCTGCGGCGGCGCCGGCATCCGCGTGGAACGGCCGGCGCAGCTGCGCGATCGGCTGGCGCAGGGATTCCGCAGCGCCTTCAAGGACGGCCGGCCGACGATCGTCGATGTGCCGGTGGCGGAGGTCATGCCGGATTATCCCATGGCGCGCGGCGGGCTGCAGAAGGCGAAGGAGGTGCCGGAGCTGGCGCATCTGTAGGGAGCTTGGGCACGCACCTTTCGTACCTTTGCCCGCTGCTGACTGACTCGCGCGGCCGCGGGTACGTGCCGCACGCGGTCCCCGGCACGCGACCCCAGCGCTGACACCCGCAGCGGTCCCCGGCACGCGCCCCCGGCGCTGACTCCCCCACGCGGTTTCGGCACGGACTCCGGCATGCCCTCCCGCCGCTGACTCCCGCACGCGGTCCCCGCGCCCGGACCCCGCGCCCGCGCCCCGCACAAGTCGCCAGCGCCCGCGCCTTCTCACGCCCCCTTCGCTTCGCGTTCCCGTCCACCCGGGGGTCATCGGGACATCAATCCCGCACCGGCACCGCGTCGGCTTCCCGCGCGGCCGCATCGCGCGCGTCCACCTCACGCGCCGCACCGGTCGCCGCCTTCCCGTCCCGCGCGCCCACGTCGCGCGCGTCCGCCTCCCGCGCCCCGGTCCCGTCCCGCGCCCCGGCCCCGTCCCTCGCCGCCCCGGTCCCCGCGCCCGCCGCCGCGCGCCCGTCCACCCACGTCTGCACGAGCTCGCCCGCCGGCGTCAGTCGTCAAAGGGGAGCACCTCCACTTCCTGCCCCGCCTCCAGCCGGGCGCCGCGCGCGAGGCGGATCATGCCGTCGGCCAGCACGAGGCTGGAGAGGTGGGCGGAGCTGGTGCGCAGCGGCTCCGCCTCGAAGGCCGGAGCGCCCTCCGCGCGCCCGCCGGGGGCGAGGCGGCGGAGGCGGACCGAGACCATGGCGTCGCGCTCGGCCGGCGCCCGGACGGGGCCGGCCAGGCGGGCGCGGAGCCCCGGGCGCGACCAGTCGGGGCGGGCGCCCTCCAGGTGCTGGAGAAGGGGGCGGACCAGCAGCCGGTAGATGGTCAGCGCCGAGACCGGGTGGCCGGGCAGGCCCACCACCGCCTTCCCGGCGGAGACGCCCAGCAGCGCCGGCTTGCCGGGCTTGATGGCGATGCCGTGGGCGACGACGCGCGCCAGCGACTCGACGGCGCGCTGGGTGACGTCGCGGTCGCCCACCGAGGAGCCGCCCGAGACCAGCACCACGTCGAAGCGGGCCAGGGCGCTGGCGAGAAGCTGGCGGATCGCTTCCTCGTCGTCGCCGCTGACGCCCAGGTACTCGCCCCGGAGCCCCCCGGCGCGGAGGGCGGCCAGGAGCGACCAGGAGTTGGCGTCGCGGATCTGGCCGGGCGCCGGCCGCCGGTCGGCGGGCACCACCTCGTTGCCCGTCGCCAGGACGGCGACGCGCGGGCGGCGCACCACCTGCACGCGCAGCCGCCCGAGCGCCGCCAGGAGCCCGCAGTCCTGCGGCCGGAGCCGGTGCCCGGCGGGCAGGACGAGCTGCCCGGGGCGGACGTCGCTGGCCCGGGCGGCGACGTTCTCGCCCGGCTCCACCGGGCGCAGGAAGTCGACCCGCTCCCCGGCGGGACGCGTCCACTCCACGGGCACGACCGCGTCGGCGCCGGCCGGCAGCGCGCCGCCCGTGGGGACGGCCGCGGCCTCGCCCGCCTCGACGCGGAGGCCGGCCGGCTCGCCGATCCGCACCTCGCCCGCCAGGCGCAGGCGGACGGGGCGCTCCTCCGTCGCCGCAGCCACGTCGGCGGCGCGGACGGCGTAGCCGTCCATGGTGCTCCGGTCGAAGGGCGGCAGCTCCTCCTCCGCCGTCACCGGCTCCGCCAGCACCCGCCCGGCGGCCGCCTCCAGGCCGACCGCCTCGCTGCCCAGGGAGCCCGCCGGCAGCTCGGCCAGCAGCCGCTCCAGCGCCTCCTCCAGGGGGATCAGCTCGCCCACGGCCATGCTCGCACCGCCTCCGCACCAGCCATTATACGGAGGCCGGCGAAGCCCTCCCGGCCGCCAGCAGCTCGCGCACGGCCCGCGCGGGATCGGGCGCGGCCATCACCGCGGAGATGACGGCCACGCCCGCCGCTCCCGCCGCGCGCGCCTCGCGGGCGCGGCGCGCGTCGACGCCGCCGATGGCCACCACGGGCAGCCGCGTGACGGCCACGATGGCGCGCAGCCCCTCCAGGCCGATGGGCGCGCCGGCGTCGGGCTTGCTGCCCGTCGCCCAGACCGAGCCGGCACCGACGTAGTCGGCGCCGTCGGCCTCGGCCCGGCGCGCTTCCTCGGGCGAGGCGGCGGAGACGCCGACGATGGCGCCGGGGCCGAGGATCTCGCGGGCGACGCGGGCGGGAAGGTCCTCCTGGCCGACGTGGACGCCGTCCGCCCCCACCGCCCGGGCCACGTCGACGCGGTCGTCGACGAAGAGGAGCGCCCCCGTCTCGTCGGCGAGGCGGCGGAGCGCCAGGCCGGCCTCGTAGAGCTCGCGGCCCGACCAGTCCTTGCCGCGCAGCTGGAGCGCGCCGGCGCCGGCCCGGAGCGCCGCCCGGCAGACGTCCATCAGGCTGCGGCCGGGGAGGCGCTCCGCCTGCTCCCGGTCGGTGATGACGTAGACGGCCAGGCGGCGGGCGAGGGCGGCCGGGTCGGGCCTGCGGCGGACCTCCCGCGCGGCCGGGCCGGCGCCCGGGCGACCGCTCACCGCCCCTCGCCCCCGTCGAGGCGGGCGAGGCGGAGCCCTTCCTCCAGGTCGACCGGGCGGAGCGCCGCCACGCGGTCGAGGAGCGCCACCTCGAAGCTGCCCGGCCCGCGCGCGTCGCGCGCCGCCCACTCCGCCGCCAGGCCGAAGGCGCCCAGGGCGGAGGCGGCCGCCAGCAGGGGCTCCTCCCCCGCCGCCAGGAAGGTGGCGACGGCCGTGCTCGCCATGCAGCCGGTCCCCGTCACCTGCGCCAGCAGCGGGTGGCCGTTGTCGCAGGCGATCCAGCGCTCGCCGTCCGAGAGCCAGTCGCGGGCGCCCGTGACCGCCGCCACGCAGCGGTAGCGCCGCGCCACCCGGCGGGCGAGCTCCGCGCGCTCGCCCTCGTCGCGCGGGCGGACCGCGTCCACCCCGCGCTGGCCGCCGCCGTCGCCCGCCAGCGCCGCCATCTCGTCGGCGTTGCCGCGGATGACGGCGACGCGCACCTCCGCGAGGAGGCGGCGGCAGGCCTCGAGGCGGAAGCGCGTCGCGCCGGCGCCCACGGGGTCGAGGAGGACGGGCACGCCGGCGGCGTTGGCGGCGCGGCCCGCCAGCAGCGCCGCCTCCAGCTCGGGCGCGGTCAGGGTGCCGATGTTGAGGAGGAGCGCCTGGGCCGCCGCGGCCATCTCGGCCACCTCCTCGGCGGCGTAGGCCATGACGGGTGAGGCGCCCAGCGCCAGGGTCAGGTTGGCGGTGGAGTGGGTGACCACCAGGTTGGTGATGTGGTGGACCAGCGGTCGCCGGTCGCGTACCCGCTCCAGGAGCCGGGCCGCGCGGGCGGCCAGCCCGCGGTCGGGGGCGAGCGCGCCCGCGAAGGCGCTCCCCGCCGGCGCGTTCCGGTCGGTCTCGCTCATCGGATGGGCTTCCTCCTTTCGGTGGCAGGACGGGGCAGGCCGGGGGCGAGGCCGGCGCGGCGCAGGAGGCCCGTGACAGCCAGCCCCAGCAAGGCTCCGGAGGCGGAGGGCGGGATGAAGGCGGCGACCAGGGCGAGGGCGCCCACCGGCTTGTGCATCACCAGGAGCGCCATCGGGTAGCCGGCCAGGGCGCCGATCAGGCCGGTGCCGACCAGCTCGCCGAGGCCGGTCAGACCGAGGCTGCGCGTCCGCCGCCAGGCGAAGCCCGCCAGGAGGGCGCCGAAGAGGCTGCCCGGGTAGGCGAGGAGGGTGCCGACGCCCAGCAGGTTGCGCAGCGTGGAGATGGCGGCCGCCACCCAGAAGGCGCCCCAGGGCCCGTAGAGGACGGCGCCCACGACGTTGACCAGCGCCTGCACGGGCTGGACCTTGGCGGGGCCGACGGGGATGACCAGGAACTGGGCGAGGAGCGTGCCCAGCGCCGTCATCAGCGCCATCAGCACCAGCTCGCGCGTCCCCCAGCGCGGCCGCCCGCCGCTCACGGCGCCCCGCCCTCCCCCGGCCTCGCCCGGCCGCCCGCCCCGGGCGCCCCGGGCGCCCCGGGCGTCGCGGCGAACTCCGCGACGGGCACCGGCCGGCCGCCCAGCGCCACGGCGGCGGCGACGGCGTCGGTGGGGCCGTGGCCGTGGCCGAGCGGGCGCTCGGCTCCGCCGCGGATGGCGGCGGAGATGAAGGCCCTGGCCAGGCGGAGGGCGGCGGGCACGTCGAGCCCGTGCGCCAGGCCGGCGGCGACGGCGGCCGAGAAGGTGCAGCCCGTGCCGTGGGTGTGCGGCGTCTCCACGCGCTCGCCCTCCAGCTCCAGCCACTCGCGGCCGTCGTAGGCGAGGTCGACGGAGCGCCCCGGCTGCCAGGGAGCGTGGCCGCCCTTCAGCACCACCCAGCCGCCGGAGAGCGCCTGGATGCGGCGGGCCGCCTCGCGGCGCGCCGCCTCGTCCGCGATCCGCATCCCGCTCAGCGCCTCGGCCTCGGGCAGGTTGGGCGTCACCACCTCGGCCAGCGGCAGGAGGCGGTCGACCAGCGCGCGGCGGGCGTCGGCGGCGAGGAGCGGCTCGCCGCCCTTGGCCAGCATGACCGGGTCGACCACCAGGTGGCGCGCCTTGCGCCGCGCCAGGTCGGCCGCCACCGCCTCGACGATGGCGGCGTTGGCCAGCATGCCGGTCTTGAGGGCGTCGACGCCGACGTCGTCCCAGGCCGAGGCGATCTGCTGCAGGACGAAGGAAGGCTCCAGCTCGACCACGCCCTGGACGCCCACCGTGTTCTCCGCCACCACGGCGGTCAGCGCGCTCATGCCGTAGACGCCCAGGAGCGCGAAGGTCTTCAGGTCGGCCTGGATGCCGGCGCCGCCGCTGGCGTCGCTGCCGGCGATGGTGAGCGCGCGCGGGCGCGCGGGGCGCGGCGGGGATGGGGACACGTCGCTCACTTCCTTTCGGGTACGCCCGTCCGGCGCGGGCGGGGCGGCGGGGCGCCGCGGCGGGCATCTCGGCCCCGGGGCGGAGCGACGCGGGAACCCCCGGGAACCAGGAAGCGGATGGCCGCCTGCCTGGCCGCGGCGGCGCTCCCGCCCGCCGCCCTGGCCGCCCCGGCGCCGGGCGCCCCCGCGCCGGCCGCCGCCGGCCCCGGCGACCTCCCCCCTCCCTCCGCCCGCCCCTCGCCCTTCGCCTCCGACGAGGCGCGGCTGCGGAGCGAGCAGGCCCAGGTCCAGGCGCTGCTAAACGAGCTGGTTCGCTACGACCTGGAGCTCGCCCGCCTGCAGGCGGAGCTGGAGGCGAACGCGCGGGCCCTGGCCGCCGCCCGCCGCCGCCTGGCCTCGGCCCGCGAGCGCGCCGCCCGCCTGGACGCGCTCCGCCGGGCGACGGCGGCGCGGACCGGCTCCTGGCTCCGCTGGCTGCGCGAGAGCGGCGCGCCCGGCCTGCTCGACGTCTTCCTCGGCACGGCCAGCCTGCGCGACCTCTTCTGGCGGGTCGACATCCTGACGCGCCTGGCGGCCTACGAGATCGGCCTCCTCCGCCAGGCCTCCCGCCTGGCGGAGGAGGCGCAGGCCGCGCGCCGCGCGGCGGAGGCGGAGGCACGGCGGGTGGCGTCGGCCGAGAGCGCCCTCGAGGCCCGGCAGCGCCGCCTGCAGGCGCTCCGGCAGGAGCGGGCCCGGGCGCTGGCCGGCGCCCGGCTCCGCCTCGCCGGGGCCTCGGCCGAGCTGGAGGCCCGCGAGCGGAGCTGGCTCTCCGCCCAGGGGCAGCTCCTCGCCTTCTGGCGCGCCCTGGGCGAGCGTTCCTGGGCCGGCGCCCGGCCTTCCTCCACCGGCCTCAGTCTCGATCCTCCCCGGCTGCGCCTCGGCTTCGACGCGGCCACGCTCCAGTCGCTGGTGGGCGGTGGCGCCGGGGTGGGCTTCGCGCCGCCCGACCTCCTCCTGGACTTCGGCCCGCTGCGCCTGCGCGTCGCCGTGCGCGCGCTGCCGGGCGAAGGGGGCGCGCCCGACCGGCTGGAGCTCCTCCCCAGCGGCCTCCTCCTGGACGGCCAGCCGCTGGACGCGGCCGTCCTGGCGGCCTGGTCGCCGGGGCCCGCCCGCCTGCAGCTCCCCGACGTCGCCCCCGGGCTCGGGCTGGCGGGCGCCGAGGTGGAGCCGGACCAGCTCCTGCTGCTCTACGCGCCCCGGCCGGGCGGCTGAGCGTCGCCCGCCGCCTCCGGCGCCCCGGCCGGCGACGGGCGGTCGATGACCTTGAAGCCCTGGCGCTCCAGCGCCTCGCAGAGGCCCGCGAGATCGCGCACCTGCACCCGCAGGAGGAGCGTATAGAGCCCGAAGGTCTCGGAGCGGTCGGTCGCCAGGTGGGTGATGTTGCCGCCGTGCTCGCGGACGATGCGCCCGATCCGCTCCAGCTGGCCGGGCTGCTCCGGAACCAGCAGCGCCAGCCGGGGCAGCTCGGGGTGGTCCCAGCCCAGGAGGTGGATCATCTCCCGGAAGAGCGCGTCGCGGGTGACGATCCCCACCAGAAGGCCCTGCCCGTCGACCACCGGCAGGAAGTTGACCGCCTGACCGGCCATCCGCGCCGCCGCTTCCTCGAAGGGCGTCGCGGGGGTGACCGCCGGGGGAGCCGGCTGCATCACCGCCGAGACCAGCCGCGTGCCCGGCGCCTGCGGCGAGGGGTGGCCGACGCCCAGGCGGTGGAGCTCGAGCAGCTCGAGCACGCCCACGGGCCGGCCTTCGTGGACGACGGGGATCGCGCGCAGCCGCCGCGCGTTCATCACCGCCATGGCCTCGTCGAGGGTGGCGCCGTCGGGGACGCTGACCGCATCCTCGATCATGATCTTCCTGACGAAGATCCCCCTCACCTCCACGGCCGCAGGGTTCGCCCCGCCGCCGCGCGGTTCCTGGCCCGGGCGCCGTCGCCGCCCCGCCCGGCCCCCGGGCGCGCGAGGGGCGGCCCCGCCGCCGGGCGAGGCCGCCCCTTCCCTGCGCCATCCGGTACGATCGCCGGACCGGGCTTACATGTCCATGTCGGGCATGTTGCCCGCGCTGTTCTCCTTCTTCTCGGGGATGTCGGCCACCAGGGACTCGGTGGTCAGAACCATGGCCGCGATGCTGGCCGCGTTCTGGAGCGCGGAGCGGGTCACCTTGGTCGGGTCGACGATCCCCTTCTCGAACATGTTGCCGTACTCGAGGCTCATCACGTCGAAGCCGTCGGTGTCGGGCAGCTCCTTCACCTTCTCGACGACGACGGAGCCCTCGAGGCCGGCGTTGGAGACGATCTGGCGCAGCGGCTCCTCCAGCGCCCGGGCGACGATCTCGATGCCCGTCTGCTCGTCGCGGTTCTCGCCCTTCAGGTTCTGCAGCGCCTTGAGCGCGTGCACGTAGGTGCAGCCGCCGCCGGGGACGATGCCCTCCTCGACCGCCGCGCGGGTGGCCGAGAGCGCGTCCTCGATGCGGTACTTCTTCTCCTTCAGCTCCACCTCGGTGGCCGCGCCGACGTTGATCACGGCGACGCCGCCGGCCAGCTTGGCCAGGCGCTCCTGGAGCTTCTCGCGGTCGAAGTCCGAGGTGGTCTCCTCGATCTGGGCGCGGATGGCCTTGATGCGGTCCTTGATCTTCTGGGAGTCGCCGGCGCCCCGGACGATGGTGGTGTTCTCCTTGTCGACGGTGACGCGCTCGGCGCGGCCGAACATGTCGGGGGTCACGTTCTCCAGCTTGATGCCCAGATCTTCCGAGAGGTACTGGCCGCCGGTCAGGATGGCGATATCCTCCAGCATCGCCTTCCGCCGGTCGCCGAAGCCGGGCGCCTTGACCGCGCAGACCTGGAGCGTGCCGCGGATCTTGTTGACCACCAGGGTGGCCAGCGCCTCGCCCTCCACGTCGTCGGCGATGACCAGGAGCGGCTTGCCGCGCTGGAGCACCTTCTCCAGCACCGGCAGAAGGTCGTTGACCGCGCTGATCTTCTTGTCGGTGATGAGGATGAAGGGATCCTCGAGGACGGCCTCCATGGTATCCGTGTTGGTGACGAAGTAGGGCGAGAGGTAGCCGCGGTCGAACTGCATGCCCTCGACCACCTCGACGGTGGTCTCCAGCGTCTTGGCCTCCTCGACGGTGATGACGCCCTCCTTGCCCACCTTGTCCATGGCGTCGGCGATGGAGGCGACTTCCTCGATCTGGTTGTGTGTCTCGACGGGCTTGGAGACCTTGCGGATCTCCTCGACGACCTCGTTGACCGCCTTCTCGATGCCGCGCTTGACCAGCATCGGGTTGGAGCCCGCGGCGACGACGCGCAGGCCCTCGCGGACCATGGCCTGGCCGAGGACGATGGCGGTGGTGGTGCCGTCACCGGCCACGTCGTTGGTCTTGGTCGCCACTTCCTTGAGGAGCTGGGCGCCCATGTTCTCGTAGGGATCCTTCAGCTCGATGTCGCGCGCGATGGTGACGCCGTCGTTCGTGATGTTCGGGGCGCCGAACTTCTTCTCCAGGACGACGTTGCGGCCCTTGGGCCCGAGGGTGATCTTGACGGTGTTGGCCGCCGTGTTGATGCCCCGTTCGAGGGCGCGGCGCGCCTCTTCGTCGAAGACGATCTGCTTGGGCATGCCTTCCTCATTCCCTCCCTTGAGTGGCGTCCCGCACTCCGCGGAGCGCCGGCTCCCGCGGCGCGCGGCGAAGCCCGCCCGAGCCGGGGGCTGCCGGGGACGCTCCGCTCAGCGCTCCACGATCGCGAGGACGTCCCGTTCGGAGAGGACCAGGTACTCCTCGCCGTCGATCTTGACTTCCGTGCCGGAATACTTGGAGAAGAGCACGTGCTGGCCGACCTGGACGTCGAGGGGGCGGACCTGGCCGTTCTCGAGATAGGCGCCCTTGCCCACCGCCAGGACCTCGCCCTCCTGCGGCTTCTCCTTGGCGGTGTCGGGCAGGACGATCCCGCTCGGCGTCCGCTCCTCCTGTTCGATGACGCGGACGACGATGCGGTCTCCCAGCGGCCGGAGCCGCACCTTGGAAGCCTGGGATGTGACGCTCATGCTCGCTCGAACCCTCCTCCCATCGCCGACGACTTGTTAGCACTCTCCCATGAAGAGTGCTAAACCGGGAACGATGGTACGCGTCCGTGCCGGTAGTGTCAACCCACCCGAACCAGGAACATACGTGGCTTCCAGCGAAGCCTCCGCCGGCTCGGACCACCCGATCGGGCGAGGCGGTCGTGCCCGGGATGACCCATGAGTGCTAACATCGTCCTGGAGCCGGTGATGAGGGATGCGGCAGGCGCAGAGGTCGTTGGAACGGTCGATCGAGCGGTGGAACGAGCGGGCGATCCAGTGGATCGCCTTCCTGGTACCCGTCGCCTTCGTCGGCTTGCTGCTCGAGGTCTTCACCGACCTGCGCCAGGCGACCAACGCCTGGCTGGCGCGGGCCCTCGTCCTCCTCGTCCTCCTGGCGGGCTCGGCTCTCTTCACCAGCTACGTCTTCGGAACGCTCCGGCGCCAGTCCGAACGGCTGCGCGCCGACGAGGAGCGCCTGCGCACCTTCGTCGACGGCTCGACCGACGCCATCCTCATCGTCGACGCCGCCCACCGGATCGTCGAGATGAACCCGGCCGCCTGCGCGCTCACCGGCTGGGAACCCGGCGAGGGCGGCGACGGGCTCCTCTGCTCCACCGTCCTCGGCTGCCGGCCTAGCGAGGGCCAGCGGGCCTGCGCCGACGAGTGCCCCATCCAGAGCACGATCGACTTCGGCCGGCGCGTCCCCTACCGCGAGGCGGTCATCCGGACGCGCGACGGGCGCGCGGTCCCCGTCAGCCTCTCCGCCTCGGAGGTGCACCAGGGGACGGCGCGCTACGTGGCGCTGGTCCTGCGCGACATGAGCGAGAGGAAGCGCCTGGAGGTCCAGGTTCGCTCGCTGCTCGCCCAGGCGGAGCGGCAGCGCGACCGCTTCGAGGCGCTCTACCGGCTGGCCGGCGAGCTGGCCGCCGTGGCCGACCTGGGCAGGAAGCTGGCCAGCGTCACCGAGCACCTGCGCGAGCTCGCCCACGCCGACCTGGCCGCCTTCATCACCGACGAGCCGGGCTCCGACGGCTCCTCCCGCCTCCTCTGGCGGGCGGTCGCCGGCTTCGAGCAGGCGCCGCCCCCGCCCTTCGAGGCCGCCGACCTCCCCTTCCGGGCGCAGCTCGCCCGCGTGCCCCTGGCGGTGGCGGACCTGGAGGCGCTGGCCAAGCGCCCGGAGGAGGAGTTCCCCATCCTCCACCGCGAGCGGGTACGGTCGGCGCTGGCCATCCCCATGCTCTCCCGCGACCACGTCATCGGCATCCTCCTGGTCGGGCGCCGCTCGGTCCGTCCCTTCGACGAGGAGGAGCAGGCCTTCGTCGGCGGCTTCGCCACCCAGGCGGCCATCGCCTGGGAGAACAGCCGGCTCTACCAGCAGGTGCAGAACATGGCGATCGTCGAAGAGCGGGAGCGGATCGCCCGCGAGATGCACGACGGGCTGGCGCAGACCCTCGGCTACCTCAACCTCCAGTTCGGCCTGCTGGAGAACGAGGCGATGGAGAGCGGCGCCATCGATCTCTCCCGCAGGCTGGCCGAGCTGCAGAAGGTGGTCAAGGAGACCTACGGCGACGTGCGCCACTCCATCTTCGACCTGAAGACCGGTCCGGCCAGCCAGAAGCGGTTCTCGGCCATCCTGGGCGAATACCTGGAAGACTACCGCTCGATGAACGGCATCGAGACGTCGCTGGAAGGCGATCCGGAACTGCTCGACGAACTGCCTGACGGCGCCCAGGTCCAGGCCTGGCGGATCGTGCAGGAGGCGCTGGCCAACGTGCGCAAGCACGCCCAGGCCTCCCGCGTCCAGCTGAGCGTGGAGCAGGGCCGCGGGCACCTCTGGCTGAAGATCACCGACGACGGGATCGGCTTCGACGTGGTCCGCCAGAACGCCAAGGGCCACTACGGCATGAGTATCATGCAGGAGCGGGCCGAGTCGCTGGGAGGCTTCGTCGACATCCTGTCGGCGCCGGGCCAGGGGACGCAGGTGGTCCTGGCGGTGCCGATCTCGCGCCCTGTGGAGGGGGATGGCCGTGGCGCACCGCATCTTGCTGGTTGATGATCACGTCCTCTTCCGCAAGGGGCTGTCCGGCCTCCTCGCCTCGCGGCCGGGCCTGCAGGTGGTGGGCGAGGTGGGCAACGGGGAGGAGGCCATCGCCGCCGTGGAGCGGCTCCGCCCCGACCTCGTCCTGATGGACGTCAACATGCCGGTGATGAACGGGATCGAGGCGACGCGGCAGATCCACCGCGCCCACCCGGAGATCCCGGTGGTGATGCTGACCGTCTCGGACCGGGACGAGAACCTCTTCGAGGCGATCAAGGCAGGCGCCCAGGGCTACCTGCTCAAGGACCTGGAGCCGGACGAGCTCTTCCGCTACATCGACGGGGTCTTTCGCGGCGAGGCGCCCATCTCCGGGACGCTGGCGCGGCTGATCCTGCAGGAGTTCGCGCGCATGCCCGCCTCCTCCCGCCGCGAGGGGCCGGGCGCGAGCGGGCGCGGCGGGGAGGGCGCCGGCGACGGCGAGGAGGCCGAGGGCCTGACCGACCGCGAGCGCGAGGTGCTCCAGCTGGTCGCCTCGGGCGCCACCAACCGCGAGATCGCCCAAAGGCTGATCATCTCCGAGAACACCGTGAAGATCCA
>JASBVS010000039.1 GCA_029960955.1 Bacillota bacterium
TTCGCCGCGCAGGAGTCCGGCCCGACGGCCGGTAATTGTCCCCGCGGGGAGCCGGCGCTTCCGGAGCCCCGGGAGGGGTGAGCCGTCCATGGGCATGACCATGGCGCAGAAGATCCTCGCCGCGCACGCGGTGGAGGGTGCCGAGCGTGCCGAGCCGGGCGCCATCCTGCGGGCGCGTCCCGACGTCGTCCTCCTCAACGACGTCAGCGGTCCCCTGGCCTTCCGCCAGTTCCGCGAGATGGGCGCGCAGCGGGTGGCCGACCCGGAGGCCGTCGCCATCGTCTGCGACCACTTCGCGCCCGCGCCGACGCTGGCGGCGGCGCAGAGCCTGGGCGAGCTGCGGCGCTTCGCCCGGGAGCAGGGGATCCCGCACTTCTTCGAAGTCGGCCAGGGCGGCATCGAGCACTCGCTGCTGCCCGAACGCGGCCTGGTCGCCCCGGGCCGGCTGGTCGTCGGAGGCGACTCCCACACCTGCACCTACGGCGCCTTCGGCGCCTTCGGGACGGGGCTGGGCTCCACCGACATCGCCGCCACGCTCGCGCTGGGCTACCTCTGGTTCATGGTCCCGGAGAGCTCCCTCTTCCTCTTCCACGGCCGGCGGCGGCCCTACGTCACGGGCAAGGACGTCGTCCTGCGCGTGCTGCAGGAGATCGGCGTCGACGGGGCGACCTACCAGTCCATGGAGTTCGGCGGCGACGGGATCGAGGCCATGAACATGGACGAGCGGATGGCCATCTGCAACATGGCCGTCGAGGCCGGCGCCAAGACCGGCATGGTCATCCCCGACCAGGTGACGGAGGAGTGGGCGCGGAGCCGCCTTCCCGGGCCGTACCGGGCGGTCGCCCCGGACCCCGACGCCCGCTACGCCGCCACCTACCGCTTCGACCTCGAGGAGTTCGGACCGCTGGTGGCCAGGCCGCACTCGCCCGGCAACGTGGCACCCCTCGAGGAAGTGGCCGGCACCCGGGTCGACCAGGTCTACATCGGCAACTGCGCCAACGGCACCCTGACCGACCTCCGCCAGGCGGCCGCCATCCTCGGCGGGCGGAAGGTGGCGCCGGGCACCCGCGCCGTGGTGGTGCCGGCGACGCAGCAGATCTACCGCCAGGCGCTGGCCGAGGGCCTCATCGACCGCTTCGTGGAGGCGGGCGTCGCCGTCTCCACGCCCACCTGCGGCGCCTGCTTCGGCGGGCACATGGGGCTGCTGGACGACGGCGAGGTGGCCGTCGCCACCACCAACCGCAACTTCCGGGGACGGATGGGGCACGCCGGCGCCCGGGTCTACCTGGCCAACGCCTACGTCGCCGCGGCCGCGGCGGTGGCGGGCGAGATCGTCGACCCGGCCGAGGTGGCCGGGCCGGCGGCCGTCGCGTGAGGGGGGACGGGGGATGGCGGCGATCATCGAGGGGAGAGTCCACAAGTTCGGCGACGACGTCGACACCGACGCCATCATGCCCGGCCGCTACCTGGCCATCCAGGAGCCGGCCGAGCTGGCCAAGCACGTCTTCGAGGGCGTCGACCCGGAGTTCGTCCGGCGCGTCCAGCCGGGCGACATCCTGGTCGCGGGCCGCAACTTCGGCTCCGGCTCCTCGCGGGAGCACGCGCCGCTGGGGCTGAAGGCGCTGGGTCTGGGCTGCGTCGTGGCCGCCAGCTTCGCGCGCATCTTCTACCGCAACGCCATCAACCTGGGCCTGCCCATCGTGATCTCCCCCGAGGCGGCCGCCGCGGCCCGGGACGGCGACACCATGCGCGTCGACACGGCCCGCGGGACCGTCGAGGTGGGCGGCCGGAGCTTCGCCTGCCAGCCGTTCCCGCCCTTCCTGCAGGAGCTGATCGCCGCCGGCGGGCTGGTTCCCTGGGTCCGATCCGAGATGGAGAAGGTGAAGTGAGCGTGGGTCGATTCCTGGTCCGCAAGACGAGCGGCGCCGCCCGGCTCCGGGAGCTGCTGCGCGGGCCCGAGCCGGTCCTGGCGCCCGGGGCGTACGATGCGCTGAGCGCGCGCCTGGTCGAGGCGGCCGGCTTCCCGGCCGTCTACATGACCGGCTTCGGCACCTCCGCCTCGCGGCTGGGGCGGCCGGACGTGGGCCTCCTCACCATGACGGAGATGGTGGAGAACGCGCGGCGCATCGTCGAGGCCGTGGAGGTTCCGGTCATCGCCGACGCCGACACCGGCTACGGCAACCCCATCAACGTGATCCGCACCGTGCAGGAGTACGAGCGCGCCGGCGTGGCCGCCATCCACCTGGAGGACCAGGTGGCGCCCAAGAAGTGCGGCCACATGGAGGGGAAGCAGGTCATCCCCGCCGAGGAGATGGTGGAGAAGGTGCGCGCCGCGGTGGCCGCCCGCTCCTCCGAGGAGTTCGTCATCATCGCGCGCACCGACGCGCGCGCCGTCGAGGGGCTGGAGGCCGCCCTCGAGCGCGCCCGGCGCTACCGCGAGGCGGGGGCCGACGTGCTCTTCGTCGAGGCGCCCCAGAGCGAGGAAGAGATCCGGCGGATCGCGGCGGCCTTCCCCGGCGTGCCGCTCCTCTTCAACTGGGCGGAGGGCGGCAAGACCCCGCCCACGGAGTACCGGCTCCTGCGGGAGCTGGGCTTCCGCCTGGTCATCTTCCCCATCGGCGCGCTCCTGGCCGCCACCCGGGCCATCCGCCAGCTCCTCGAGCGGATCCGGGAGGAAGGGACGCCGATCGGCGCGCTGGGGGAGCTGCCGCGCTTCGACGAGTTCCTCGATTTCATCGGGCTTCCGGAGATCCGCGAGCTGGAGGCGCGCTTCGGCGGCTCCGGCGGCTGACCGGACGGAGCCGGCGGGCGCGGGGCGAAGAGCCGAGAGCGAGAGGAGGCGGCACGGGATGGCCGACTGGGTGGAGAAGCGCAGCGTGAGCACGGAGCTGGCGCACCGGATGATCGCGGCCGCGGAGAAGAAGGCGGCGGAGATGGGCCACGCCTTCGTCATCGCCATCGTGGACGAGAGCGGCGTCCTCAAGGCCCTCAGCCGCATGGACGGCGCGCCCCTGCTGAGCGTCCAGGTGGCGCAGGACAAGGCGTACACGGCGGCCGGCTTCGGTCTCTCGACGGACGGCTGGTACGACTTCATCAAGAACGACCCGCCGCTGGCCGCCGGCGCCCCCACCGGTATCGACCGGCTGGTCGTCTTCGGCGGCGGCTATCCGATCGTGGTGGAGGGGCAGGTGGTGGGCGGCGTGGGCGTCAGCGGCGGCCACTACACCCAGGACATGGAGGTGGCCAAGGCCGCGCTGGCGGTGCTGGAATCGTAAGGCCGCCCCGGGGCCGCGGGTGAGCGGCAGGATCGGGCGCGCCGCCGCGCATGGCGGCGCGCCCGCGCGTCCGCGGGGGCCGCGACTCCGCACTTCGGCCGCCGTCCTGGGGCGGCCGCGCGTCCGGAGCGGGCGACGAATGGGATCGAGTGAAAACCGTTTCGGGCGGGAAATCGACTCGCAGCGGAAGGAAAGAGGCGCGGAGCGTCCAAATTTGGCCCGTATGCCATCTCCTTTTCAACGGGAGGGAGAACGCTTGCTCCGACGCGCGCGTCTCATGGGGCTCTTCCTGGTCGCCGCGGCGCTCCTGGCGGCTTCCTGCGGCGGCCAGAGCGGGCCGAAGCCGTCGTCCTCTTCGTCCAACCCCCCGTCGTCCTCTTCGTCCTCCGCCTCCGGCTCCTCGAACTCCTCGAGCGCCTCCGGCGGAACCGTCACGCTCGGCGTCATCACCTCCATCACCGGCTCGCAGGCGGCCTTCGGGCAGGCTCATCAGCGCGGCTACGAGATCGCGCTGGAGGAGATCAACGCCAAGGGTGGCGTGCTCGGCAAGAAGATCGTGCTCGACTACTGCGACGACACCTCCAAGCCCGACCAGGCCGTGCAGTGCGTCTCCAAGCTGGTCGACCAGGACCACGTGCCGCTGGTGCTCGGCTCCTACTCCAGCGAGAGCACGTACGCGATCGTGTCCGTCATGACCCAGAAGCAGGTCCCGCTCATCATCCCGACGGCGACCGCGGACAACGTGATGCAGTCCGGCTCGCCCTGGATCTTCCGCATCTGCGCCGGCTCGGGCGACTACGCGCGGACCATGGTCGACTTCCTGAAGCACAACGGCGATCCGAAGACCATGGCGATCATCTACGAGAACACCAACTTCGGCCAGTCCAACGACAAGTCCATGCGCCAGGCGGCCGCGGCCGCGGGCATCCAGGTGATCGACGAGGAGGCGTACAACGCCGGCTCGCCCGACTACAAGGCGATGCTCCAGAAGGTGAAGGCGAAGCATCCGGACGCCATCTACTTCGCCAGCTACCTCCTCGACGCGGTGACGCTGATGCACCAGGCGCGCCAGGTCGACCTGAACGCCAAGTACTTCACCGCCGCGGGCACCGGCTTCAGCGCGGCCGAGTTCCCCACGCCGGACAAGGGCGCCGGGAAGGACGCGGAGTATACCTTCTCGGTCAACCAGTGGCTGCCCGACGCCAGCTGGCCGGGCTCCAAGGAGTTCGACCAGAAGTTCTTCCAGAAGTACGGCTCGCACCCGGCCTACCACGCGATGGAGGCCTACGCCGCGCTCTACGCGGCGGTGGCGGGCATCGAGAAGGCCGGCTCGCTCGACCCGGCCAAGATCCAGGAGGCGCTGCACCAGATCGACATCCAGACGGCCTTCGGCCCGGTCCACTTCGGTGCCAGCGGGCAGAACCCCCACCCGGTCCTGATCTCGCAGGTGCAGAAGGGCCAGTACATGACCGTCTGGCCGGCCGACGCGGCCTCGGCCAAGCCGATCTACCCGACGCCGCCCTGGAGCCAGCGCTAGGGATCGCAGGAAGGGGAGTGGGTGGCGCCGCCGGCGGCCGTCCGGAGCGCCACCCGCTTCCTCTGTCGTCCGGAAGGACGGTGCGGCCGTGCGAGGGAGGCATCCATGTCCACACGTCGATGGATCGGAATCTTCCTGCTGGTCATAGGCGCCGGCTATCTCCTCGACGCGCTCAGCCTCTGGCACTTCGGCGCGGTGGCGCGGACCTACTGGCCGTCGCTCCTCGTCCTGATCGGGCTCGTCCAGCTGGCGACCCGGTCGGCGTCCTGGCCCTGGTCGCTGGCCTGGATCGCGGTCGGCCTCTACCTGCAGGCCCAGCGGCTGGACCTCGTGGGCCTCGACCTCGGCCGGCTCTTCTGGCCCGCGGTCGCCATCGTGGCCGGCGCCTGGCTCCTCGCCGGTCACAGGGGCTGGCCGAGACGGGCCGCTTCCTCGCTCGACACGGTGGACCAGGTCAGCCTCTTCGGGGGATCGGAGACGCCCGTCGTCTCGCAGGCCTTCCAGGGGGGCAGCGTGACGGCGATCTTCGGGGGCTCGACCCTCGATCTCCGCGACGCCAGGCTGGCGCCCGGCGGGGCGGAGCTGGACCTCACGGCGGTCTTCGGCCGGGTCCGGCTGCTGGTGCCGGAGTCGTGGAAGGTCGTGACCAGCGGCGTCGAGATCTTCGGAGGATGGCAGGACAAGACCCGGACCACAGGCTTCCGGGAGGGCGAGGCTTCCGCCCTGAGGGTCAGGTGCCTCCCCGTCTTCGGCAGCATCGAGATCCGCAACTGAGAGGCCGGGACGACTCCGGCGGTGGGGAGGCGGGCCATTGGTCGTCCTTCAGACGGTGCTCAACGGGCTTCTGACGGGCGGGCTCTACGCGCTGATCGGCATCGGCATGGCGCTCGTCTTCGGCGTCATGCGCATCGTCAACTTCGCGCACGGCGCCCTGATCATGGTCGGCATGTACGCGGCCTACTTCGCCTTCACGCTGCTGGGCCTCAGCCCCTACCTGGGCTGGATCCTCTCCGCGCTCCTGCTCTTCGCCCTGGGATGGCTCCTCTACCGCGGGCTGATCCGGCCGGTGATGGGGCAGTCCGACTTCATGCAGATCCTCCTCACCACCGGCGTCTGGCTGGCGCTGGTCGACCTGGCGCAGCTCCTCTTCGGTGCCGACTACCGGCAGATCAACCTGGGCATCGCCAACGCCGTCGTCCGCCTGGGCCCCCTGCGCGTGAGCAGCGGCTATCTCCTCTCCTTCTTCGCGGCGGCGGTGGTGATCGGGCTCGTCTACGCCTTCCTCTACCGGACGGAGCTGGGGCGGGACGTGCGCGCCGTCGCCCAGAACCGGGAGGTGGCGCCGCTGATGGGGATCGACGTGGAACGGGTCTCGGCGGTCGCCTTCGCCCTGGGCGCGGCCTGCGCGGGCGCCGGCGGCGCGCTCCTCCTGCCGCTCTTCTACCTCTACCCGACGGTGGGCGACCCGCTGCTGCTCCGCTCCTTCGTCATGGTCGTCCTGGGCGGCATGGGGAGCGTGGAGGGGGCGGCGCTGGGCGGCCTCGTCCTCGGCGTGGCGGAGAGCCTGACCGGCTATTTCTGGACGGACAGCTACTCGCAGGTGGTCGACTTCCTGCTCTTCCTGGCCATCCTGCTCGTCCGGCCGAGCGGCCTGCTGGGGAGGCAGCGGGCATGAGCGGCGGCCGGCGCTGGCTTTACGCGGGCAGCCTGGCGGCGCTCCTCCTCCTGCTGCTGGTCCCGCTGGGGGTGCAGAACGCCTACTACCTCGAGGTCCTCTTCCGCATCTTCATCTTCGCCGCGCTGGGTCTGGCCTGGAACCTGGTGGGCGGCTACGCGGGGCAGCTGAGCCTCGGGCACGTGGCCTACTTCGGCGTGGGCGCCTACGCCTTCACGCTCCTCACCCTCGACCTTGGCTGGAACCCGTGGCTGGGCGTGGCGGGCGGCGTGGGCTTCTCGCTGGTGGCCGCGCTGGTCATCGGCTCCATCACCTTCCGGCTGCGCGGGCCCTACTTCACGCTGGCGACCATCGCCACGGCGGAGATCCTCCGCCTTCTCGTCCTCAACCTGCAGGACTTCACCCGCGGCGCCATCGGCATCTCGACGCCGCCGCTCTTCCCCGGGCCGTCGGCCGACCGGGCCTTCTACCTGGCGGCGGTGCTGCTGGCGGCGGTCGCCTACGCCTTCAACCTCTGGGCGGACCGCTCCCGCTTCGGCTACTACCTGATGGCCATCCGCGAAGACGAGGACACGGCCATGGCGGTGGGCGTCAACCCGGCGCGGACCAAGCTGCTGGCGCTGCTGCCGAGCGCCGCCATCACCTCGCTGGCGGGCTCGCTCTACGCCAGCTCGTTCCACTACATCCAGGCCGACTACATCTTCTCCATCGACATCTCGAACCAGGCGGCCATCGTGGCCATGCTGGGAGGCGCCGGCACCGCCCTCGGGCCGGTGCTCGGCTCGGTCATCCTGACCACCGCCTCCGAGCTCTTCAAGGAAGTCTTCCAGACGGCGCACCTCCTGATCTACGGGATCCTGATCATCCTCGTCGTCCTCTTCCTGCCCGGGGGGGTGATCGGCTTCTTCGGGAGGCGGAGCCGGCGGCGCGCGCAGAGGGAGCCCGGCCCCTTCGCCGGAAGCCTGAGTGGGGAGGAGGGATCGCCACGCCATTCCTCGAGCTCGAGCACGTGACGAAGCGCTTCGGCGGCCTCGTCGCCACCCACGACGTCAGCTTCACCGTCGAGCGGGGCGAGGTGGTCTTCATCATCGGGCCCAACGGGGCCGGGAAGACGACGCTCTTCAACCTGATCACCGGCTACCTCCGTCCGGACGCCGGCGTGATCCGCTTCCGCGGCCTGCCGATCCAGGGGCTGCCCCCCTACCGGATCACGGCCATGGGGGTGGGGCGCACCTTCCAGATCCCGAAGCCGCTGGCCCACCTGAGCGTGGTCGAGAACGTGATGCTGGGCGCCTTCCTGCGCGCCGGCACCTACGCGGAGGCGGAGCGGCGGGCGCTGGAGGTCCTGGAACGGCTGGAGATGCGGGAGCTGGCCCGGGTGGAGGCGGGCAGCCTGCCCGTCGCCTCGCTCAAGCGGCTGGAGGTGGCCCGGGCGCTGGCCACCGGCGCGGAGCTCCTCCTCCTGGACGAGGTGGTGGCGGGGCTGAGCCCCGCCGAGGCCGACGCCTTCGTCGGCATCCTGCGCCGCCTCCCCGAGATGGGCGTCACCGCCGTGGGCGGGGTGGAGCACATCATGCGCGTGGTCGTCTCCATCGCCGACCGTGTCATCGTCCTCGACCACGGGACGCGGCTCGCCGCCGGCCGCCCCGAGGAAGTGGTCCGCGACCCGGCCGTCGTCGAGGCCTACCTCGGCACCAAGTTCGCCCGGAGGGAGGAAGCGCCGTGACCCTCTCGACTCCGACCCCGCCCCCGTCGGCGACCTCGCGGCCGGGCCCGCTCCTCTCGGTGCGCGGCGTCACCGCCTTCTACGACGAGTTCCAGGCGCTCTGGGGCGTCGACCTGGAGGTGCGCGAGGGCGAGGTGGTGACGCTCCTGGGCGCCAACGGCGCCGGCAAGACGACCACGCTCCGGGTCATCTCCGGCCTCCTCCGCCCGCCCTCGGGCGGCGTTCGCTTCGCGGGCCGGGAGATCACGGGCCTTCCTGCCCACCGCATCGTCGAGCTGGGCATCGCCCACGTCCCCGAGGGGCGGCAGCTCTTCCCGCTCATGAGCGTGGAGGAGAACCTCCTCCTCGGCGGCCGCGTCGCGCGGGTCCGCGCGCGCCGGCCGGCGAACCTGGAGCGGATGGTGGAGCTCTTCCCCATCCTGGGGGAGCGGCGCCACCAGGCGGCGGGCACGCTCTCGGGCGGCGAGCAGCAGATGCTGGCCATCGCCCGCGCGCTCATGTCCGAGCCGCGCCTGCTCCTCCTCGACGAGCCCTCGCTCGGCCTCGCGCCCCGCGTGACCGAGGAAGTCTTCGCCACCGTCCGCTCGATCGCCGCCCGCGGCGTCACCGTCCTCCTCGTCGAGCAGAACGTGCTCGAGGCGCTGGAGATCTCGGACCGCGGCTACGTGATCGAGCACGGGCGGATCGTCCGCGCCGGCGCGGCCGCGGAGCTCGCCCGCGACGCGGCCATCCGCGAGGCGTACTTGGGGCTGTAGGTCGCCGGCAGGTCGCCGGCGGCGCGGCGCCGCGCCCCGCGTCGGGCGGAAGCCGGAGAGCGGCCCAGGGCGGTCCGGCGGCCGCTCTAGGGTCGTCGATCGATAGCGGCCCGCAGCAGCCACGCTAGAACGGGGTCCGAGGCTCCGGAGGCGAGGGATCGCGGACGGAGCCGCCTTCCTGGGACCGGAGGCGACGGCGCGTGACCCCGATCCGTGTGCTGGTGGCCGACGACAACGCCGGGATGCGCGAGGCGATCCGCGTCGCGCTCCAGGGCGAGGCGGGCATCGAGATCGTCGGCGAGGCGGGGGACGGGCTGGAGGCCGTGGAGGCGGTCGACCGGCTCGAACCCGACGTGGTGCTGATGGACATCGGCATGCCGGGGCTGAACGGGATCGAAGCGACCCGAGCCATCCGCTCGCGCCGGGCCTCCTGCCGGGTCCTGGTCCTCTCGATCCACGACGAGCCCGAATACGCCCGGCTGGCGCTGGAGGCGGGGGCGCTGGGCTACCTGCTGAAGGGGAGCGCCGCGCGCGAGCTGGCCCCGGCCATCCGGGCGGTCTTCCGCCGGCAGGCGGTGCTGGACCCGGCCGTGGCCCGCGCGCTGGCCGCGGGGGAGGCTCGCCGGCCGCGGGGCGCGGCGGCCGGCGCCGCGGGGGCTCCGAGCCGGCCGGAACGGGTCGAGGCGGAGGCGCAGCCGTCCGCCGTGCCGGAGCGGTAGCGCGGGTCCCGCCCGGAGGGGGCGCTTCCTGGCGCGCCGGAGCAGGATCCGGCGCGCTTTTCCGTCCCTGGACGCGAATACCGTCGACTCCCCCCACCGCCAGAAGGAGATCCGGCATCCGGCATGAAAATATGCGCCATGATGTGAATCTGCGTCCCGCTGCAGGCTTGGTACGCCGCTCGGTCGACGCGACCCACGGGGAGGGGTGGGTAGATGGCGTTGCAGAGGAAGCAGGAGGTGGAGCCGTCGGAGGCCGAGATCGCCGTCCATTGGAAGGAAGAGGAGTACTACCATCCGCGCCCGGAGTTCATCGCCCAGGCGAACCTGACCGATCCGGCCATGTACCAGCGCTTCAGCCTGGACAACTTTCCCGACTGTTTCAAGGCGTACGCCGATCTGCTCGACTGGTACAAGTACTGGGAGACGACGCTGGACACGAGCAACCCGCCTTTCTGGCGCTGGTTCGTCGGCGGGAAGCTGAACGCCAGCTACAACTGCGTCGACCGCCACCTCGGCCGCCACCGCAACAAGACCGCCATCCACTTCGTGCCCGAGCCCGAAGACGAGCCGATCCACCACATGACCTACCAGGAGCTCTACATGCGCGTGAACGAGTTCGCGGCGCTCCTGCGCGACTTCGCCGGCCTGAGGAAGGGCGACCGCGTCACCATCCACATGCCCATGGTGGCCGAGCTGCCGATCTCCATGCTGGCCTGCGCGCGGCTCGGCGTCATCCACTCCGTCGTCTTCGCCGGCTTCAGCGGCAAGGCGTGCGCCGAGCGCGCGGCCGACTCCGGCAGCCACGTCCTCATCACCATGGACGCCTACTGGCGCAGCGGGAAGCTCCTGGACCACAAGGAGAAGGCCGACGTCGCCGTCGAGGAGGCCGCGAAGCTCGGCCATCGCATCGACAAGGTCCTCGTCTGGCAGCGGTACCCGGGGAAGTACTCCAGCGCGACGCCGCTGGTGGAAGGGCGCGACTTCGTCGTCAACGAGGAGATCCGCGCCTATCGCCACCGGATCGTCGAACCCGTGCCCGTCAACGCCGAGGAGCCGCTCTTCCTGATGTACACCAGCGGCTCCACCGGGAAGCCCAAGGGCGTCCAGCACAGCACCGGCGGCTACCTCGCCTACGTGACGGGGACGGCCAAGTTCTACCAGGACATCCACCCCGAGGACGTCTACTGGTGCATGGCGGACATCGGCTGGATCACCGGCCACTCCTACATCGTCTACGGGCCGCTCTCCCTGGGCGCCTCCACGGTGGTCTACGAGGGCACCCCCACCCATCCGGACGCGGGGAGGCCGTGGCGCATCGCGGAGGAGCTGGGGGTGAACATCTTCCACACCTCGCCGACGGCGATCCGCGGCCTGCGCAAGGCCGGCCCCGACGAACCGCTCAAGTACAACCACCACTTCAAGCACATGACGACGGTGGGCGAGCCCATCGAGCCGGACGTCTGGCGCTGGTACTACGACGTCGTCGGCAAGGGCGAGGCGGTCATCGTCGACACGTGGTGGCAGACGGAGACCGGCGGCTTCCTCTGCACGACGGCCCCCGCGCTGCACGCGATGAAGCCGGGCAGCGCCGGGCCGGGCGTGCTGGGCATCCATCCGGTCATCTACGACGACGAGGGCAACGAGATCCCGCCCGGCTCCGGCAGGGCCGGCAACATCTGCATCCGCAACCCGTGGCCGGGCCAGATGCAGACCATCTGGGGAGACCCGGACCGCTACGTGCGGACCTACTTCGCCAAGTACTGCAAGAACCCCGAGAGCAAGGACTGGCGCGACTGGCCCTACATGGCGGGCGACGGCGCGGTCCAGGCGGCCGACGGCTACATCCGCATCCTCGGCCGCATCGACGACGTCATCAACGTGGCGGGCCACCGCCTGGGGACGAAGGAGATCGAGAACGCCGCGCTCACCGTGCCGGAGGTGGCGGAGGCCGCCGTCGTGGCCGCGCGCGACGAGATCAAGGGCGTCATGCCGGAGCTGTATGTCGTCCTCCACCCGGGCTACGAGCCCGGCGAGGAGCTGAAGCAGCGGATCGTCGACACCATCGCGCGGGAGATCAGCCCCATCGCCAAGCCGCGCAACGTCTACGTGGTGCCCGACATGCCCAAGACGCGGTCGGGGAAGATCATGCGGCGGATCCTGGCGGCCATCTCCAACGGCCGCGAGGACGTGGGGGACGTCACGACGCTGGCCGATCCCGAAGTTGTGGAAGCCATCAAGAGCATGGTCTCCGCCGGCCGGGCCTAGAGTCCCGCCGCCGGCGTCGCGCCAGGCCGTCTCGGCCGGCCGCGGCGGAGCGCCCCGCATTCCGGGGTGGCCGTCGCGGCCGGGAAGGACCCGTTCGCGGTTCCGCGGTCGTTCCTGCGTCATCCGGCATTACGGAAAGGAGATGAAGCGATGACCGGCAAGCTGGCCAATCCCGCTCCCCTGGGTTTGGCGGGGTTCGCGTTCACGACGTGGATGCTCAGCATGATCAACGCGGGCTGGTTCAGCGCGGACGGCATGGGTCTCGTCCTCTCGCTGGCCCTCGCCTACGGCGGGCTGGCGCAGCTCGTCGCCGGCGTGCTGGAGTATCCGCGCGGCAACACCTTCGGGACGGTGGCCTTCTTCTCGTACGGCGCCTTCTGGGTCTCCTTCGCCCTCTTCGTCCATCTCTTCGGCGCGAAGGCGCCGGGCGCGTTCGTCGCCTGGTTCCTGCTCGTCTGGGGCGTCTTCACGTTCTACATGTGGATCGGCTCGCTGCGCACCAACATGGCGCTCCAGCTCGTCTTCCTGGCGCTGTGGATCACCTTCGTGCTCCTCGCCCTGGGCGACTTCGGCGTCGCGGGCCTCGGCACCATCGGGGGGTACGTCGGGCTGATCACGGCGATCCTGGCCTTCTACACCTCCGCCGCGGAAGTGCTCAACGACGTGTACGGGCGGAGCGTGCTCCCGCTGGGGAAGGCCGTCGTCTCGGATAGGCGGAACGTGGCCGCCGGCGCGTAGGTCCGGCCCGGCGGCGACGCGGGGAGCTCCGATCGCGGACCGCGAACGGGAGGAAGACCGGTCGAGCCCGCCACGCTCCCCCTGGTGGCGGGCTCGGCCTTCTCGCGCGCGGCGCCCAGCTCCGCCGCGCCCCGCTCCGCGCTCCGGCCATACTACCCACCAGCCGGATCTTGGAGGAGGCCCGGAGATGGACGGGAGACGATGGTGGAGCAGGGCGGCGGCCCGGCTGGCGGAGGCGGCGCGCCTCCTCCGCACCCGGCGGGCGGGGCCGGGACGGCGCTTCCTGGGGTGGATCGCCGGTCTCGTCGCGCGGCGGTGGCTGCTTCCCCTCCTGGGAGCCGCCGTCGCCTGGCTGCTGCGCGCCGCCGTGGGGCGGCGCCGGCTCGCCGCCGGGCGGCCCGGCGCCGGGAGGCTCCGCCGGGCGGCGGGCGAGGGCGACCGGGTCGCGCCGCTGGCGATGGAGATCGGCCGGGAGATCGTCGCCGAGAGCGGGGGCGCGGAGAGCGGGGGCGCGGCGGGCGAGGAGGCCGGGAGCGAGGCCGCCGGCGAGACGGCGGAGGCCTTCCGGCTCGGCGAGAGCCGGCGGGCGGTGCAGGCCCGGGTGCGCATCGGCAGCGCCGAGCGCGAGCGCGAGGAGCCGTCCGGCGGCCCGGAAGAGAGCTGACCCGGGAGGGAGCTTCCGCCGGACCGGCCGAGGTTGCAGAATGGCCGCAAGGGCGGCCGGTCCCGGACCGGCCCCGGGCCGGCCGCCCGGACGAGAAGGGCGAGAGGAGGTCGGTCCGACCCATGGCGGTTTCAGGCGGGGTCCCGGAGCGGGACGGTCCGGTGCGGGCGGCCACCCGGGCCGTCCCCGAGTACGGCTTCTTCATCGGCGGCGAGTGGCAGGAAGCCGCCGAGACGATGCCCGTCACGCACAAGTACACGGGCGAGACGCTGGCGCGCGTGGGCGTCGCCAGCCGGGAGGACGTCCGGCGCGCCGTCGACGCGGCCGAGCGGGCCTTCCGCGAGCAGCGGCCGAGCCCGCGCGAGCGGGCGGCCTGGCTCCTGCGCACGGCGGAGCTGATCC
>JASBVS010000004.1 GCA_029960955.1 Bacillota bacterium
CTCGTCCTGGCCGGCGGCCTCGCCCTCTTCTTCACGCCCAGCGTGCGCGCGCTCTCGGGATCGGAGCCGGCGGCGGGATAACCACGGGCCGGCGCCACTGCCCGATCCCGGCCGCTCGCCCGGCGGCGGAGGCTCCTGCTAGCCGCCCACCGCCGGCGCGGGCGGGAGGTCGGGCTGCCCCGCGGCCGGCCGCTCGCGCATGCCGCGCACCGGGGAGAAGTAGAGCCAGGGCAAGGCGAGGAAGGAGAGAACGGCCACCACCACGAGCGTGGGGCGCAGCCCCAGCCACTGGCCCAGCGCTCCGCCGAGCAGCGCGGCCAGCGGGTTGATGCCCCAGATGACGAAGCGGACCGTCGCCGTCATCCGGCCCAGCAGCCGGTCCGGCGTGATGGCCTGGCGGAGGCTGACGCTCAGGACGTTGGAGGCCGCCGAACCGAAGAGGACCACCATGGCCGCCGACGTGCCGACGGCCAGCCGCGCCCAGTGCGGGCCGGAGGCCGCCAGGAGGAGCAGCATGCCGGCCCCGTGCAGAAGCGAGGTGGTCATCAGCGTCCTCCCGACACCCAGCCGACCGCTGAGGGCGGCCGCGCCGAGCGCGCCCGTGATGCCGCCCAGGGCGCCGACGGAGAGGCCGAGACCGATCTCGATGGCGCCCAGGCCGAGCTGGCGGGTGAGGTACAGGATGAGGATCGTCATCAGCATGCCGTCGACGAGGTTGATCGTGCCCGCGTAGCCCGCCAGCGCCCGCAGGACGGGATGGCCGAAGACCGCCCGGAGCCCCTCCACGATGTCGCTTCCCAGGCGGCCTTCCTGCCTTTCGGGAGCGGCCTCCGGCTTGCGGATCAGGGCGATGGAGACGGCCGAGAGCAGGAACGAGAAGGCGTCGAAGAGCAGCGCCAGCGGGGCCGTCAGCGCCTCCACCAGGAGTCCGGCCAGCCCGGGACCGACCAGCATCGAGACGGACTGGCTGAGCTGCAGCTTGCCGTTGCCTTCCACCAGGTGTTCCCGCCCGACCAGTCCCGGAAGATAGGCGTGATCCGCCAGGTCGAAGAAGACGGTGAGCGTCCCTGCACCCAGCGCGCTGGCGTAGAGGACCTCCATGCGGAGGAAGTGGAAGGCGGACGCCAGCGGTACCAGCCCGACGAGGAAGGCGCGACCGGTATCCGCGAGGACCATGACCGGCCGGCGGCGCAGCCGGTCGATCCACACGCCCACGACGAGGGCGAAGAGCAGCCACGGCAGGCTGGAGGCGGCGGTCAGGAGGCCCATCTGCCAGGCCGAGGCGTGCAGCATGGAGACCGCAGTCAGCGGCAGGGCCAGCTCCGTGATCTGCGAGCCGATCATCGAGATCGAGTGGCCGGCCCAAAGCTTGTTGAAGTCGGCATGCCGCCGCAGGCCCTCCGGCCTCGCGGCCCGCGCGCGCGACCCTGCCCGTGAGGCCAAGCGAAGACTCCCCGCCCCGTGCGCCGGCCTCTCCCGTACGCCGCGCCGGCGCGTCCATGATGGCGAAGCCCTCCCCGCGGCGAAGGCCCGGCCGTCGCCTGCGACCCCTCGGGCGATCCGGCCCCCCGAGCCGGCCCGCGGTCGCCAGGAAGCAGGGTAAGGGCGACACGCCCGGATCGGCATCGGGAGAAATCCCACTCTTTCTCCCGCGACCGCATGCAGGGTCCGCCGCCTCCGGCGGAGCAGCTCTGCCTGCCGGGCGGTCAGAATCCGAGCGCCAGCGCCGCTCCGCCGCTGACCAGTCCCGCGAGCGCGACCGCCACGGCGACCCGCACCAGCACGCGCCACGGGTAGACCTGGCCGAGCATGGCCAGCGAGGGCAGGCTGACCGCCGGCAAGGTGACGAGGAGGGCGGCGGCGGGGCCGGCGCCGAGTCCGAAGCTCATCAGCGTCTCGACGACGGGAATCTCGG
Organism: Bacillota bacterium; assembly: GCA_029960955.1. Classification (GTDB taxonomy): domain Bacteria; phylum Bacillota; class Sulfobacillia; order JAIMAT01; family JAIMAT01; genus JAIMAT01. The sequence goes on from JASBVS010000004.1 coordinate 1,916, forward strand.
CGGCCGTGGGGATGACGAAGAGCGTGCCCGCCACGCTCAGCGCAGGCAGCAGCCAGAGGCTCCGCCCCAGGGCCGGGCTCATCGCCGGAAAGAGCAAGGCCCGCACCGCCCCGAGCAGGAAGACGATGACGACGTACTCGGGCAGCAATGTGACGGAGAGGCGAGCCAGCGCCTTCAACCAGGGTATCCAGAAGGCGCCGCCCTCGTCGTCCGCCCCGCCGTCCAGCGCGGCTCCGAGGAGCTCGCCGGCGTCGCCCGCGGCCTCTCCGGCCATCCAGCGGTCGACCAGGGCGCCGACCCCGAAGACCATGGCCAGCGCCATCACCACGCGCAACAGTGACCACCGCCAGCCCAGCACGAAGCCCGTGAAGAGGAGCGACGCGGGGTTGAGCAGCGGGTTCCCGAGGAAGTAGGCCATTCCGGCGCCGGGGGAGACCCGGCTCCTCCGCATCCCGACCGTGACCGGCGCGGAACAGCAGCTGCACATCATCGAGGGGACGGCCACCAGCGAGGCGACGGCCCGGCTGCCCAGGCCGCGCCGGCCCATCAGCCGCAGGAGCCAGCGGCGCGGCACCAGCACCTGCACCGCGGAGCCGAGGAGCAGCGCCACCGCCAGAGCCTTCCACACGGATCGATAATAGGCCGTGGCGTAGCCGACTGCCGCCCGCCAACCGACGGCGGGCGCCGCTGCTCCCCCGCCGGTTACCATCGACGGGCCCAGCCTGTGCGTCACCGCCACGGCCATTGTCTCGCGGAAGTACGGAAGCCATTTCGCCACCAGGAGGCCGGCGACCGCCACCAGAAGGAAGAGACCGAAGGCGAGGCCGCGGTGCGCTGCCTGCAGCGGGTGCCGCGGCGGCCGGCTCAGACTCGTCTCCATATCGGACCCCTTTCACTCCTCATTCGGCGCCGCGGCCCATGATACACATTCCGCATGATCCGGGGGCCGATCCCTGCAGCTCTTGCATCCCAGGGGGCGCCTGGCCGCCCGGCCCATGACGAAGGACGAGGTGGTACTGGCGGTACCTCGACGCCATCCCTTCGCCGAAAGAAGCCGCCGGAGCTCGCTACCGCGTCGCCCGGCGGCCCCGTGGCCTCCCGTCGCTTCGTCCCCGGCCGGTCCCCGGACGGGGCGGGTCGAAGCTCCGAAAGCCGCGTCCTACAACGGTTTTCCCACCGGGAGCGCGAAGGCTCGCGCGGCACGGCGTTCCGGCGCCAGGCGCCGCGCGGGGCGCCGCCCACCGGCGCCGGGGAGCGCACGCTCCCGGGAAGAGGGGGGCGCTCCCGGGGGAAGCGTCACCCCGCGCGGCGAAAAGACACCTGAGATCACGTGGAAGAGAAGCCGGCCCAGCGAATCGCACGGACCGACAGCCGGGGATCCCCATCACGCCGCCGGCGCGGCGAGGAAGCGGCGCCGGAGGCGAAACGGCGGGACGGCAAGATCGTCGTGGAATCCATGGGGTTGCCGGTTTCGGACGAGATCAACAGGGCTGCCGGCGCCGGCGACTCGCCGGGTGTTGGGCTGAAAGGAGGAGGGCGCCGTGAGCAAGCGGCCAGTGGTCGCGGTTCGCCTTTCACCTGCGGGGTGGGCGGGCGAAGCGCTCGCCGCCGCAGGCGCCGCTGCTGTGATCGTGTGGGGAATTGTGGCGTGGATCCGTCTTCCCGGAATAGGTCCGACGCACTTCGGAGTGAGCGGGAGCCCGGACAGCTGGGGGAATGCGCGCGCCACGGTGGCTCTGCTGGGCGGCAGTGCGCTTGGAACATACGCCATCTTCTCCGTGCTCGGGCGTTTTCCGCACGTTTTCAACTACCCCTGGCGTCCCGCGGATACCGGTCGCGCCTTCCTCGTGGTTGGTACCGCTGGCGTCCGCCTTCCACTTCATCCGCATGTGGAGGTCCTCTACGCCAGCGCGCTGGGTGCAGGGACGCTACCGTCTTCTTCGACCTGGAAGCGGATCACGCCTATCTTCCGGGACTGGTCGGGCGGGAACGCCTGGTGGAAGGCAACGGCAAGCTCAGCCAGTCCGTCTGCTGGGGGTCCCGGGCTGGCTGGACTGGTGCGGTGCGCGCTGACGGCCCCCGCTGGCGCTGC
>JASBVS010000040.1 GCA_029960955.1 Bacillota bacterium
CTCGGGCTCGACGGCCCCGGCCGTCTCCGGCTTCTCCTGCGCCAGTTCCTGCTCGCCCGCCTGGGGCTCGGCCGAGTCGGGGCCGCCGCTCTGCGGGCCGACCTGTTGCTCGACCTGCTGGCCGGCCTGGGATCCGGCGGTCTGCTGCGACGCGCCGGGGGAGGCCGCCGAAGGAGCGGCCCCGCCGGTGGCCGGCGTGGAGACCGCCTGTGCGGCCGCCGGCTTGGCGGGGGCGGGCGCCGGGGACGCCTGCGCCATGAGGGCGCCGCTCCCGGTCAGGCCGGCGACCAGCAGAAGGGTCGCGCCGCGGCGCAGCCACTGCCTGGACATGGGATCCCCTCCTTTCCCTCGGAGCTGCGGGGGCGGCGAAGCTGCTGCAGCCGCTTCCCGCGGAGGGCGGAGCCTGGCGCGGCTCTCCGCCGCCCCCGAGCCGATCATCGCGAAGCGGCATGAGGGGAGCATGAACGGGTCGTGAGACTTCTCTCAGCGGCGCCTGGCCGACTGGCTTCCGCCCCGCGGGAGCGGGGCGCCGGCGCCTCCCCGCGCTTCCTCCAGGGGCAGGCGGAGCGTGAAGGTGGTCCCGCGGCCCACGGCGCTCTCCACCTCGATGCTCCCGCCGAAGCGCTCGACCGCCTGCTGCACGATGGAGAGGCCGAGCCCGGCGCCGCCGGCCGGCCGCATCCGGCCCGCCCCGACGTCGTCGCGGCGCGGCAGGCGGCCGCGGTAGAAACGCTCGAAGATGTGGGGCCGGTCTTTCTCGGGGATGCCGACGCCGGTGTCGGAGACGGAGAGGACGGCCACCCCGCCTTCGCGATCGACGCGGGTGGTGATCCGCACGCGGCCGCCGGCCGGCGTGAAGGCGAGGGCGTTCTGCACGAGGTTGACCAGGGCCTGGGTGAGCGCGCTCTGGTCGCCGTGCAGGACGACCGGCTGGGGCTCCGCCTCCGCGCTCAGCCGGACGCCGGCCTCCTCGGCCAGCGGCTGGAAGGAGGCGACCGTCCCCTCGACGAGGGCGTTCAGGTCGATGGGCTCCCTGGCCCCCTCGCGCCCCCGGGCGTCGCCCAGGACCACCTCCAGCATCTGGGCCAGCATGGCGCTCATGCGCTCCGACTCGCGGCGGATCACCCGCAGCGCGGAGAGCCAGGCCTCCGGCTCGCGCTCGGCCAGGGCGGCCTCGGCCTGGGCGCGGACGACGGCCACGGGCGTGCGCAGCTCGTGGGAGGCGTTGCTGGTGAACTGGCGCTGGCGGGCGAAGGCTTCCTCCAGGCGGTCGAGCATCTCGTCCAGCGTGGCCACCAGGCGCCCCAGCTCGTCCGAGGTGTGGGGGAGACCGATGCGCTGCGAGAGGTTGCCGTCGCGGATGGCGCGGGCGGTCCGGATCACCCGGTCGATGGGCGCCAGCGCGCGCCGGCTGAGCCAGTAGCCGCCCGCGCCGGAGAGCAGGAGGAGGACCGGCAGGGCGAGCGCCATCAGCCAGAGCAGGCCCTGGGCCGCCTGCTCCGCGCCCTCCAGCGAGCGGAAGACCACGATCGAGCCGACGGTGCGGCCGCCTTCCTGGAGCGGGACGCGGAGCGCCATCCAGTCCTGCCCGCGCGCCGTGTAGCGGACCACCTGCCCGGAGACCAGCCGGGAGGAGGGGGGCACGGCCCAGGCCGGACCTCGCAGCGCGACGCGCCGGCCGCCCGGGTCGTCGAGGGCGAAGGCGGCGTCGGGGGGCAGGTCGCCCACTTCCTGGGGCGGGAAGAGCCGGCCGTTCCGCACGTCCACCTGGGCCGCGATCTGCCTCGCCTCGGCCTGGAGGAGCGCAGCCTCCTCGGTGCTGGCGCGGCGGAGCGTCTCGGCGTAGAGGAAGGCGCCGAAGGCGACCACGGTCACCGCCAGCAGGAGCGCGTACCAGAGGGCCAGGCGGAGGCTGATGGGCAGGTGGCGGCGGCTAGCGACCGCCGGGCTGGCTGCGGAGGCGGTAGCCGACGCCGCGGATCGTCTCGATGCGCCCCTGTTCACCCTGTTCACCCAGCTTCCTGCGCAGGTAGCCGACGTAGACGTCGACGACGTTGGACATGCCCGTGTAATCGTAGTCCCAGACGTGCTCCGCGATCTGCGAGCGGGTCAGCACCCGGTCCGGATTCCTCAGGAAGTAGTGCAACAGGGCGAACTCCTTGGCGGTCAGGTAGACGGGCTGGCCGTCGACCGTCACCTCGCGGCGGGCGGTGTCCATGCGGATGGGCCCCGCCTCCAGGACGGGGCTGCGCGGCCCGGTGCCCTGCCGGCGGAGCAGCGCCCGGACGCGGGCGAGGAGCTCCTCGAAGGCGAAGGGCTTGACCAGGTAGTCGTCCGCGCCGGCGTCCAGCCCCTCCACCCGGTCCTCCAGGGCGCCCAGCGCCGTCAGGATGAGGACCGGCGTCTGCCGCCCCTGGCGCCGCAGCGTGCGCAGCACCTCCAGTCCGCTCACGCGGGGCAGGCGGAGGTCGAGGATGACGGCGTCGTAGTCGACCGCGGCCACGGCGGCCAGCGCTTCCTCGCCGTCGCCCACCCAGTCGACGCCGTAGCCCGCCTCGCGCAGCCGCCGCCGGATGGCGTGGCCAGATCGGCCTCGTCCTCCACCAGCAGGAGACGCATGACCGGCCCTCCCGTCGCATCCCTCTTGCCACCCGTATTTTCGCGCCGGCTTCTGAGGAGCGGATGAGAGGCGCGGCGGCCACACGCCTGGCGCGGCTGCGGCCGTGCCCCCGTCCGTTCTCATCTCTTCCTCAGAAAAAGGTGCTAAGCTCCCCAGCGTCTGCCAGCCACAGGACGCGACGGTCGCAGTCGGTCGAAGGAAGGAGAGACGCTCCACCCCCTTGTGCGGGATCTGCGGCATCCAACCCTTCAGCCCGCGCCTGAAGCCGCCGGAAGGCTGGGTGGCCGGCATGTGCCGGCGCATGGCCCATCGCGGCCCGGACGAGGAGCGTCTCCACGTCGAGCCGGGCGTGGCGCTGGGCTTTGCCCGCCTCGCCATCGTCGACCTCGACGGCGGGCACCAGCCGCTGGCGAGCGAGGACGGCACGATCCTGGCGCTGGCGAACGGCGAGATCTACAACCACCGCCAGCTCCGCCGCGAGCTCGAGGCCAGGGGGCACCGCTTCCGCTCGCGAACCGACGTCGAGGTGATCGTCCACCTCTACGAGGAAGAGGGGACCGGCGCGCTCCGCCGCCTGCGCGGCATGTTCGCCCTCGCCCTCTGGGACCGGCGGAGGCGCCAGCTCCTCCTGGCGCGCGACCGGCTGGGGATCAAGCCGCTCTACTACACCGCCTCGCCGCGGCTCGGCTTCGCCTTCGCCTCGGAGGTCCGGGCGCTCCTGGCGCTGCCGGGCGTCGAGGTCCGGCCGAACCTGGCCGCGCTGGACGACTACCTGGCCTACCGCTTCGTGCCCGGCGGCGAGACGTTCTTCGAAGGCATCCGGATCCTCGAACCGGGGCGCTTCCTGGTTGTCCGCGAGGGCCGGGTGCGGGAAGGCGTCTACTGGAGGCTGCCCGAGGCCTCCCGGGAGTCGCCGCCCGTGGAGCCGCCCGATCCCGCCTGCGAGCGCGTGTACGCAGCCGAGCTCGCGGCGGTGCTGGAGGAGTCGGTCGGCCTCCACCTGCAGGGCGACGTGCCCGTCGGGCTCCTGCTCAGCGGCGGCCTCGACTCGGCGACGCTCCTCGCCCTGGCCGCGCCGCGGAGCCGGCAGCCGCTCCACACCTACTCCCTGGGCTTCACGCGCCAGGGGGAGCCGCTCCCCGGCTTCTGGGAGCTGGAGGAAGCCCGGGAGCTCGCGCGCCGCTTCGGCACCCGCCACCACGAGGTGGTGGTGGAGACGGCGACGCTGCCGGAGAGGCTCCCCGCTCTCGTCGAGGCGCTGGAAGAGCCGCTGGGCGACCCGACGATCTTCCCTCTCGAGCGGATCAGCGAGGAAGTCCACGCGCACGGCCGCGTCGTCCTCTCCGGCGAGGGGGCGGACGAGCTCTTCGGTGGCTACGCGGTCTACCAGGCGCCCTTCGCGCTTCCCCCGCTGCGCCGCCTGCCCGCCCCCCTCCGGCTGCGCCTCGCCGCCTGGCTGGAGCGGCTGCCGGCGGGGGTGCCGGGGCGCAACTGGGCCCGGCGGGCGCTCCTCCCCGTCGACGCCTGGTACCGCTGCGTCGGCGGCGCCTTCGACCCCGTCGCGCGGCGGCGGCTCTACGCGCCGGTCCTCCGGGAACAGTTCGCCCGGGCGGTGCGGCAGGAAGCGGAGCCCGCCCCCCTCCCCGACCCCGTGGCGCGGATGCTGGAGCTCGACGTCGCCTGCATGCTCCCCAACGACACCCTGCTCAAGGCGGACAAGCTGACCATGGCCCACTCGGTCGAACTGCGCGTCCCCTTCCTGGACGACGCCGTGGTCGAGCTGGCCGCCCGCATCCCCAGCCGCCTCAAGGTCCGGCGCCGCGCGCTCAAGCACGTCCTCCGCCAGGCCATGGCCGGGCAGCTGCCCGCGGACATCCTCCAGCGCAGGAAGCTCGGCTTCACGGCCCCGGTGGAGCGGCTCCTCCGCGGCGAGCTGCGACCGCTGGTCGAGGACCTGCTCCTCGACCGGCGCCTGGCGGAGCGGGGCCTCTTCGACCCGCGCGAGGTAGCCCGCCTTGTCCGGCGCGTCACCCGCCCCGTCGCCCGCTCGGCCTCCCGGGCCGACTCGCTGGCCGCCCGCCAGGTCTTTGCGTTGCTCATGCTGGAGCTCTGGTACCGGCGGTTCGTGGACCGGGGCGCGGCGGAGGGGGAGCGGGAGGCCGAGGCGCCGCCCCGGACGGGCGAAGGAGTGCCGGCGACGGCGGAGAACGCCTGAGAGCGGAGCGTGCCGTGGTGGCGGCCAGCCTCTCGCGGGAGGTGCTCCGGCCTGACGCAGGGAGCGACGAGCGAGCGCTTTCGGGCTGCGCCCGACCCGGGCGGGATGACCGTGGTGGGCGGACTTGTCGCCCTCCTCCTGGCGGTGGCGGTTCTGCCCACCCTTCTGATCGCCCTGGTCGCCTCGCCACCGATCGAGGCCCGCCTCGTTCTCTACCTCATGGCCGCCGTCACCGGGCTCTTCACGCTGGCCCTCGTCATCGGCGGCGGCCTCGCCGTCAACCGCATCGAGTACCGGCTCTCGGACGAGGCCCTCGAGATCCGGGTAGGCCCCTGGCGGGGACCGGTCCTGCCGCTGGAGTCGATCCGCCGCGCCTGGTCTCCGGAGGAAGTGCACTCGAGCGACTGGTCCTCGTCCGTCGGCATCCGGCTTCCGGGCCTGTACATCGCCACGGTGCGGCCACCCGGGGTCGGAGCGGTAACGCTCTACGCCACGCGCCGCGACCGCCACCTGGTCGTGCTGGAAACGGCCACGAGGCGCTACGGCGTCAGCCCGGAGGACCCCGCGGCCTTCCTCGGCGCCTTGCAGGAGAAGCTGGGCGAGAAGCGGGGCACGAAGCCCGGGACGGCCCTTTCGTCCGCGGGCGGCGAGGCGGTGCGGCGGAACGAGGCGACGGGGAGCGGGACTGCGGTGCTCGCCTCGCTGGGCTTCGCGGCCGCCGCCCTGGCCGTCGCCGGGGGGCTGGCCGTCTGGCGCTCCAGGCAGATGCCGGCTGTCGTTCCGCTCCACTTCAATGTGGCCGGCCAAGTCGACCGCTGGGGCTCTCCCGGCCAGCTCATGGCCGGCGTCTGGGCCGTGCTCGGCGCGGGCCTGCTGGCCACTGCGCTCGGCGGCTGGCTCGGCATGAGGGAGAGGGAGCCGAGCCTGCGGCTCCTGGTCGTCGGCGTGACGCTCCTCGGCGCCATGCT
>JASBVS010000041.1 GCA_029960955.1 Bacillota bacterium
CCAGGGGTAGTTGAAAACGTGCGGAAAACGCCCGAGCACGGAGAAGATGGCGTATGTTCCAAGCGCACTGCCGCCCAGCAGAGCCACCGTGGCGCGCGCATTCCCCCAGCTGTCCGGGCTCCCGCTCACTCCGAAGTGCGTCGGACCTATTCCGGGAAGACGGATCCACGCCACAATTCCCCACACGATCACAGCAGCGGCGCCTGCGGCGGCGAGCGCTTCGCCCGCCCACCCCGCAGGTGAAAGGCGAACCGCGACCACTGGCCGCTTGCTCACGGCGCCCTCCTCCTTTCAGCCCAACACCCGGCGAGTCGCCGGCGCCGGCAGCCCTGTTGATCTCGTCCGAAACCGGCAACCCCATGGATTCCACGACGATCTTGCCGTCCCGCCGTTTCGCCTCCGGCGCCGCTTCCTCGCCGCGCCGGCGGCGTGATGGGGATCCCCGGCTGTCGGTCCGTGCGATTCGCTGGGCCGGCTTCTCTTCCACGTGATCTCAGGTGTCTTTTCGCCGCGCGGGGTGACGCTTCCCCCGGGAGCGCCCCCCTCTTCCCGGGAGCGTGCGCTCCCCGGCGCCGGTGGGCGGCGCCCCGCGCGGCGCCTGGCGCCGGAACGCCGTGCCGCGCGAGCCTTCGCGCTCCCGGTGGGAAAACCGTTGTAGGACGCGGCTTTCGGAGCTTCGACCCGCCCCGTCCGGGGACCGGCCGGGGACGAAGCGACGGGAGGCCACGGGGCCGCCGGGCGACGCGGTAGCGAGCTCCGGCGGCTTCTTTCGGCGAAGGGATGGCGTCGAGGTACCGCCAGTACCACCTCGTCCTTCGTCATGGGCCGGGCGGCCAGGCGCCCCCTGGGATGCAAGAGCTGCAGGGATCGGCCCCCGGATCATGCGGAATGTGTATCATGGGCCGCGGCGCCGAATGAGGAGTGAAAGGGGTCCGATATGGAGACGAGTCTGAGCCGGCCGCCGCGGCACCCGCTGCAGGCAGCGCACCGCGGCCTCGCCTTCGGTCTCTTCCTTCTGGTGGCGGTCGCCGGCCTCCTGGTGGCGAAATGGCTTCCGTACTTCCGCGAGACAATGGCCGTGGCGGTGACGCACAGGCTGGGCCCGTCGATGGTAACCGGCGGGGGAGCAGCGGCGCCCGCCGTCGGTTGGCGGGCGGCAGTCGGCTACGCCACGGCCTATTATCGATCCGTGTGGAAGGCTCTGGCGGTGGCGCTGCTCCTCGGCTCCGCGGTGCAGGTGCTGGTGCCGCGCCGCTGGCTCCTGCGGCTGATGGGCCGGCGCGGCCTGGGCAGCCGGGCCGTCGCCTCGCTGGTGGCCGTCCCCTCGATGATGTGCAGCTGCTGTTCCGCGCCGGTCACGGTCGGGATGCGGAGGAGCCGGGTCTCCCCCGGCGCCGGAATGGCCTACTTCCTCGGGAACCCGCTGCTCAACCCCGCGTCGCTCCTCTTCACGGGCTTCGTGCTGGGCTGGCGGTGGTCACTGTTGCGCGTGGTGATGGCGCTGGCCATGGTCTTCGGGGTCGGCGCCCTGGTCGACCGCTGGATGGCCGGAGAGGCCGCGGGCGACGCCGGCGAGCTCCTCGGAGCCGCGCTGGACGGCGGGGCGGACGACGAGGGCGGCGCCTTCTGGATACCCTGGTTGAAGGCGCTGGCTCGCCTCTCCGTCACATTGCTGCCCGAGTACGTCGTCATCGTCTTCCTGCTCGGGGCGGTGCGGGCCTTGCTCTTTCCGGCGATGAGCCCGGCCCTGGGGCGGAGCCTCTGGCTGCTGCCTGCGCTGAGCGTGGCGGGCACGCTCTTCGTCATCCCCACGGCCGCCGAGATTCCCGTCGTCGAGACGCTGATGAGCTTCGGACTCGGCGCCGGCCCCGCCGCCGCCCTCCTCGTCACCTTGCCGGCGGTCAGCCTGCCCTCGCTGGCCATGCTCGGCCAGGTCTACCCGTGGCGCGTGCTGGTGCGGGTCGCCGTGGCGGTCGCGCTCGCGGGACTGGTCAGCGGCGGAGCGGCGCTGGCGCTCGGATTCTGACCGCCCGGCAGGCAGAGCTGCTCCGCCGGAGGCGGCGGACCCTGCATGCGGTCGCGGGAGAAAGAGTGGGATTTCTCCCGATGCCGATCCGGGCGTGTCGCCCTTACCCTGCTTCCTGGCGACCGCGGGCCGGCTCGGGGGGCCGGATCGCCCGAGGGGTCGCAGGCGACGGCCGGGCCTTCGCCGCGGGGAGGGCTTCGCCATCATGGACGCGCCGGCGCGGCGTACGGGAGAGGCCGGCGCACGGGGCGGGGAGTCTTCGCTTGGCCTCACGGGCAGGGTCGCGCGCGCGGGCCGCGAGGCCGGAGGGCCTGCGGCGGCATGCCGACTTCAACAAGCTTTGGGCCGGCCACTCGATCTCGATGATCGGCTCGCAGATCACGGAGCTGGCCCTGCCGCTGACTGCGGTCTCCATGCTGCACGCCTCGGCCTGGCAGATGGGCCTCCTGACCGCCGCCTCCAGCCTGCCGTGGCTGCTCTTCGCCCTCGTCGTGGGCGTGTGGATCGACCGGCTGCGCCGCCGGCCGGTCATGGTCCTCGCGGATACCGGTCGCGCCTTCCTCGTCGGGCTGGTACCGCTGGCGTCCGCCTTCCACTTCCTCCGCATGGAGGTCCTCTACGCCAGCGCGCTGGGTGCAGGGACGCTCACCGTCTTCTTCGACCTGGCGGATCACGCCTATCTTCCGGGACTGGTCGGGCGGGAACACCTGGTGGAAGGCAACGGCAAGCTGCAGCTCAGCCAGTCCGTCTCGATGCTGGTCGGTCCCGGGCTGGCCGGACTCCTGGTGGAGGCGCTGACGGCCCCGCTGGCGCTGCTCTTCGACGCCTTCTCGTTCCTGCTCTCGGCCGTCTCCATCGCCCTGATCCGCAAGCCGGAGGCCGCTCCCGAAAGGCAGGAAGGCCGCCTGGGAAGCGACATCGTGGAGGGGCTCCGGGCGGTCTTCGGCCATCCCGTCCTGCGGGCGCTGGCGGGCTACGCGGGCACGATCAACCTCGTCGACGGCATGCTGATGACGATCCTCATCCTGTACCTCACCCGCCAGCTCGGCCTGGGCGCCATCGAGATCGGTCTCGGCCTCTCCGTCGGCGCCCTGGGCGGCATCACGGGCGCGCTCGGCGCGGCCGCCCTCAGCGGTCGGCTGGGTGTCGGGAGGACGCTGATGACCACCTCGCTTCTGCACGGGGCCGGCATGCTGCTCCTCCTGGCGGCCTCCGGCCCGCACTGGGCGCGGCTGGCCGTCGGCACGTCGGCGGCCATGGTGGTCCTCTTCGGTTCGGCGGCCTCCAACGTCCTGAGCGTCAGCCTCCGCCAGGCCATCACGCCGGACCGGCTGCTGGGCCGGATGACGGCGACGGTCCGCTTCGTCATCTGGGGCATCAACCCGCTGGCCGCGCTGCTCGGCGGAGCGCTGGGCCAGTGGCTGGGGCTGCGCCCCACGCTCGTGGTGGTGGCCGTTCTCTCCTTCCTCGCCTTGCCCTGGCTCTACTTCTCCCCGGTGCGCGGCATGCGCGAGCGGCCGGCCGCGGGGCAGCCCGACCTCCCGCCCGCGCCGGCGGTGGGCGGCTAGCAGGAGCCTCCGCCGCCGGGCGAGCGGCCGGGATCGGGCAGTGGCGCCGGCCCGTGGTTATCCCGCCGCCGGCTCCGATCCCGAGAGCGCGCGCACGCTGGGCGTGAAGAAGAGGGCGAGGCCGCCGGCCAGGACGAG
>JASBVS010000042.1 GCA_029960955.1 Bacillota bacterium
CTGAAGAACATGGCGGGTTCTCTCGGCAGCGAGCGGGAACCACTCGCTCACCTTGCAACAGGCGGAGAATGGCCGCAGGTCAGAAGAGCTTCTCCACGGCCGTCACGATACTCGCGGCGGTCTCGATCGCCTCGCGGGCGTCCTCCTCGACGAAGTACCTGGCCGGAATGTCGTCCGGAAGAGCGTCAGGATAACGGGTTTCAGCGTACTTCCTTTCCAGGCTTCGAAGAGACTTCCACGGAACGTCGGACAGGCGCACGTTCAACCGGTCGAGGGACTCGTACAGGCGGGAGAGGGAATGGGTGCGCGCCACCGTTCCGCTCGTCGCCATCTGCGCCGCTTTCAAGGCTTTCTCGGCCGCCTGCTGGGCCAAGAGGCAGGCGACGTACGGATAGGCGGCCGCGTTGGCCTCGGCCGCCCCCAAGTCGGCCCGCGCCTGGGCGAGCCAGCGTCGGGCGTCATCCACCGCGCTCAACCAGAACCCTCCCCTTGGCGAGCACTTCGTCCCGGACGAAGGCCCTCTCCCGGACCCTCTGCCACTCGGCAGGCGTGTAGACGAGAAGATCGAGCGGGTAGGGAAACCGCTCCACCTCCGGCCAATCGCTCAGCCGGCGATGAAAGGGAACATTGTCCAGGCCGGGCACGACGGCCACCATGTCCACATCGGCGTCCGGTGATGCCCGCTCGGGGTCGAGGAGCGAGCCGAACAGGATGACAAGAGAAGCTCCCCGTCTTTCCAGGGCGAAGGCCAGCTCCTGGGCCGCCCGGATCATCTCTTCCTGCCGTTTGCGGTTCGCCTCGATGATCTGCATCGTTCGCGCGCCGCCCCTCCGTTCTCCCGCACCTGGGTTCACTGTACGCCACGGAATCGGGCAGTTGCCAGGCACCGGCGGAGCCCTCCCGTCTCCCGCGACCGCCCGACCAGGGCAGGAGCCGACCCACACCACCGCCGTCCTTTCCCCGGGCGCAACCTGGCTCCGGGTGGCAAGAGAGGTGGTCGAAGCGGGCAAGCTCAAGAGGCTGCCGGTATGGGCGCAACCGGGCCGGCGCCACGCGGACGGTTTCGTCGAGCTTGGCTTTCCTGATCGCGCTGGTGACGGCAGCGCCCTCGTGCGCGGCGGGTTGGCTGCTGGCGGCGCTCCTCCTTCTGGGCGCACACCTCCACACCGGCCGCCAGCCGGGCGAGCGGAGAGAGCAGGCAGGCCGGCCAGCCGCGGGCCGCGCCGCAGCCGGCCGGTCCTCAAAAGCACCACGCCTGCCCGCCCGGCCCGGCCCCGGGGCCGGCCTCACTCGAGCCCGTCCGCCGCCTCCAGCCGGCGCACCAGCGCGTCCAGGAAGGCGGCCGCGGGCGCCCCGTCGACGGCGCGGTGGTCGAAGGTGAGCGAGAGGCGGAGGACGGGTCGCGCCGCGATGCGCCCGTCCTCGAGCACCCGCGCCTCGGGCGCGATGCGGCCCACGCCCAGCGTGGCGATCTGGGGCGCGTTCAGAATGGGCGTGAAGCCCTCGATGCGGTACATGCCCAGGTTGGTCAGGGTGAAGGTGCCGCCCGTCACCTCCGAGACCGCCAGCCGCCCGGAGCGGGCGCGCTCCACGAGGCGCGCCCGCTCCGCCGCGATCTCCCGCAGCGAGCGCGAGGCGGCGTCGCGGATGACGGGGACGATCAGCCCCTCCGGCAGGGCGACGGCCAGGCCCACGTCGACGCGCTCGGCGAGGCGCAGCTCGTCCTCCACCAGCCAGCCGTTGAGCGCCGGGTGCTCGCGCAGGCTGAGCGCCAGCGCGCGCACCAGGAGGTCGTCGTAGGCCAGCCCCTCGGCGCGGCGCGCCTGGCGGAGCCGGACCAGCTCCGTCGCGTCGGCGCTGGCGTGGAGCGTCAGCTGGGCCGTCTCGGCGAGGCTCCGCTGCATGCGCTGGGCGATGGTCCGGCGCATGCCCCGCAGGGGGATCGCGCGGTAGGAAGCGCTTCCTGCCGGACCGCCCGCGCCACCCGGCTCCGCCATCCTCTCCACCGCCTTCCCCCCTGCGGGCTCAGGCGTCGCCCGCCTCGATGGTGCCGAGGAGATCGCCCGGCCGGACCGGCGTGTCGACGGGCGCCTCGACGTGGAGGCGGCCGGCGGCCGGCGCCTCGATCTCGTAGGGCACCTTCTCGACCGCCACCTCGACGAGCGCCGCGCCCGCGGGCACCTCGGCGCCCTCCTCGTAGAACCAGTTGACGACGACGCCTTCCGGCGCTTCCTCGACGTTCCAGAGGTCCGGGGGCACCCTCACCTCGACCGTGCGCGTAGCGACCCCTCCCCGCGTTCAGGCCACGGCCGGCGTCGCCAGCGTGCGGCGGGCGGCGGCGGCGATCTTCTCGGCGTCGGGCAGGGCGAACTGCTCCATGGGACGGCTGTAGGGGACCGGGATGTCCGGGTAGGCCACCCGCTCGGGCTTGCCGCGGAGGAGCGAGAGGTCGTGCTCCACCACCGTCGTGATCACCTCGGCCGTCAGGCCGTAGCTCCGGTAGTCCTCGTCGACCACCACCAGGTGGCCGGTCTTGGCGACGGAGCGGAGGATGCTCTCGCGGTCCAGCGGCACCAGCGAGCGCAGGTCGAGGACCTCCGCCTCGATGCCCTCGCGCGCCAGCGCCTCGGCCGCCTCCAGC
>JASBVS010000043.1 GCA_029960955.1 Bacillota bacterium
TCAGGATGGGCGTGAACCCGTCCACCCGGTACATGCCCAGGTTGGTCAGGGTGAAGGTGCCGCCCGTCACGTCGGAGACCGCGAGCCGTCCGGAGCGGGCCCGTTCGACCAGCCGCGCCCGCTCGACTGCAATCTCCTCAAGGGACCGGGAGGCGGCGTCACGGATGACCGGGACGATCAGTCCGTCCGGAAGGGCGACGGCCAAGCCCACGTCCACCCGCTCGGCCAGTCTCAGCTCGTCGTCCACCAACCAGCCGTTGAGGCCCGGGTGCTCGAGCAGGCTGAGTGCCACGGCCCGAATGAGGAGGTCGTCGTAGACCACCCCCTCGTCGCGGCGGGCCTGGCGGAGGCGCACCAGCTCCGTCGCGTCGACCCTCGCGTGGAGCGTCAGCTGGGCCGTCTCCGCGAGGCTCCGCTGCATGCGCTGGGCGATCGTCCGGCGCATGCCGCGCAGGGGGATCGCGCGGTAGGAAGCCCTTTCTGCCGAACCGCCCGTCGCATCCGGCTCAGCCATCCTCTGCCACCGCCTTCTCTGCCGGCGATCTCAGGCGTCGCTCTCCTCGATGGTGCCGAGCAGGTCACCCGGTCGCACCGGCGTGTCCACGGGCGCGTCGACATGGAGTCGCCCCGCAGCTGGCGCTTCGATCTCGTAGGGCACCTTTTCCACGGCCACCTCGACCAGCGCCACGCCCCGGGGCACCTCGGCACCCTCCTCATAGAACCAGTTGACCACGACGCCCTCCGGTGCCTCCTCGACGTCCCAGAGATCCGGAGGTACCCTCACCTCGACCATGCCCCCGACCACTCCCCGCGCTCAGGCCACGGCCGACGTCGCCAGCGTGCGGCGGACGGCAGCGGCGATCTTCTCGGCATTCGGCAGCGCGAATTGCTCCATGGGGCGGCTATACGGGACCGGGATCTCCGGGTAGGCGACACGCTCGGGCTTGGAGCGCAGAAGCGAAAGATCGTGCTCGACCACCGTCGTGATGACCTCGGAGGTCAGCCCGTAGCTCCGGTAGTCCTCGTCGACCACCACGAGATGGCCCGTTTTGGCCACCGAGCGGAGAATGCTCTCCCGGTCGAGCGGGACCAGCGAACGCAGGTCGAGGACCTCTGCCTCGATCTGCTCACGTGCCAGTGCGTCGGCCGCGTCGAGCGCGCGGTGGACCATCAGGCCTACGGCCACCACCGTTACGTCCTTGCCCTCGCGGCGAACGGCCGCCTGCCCGATGGGGACAGTATACGGCTCCTCGGGCACGACCGTCTGGGCGCTCCGGACCGAGGGCATCCAGACCAGGCCCATCAGCCCCTTGTGGAACATGTAGACGACCGGGCTCTCATCCCGGATGGCGGAGATCATCAGGCCCTTCGCGTCGTAGGCGTTGGAGGGGACGACCACCTTCATGCCCGGCAGGTGGGCGAAGGTCGCGTAGAGGTTCTGGGAGTGCTGGCCGGCGTCGCTGTAGCCACCGCCCGTCGCGGTCATCAGGACCATGGGCACGTGGACGTTGCCACCCGAGAAATAGACATTCTTGGCCATGAGGTTATAGATCTGATCCATGGCCACGCCGAAGAAGTCGACGAACATCAGCTCCGCGATCGGGCGCATGCCCGACATGGCGGCGCCCACCGCGGCCCCGATAAAGGCGGTCTCGCTGATCGGGGTGTCGCGCACCCTTTCGGATCCGAAACGCTCCAGGAGCCCCTGTGTGGCGCCGAAGATGCCGCCGTACTTGCCGATGTCCTCGCCCACCACAAAGACGGTCGGATCCCTCTCCATCTCCTGCGCGATCGCCTCGGAAATGGCGCGCGCCATGGTCAGCTGTCGGCTCGACACGGCATGGTCCCCCTTTCCCGGCCGGAGCTCGCGCGGGGCTCCGCGCCGGCAGACTCGGCCTCAGGCGAAGACGTTCTCCAGCGCCTCCTCCGGCGCCGGGTACGGGCTTTCGCGCGCGAAGGTCATGGCCTCGTCCACCTCGCGCTGGGCGCGTGCGACCACTTCACGGTCCGATGCCTCGTCCAGCACACCCTCGCGGAGCAGGTGGTCGCGCAGACGGACGATCGGATCCTTCTCCTGCAACCGCTTCACTTCGTCCGCCGGTCGGTAGATCTGGGGGTCGCCCTCGAAGTGGCCGTAGTAGCGGTAGGTCTCGATCTCCAGGATGGTCGGGCCTTCGCCCCGCCGGGCCCTCGCCACGGCCTCACCCGCTGCCTGGAAAACCGCCAGCGTGTCGTTGTCCGCGACGTAGACGCCGGGCACGCCGTAGGCGGAGGCGCGGTCGCTGTTGCGCGGTACCGCCGTGGAGACGTCCTTGGCCACCGAGATGGCCCAGGCGTTGTCCTCGATGACGAAGACGACGGGCAGCTTCCAGAGGGCGGCCAGGTTGACCGCCTCGTGGAAGGCGCCCTGGTTGGCGCCGCCCTCGCCCGTGTAGGCGACGGCCACCCAGTCCTTGCCCTGCATCTTGGCCGCGAGCGCGGCGCCCACCGCCGGCGGCAGGCCCTCGCCGACGATGCCACTGCAACTGAAGTGGACGGCCGGGTCGAAGAGGTGCATGTGACCGCCCCGGCCGCCGGAGAGGCCCGTCGCCTTGCCGAAGATCTCCGCCGTCATCCGTTTCAGGTCGACGCCCTTGGCGATGGCCACGTGGTGCGGCCGGTGCGTGGCGGTGACGGTGTCCTCGGGCCGGAGGTGGATGCAGACGCCGACCGCGCAGGGCTCCTGCCCCGCGGCCAGGTGCAGCTCACCCGGGACCGGTCCCGCAGAGATGTCGAAGCGCGGGCTCTTCCCCTCGCTGTAGGCCTGGGCGAGGCTCTCCTCGTAGTGGCGGATCTTGACCATCGTCTCGTACATCCAGAGAAGCTGCTCGCGCGACGGTTCGCCTGTGGACATGCCGGACTCCCCCCTTCGTGGGACGCCAGTACCGTTCAGTACCGTCTTGTGCAACGATATTTCGCCACGTAGCGGTCCCTTCCTACCCCGGGGGGTCCCGGTCGGACGAACCGTTCTGACAGGAAGCGCAGCATCTCGACCAGGC
>JASBVS010000044.1 GCA_029960955.1 Bacillota bacterium
TCCGGTGCGCGGGCAGATCCTCGCCCTTCTCGCCCGGCCCGGCACGGCGCCGCGGCGGACGATCTTCGCCTCCTCGGGCTACCTCGTGCCCAAGGCGGGCGGGCGGTTGCTGGTGGGCTCGGTCGAGGAGGCGGGCGAGTGGTCGCCGGTGACGCGGCTCGACGTCCTCGAGCGGCTGGCACGGGCGGCCCTCGACCTTTGGCCGGCCCTGGCCGCCGCCCGGCCCCTCTCGGCCTGGGCCGGCCTCCGGCCGAAGCTGGCGGGGCCGTTGCCCGTCCTCGGTTTCTGGCCGGGCGTGGATGGGCTCTACGTCGCCGCCGGCCACTTCCGCAACGGGATCCTCCTCTCCGCCCTGAGCGGCGAGCTGGCCGCCTCCGACCTGGGCGGCGAGCCTCTCCCCGGCGAGCTGGCGCGCGTGGCCGCCGCCTTCCGGCCGGAGGCGAGGCCGGCCGGCGCCGGCGACGCGCCCGGCGCGGCCGCGGGCTGACGTTGACAAGTTGACAAGGAAGCAAGCGGCGTCCTATCATCGGCGCGCCGTAGGAAGACGGAGACCCTGCTCGCCACCCGCAGCGCGGGTCTCCTTTTCTTTGCCCGCTCGCTTCCCGCGGGAGGTGGAGAGCCGTGGACGGCGGTCCGAGTCGAAGAGCGTCGCGACCTGGATCGGTTCCGTCGCCAAAGGCGCACGAACCGCCGGGACCGGTGGCGGCGAGGCGGGCTCTCCCCGCCCTCCTCGCGGGTGCGCGCCGGCGCTGACTCCGCCCTGCCGGCGCTGACTCCGTCCCGCCCCCCGGTCCCGGGAGAGAATTCACCTGACCGGATGGGGGTGATCGCCGTGGAGCGGAGGCAGCGCTTCTGGGACCGGCTCCTGCCCTTCCTCGCGGTGATGGGGCCCGGCATCATCACCATGAACGTCGACAACGATCCGGGCGGCATCACCACCTATTCGGTGATGGGCGCCCGCTACGGCTACCGCATGCTCTGGACGCTCATCCCCATGACCATCCTCCTGGCCGTGGTGCAGGAGATGTCGGCGCGCATGGGCCTGGCCACCGGCAAGGGGCTGGGCGACCTGATCCGGGAGCGGTTCGGGCTGCGCGTCACCGTCCTGGTGATGGCCCTCCTGGTGCTGACCAACTTCGGCACCATCCTGGCGGAGTTCGCCGGCGTGGCGGCAGCCGGCCAGCTCCTGGGGATCCCGGCCTGGATCGCGGTGCTCGTCGTCGGCGCCTCCGTCTGGTGGCTGGTGGTGCGCGGCAGCTACCGCTTCGTCGAGCGGGTGATGCTGGCGCTGACCGTCCTCTACTTCGCCTACCCCGCTTCGGCCTGGCTCGCCCATCCGGACTGGGGGCTGGTCCTGCGCAGCCTCGTGCGGCCGGCGCTGGAGACGCAGCCGGCGTACGTCAACCTGCTCATGACCGCCATCGGGACGACCATCGCGCCGTGGATGATCTTCTACCAGCAGGCGCTCACCATCGACAAAGGGCTGACCTGGGACGACTATCCGGCCGCGCGCGCCGACACGTACATCGGCGCGTTCATGACCAACTTCGTCCCGGGCACGCTCTTCATGATCGTCGCCTGCGCCGCCGTCCTCTACCCGGCCGGCATCCGCATCGAGACCGCCGCCCAGGCCGCGCAGGCGTTGGCGCCCCTGGCGGGCCGCTACGCCGCGCTCCTCTTCGCCGTCGGCCTGCTCAACGCGGCCACCCTCTCCGCCTCGGTGGTGCCGCTCTCCACCGCCCACGTGGTGGCCGAGGCCTTCGGCTGGGAGTCGCGCGTCGGCCGCCGCTTCCGCGAGGCGCCCGCCTTCCTCGGGCTCTACACCGCCTTCATCCTCCTGGGCGCGCTCTCGGTGCTCTGGCCGGGGCTCAACCTGATCGAGGTGATGCTGGTCTCCCAGCTGGTCAACGGGATCGTCCTGCCGCTGGTGCTGGTCTTCATGCTCATCCTGATCAACGACCGGGCCGTGATGGGGCCGCACGTCAACACCCGCTGGCAGAACCTCCTGGCCGGCGCCGGCGCGGTGCTCCTGGTGGGCATCGACCTGGTCCTCCTCGTCCAGAGCCTCCTCCCCGGCGGAACCGGTCCGGCCTGAAGACGCCTCTTCCGTCCGCGGCTCTCCGAAAGGAAGCTTCCCTTCGTTCCCCGCGGGCCGGCCCGTGCCTTGCGCTGAAGGTGACGGGGGACGGGTCTCGCCCTCCGGTGCCGATGCCCCTCCGCCCGGGCGCGGTGCCGCGCGCGTCGCTCGGGCGGGGGCCCCTCTCGTCGTAAAAGCGGATATCCATGTCCCGGACGCCGACAAACCGGGCGAACAGGGAGAGCGCCTCCCGATGCGCCGGGTGTGGCCCGTCCGCCCGCAGGAGCTCCAGGATCGCAAACTCCTCCATGCGAGTCTCTCCTTTCCGACGCACATTTCCGACGCACAGTGCGCCTCACGGCGAGGTACGGCGCTGCCACACGCCCGGGTAGTCGAGCACGAGACCGTCGCCATCGACCCGCAGGTCGGCACGAAAGGTTCCGCTCTCGTAGCGGTAGACGGCACACGGACCGTCGTCCTGGAGACGGGTGTAGCGCTGCTCGACGGGCCGAAGGTCCAACGTCGGAAACGCCACGTACAGGACCTGGATGGCGCGCGACTCTCCGGGCGAGAGCCGGAGACGCCGGATGGGGAGCGTGTTGGTGGCCGGTGTGATCGACAGGTCGACGTCGATACAGCCGTCGAGCCACGGCGCGGCGCCGCCATCCGGGTGCCGCCACCGCCCGGTGCCGTCCCCCAGGAGCGCCTGGCCCCTTCCTCGATC
>JASBVS010000045.1 GCA_029960955.1 Bacillota bacterium
CCGGCACCGCCACCGCCTGGTTGCCGTTGTTCGGCATGCCCCCCTCCACCACGCCGACCACGCGCCCGTAGTGGTCGAGCACCGGGCTGCCCGAGTTGCCGCCGACGGAGCCCGCGTCGATCGCGAACATATCTTGGATCTTCCCGTACCCCTGGATGGTATAGGTCTGATGCACGGCCAGCACCTGCCCGGTGGTCAGCGTCTCGGCCTCCAGCCCCGGGTGGCCGAGGATCGCCACGGGCTGGGCGGGTTCCAGCCGGGAGGAGTCACCGATCGGCAGGGCCGGGCCCGACCAGCCGCTGTCCAGCGCGAGGAGGGCGAGGTCGTGCGCCCGGTCCGCCGCGACGACGTGGGCGCGGTAGGTCTGGCCGTGGAAGCCGGTGCTCGACCCCGGACCGTCGTCCTGGAGCGTCACCTCGATCACGTAGTGCGCCTTCTGGACGACATGCCAGGCCGTCACCACGTAGCCCCCGGGGGCGAACCAGCCCGTGCCGCCGATCGTCCCCCCGAGCGGCCCCAACCAGGAAGGATACGTGCGCACGATCACCACCGAGTCCGCGTAACGCGCGTGGAGGGTGCTCCACGGGACGGTGGTGTGGACCGAGACCGGGGAAGTCGGCGGGCTCACCCCGCCGGCTCCCTCGGCCTCGACCGCGTACTGGAAGACGTGGTCGCTGGGGAGACCCTGGTCCGTGAAGCGCGGATCGCGCACGGTGGCGACGGGCTGGCCATCGCGCAGCACGACGTAGCGGTCGGCCCCCTGGGCGTCGTTCCAGGAGAGCTGGACCGAGTCGTCGCCGACCGCGACCACGGTGAGACCCGTGGGCGGGTCCGGCGCCGCGGCGGGCGCCTGCCCCGTCGCGCGCGTCGACAGCGCGGCCGGGGCACCGCCCGTCGCCGGCGAGGAGACCCAAGCCGCCGAGGGCCACGGGCGCGCCTGCCACGTCCAGAGCGCCAGCGCGACGGCCAGCAGCGCCAGCGACGTCCAGAGCGCCCTCCGCCAAGGAAGGGCTCTCCCTCGATGCGACCCTCTTCTCGCGCGCGGAGCGGCGCGGAAGGCCGGCGACCCGCCGACCGGCTCGGCGGCGGCCGCCTCGAGGTGCTCGATGTCCGGCCAGGCGACCGTGCGGTCGAGGCTTCTCCCGCGCGCCGCCGCCGGGGGAGGGCCGGCTCGGCGACCGCGGGCGAGGAAGTGCTCCCCGGCGGGCGGGATGCCTTCCAGCCGCGGCTCCTCGGGGTCGACGCGACAGACCACGAGGCCGAGCTCCGTCGCCACCCGCTCCGCCTCGGGCGCAAGCTCGCCCCGGACCGCGAGCACGCCCTGCTCGGCCCCCGTCCGGTCACGTGCCGCCAGGAGCTCCCGGACGGCGCGGACGCCCACCGGGTAATACCAGTCCTTGCACTGCACGACGTATCGCGGACGGCGGTCGTCCGCGGGACCATAGACGAGCATGTCGGCGGCACGGCCGCCGGTCCCCGGCGCGACTTCGACCCGGTAGCCGAGCGCCTCGAAGAGGCGTGCCACGAGTGCCTCGAAGTCCGGCTCCCGCCTCCTGCCCGCAGCCACGACGACTCACTCCCCTGCCTTGAGGCACGCCGGCCTAGCCGGCCAGGCGGCGGATCGCCTCCGCCTCCGCCATCGCGGCGCGGTAACCGCAGTCGGCGAGGCGCTGCATGCTGCGCCGGTCGGGGCGGCGGACGACCGGCACCTCGGGGCGGAGGAGGAGGTCCGGTTCGTCCAGCGGATCGGCGGAGCGGCGATGGGTGACGTGGTAGACGGTCGCCTGCAGCACGTCGAGGAAGCCCGCGCGCCCGCCCGAGCGGAGGCTCGCCGGGATGCCCCCGAAGTCGACGGCGAGCACCCGCTCCGCGCCGAGGAGGCGCACCCAGCGCACGGGCAGGTTGTCGCTCAGGCCGCCGTCCACCAGGAGGCGCCCGTGCCAGCGGACGGGCTCGAAGAGGAGCGGCACGGCGCAGGAGGCGCCCACGGCCACCTCCGCGGGCGCCTCGGCGTCCCCCAGGCCGACTGACGGCCGCTCCACGCTGGCGAAGACGGCCGGCTGGCCGGTGGCCAGGTCGGTCGCCACCACCGCGAGAGGAAGCGGCGAGCGCCGGAGGGGCACGTCGCCCACTTCCTCGCGCACGTAGCGCATCAGCGGCGCCAGGCGCAGGAGTCCGGAGGAGCGGTTGCGGATCAGGCTGGCGAAGGGCCAGCCCCACCAGCGCGGGTCGACGATGCGCCAGGCCCTCGGGTCGGGCGGCGCCGCGGGGTCGTACGCGCGGAAGGCGTAGAGCGTGGCGACGATGGCGCCGGCACTGGTGCCGGCCAGCGCCTCGACCCGCACCCCCAGCTCCGAGAGCGCCCGCAGCACACCGGCGTGCACGGCGCCGTAGATGCTTCCTCCCGAAAGAGCCACGCCCACGCCCTGGACCATGATGGCCGCCTCCCGCAGCGAGCAAGGCTTGTGCCGGCTCTCCGAGAGCCATTGTAGGCTTCGGCCGCCCGCG
>JASBVS010000046.1 GCA_029960955.1 Bacillota bacterium
GCGATCAGCTCGTCGATCTCGCTCACCCGATCACCTCCTCCGGCCCCCCGGGCCGGCGGGCGCTGCGGCCGATCTCCTCCGCCGCCTGCCGGACCGCCGCCCGCGCGATCCCGAGGAAGCCCTCCCCGTCGAGCACCCTCACCCCCTCCGGCCCGAGCCGGGCCAGCTCCACCGCCATCCGCGCCACCATGGCGTCGCCCGCCCCGACGGTGCTCGGCCAGGCGCCGGGCTCGGCCGGGATGGGCTCGGCCGGGAGAAGCCACGCCTCGCCGTGCCAGCCGGCCGCGGCGCCGTCGCGGCCGAGGGAGAGGAGGACCGCCTCGGTCCCCCGGCCCCCCGGGGCGCCCCCGTGGCCGGCGCCGCTCAGGGTGCGGGCGACTGCCAGCGCCTGCTCCGGGCTCTCGGGCAGGTGCCCGACCAAAGCGGCCGCCTCCTGGCGGTTCGGCTTGATCAGGAAGGGGCCGGCCTCCAGCGCCCGGGCCAGCGCCTCCCCGTGCGCGTCGACCAGGACCGGTGCCGGCGTCCGGGCGCGGAGGCGCTCGATCCAGCGCCCGTAGAGCGCGGCGTCGGTCCGGGGAGGGAGGCTTCCTGTCAGGACGACGGCGCCGGCGCCGGGCGCGGCCTCGAGGAGCCGGCGCTCCAGCTCCTCCAGGCTGCCGGGCTCGGGCGGGAGGCCCGCCTCGTTCACCTCGGTGAGGCGGCCGCCGTCCAGCTCCACCAGCTTCAGGTTGGTCCGGGTGCCGGCGTAGGCCGGGAGCCACTCGGCCTCGGCGCCCAGCTCGCCCGTCTCGCGCCGGAGGGAGTCGATCCGGTCGCGGCCGGCCAGCCCGAGGACATGGACCGGCGCGCCCAGGCCCCGCGCCACCCGCGCCACGTTGAGCCCCTTCCCACCCAGGCGGAGCGCCCGCCCCCGGGCGAGGTGGGTGGCGCCGGGACGGAGCCGCTCCACCCAGACGGTCAGGTCCAGCGCCGGCAGGAGCGTCACCACCAGGACGGGCCGGCTCATGCCGGCGCCTCCCCGGAGCGGAGGGGGGCGAGCTCCACGCGCAGCCCCGCCTGGCGGAGGGCGCGGAGCGTGGGCTCGGGCGCTTCCTCGTCCGTGATCAGGAGGTCGACCTCGCCCAACGCCGCCACGTGGGCGAAGCTGACCTGGCCCAGCTTGGAGCTGTCCGCCAGCACCACCACTTCGCGCGCCGCGCGGATCAGCGCCGCCTTGACCGCCGCCTCCTCCAGGCTCGGGGTGGTGAAGCCGGCCTCCGGCGTCACCCCGTTGATCCCCAGGAAGGCTACGTCCGCGTGCAGCCGCTCCAGCGCCCTCTCCGCCAGCGGCCCCACCAGCGCCAGCGTCCGCTCCTTCACCTGGCCGCCGGTCAGGATCACCTCCAGGTGGCCGCCCAGCTCGACGGCTGCCGGTACCGAGTGCGTGGCGACGGTGAGGCCGTGGGGCCGGTGGCGGGCGAGGAGCCGGGCCAGCTCCAGGGTGGTGGTGCCGGCGTCGAGGAGGAGGCTCTGGCCGGGCCGAATGTGGCGCAGCGCGAGCCGCGCGATGGCTACCTTCTCCTCCGCTCGCAGTGCACGTTTCTGCTCGAACGAGGGCTCGAAGCGCGCGAGCGCCAGCGCACCGCCGCGGGTCCGGCGGACGCCCGCCTCCCGGGCGAGCGCGGCCAGGTCGCGCCGGATAGTGGAGGAAGAGACCCCGAACCGCTCCGCCAGCTCGGGCACGGTCACCACCTGTTGCGCTTCCAGCAACCCGAGGATCGCGCGGCGACGCTCGATCGTGAGCAGAAAACCCGCCTCCCCGTACGCATTGCTGTGAGCATATGTGCTCAATCATGCTCTTGGACTGCACAATACTCCGCCCGGGCGCCCGTCGCAAGGGTCGGCAGGCGCCAGGGCTCGCACCGAGAAGACCGGAAGCGCGAGACGGGTAGAGGAGGCGGATGGCGCCATGAAGGTGTGGCTGGCCGGTGCCACCGGCTGGCCACGGTACGGCGCTGGAGGAGGCCCCGGCCGGATCGACCTGCAACGTGGTGGACGACGAACCCGTCTCCCACCGCCGGC
>JASBVS010000047.1 GCA_029960955.1 Bacillota bacterium
GCCGCGCTGCATCGTCGGCGGGACCCACTTGGCGAAGCTGGCCAGATGGCTCCAGAAGGCCATGTAGCCGGTCACCAGGAAGACCAGCGCGGCGAGACCCAGAAGGACCGCGGCGCTCAGCGCCCAGGCGCGCTTCTGCCGCCACTGGATGGCCGGCAGGGTGAGCATGCCCCCCAGGCCGGCGGCGAGGTAGCCCGTGCCGGCGAGGAGCGGCTCTTGCGTCAGGCCGAGGTTGATGATGCGGAGGCCGATGACGACCGCCATGATGCCGCCCCAGAAACCGTAGAGCGCGGGGATGAGCGGTTCCCAGCGCACGGCCAGGGTGATGGCGGCGCCCAGGAAGGCGGCGGAGAGGAAGAGCGCCGGTTCGCCGAAGGCGACGTTGTAGCTTCCCGGCAGCGGCCAGTTGACCAGCATGGGCACCGAGGTGGCCAGGCCCACCAGCCCGGCGGCGAAGAAGCCGGCCGCCCACGGCTCGCGCTCGTCCGGCCCGGGGTTCTTGTACAGGTAGTGGGCCAGGATGACGAAGCCGGCGGCCATGCCCACCAGCATGACGCCGGCGTAGTCGATGAACATCGCGCCTCTCCCCCCTTGAAGCTCTCCCGTCGGGGCCGGCTTCCCGGCGCAGTACCATCCTTTCCAGCCGGGGCCCGCTCGTTGCATATTTTCGCACGTCCGAACCATGGGATCGGACGCGGCGCCCCGGCCCTTGAGCCCGGTTATGCTAGATCAGAGGCTTCCTCCGGGCGCCACCGGAGGAAGGAGCGAGGGGACGTCGCCGTGCCGATCCGCCTGATCTGGCTCCTGATCGCCACCCTGCTCGGCAACGTCGTCACCTGGGCGGACCAGATCGCCCGCGCGAGGGAGGCCGGCTGGCCGGAGCGCCGGCTGGCGCAGCGGATCGCGGAGAGCGCGCGGGCGATGCGCGAGGACGCCATGGCCCAGGCGCAGGCCGCGGACGAGGTGGCGGCGAGCGAAGAGCCTTACCGATACGAAGAGGACGAGGAGGCGGACCCCGGCGAGGAGGCGACGGCCCCCGTCACGGTGCCGCAGCGGAACCCGTGGCGGACCGTCGCCTTCGTCGCCCTGGGGCTCCTCGCCCTCACCTACCTCGGCTTCTGGATCGGCGCGGGCCTGGTCCACGGCTAGGAGCCGGGCTGCCGCAGGACCTCCTCCAGCGCCCGGGCCACGCGCGGGTCGCTCAGGAGCCTGCGCAGGCGCGCCAGGCTCTCCGGGGAGAGCTGGTCGGCGAGGGGCGGCTGCCGGCGGGCGGGGCGCCGCTCCTTCCTGTAGGCGGGGTCGAGGAGCGAGTAGACCGTCGGCACCACCAGCAGCGTCAGGAGGGTGGCCGTGAAGAGGCCGCCGATGACGACGACGCCCAGCGGCTGGAGAAGTTTGATGCCCGTGCCGCCCAGGCCGAAGGCGACCGGCAGCATGCCCAGGGCGGCCGCCAGCGCCGTCATCAGGACGGGGCGGGCGCGGACGGCGGCGCCCAGGACGATGGCCTCGCGGACGCCGTAGCCGGACTCGCGCAGCTGCTTGATCAGGTCGATCATGACGATCCCGTTCCGCACCACGATCCCGACGAGCAGGATCACCCCCAGGAAGACGGTGACGCTGAAGCGCATCCCCGTCGCCCAGAGCGAGGCCAGGACGCCCGCGCCCGCCAGCGGCAGCGAGAGCAGGATGACGAAGGGATGGAGGTAGGACTCGAACTCGCCCGCCATGATGAGGAAGACCAGGACGACGGCCAGGGCGAGGACCAGGGAGAGCCCGGAGAAGGCTTCCAGCATCAGGTTGGCCACGCCCTGGTACTGGACGGTCATGTCGGCCGGCAGGTGGAGGCCGGCGAGCGCCCGGTCGATGTCGCCGACCATGCCGCCCTGGTCGCGGTTCTGGTAAAGGAGCGTGATCGTGGCGGCGGGGTGCTGGTCGATGCGGACGACCGAGACCGGCCCCCGGCCCTCCCGAACCGTGGCGATGTCGCCGAGGCGGACCGCGGCCGGAGCAGGCGTCGCCGCGGCCGGAGCCGCACCGGCCGGGGCCGAGACCGCCGGCACGGGCGGGCGGGCGACGGGAATGCGGAGGTCGGCGATGCGGGCGGGCGAGTTGCGGTCCTCGGGGCGCAGCTGGAGCCAGATGTCGTAGGTCTGGCCCCCCTGCTCCAGGTGCGTCACCTGCTCGCCGCGCAGCGCCGGGTCGAGGAGCAGGCCGACCTGGGCGGGCGTCAGCCCGTAGGCGGCCGCCTTGGCCCGGTCGACCTGGATCTCCATGTCCGGGATCGACTGGCTCAGGTTGTCGGTGACGCGGAGAACGCCGTCCAGGCCGGCGAGGCGGTCGCGGATGCGCGGCACCCAGCGGTCGACCTGCGCGGCGTCCGGCGCGCTCACCTGGATCTGGATGGCGCTCGCCTGGGCGCCCAGCATCTGCACCATGGGCGAGATCAGGTTGAAGGTGGCGGTCGCGGGCGGCGCGGCGCGCTCGACGGGGGCGCGCAGGCGGTCCATCACCGTCTGCGGGCGGACGCCGTCGCGGACCGTGACCGTCATCATGGCCAGCGGGCTTCCTCCCGTCGCCTGGCCGAGGATGGCGAGCCCCTGGCTGCCGCCGACCTGGGAGACGACCTGGCGGACGTCGCCGTCGCGGCGGAGGACGGCCTCCACCTGCCGCACCTTGCTGTCGACCGCCGCCAGCGAGGCCGAGGCGGGCATCTGCAGGACCAGCTGGAACTGGTTCTGCTGGGTCGAGGGGAGGAACTCGCTGCCCAGGTGCGGGAGCGCCAGGAGGCTGAGGCCGAGCAGGGCCGCCGCGCCCAGGAGGACGGCCCAGCGCCGGTCCAGCGCCCACTCGAGGAGGGCGCGGTAGGCGGTGGTCAGGCGGTTGCGCGGCAGGATGCCCTCGCCCGCCCGCCGGCCGGCCGGTCGCAGGACGCGCGCGGCCACCATGGGCACCACGCCCAGGGAGACGGCCAGCGAGACGAGCACCGAGCCGGCCACGGCGATCGCCAGCTCCCGGAAGATGATGTTGGCGATGCCGGAGACGAAGACGATGGGCAGGAAGACGGCCACGATCGCCAGGGTGGAGGCGGCCACCGCCACCGCCACTTCCTGCGTCCCCTCCACCGCCGCCTGCGCGGGCGACTTCCCCCTCTCCAGGTGCCGCTCGATGGCCTCCAGGACGACGATGGCGTCGTCGACGATCAGGCCGACGGCCAGCGAGAGGCCGCCCAGCGTCAGCAGGTTGAGGCTCATCCCGAGCAGGTAGAGGACGAGGAAGGCGGCGATCACCGAGACGGGGATGGAGATGGCGGCGATCAGCGCCGTCCGCGCCCGGCGCAGGAAGAGCCCGATGACCAGCACCGCCATGACCGCGCCGATGACCAGGTCGCGGACCAGGTCCTGGATGGAGCTGCGCACGATCTCGGCCGAGTCCAGCACCTTGGTGAAGCGCAGGTGGTTCTGGGCGGCCAGCTGGTCGATCTCCTTCTGGACCGCGTCGGCGGTCGCCACCGTGTTGGCGTCCGACTGCTTGAAGACCATCAGCGCCACGGTGGGCTGCCCGTTCAGCTGCGCGTAGGAGGCGGGCTCGGCCGGCGCCAGGCGGACGTCCGCCACGTCCTCCAACCGGAGCGGCGCGAGCAACGGTCGGCCGCCCGGCCCCGCGCCGGCGACGCGCTGGCCGACGACCAGCTGCCTGAGCGGGTCGAGGCTCGGAAGGCTGTTGCTCAGCCGCAGGCTCCAGCTCTGCGACCCGCGCGTGACGGTTCCCAGCGGGTAGTCGAGGTTCGAGGCCTGGATGGCCTGCTCGACCTGGAGCGGGCTGAGGCCGTACCGGGCCAGGTCGGCCTCCCGCATCTGGACCTGCACCTGGAGCGGCCGGTCGCCGGCGAGCTCCACGCTGGCCACGCCGTCCACGCCCTGCAGCTGGGGGACGACGCGCTCCTGCAGGAGCCCGGTGACCGCCTCCAGGCTGGCGCCGCGCTCGGAGCGGACCACGTACTCGAGGATGGGCATCGCGGTCGGGTCGAACTTGCCGATCACCGGGCGCCGGGCGTCGGCGGGCAGGTCGGCCTGGTCGATGCGCGTGCGAAGCTCCTCGATGTCGCGGTTGACGTCGCTTCCCCAGTTGAACTGGAGGACCATCAGGGAGACGCTCTCCTGCGAGACCACCTGCATCTGGCTGAGCGCCGGCGTGGTGGCCGCCGCCTTCTGGAGGGGATCCGAGACCAGGCTGCGAACCTCGTCGCTCGAGGCGCCGGGCAGGACCGTGGTGACGGTCGCCAGGGGCGGGTTGAGGTTGGGCAGCAGCTCGTTGGGCAGGAGCGTGAGCGAGACGACGCCCAGGACGGCGACCACCGCCACCAGCACGGTGATGAAGACGGGACGGCGGATCACCTGGCGCAGGAAGGACGACACGCCAAGAGCCCCCTCTCCCCCGCGGGGAAACTCCGGTTCGCAACGCGACCGGCGACAGTCTACACTGTTTCTTGGGGTTTTTGCAGGGTGGCGGACGGGGGAGGGAAGGCATGCGGTTGACGCCGAGACGGCTCGAGCTGCTCCGCTCGGTGGCGGAGCTGTACGTCAGGAGCCGGCTTCCTGTCCACTACGAGGCGCTGGCCCGGCGGCTGGGCATCAGCAAGTGGACGGCCTACGAGACGCTGAAGCAGCTGGAGACGCTGGGGCTGGTGCTGCGCGAGTACGGGCGCGAGGAGGGGCGGCACGGCCGCCCGCCCGTGCTCTTCCGGCCCAGCGAGGCGGCGCGGCGGCTGCTGGGCCTGCCGGGCGAGGCGGCCCCGGCGCCCTCCTCGCCCGCCGCCGCCCTCGCCTCTCCCGAGGGCCGGGCGGAGCGGCTGGAGGAGCTCTTCGCGCGCTGGGTGGGCGCCGAGGAGCCCGTCGACCAGCTGCGGGAGCTCCTCGCGGGGCTGGCTTCCTCCCGCGAGCCGCTGGAGGCGGCGGTGCGGACGCTGGCGGCGGCCCTGCTGCTCCTGCGCCTGGTCGACCTCGACGTGGGCGAGCTGGTCGCCGCCTCGCGCCGGCTGGTCCTCCCCCAGGCGCGCCTGGCCTTCGCCCTGGGCGCCGCCAGCGCGCTCCTGGCAGGCCGCGCGCGGCGACTCCGCAGCGGCCTCCGCCGTCCCCTGGAGGAGGCGCTGGGAAGCCTGGCGGACCGGCTGGACCAGCTGGCGCCGGGCGACGTTCACTGCCTCTCGCGCCTGCTGGAGGCGGTACCTCCCCGGGCGACGTAGGCGCGCCGGTTCCGCCCGGGCGGCCGGCGCTCCCCTCTCCCTCCCGCCGCACCCGGACTTCTCAGCCGATCTCGCGCCCGCGGAAGAGCGCCCAGCCGCCGGCCAGCGCCGCCGCGAGGTAGCCCAGCGCCCAGAGGGTGAGCGCGCCGCTGGGCCCCGAGGCGCCGCCGCCCAGAGGCCCGGTCGCCAT
Organism: Bacillota bacterium; assembly: GCA_029960955.1. Taxonomy (GTDB): domain Bacteria; phylum Bacillota; class Sulfobacillia; order JAIMAT01; family JAIMAT01; genus JAIMAT01. The sequence goes on from JASBVS010000047.1 coordinate 5,433, forward strand.
CCCGGCCAGGGGGTTGGCGCCGGCCATCAGGTTGGCCGCCCGGGCGTAGAGGCCGCTGGCGGGAAAGAGGAGCATGAGCACCGTCGAGAGGTTCTCCAGCGTCCGGCTGCCGTCGCTGAGGAAGCCGGCGAGGAAGCCCAGGAATTCGCCCACCAGCGAGAGCCCGTAGAGGAAGACGGTGGCGACCACCGTCGCCAGCGGAGCCAGGCGGGTGCCCAGGAGGAGCGCCACGGCCAGCGTCACCCAGCCCTCGAGGAGGACGAGGGCGGCCGCCCGGGACCAGGCGAGCGGCGCCACCCCTGCGGCCAGCCGCGTCAGCCCCATCACCCCCAGGACGAGGCCGCCGAGCACCCCGGTCAGCACGAGAGCCACGCCGAACGCCTTTCCGAGGAACCACTCCGCGCGCGAGAGGGGCCGTGCCAGCGTGGCCAGCGCCACCTGGGCCTCCAGCTCGCCGGCCGTGGCCCCCGCCCCCAGCACCGCGGCCAGCGCCACGCCCACCAGCGAGGCGAGCCAGAGCGCCAGGGGGGCGAAGCCCTGCACCAGCATCTGGCGCTCGAGGGCGGCGGCCGGGTCCGGCGTCCCGCCGGGCGCGGCGCCGGTCGTCCCCAGCCGCGCCACCGCGGCGTGAAGCCCCCAGCCGTAGAGGCCGAGCAGGAGCAGGCCGACGCCCGCGCCGATCCAGGCGAGGCGGTTGCGCACCGCCTCCCGCGCGGCGTAGCGCGCCATCTCGAGGAAGGAACGGGGGCGGCGGGTCACGGGCGACCTTCCTCCAGCGCCTGGACGAAGAACTCCTCCAGCGTCTCGCCGCGCGGCTCGAGCCGGTAGAGGCGGGCGCCCGCCTCCGCCACGGCCCGCGCCAGCACCGGCAGCGCCTCGCGGTCCGGCACGGCCAGCTCGACGCGGCCGCCCTCCCGGGCGAGGAGGCTGCCGGCGCGGCCCAGCGCCTCCAGCAGCGGCGGTTCGAGCGGCTCCGCCTCGACCACGACGCGGAGGCGCCGCTGGAGAAGATCCGCCAGCGCGCCCTGGCGCAGGAGGCGGCCGCGGTCGATGACGGCCACGTGGTCCGAGACGCGCTCCACCTCGCCGAGCAGGTGCGAGTTGAGAAAGACGGTGGCGCCGCGGCGGCGCTCCTCGAGGATGAGGTCGCGGACGAGCAGCCGCCCCAGCGGGTCGAGCGCCGAGGTCGGCTCGTCCCAGACGAGGAGGCGCGGCTCGCCCAGCAGCGAGACGGCCAGCCCGAGCCGTTGCTGCATGCCCTTGGAGTAGCCGCGGATGCGCCGCCCGGCCGCCTCCTCCAGGCCGACGCGACGGAGCGCCAGCGCCGCCTGCTCGCGGGCGCGCGCGGGCGGCAGACCCAGCAGCCGCGCGTGGTGCTCCAGCAGCTCGCGACCGCTCATCCAGCCCGGATAGGCGAACCGCTCGGGCAGGAAGCCGACGCCCTCGCGCGCCTCCGGCCGCCCCGCCGGGCGCCCGAAAAGGCGCGCCTCGCCCTCGTCCGGCGGCAGGAGCCCGAGGAGGATGCGCACCAGGGTGCTCTTCCCCGCCCCGTTGGGCCCGAGGAAGCCGAAGACCACGCCGGGCGGCACGGCCAGGTCGACGCCGTCCAGCGCAACCTTCGACCCGTAGCGCCGGGTGAGCCCGCGCGCCTCGACGGCCGGCGCCGCCGCGCCGCTCACTTCGCCCGCACGGAGGCCGCCACGGCCAGGAGCGTCTCGCGGCTGACGCCCTGCCCGCCCAGGCGGAGGACGCTGCCGTCGGGCTCGAGCCAGAGAAGCCCGGCCGAGCCCGTGGCCGGATCGGCCAGGTAGAGCGCGTCGAGCGCGCCCGGCACGCTCGCCCGCTGGCTGACCGTCCCCTTGGAGACGGGCACCGGCAGCGTCTCCCGCCAGTCCCCTATCGCCTGCAGCTGCTGGCGCAGGTCGGCGGGCATGCCGGGCATCTGCAGGAGGAGCTGCTGCAGGAAGCGGGCGTCCAGGCCGGGCGGGCCGTCGATCTGCGGCTGGGCGCCCTGGACGAGCGTCAGCCGCCGGCTGTCCGGCCCGAGCCATTGCGAGACGACGGCGGGCGGGATGCGCACCGTGAAGGTGGCCCCGTCCAGCGCCTGCGGGAGCTGAGCGTCGCTCCAGCCGGCCTGGCGCAGGTAGCTCTCCAGCTTGGCCCGGTCGATCGTCAGGCTGGCCTGCGTCGCTCCGATCACCTGCCAGCCGCCGCTCTCCGCCCATCCCGCGGCCGTCAGGCGGTAGACCGGCGCTCCGCCCAGGAGCGACTGCGCCTCCTCGGGCGAGCCGGCCGCCTGGACCCGGCCGCCGCTCACTTCGAAACGCCCGAAGGCGTCGGGGCCCGCCGGCTTCGGCAGCGAGCCGAAGGCCGCGGGATCAAGGGTGATCGGCTGCAGCCTCTTCGCGTGGAAGAGGTCGAGGAAGGACTGGGCCGCGGCCTGGAGCGGCCGCACCGTGGCCAGCGCCACGGCCATGGCCAGCACCAGCGCCAGCGCAGACCCTCTCCATATCCACCGGCTGCGCAACGCGCCCACCTCCGCTGCGCCCACTCTACCATGGGCTGACGGCCGGAAGGAAAGGCGGCCGTCACCGGACGGCGGTCTGCCGTACCGCCCGCCCCGACCGCTCTCGCCTTTCGTCTTTCGTTAAACCGACCCTAACCTGTCCGCAACCCTTCCGCGTCGGCCATGCGGTAGCATGCCGCCGGCCGCGCCGTCGCCTTGGGCAGAGCTCTGCGGGCCGCGCCGCGGGAGGCGGCTATCCCCCGGGCGCATCGCGCGCGAATTCGCATGCTGGGCACGGGAGTGAGGATCGGTGAAGCGCTACGATCGGCGCGAGTTCCTGAGACTGGGTCTCTACTCGAGCGTCGCGGTCGGATGGCTCCTCGCCGGCTGCGGCCCCCTGCCGACGGGAGGTTCTGCCCATACCGGGGCGGCCCGGGGAGGCCTCCTCGACATCTCCTTCTGGCACGGCAACTCGGGCCCGCTGGGCAAGATCCTCCAGACGCTCACCGACCGCTTCAACGCCTCGCAGGACAAGTACCGGATCAAGGCCGAGTTCGTCGGCGACTACACGACGCTCAACCAGAAGATCATGGCCGCGGTGGCCGCGGGCTCGCCGCCGGTCGCCGCCCAGGCCGGGGCGTACGGCGCGGTGGCCCAGTACCTGAAGGACGGACTCATCGTCCCGGTCGGGAAGTTCGTGGACGGATCGGACGGCCTCTCCCCCGACAGCGTGAAGGACATCTTCCCGGGCTTCATCGAGGACAACACCTTCACGGTCGACGGCAAGCCCACGCTGGTCTCGTGGCCCTTCAACAAGTCGGTCCTCGTCCTCTACTACAACGGCACGATGCTGCAGGAGGCAGGCGTCGACGTCCCCGCCAGCTGGGACGACTTCGTCTCGGCCTCCCAGCGGCTGATGCAGGCGGGCAAGGTGCCGGCGGGGATCGGCTGGACCCCGGCGAGCGACTGGTTTGCGGCGCTTCTCCTGCAGAACGGCGGCACCCTCCTCTCGCCCGACGGCAGGCAGGCCGCCTTCGCCTCCGACGCGGGTGTCCGGGCGCTCACCTTCCTGCAGGAGCTCTACCAGAGGAAGATCATGTACCTGACCAAGTCGTTCGACTGGCAGAACGACCTGGTCCAGCGCAAGATCGCCTTCGCGGTCTCGACCATCGTCTCGCAGCAGTACATCCAGCAGGACCTGAAGGGGGCCTTCGACCTCGGCGTGGCGCCCCTGCCCGCCGGGGAGAGGAAGGCGACGGTGCTCTTCGGCTCGAACGGCGTCATCTTTGCGAAGGCGTCTCCGGAGGCGCAGGCGGGTGCGTGGGCCTTCTTCAAGTGGTGGGCCGAGCCGGAGCAGACGGCCTGGTGGTCGGTCAACTCGCACTACCTGCCCCTGCGCCGCTCCGCCCTGGACACCCAGCTGCTCAAGGGCCTCTTCGCCAAGGACCCCCGCCAGAAGGTGGCCCTGGAGTCGCTGGACTGGGCCCACCCCATGCCCGACAACGTGGCCGCCTGGGTGCGCGTCGATCCCGTGCTGACCGATGCCATCACGAAGGCGGTGACGGGCCTCGCGTCGCCGCGGGACGCCCTCTCGGCGGCCGCCGAGCAGGCCGATGCGATCCTGCAGGCCTCCTGAACGGCCGGCGGGGAGGCGCGCCTCGCTCCGCGGGGGGCCGCGCCTCCCGGGAGGGCGGGCGTAGATGGCGACCGGGCAGGCGACGCTGCGGCAGGCGGGCGCGGCGCGGGCGCGGAGGAGGTTCCCGCGCCCGCTGGGGGCCTACGCATACCTCCTGCCGGCCTCCCTTCTCCTCGCGGCTTTCCAGGTCTACCCGCTCTTCTACGGCGCCTACGTCTCCCTGCACCGCTGGGGGCTGGTGCCCGGGGAGTTCGTCGGCCTCGCCAACTACCGCGCGGTGCTGGCCGATCCGGACTTCTGGCACTCCCTTCTGGTCACCCTCTTCTACGTCCTGGGCACGGTGCCGGTCGAGATGATCCTGGGGTTCGCGCTGGCCTGGCTCCTCTTCCAGCCGATCCGCGGCCGCGCGCTCTTCCGCCTCCTCTACTTCCTCCCCTACGTCACCTCGATGGTCGCTCTGGGCCTGGTCTGGTCGTGGATCTTCAACGCCAACTTCGGGCTGCTCAACGCGCTCCTGCGCCTGCTCCACCTCGCGCCCCTGAACTGGCTGCTCGAGCCCCGCGGGATCCTCACCCTCCTGCGGGGCGGCACGCACCTCGAGCCCTGGACCGGGGGCCCCTCCCTGGCCCTGCTCTGCGTCGCCGCGGTGACGGTCTGGTACTACGCCGGCCTGCACGCGGTCGTCTATCTGGCGGGGCTTTCGGCCGTCCCGCGCGAGGTGCTGGAGGCGGCGCGCATCGACGGGGCGGCGGGCTGGCGCCTTCTCCGCAGGGTCATCCTGCCGCTGCTCTCGCCCACGACGTACTTCCTCGCCGTCGTGGCCACCGTCGGGGCGTTCCAGTCCTTCGCCCTGGTCTACACGCTGACGGCGCCGTCGGGAGGCGGCGCGGCCGGCGGCCCCCTGGAGACGACGAAGGTCGTCACGCTCTACATCTTCAACGCCTTCTACTCGGAGTTCCGCGTCGGCTACGCGCAGGCGGCGGCCTTCCTGCTCTTCGTCCTCCTGCTGGGCCTGACGCTCCTGCAGATGCGCTTCGCGGCCCGCCGCGTCACCTACCTCGGCGGGCTCCAAGGGGGGAACGAGCCGTGAGGAAGCACCTCGGCCGCCTACGCGCGCGGGGGCGCGGTCTCCTGCTCGGCCGGCTGGGCACCTATGCGGGCCTCCTGGCGGGGGCGGTCGTCACATCCTTCCCCTTCTACTGGATGATCACGTCGGGACTCAAGTCGAACCTGGAGGCCGTCCGTTTCCCGCCGACCCTTCTGCCGCACGCCTGGGAGTGGTCGAACTACGCCGCGGCCTGGTCCGCGGCGCCCTTCGCGCGCTACTTCCTCAACTCGGCGGTCTTCTCGCTGGGCGTGGCGCTCTGCGTCACCGTCACCTCGGCGCTGGCCGCCTACGCCTTCGCCTACCTCGCCTTCCCGGGCCGCGACCTGCTCTTCACCCTCTTCGTGGCCACGCTGCTGGTGCCGCCGGAGATCACCCTCATCCCCGACTTCGTGCTGATCCGCGCCCTCGGCTGGTACGACACCTTCGCCGGCCTCGTCCTGCCCCTGGGCGCGAGCGCCCTCTCGGTCTTCCTGTTGCGACAGATCTTCCTCGGCATCCCGCGCGAACTGCACGAGGCGGCGCGGATCGACGGCTGCCCTCCGTGGCTCTTCTTCTGGCGCTTCGTCCTCCCCCTGGGCGCTCCAGGGCTCGCCGTGGTGGGGCTCCTCGCCTTCCTCCGCGCCTGGAACGACCTCCTCTGGCCGCTGATCGCCACGTCCTCCGACCGCATGCGGACCGTCCAGGTGGGGCTCCTCACCTTCTCCCAGGACGTGAGCACCGAGTACAACCTGCTCATGGCGGCGGCGACCATGGTGGTCCTGCCCACGGTGGCCGCCTTCCTGATCGCCCAGCGGCAGCTGATCGAGGGGATCGCCGCCACGGGGGTGCGGGGATGACGGCCGGCGGCGAACCGCGCCTCCGCATCCTGGGCGGGGTCGGCACCATCGGCGGGACGAAGGTCCTCGTCGAGGAAGGCGGCTTCTCCGTCCTGCTCGACTGCGGCCGCCCCTACATGCCGGGAAGGGAGTGGTTCGAGGGGCCGGTCCGGCCCCGGCCGGGCCGGGAGGTCCGCGACCTGGTGGCGACGGGAGCCGCGCCCGACCTGCCGGCGCTCTACGAGGGCGGAGCGGCCGCCCCGGCCGTCTTCGTCAGCCACGTCCACCAGGACCACATGGGGCTCCTGCCCTACCTGGCCGAAGGCGTGGAGGTCTGGATGACCGGCGAGTCGGAGGCGCTCTTGCGCACGCTCGTCGCCGACGACCCCGCCCTCGACCGGCCGCGCGCCTACCGCGTCATCGAGCCGGGGCGCCCGGTCCGGGTGGGCCCCCTCACCGTGCGCGCCTTCCCCGTCGACCACGACGTGCCGGGAGCCTGCGCCTACGCCGTGGAGACCTCCGCCGGCGCGGTCGTCTACACGGGCGACCTGCGGACCCACGGCCTCCACCCGGAGAGGACCTGGTCCTTCGTCTCGGCGGCCCGCGAGCTCGAGCCGGTGGCGCTCGTCGTCGAGGGAACCCGGCTGGGCCTGGAGGAGGAGCCGGAGCTCCCCGAGGAGGAAGTGGCCCCGACCATCGCGCGCCTGGCCGCGGAGGCGCCGGGCCTCGTGCTCCTCGGCCTCTATCCCCGCAACGTGGAGCGCATCCGGGCGACGGCCGCCGCCCTGGCCGGGGCGGGCCGGACGGTGGCGGCGGATCCCGTCTGGCTCCGCCTCGCGGGCCCCTGCCCCGGCCTGGCCCCGGACCCGGGCGCCGAGGCGGTGGCCGCCGAGCCGCGCCGCTGGGCGGTGCCGATGGAACTGGCGCGGCTGCCGGAGCTGATCGACCTGCGACCTCCGGCCGGGTCGCTCTTCATCCACGCCGGCGGCGACCCGGTCGGCCGCTTTCACCCGCAGTTCGGGCTCCTGCTCCGCTGGCTGGAGCGCTTCGGCGTGGCGTACGTGCCCGTGCCCTGCAGCGGGCACGCCCGCCCGGCCGACCTGCACCGCATCGCCGCGGGCGTCGCCGCGACCGTCGTCCTTCCCGTGCACAGCCTGCACCCGGAGGCGTTCCCGGCCGCCGGCCTGCGCGTCCTGCTGCCCGAAGCGGGACGGAGCTACGACCTGCGCTCCTTCCGCCGCCCGTGAGGGGCCGCCCTGGCCCGGGCCGGCCGGCAGCTTGCCCGCTCGGCGCGGCGCGGGCCGGCCGGGCTCACCCCCTGCCGGGGGCCTCGCCGGCGTGGAGCGCCATCTCCTTCGCCACCTCGGCCGCCGCTTCCAGCACGCGCTCGATCTCCTCCTCGCCGTGGGCCGTCGAGAGGGCGCCGCCGCCGTTGACGAGGTAGACGCCGTGGGCCAGCATCCCCAGGCGGAACTGGTGGTCGCGCCGGTAGAGGTCCGTCTTCCGCTCCACGTCCTCGTTGTTCCGGATCTCCGCCTCCGGCGGGTCGGGGAAGGCGACGGAGAAGAGCGAGCCGACGCCGAAGACGCGCGCCGGGAGGCCCGCCGCCGCGAAGGCTTCCTCCAGACCCCGCCGCAGCCGCTCCCCCTTCGCCTCCAGCTCCTCGTAGAGGGCCGGCGCCTGCTCCTCCAGGTAGCCCACCATGGCCAGGCCGGCCGCCATGGCCGCCGGCATCGCGGAGAAGGTGCCGCCGCCGGCCAGCACCGCCTCCCCTTTGCCGAGACCCGCGAGGGGGCTGGCCCTCTCCAGGATCTCCCGGCGGCCGGCGATCACCGCCACGGGCATGCCGCCGCCCACCACCTTGCCCAGCGTGAAGAGGTCGGGCGTGACGCCGTAGAAGCCCTGGGCGCCGGTCAGGCCGAGGCGGAAGCCGGTGATCACCTCGTCCAGGATGAGGAGGGCCCCGGCGCGCTCGGTCAGCTCCCGGACCCGCTGGAGGTACCCGGGCTCGGGCGGGACGAAGGCGTTCTGGACCGGCTCGAGGATCACCGCCGCCAGCTCCGAGCCGTACCGCTCCACGGCGCGCCGGGTGTCCTCGAAGTCGTTGTACGAGAAGGCGTCCACCGCCTCGTCCACGCCCGGCGGCAGGCCCGCGCTCTCCGGCAGCTCCATGGGCGCGTGGACCGCCCGGGCCAGGTCGCTGTTGCCGCCGTGCCAGCCGCCGCGGGCCTTGAGGACCACCTTCCTGCCGGTGAAGGCCCGGGCGAGGCGGACCGCGTACATGGTCGCCTCCGTCCCGCTGACGCAGAAGCGGACCTCCTCGGCGGCAGGAAGCAACCGGACCAGCGTCTCCGCCAGCTCCACCTGGAGCGGGTGGACGATCCCCCAGTGCGCCCCCTCCGCCGCCTGGGCGAGGAAGCGCTCCATCACCGGCCGCGGCCGGTGGCCCAGGATGTGGGCGTAGTGGCCCATCCAGAGATCGACGTAGCGGTTGCCGTCCACGTCCCAGACGTAGGCGCCGTCCGCCCGCTCGACGAAGAGCGGGTAGGGGGCGAAGTAGCGCAGGTTGTGGCTGACGCCGCCCGGCGTCACGCGGCGCGCGCGCTCGTAGAGCCGCCTCGAACCGGGGGTCATCTCCCGGTAGCGCTCGGAGAAGAAGGACAAGGCTCTTCCACCTTCCTTCCCTCAGGATGGGGGCACCCGCTCGGTCCGGGCGCCCGCTCGGGCACCTTCTCAGGCACCGGCTCGGACACCTGCCCGCGCACCCCTTCAGGCGCCCAGGTACATCTCCTGCACCTCGGGGTTGTCCAGGAGCCGGGCGGCCTCGTCGGCCAGGGTGATCCGGCCCGTCTGGAGCACGTAGCCGCGGTCGGCGACGCGCAACGCCTGGTTGGCGTTCTGCTCCACCAGGAGGATGGTGATCCCGTCCCGCTTCAGCTGCAGGATCGTCTCGAAGATCTGCTCCACCAGCACCGGCGCGAGGCCCATGGAGGGCTCGTCCAGCAGCAGCAGCCGCGGCCCGCTCATCAGGGCCCGGCCGATGGCCAGCATCTGCTGCTCGCCGCCGGACATGGTGCCGGCCGCCTGGCGTCGCCGCTCCACCAGCCGCGGGAACATGGCGTAGACGTACTCCAGCCGTCGGCGGATCTGCGCGCGGTCCCGGACCAGGTAGGCGCCCATCTCCAGGTTCTCCTGCACCGTCAGGCGGGCGAAGACGTGGCGCCCCTCCGGCACGTGGGCCACGCCCAGCGCCGCGATCCGGTGCGGCGGAAGGCTCTGGATCGGCTCCCCCAGGAAGAGGATGCGGCCGCGCCGGGGCTGGACCGTCCCGGAGATGGAGCGGAGCGTGGTCGTCTTCCCCGCGCCGTTGGAGCCGATGAGGGTGACGATCTCCCCTTGCCCCACCTCCAGCGAGATTCCCTTCAGCGCCTCGATGGGGCCGTAGTAGGTGTGGACGTCGTCCAGCTCGAGCATGCGAGGCGTCGCAGTCGTCGCGATGGTCGACCCCCTCCTCAAACCGCGCTCCGGCCGAGGTAGGCCTCGATCACGCGCGGATCGTGGCGGACCTGGTCGGGCGCCCCCTCGCTGATCTTGGCGCCGTGGTCGAGGACGGTGATCACGTCGGAGATGCTCATGACCACCTTCATGTCGTGCTCGATCAGCAGGATGGTCAGCCCCATCCCCGAGCGGAGGTCCTCGATCAGCTCGAGCAGCGCCGCGGTCTCGCGCGGGTTCATGCCGGCCGCGGGCTCGTCCAGGAGGAGCAGGCGCGGCTCCGCGGCCAGGGCGCGGGCGATCTCCAGCCGCCGCTGGCTTCCGTAGGGCAGGTTGCGGGCCAGCTCGTTCTCCAGGCCGGCCAGGCCGACATAGCGGAGGAGCTCCGCGGCGCGGTCGACGGCCTCCGACTCCTCCCTGCGCATGCGGGGCGAGCGGAAGAGGACGTCGGCCAGGTTGGAGCGGAGATGGATGTGCCGCCCCACCAGCACGTTCTCCAGCGCCGTCATCTCGCGGAAGAGCCGGATGTTCTGGAAGGTGCGGCTGATTCCGCGCAGGGCCACGTCCTCGGGCTGGAGGCCCGAGATCGGCCGGCCCTCGAAGAGGATCCGGCCGCCGTCGGGCCGGTAGGTGCCGGTGATCATGTTGAAGAGGGTGGTCTTGCCCGCCCCGTTGGGCCCGATGAGGCTGTGGACGTGGCCGCCCCGGACCGTCATCTCCACCGCGTCGATGGCCACCAGCCCGCCGAAGCGCTTGGTCACGCCCTGGACGAGAAGCAGCGGGTCCGCCGCGGGGTCCGCCGCCGGGGCCGGGGCGGGGGCTGCCTTGGCGCGCGCCTCGGCCCGCGCCGGCCGCTCTGTCGCGCGCGGTCGCGCCGCCGCCGGCGCCGCCGGCGCCAGCGCCAGCTGGACGTGGCGCCGCCTGGCCGGGACGAGGCCGCCGGGCCGCAGGACGGCCATGACCAGCAGGATCAGGCCGAAGATCAGCTGGTGGTACTGCGCGGGGTTCAGCTCCGGCGGGATGGAGAAGCCGAAGCGGGCGCCCAGGCTGTTCAGCCAGTCGGAGAGCCCGCCCAGCACCTGGATGTTGAGCAGCGTCACGACGGCCGCGCCCAGGGCGACCCCCGGCAGGCTTCCCATGCCGCCCAGGACGATCATGGAGACCACGCCGATGGACTCCATGAACGTGAAGCTGGTGGGGTCGACGTAGCCCTGCTTGGCGGCGAAGATGACGCCCATCACCCCGGCGAAGGAGGCGCCGCAGGCGAAGGCCAGCAGCTTGGTGGCGACCAGCCGGATGCCCATGGCGCGCGCGGCCGGCTCGTCCTCGCGCATCGCCATCCAGGCGCGGCCGACGCGCGAGCTCTCGAGCCGCTGGGCCACCAGGATGATCACACCCACCAGGACCAGGGTGATGAAGTAGTAGTCGATGGGCTGGCCCAGCTGGACGGAGAGGATCTGCGGAGCCTGCACGCCGGGCAGCCCGATCGAGCCGTTGGTGATCCCGTTGAGCCCCGCGGCCAGGAGGCGGATGATCTCGCCGAAGCCCAGCGTGACGATGGCCAGGTAGTCGCCGTGCAACCGGAGCACGGGCACGCCCAGCGCGGCGCCCATCAGCGCGCCCACCGCCAGCCCGAAGAGCAGGAAGGGCCAGAACCAGCCGCCCCCCAGCGCCCCGTGGACGAAGGGCAGGAAGCGGGCCGCCTGCCCGGTGGAGAAGATGGCCCAGAGGTACGAACCCGTGGCGTAGAAGGCCACGTAGCCCAGGTCGAGCAGGCCGGCCAGGCCCACCACGATGTTGAGGCCCAGCGCCAGCGCCACGTAGATGGCCACCGTGGTGGCGACGCCGACGAAGAACGGGTTGGCGCCGGCCACCAGCGGGAAGACCAGCCCCATCTCCACCGCGGCGAGGCCCGCCTGCCAGGCGGGGCGGAGCGCCCGCGCCCCGAAGACCAGGGCCAGGTTGGCCAGGAAGAGCAGGAAGGCGATGATCGACTGCGGGAAGAGCCGCAGCAGCGAGGCGGTCAGCAGCAGGTAGACGACCACCGTCGCCGCCTGGGCGGCCGCGCCTCCCGGCAGCCGCAGCCGGTAGCGTTCCAGCGACCTGCCGAGCCCGGACACGGCCTCACGCCCCTTCCTGGACCCGTTCGCCCAGCAGGCCCGAGGGGAGCAGGACCAGCACCAGCACCAGGATGGCGAAGGCGACGACGTTCTGGAACTTCGTGCCGATGAAGCCGCCTCCCACCTGCTCCAGGACCCCCAGAAGGATCCCGCCCAGGAAGGCGCCGGGGATGTTGCCGATCCCGCCCACCACCGCCGCGGTGAAGGCCTTGATGCCGATGTCGAAGCCCATGTAGGGCGTCACCAGCGTGTACTGGGTGGCGAAGAGCGCGCCCGCGGCGCCGCCCATCCCGGAGCCGACCAGGAAGGTCAGCGCGATGATCGCGTTGACGTCGATCCCCTGCAGCGCCGCCGTCGTCCGGTCCTCCGCCACCGCCCGCATCGCCTTCCCCGGCCGCGTCCGCCCGACGAAGAGCGTCAGCCCCACCATCATCAGGATCGAGGCCACGACCACGACGATGCTGTTCAGCCGGATGGTGAGGGGATTCTGCAGGCCGGCCACGTGGATGCGGTAGACCGTTGCGAAGACGGTCGGAACCGGGAGGACGAACTTCCCCAGGTGGATGCTCTCGACGAGCCGCACGAGATCCTCCAGGAGGAAGGAGACGCCGATGGCGGAGACCAGCAGGATCAGCGTGGGCGCCTGGCGCAGCGGCCGGTAGGCCACCCGCTCGATGCCGGCGCCCAGCAGTGCCGTCACCGCCGCCGCGGCGACCACGGCCGCCAGGAGCAGCGCCCACGGCGAGAGCGGTCGTCCGCCCGCGGTCAGCGCCCGCAGCACCTCGGTGCCCACGAAGGCGCCGACCATGAAGACGTCGCCGTGGGCGAAGTTGATCAGTTTCAGGACGCCGTAGACCATCGTGTAGCCGACGGCGATGAGCGCGTAGACGAAGCCGACCACCAAACCGTCCAGCACCAGCTGCGGCAGCGTCTGCAGTGTGGAGGACATCCAGGCTCTTCGCCTCCCGTCACGCCGAGGATGACCCGATGCGACCAGGGGAGGCCGGGCGCCTCACGGCTCGGCGTCCGCCTTCCCCTGGCCCCTCCTTCCGGATGCGGGTTACTGGCTGACCAGCTCGCCCTTCGGGTTGTACTGCGCCATCAGCTTGGCGTCCCCGGTGGTGGAGGCGTTGGCGCTGGTGATCTGATAGACGTAGTAGCCCGCGTAGATGTTGTCGCCGATGCTGTCGAAGCCCACCTTGACCAGCGCGCCCTGGTAATCCGTGATCGCCCGGATCGCGTCGCGCACCTGGGCGCGGGTGGGCAGCTTGCCGCCGTTCTTCTGGATGGCGTCCTTCAGCCCCTGGAGGACGACACCCATGGCGTCGTAGCCGTAGATCGCGTAGGGGTCCGGATTCTCCTTGTACTCGGCCGTGTAATCCTGGATGAACTTCTGGCCGCCCGGCGTCAGGTTGGTGGGCGCCGCCACCGAGGTGGCGTAGACGCCGATGGCGTTCTCCTTGGCGGTGGCCACCAGGCCGTTGGAGAAGACGCCGTCAGGCCCCATCCACTTGGTGTGGATCCCCCTGACCGCCGCCTGGTTGAGCATCAGGGCGAAGCCCTGGTAGAGGCCGCCGTAGTAAACCAGGTCCGGCTTGACCTGCTGGATCTGCGTCAGCACGTTGGAGTAGTCGGTCTCGCTCTTGTCGATGGACTGCGAACCGACCACCTGCAGGCCGATCTCCTGGGCCTTCTGCTTGAAGGCGTTAGCCACGCCCGTCCCGTAGGCCGTGATGTTGTCGATGACGAAGACCGTCTTCACGCCCAGCTGGTCCTTCGCGAAGATGGCGCCCACGGGGCCCTGGACGTCGTCCCGCCCGCAGATGCGGCTGATCTCCGGGTACTTGTACTGGCTGGTCACGTTGGGGTTCGTGTTGGCCGGCGAGACGATGGGCAGCTGGGCCGCGTGGTACTGGGCCTCCGAGGGGATCATGACGCCCGAGTCGAGGTGCCCGACCACGGCCAGCACCTGCGAATCGGCGGCCAGCTTCTGCGCGTTGGCGACGCCGGTGTTCGGGTCGCCCTTGTCGTCCTGCGGGTCGAGCTGGAGGTCGAAGCCCATGGCCTTGAACTGGTCGTACTCCTGCTTCAGCTTGAGCGCGGCACCGTTCTTGAGCGCGATGCCTTGCACCGACTCGTCGCCCGAGAGCGGGCTCTGGGTCGCGATCTTGATGACCTGCAACCCGGACGAATTGCCGCCGGAGCTCGGCTGCGCGCCTCCGCCGCAGGCGGCCGAGGCCAGCAGGACGGCCAGCAGGGCCGAAGCGCCCAGGGCGCGGGCCCAGCGAAGGTGGGGCATACGGTCACCATCCTCCCGAAAAGATTTGGGCCAAGCTTCAAAGACCGGGTTCCGCGCCGGGGGCTTCCTTGTGCGCCGGATGGAACCGGTTTGGCGGGGAATATACGGCGGCGATCGACGCCTTCCTGCACGATGCTCCCTGCCGCCCGCCCATTTTCGCTGGATCTTCGATCCAAAGAGCGGGCGGAAGCGGAGCGCCGGCCAGCGGGCCAGTTTGCATGGTGAAAAACGGAGACACCCGCGGGTACCACGGGTACAGGCGGGGGTATACGTGTCGGGTCTCCGTGCGGAAGGAAGGAGACGGCGCCCGGGAGCCTCGCCGGCGCCCGGGCGGGAGGCGGGAGCGCGCCGCGGCGGCCGCGCCCCTCAGCTGCCTCCTTCCTCTCCGCCCCGCCGGGCGGGCTGCACGGGCATGGGGGCGGGCCCGCGCAGCAGGGAGAGGAAGGCGGCCAGCAGGCTGATGGCGACCGACAGCCAGAAGACCGACTGGACGCCGTGGACGAAGTCGGCCACCGCGATCCCGGCCGATCCGACCTGCACGCCGGAGAAGAGGCCCTGGAGCGCCTCGGGTCGCATCGTGCTCGACATGACGTCCAGGCTGAGGGCGATGGAGATCATCATGCCCAGGTTGTTGGCCATGGTGCGCGTGCCGCCCGCGATGCCCCTGCGCTCCGGCACCACGGCGCCCATGATGGCGTTGGTGTTGGGCGAGTTGAAGAGGCCCGAGCCGGCCCCCATCACCGCCATCCAGACGGCCAGGACCGGGATGGGCGTGCGCGTGCCCAGCCGGGCCAGGCCCACCAGCCCCACGGCCGAGATGACCAGCCCGAGCGAGGCCAGCTCCCGCGACCCGTAGCGGTCCGACAGCCAGCCGCTGACGGGCGAGAGCACCAGCATGGCCGCCGCGAAGGGCGCCAGGAGGACGCCGGCCGTCACCGGGTCGTAGCCGCGGATGCCCTGGAAGTAGAAGACCAGGAGGAAGGTGACCGAACCCCGCGCGATCCCGTTCAACCACGTGCTGGAGTAGGCGGCCGCCAGGAGCCGGCTGCGGAAGAGCCGCAGGTCCAGCATGGGCTGGTCCGTCCTTCCCTCCCACCAGACGAAGAAGGCCAGGAGCAGAACCGCCGCGGCCGCCATGGCGACGATGGACGGCTCCAGCCAGTGGCCGCCCGGACCCAGGGTGAGCACCACCAGCACGAGGAAGAGCCCCAGGGTGAAGGCCAGCGTTCCCCAGACGTCGAAGCGCTGGTGCTCCGGCAGCTTGACCACCTCGCGCAGCTGGAGCCACGCCCAGGCCGTCCCGACGAGGCCCAGCGGGACGTTGAACCAGATCACCCACTGCCACCCGAAGTTCGTCAGGAAGCCGCCCAGCACGGGGCCCACGATGGAACCGACCGCGATCACCATGGAGTTGATCCCCAGCGCCCGCCCCAGCTCGCGCTTGGGGAAGGCGTCGGTGACGATGGCCGTGCTGTTGGCGAGCATCAGGGAGCCCCCGACCGCCTGGAAGACGCGCAGCGCGATCAGCTCCAGCGGCGTCCGCGAGAAGCCGGCCAGGAGGGCGCCCAGCGTGAAGACGGCGAAGCCGGTGACGTAGAGCCGCTTCCTGCCGATCATGTCGGCCACGCGGCCGACGGAGGGCACCAGGATCGTGATCATCAGCTGGTAGCCCATGAGGATCCAGACGACCTCGGCGAAGCTCGCGCGCAGGGTGCGCATGAGGTCCGGCAGGGCGATGATCAGCGTCGTGCCGTTGAGGACCGAGAGAAAGGCGCCCAGGGTGGTCGAGGAGAGCGCCCACCACTTGTAGTTCCGCCCCGGCTTCTCGCCGGGGGAAGGCCGGTCCGTGGTCGGGTGGAGTTCGCGGGAAGCGGTGCGCGCCATGACGATAGCCTTCCTCCTGTACGCTGGGCCGCATGTCTCCGGAAGCGTGCCGCCGGACCGCGAGGGGTCGCGGTCCGAACGCTCTGCAGGTCGTGCCGGCCACTATCACTTTGACGGTCTATTATTGTAGGTATGCAAGTTAGACAAGACAAGGCGCCTCCCCCAGGCGCTCGAAGAAGCCGCCAGCAAGCTCGACGCGCTGCTTGGCTAATGGCAGTAGATTGGCAGTAAACGAGGCCCCCGGCTGGGTTCTTCTCCCAACCGGGGGCCTCAAATTCCGCTCGGCTCTAGGCTTTGCGGTCCTTGCTGGTCGGGCCGGCCGGATTTGAACCGGCGACCTCTTGAACCCCATTCAAGCGCGCTACCAAGCTGCGCCACGGCCCGACGGAACCTGCGGCGACGCGCGGCCGCCCGCACCCCTGGATTCTAAGCCCGTGCGGACGCCGGCGCAAGGCGGCGGGCCGCGGCCCGGGGCCGCGAGCGGCCGCCGGCGGGTTGCCGCGGGGGGGCCGCCCCGCGCGACGGGATTCCGCTCGATCCCGCTCAGAAGATGATGCAGATCAGGCCGCCGCTGCCCTCGTTGGTGATCCGCTCCAGCGTCTCGCGGAGCTTCCGCTGGGCGCTCTCCGGGATCCGGTCGAGCTTGGCCTGGACCCCTTCCTCCAGGAGCTCGTGGAGCGACTTGCCGAAGATCTCGGATTCCCAGATCTTGGACGGGTCGTCGGCGAACTTCTCGTTCAGGTAGCTGACCAGCTCCTCGGACTGCTGCTCGGTCCCCAGGATGGGCGTGTACTCGGCGAAGACGTCGGCGCGGACCACGTGGTAGGCGGGCGCCTTGGCCCGGAGCCGGACGCCGAACTGGCTGCCGCGCTTGACCAGTTCGGGCTCCTCGAACTCCATGTCCTCCGAGGCGGGGGTGACGATGCCGTAGCCCACCTCCTGCGCCTCCCGCCAGCCGGCGGAGAGCTTGGAGAACTGGCGGCGGGCGTCGACCAGCTCGCGCATCAGGCGCATCAGCGCCGGCTTGTCGCTGATGCTGACGCCGGCGATCTCCTCCAGCACGCGGTAGAAGAGCGACTCGGGCGCCTCCAGGGCCACGGTGACGTTCCCCGTACCGGGCTCCATGCGGGCGATGCGCGCCTCGCTCACCTCTTCCATGGTGCTCAGCTCGGCCACCGCCTGGTCCACGTCGCGCAGCCGGAGGACCTTGGAGCGGGCCTCCTGGACCGCCTGGTCGAAGCGGAGGCGGAGCCAGTGGCTGCCCTCCAGCTCCTGCACCCAGGCGGGGAGCTGGATCTCCAGGTCGTGCACGGGGAACTCGTAGAGGAGCTCCTCCAGGATCCAGTCCAGCGCCTCGCGGTCGAGGTGGAGCGCGTCCACGGGGAGGACCGTGGCGCCGTACTCCTGCTCCATCCGGTTGGCCAGCTCCTCGGTGTCGGGATCGTCCGGGTGCGCGGAGTTGAGGATGACCAGGAAGGGCTTCCCGAGGTCCTTCAGCTCGCCGATGGTGCGGCGCTCCGCTTCCTCGTAGCCGGAGCGCGGGATGTCGGTGATGCTCCCGTCGGTGGTGACCACCAGGCCGATGGTGGAG
This sequence comes from Bacillota bacterium, assembly GCA_029960955.1. Lineage (GTDB taxonomy): Bacteria > Bacillota > Sulfobacillia > JAIMAT01 > JAIMAT01 > JAIMAT01. The sequence continues at coordinate 22,887 of JASBVS010000047.1, forward strand.
TGCTCGGCGATGACGCGCCGGGTGCCCTCTTCGGCCGCCTGCTCGAAGGGGATGGGCTCGCCGAACCAGGGCGTCGAGACCAGCCGCGGCCCCTCCTCCTCCATGTAGCCGATGGCGCCCTCCACGGGGTAGCCCACGCAGTCGATGAAGCGGACCCGGGCGCGCAGCCGGTCGCCGACGGCGATCTCCACCGCCTCGCCGGGGATGAACTTGGGCTCGGCCGTCATGATCGTCCGGCCGGCGCCGCTCTGCGGCATCTCGTCGACGGTCCGCTGCCGCTCGTACTCGTCGGGGATGTTGGGAAGCACCAGCAGCTCGAGGAAGCGCTTGATCAGGGTGGACTTTCCGGTCCGCACGGGGCCGACCACGCCGACGTACAGGTCTCCCCCGGTCCGCTGGGCGATATCCTGGAAGATGTCGAACTCCTCCACGCGACCTCCCCCTCTTCTCTGGGACCAGGCACGCCGGGTGGCGAACCGCCGGAACCGGCGCCTCCGCGTCGCGGGGACGCGGCCCACGCCCTCTCCGATGCTCCAGCTATATGCGCCCAAGCCGGGATCATGCCGGAAGGGAGGTCCGGGGAAGGCGGAAGGAGGTCAGCCCTCCGGCGCGGGACCGCCGGAGCGGCGCGGGACGAGCCGCCTCCCGGGCGGGGCGGCGCGCTCCGCGCGGCGCGGCCGCTCCCGCCAGCGCCAGCGGACGGGGGTGCCCTCCAGGTCGACCACCTCGCGCAGGCGGCTCTCGAGGTACCGCTCGTACGCCCTGTCGATGCCCCCGGGGGCGTTGGTGAAGCCCGTCAGCACGGGCGGCTCGCTGCCGGTCTGCGTCACGTAGTAGATGCGCGTCGGCTTCCCGCGGTGCGCGGGCGGGTGGTGGAGCGCGACGGCGTCGGAGACCACGCGGTTGAGGAGCGACGTGGCCAGGCGCACGCGGTGGTGGTCGGCGGCCCGGGCGAAGAGGTGCGGAAGCCGCTCCAGCCGCTGGCCCGTCCGCGCGGAGAGGGTGACCACCGGGGCGAAGGCGAGGAAGTGGAGGCGCTCCCGCACCTGGCGCACGAAGGCTTCGCTGGTGCCGGTCTCCTTCTCGATCAGGTCCCACTTGTTCACCGCCACGACGCAGGCGCGACCCCGCTCCTCGATCAGGTCGCCGATCTTGACGTCCTGCTCGGTGACGCCCTGGGTGGCGTCGAGCACCAGGCAGGCGACGTCCGCCCGCTCCAGCGCGCGCAGCGTGCGGACGGTGCTGTAGAACTCGACCGGCTCGTGGACCCGCGCGCGGCGGCGGAGCCCGGCCGTGTCGACGAAGACGAAGGAGCGGTCGCCCGCCTGCCAGGGCACGTCGACGGCGTCGCGGGTGGTGCCGGCGACCGGGGTGACCAGGAGGCGCGGGCTGCGCAGGATGCGGTTGATCAGCGAGGACTTGCCCACGTTGGGGCGCCCGACCACCGCCACGCGGACGGGCCGCTCGGGCGAGGGCGCCGCCCCGCGCCCCGCCGGCACCTCCCCCTCCCCCTCCCCCGCGTCCGCCGGCGCCTCCCGCTCCACCGGCTCGGCCGGCCGGCCCGCGCGCCCCAGCTCCTCCAGCACGCGGTCGAGAAGGTGGCCGACGCCGCGGCCGTGCTCCGCCGAGAGCGCCAGCGGCTCGCCCAGGCCCAGGCGGAAGAAGTCGAAGGCCAGCTCGTCGGGCTGGCCGGGGTCGAGCTTGTTGACGGCCAGGAGGAGCGGCTTGCCGCTGCGGCGGAGGAGGGCGGCCGCTTCCTCGTCGTCCGGCGTCACGCCCTGGCGGCCGTCCACCAGGAAGACCAGGAGATCCGCCTCCTCCACCGCGGCCAGCGCCATGCGGTGGACCGCCGCGGCCATGCTCTCCGGCTCGGCCGCCGCCTCCAGCCCGCCCGTGTCGAGCAGCGTGAAGCGGCGGCCGCGCCACTCCGCCTCGCCGGCGATGCGGTCGCGGGTGACGCCGGGCCGCCCCTCGACGATGGCGTGGCGGCGCCGCAGGATGCGGTTGAAGAGCGTCGACTTGCCCACGTTGGGGCGTCCGACCAGGGCCACGATGGGCAATGGGTTCACCTCGCCGTCCCCCGATTATACCGGGCGGGCGGTCGGCGCCGGGCGCCGCCGGGCTCTTCAGTGCTTGACGATGATGAGCGTGCCGTTCCCCAGGTCGTGGGCGAAGGCGTTGAGGATGCGCGTCAGGAGGAAGGCGACCCTCTGCTGCTCCTCCGCGCTCTCGACGTAGAAGACGGGCGCGGCGCCGCCCGCCACCGCGTCGCGGCGGAGCGCCACGACGGCCACGATGGCCTCCTCGATGCGCACCTCGCCGCCTCCGCCCGCCTTCATCCGTGCCCACCGCCCGGCAGCTGCCTGCGGCGCCCGCCGCGCGTCCGCTCCAGGACGGGGACATTCCGGATGGCGCGGAGGATGGCGGGCACGTCGCGCTCCATCGGTGTCAGGTAGATGCCCAGGACGCCGGTCTCGAGGTTCTTCCTGGCCATGGGCACGTACTCGGGCTCGGCCACCTCGAAGCGGTAGCCGAAGAGATGGCTCACCTCGTGCAGGATGGCCTGCCGCTGGCCCGGATCGCTCAGGATCACCCGGGCGGCCGGCCCGCGCGGGACCACCTCGACGCCCACCCCCCAGCGGTCGATCTTCTCGCGCACCTCCCCGAGGCCGACGCTGAGCATGTAGATGCCCGCCACGTAGAGCCCGCCCAGCTCGTCCCAGGTGAGCCGGCTCTCGCGGACCTCGCAGTAGTCGCCGATGCGGCGTCCCTGGCGGAGGAGGAGGCTGCCGGCCAGCGCCGCCAGGCCCGCGGCGACGCCCCAGCCGCTCCCCGCCAGCAGGGTGACCGTGGAGACGAGCGCGGAGACCCCGATCACCAGGAAGTAGCGGGCCTCGAAGGTGCGCGCGATCCCCTCGACGTACGCCTGGCCCCGCGGGATCAGCTCGGTCTCGTCCGCACCCTGGAGCGTCTTCCTCTCCATGTCGCGCACCTGCCGGAACTCGGTGGCGACCAGGAGCAGGAAGGTGACGGCGGTGAACTGCTTGTCGGCCAGCGCCGGGATGGCGACCGCGCCGATCAGCGCGGCGATCAGGCCGAGCCCCAGGTGGACGGTGTAGCCGGCCGGGTAGCTCGGGTAGGCGCGGTAGTCGACGACCATCACCAGGAGGCGCGCGGCCACGCCGAAGACCCAACCCGCCACGATGGGCGGCAGAAGGTGACCGAGGCTGCCCATGGACGTCACGGGCCTAGCCTCCCACCCCGCCCCCCGCCCCTATGCGAAGGGGGACCGGCCCCGGCCGATCCCCCTTCCTCGCTGCGCCCGCCCGTCCTGCGCCGCCCGCGGCCCCGGCGCTACTCGCCTTCGCCGCCCTGCTCGCCGCGGCGCTCCTCGTCCTCCAGGTCGTGCTTGGTCCGCGTCAGCAGGTCGCCGAACATGTCGCCGATGGTGACCCCCTGGTTGCCGCTGCTGAAGTCGCCGTGCGCCTCGCCGCGGTGCCGGCCGCGCTCGCCCCGCTCCGGCCGCTCGCGCCGGCTGGGGGCCGGTCGCTCCGGGCGCTCCCACTCCTCCGGCTCCATCGCCTCGCGGATGCTCAGGCTGATCCGGCGCTCGTCGGGCTGCACCCGGAGCACCTTCACCTTCACCTGCTCGCCTTCCGCGACGACCTCGCGCGGGTCGTTGACGTGATGGTCGGCCAGCTGGGAGATGTGGACCAACCCCTCCACCCCGGGCTCCAGCTCCACGAAGGCGCCGAAGGAAGCGATGCGCACCACCGTCCCGTCGACGACGCTGCCGATGGGGTACTTCAGCTCCACGTTCGCCCACGGATCCGGCAGCAGCTCCTTCAGGCCCAGCGAGATCCGCTCGCGCTCCCGGTCGAGGCGGAGCACCTTGACGTCCACCTCGTCGCCCACGGAGAGGACGTCGGAGGCGTGCTTGACGCGGCCCCATCCCATCTCCGAGATGTGGAGCAGGCCGTCCACACCGCCCAGGTCGATGAAGGCGCCGAAGTCGGTCAGCCCCTTGACCACGCCGCGGACGACCTGGCCCTCCTCCAGCCTCGACCAGGTCTCCTCCCGCGCGCGCTGGTACTCCTCCTCCAGCACCACCTTGCGCGAGAGGATGACGCGGTTCTTGCTCCGGTCGAGCTCGATCACCTTGGCGCGCAGCGTCTGGCCGACGTAGGGCGAGAGGTCGTTGACGTAGCCGCGCTCGACGTGCGAGGCCGGCATGAAGGCGCGCACGCCCACGTCCAGCACCAGGCCGCCCTTCACCTGCTCGGTCACCTTGGCCTCGATGACCGTGCCGTTCTCGTACTCCTCCTGCAGCCGCCGCCAGGCCTGGCGCGCGCGGGCCCGCTTCTGCGAGAGGATGGGGTTGCTCTCGTCCACGTTGAGCACGTAGGCGAGGATCCTGTCGCCCTCGTGGAAGGTCTCCTGCAGGGAGGCTCCGCCGGGCAGCCAGATCTCGTTGAGAGGGATGAAGCCGGAGGATTTGGCATGGACGTCGACCCAGAGCCCGTCGTCGCTCACCCGCTCGATGACGGCCTCCCGCACCTCGCCCGGGCGGAGCGGCGCGCCCGCGTACTCCAGCTCCGCGCGCTCCACCTCTTCCTGCGAGGCGGCCGGCTCGGCCGTTTCCGCCGCCTCCTCTCCCGCCGCCGCGCCTTCGTCCGGCCTCTGCTCCTTCTCCGCCTCAGGCAGCGAGGTCTCGACGGCCGCGCTCACCTCCCGCGCTCCGTCCTGCACTTCCTCGTTCGTAAACCCCTGCTCGTCCAACGCCATCTCCACCTTGAACCTCCTCGGATCGCCGCTCAGCCGCCAGGCCAAGAGACGGCACGCTGAGCGGGGTGCCCATGATCGCCAGAATTCCCGGGGGCCGCGTCGCCACGCATGGGTCTAGCCGCCGCGGCTTAGCGATCGCGCCGTCGCGCGCCCAGCTGACGACAGCGGTCCAAAATCAGCTGAACCACGCCGCTTACCGTCATTCCCGTCGTGTCGAGCACCAGCGCGTCCGGCGCCGGCCGCAACGGCGCCACCTCCCGGCCACTGTCCATCGCGTCCCGCCTCCGGATCTCTTCCGCCACCTCCCCCAGGTCCATGCGGTAGCCTTCCCGCTGCAGCTGGCGCAGCCGGCGCCGCGCCCTCTCCTCGACCGAGGCGGTGAGGAAGACCTTGCAGTCCGCGTCCGGGACCACGTGCGTGCCCGTGTCCCGCCCGTCGAGGACGACGCCGCCCTCCGCGGCCAGGCGCCGCTGGAGCGCCACCAGCACGCGGCGCACCTCGCCGTGGGCGGCGACGGTGGAGACCACCGCCTCCACCTCGGGCGAGCGCAGCCGGTCAGTCACGTCCCGGCCGGCCAGGAGCAGGCGGGGCCGCCCGCCGTCCCGCAGCCGGACGTCGACCTCCCGGGCGACCCGGCTCACCGCCTCGGCGTCGCCGGGCGGGATGCCCGCCTCCAGCGCCGCCAGGGCCACCGCCCTGTACATGGCACCGGTGTCAATGTACGTGTAGCCCAGGGCGGCGGCGACCGAGCGGGCCACCGTGCTCTTGCCCGCGCCGGCCGGCCCGTCGATGGCGATCACCGGCAGGCGACGGCGACGAGCCGGGTCCTGGGGCGATGCTCCGGCCCCGGCGACCGGGTCGAGGTCCGCGGAGGCCGGCGCAAAAGAAAAACGCCCCTCTCGGCTCGAGGGGTGCTTCGCCTCCTCCTCCGCTTTTCCTCTTTCCCGAGACGACACGCGCCAGACCCACCTGCCACCGCTGCGACCTCGCGAGCCGGGTCCGCACGCGCCCGCCCGCAGTCCTCACGCAGTCTATCACCGCGCCGACTCTCCGACAACCACATCCAGGAGCTCCCGCTGCCCGGGATCGAGCCGGATGACCGTACCCGCCGCCGGGCGAAGCAGCTCCGGCGACGTGCGCGTCACCACCACGCGCACCGGCCGGCTCGCCCCGGCCCCCAGGCGGAGCTCGAGCCGTTCCCCCGGCGCCAGCTCCACCAGCAGCGTCGGCTGCTGGAAGCCGCCCAGCGGGCGGCCGCCGGCGAGCACGGAGAGCTCCGGCGCCCGCGGCGCGTCCAGCAGCAGGAGCTCGAGCCACGCGGGCTGCCGCGCCGGCGAGCGGCCCGGGGGAAGAGGGGCCAGCGCGGGCTGCGCCGGGCCCGTCACCGCCGGCCAGACGCCGGCGTCCAGCCCCTGGTTGAAGAGCGCCCAGAGGTTTCCCTGGGCGTCGTAGCGGATGCTCTGGACGGCCGCGGCCAGGGCGAGGGCCACGAGGACGAGACGGAGGACGGCGCCCCGGCCGGGCCTGCCATGCGTCGCGCGCATCGCATCGCCCCTGGCAGCGTATGCGGCGACGCTCCCCCGCTAGCCCCCGCCCGGCCGGGAAGCGGCCCGCCCTTGAGCCCGACCTTCCGCCCGGAGCGGGGTCAGGCGCGGCCGGCCGAGCCGAAGAGGCGCATCTTCTCCTGCACCTTCGCCTGCATGGCCTGGCGGGCGGGGCCGAGGATCTTCCGCGGGTCGATCTCGCCCGGATGCTCGGGCAGCCAGCCGCGGAGCGCGGCGCTGAAGGCCTGGCGGAGCTCGGTGTCGATGTTGATCTTGCGCACCCCGCGACGGATCGCCTCGCGGATCTGGTCGTCGGGGACGCCCGAGGAGCCGTGGAGGACCAGCGGCACCCGGACCCGGCGGTCGATGGCCTCGAGCCGCGCGAAGTCCAGGTGGGGCGCCTGGCGATAGACGCCGTGCGCCGTGCCGACCGCCACCGCCAGGGCGTCGGCGCCCGTCTCCCGGACGAAGGCCTCCGCCTGCTCCGGGTCGGTGTAGAGCGCTTCCTGCTCGGAGACCGAGACCAGGTCCTCGGTGCCGGCGATGGTGCCCAGCTCGGCCTCGACGGAGACGCCGACCGCATGCGCGATCTCCACGATCCGCCGCGTGCCGGCGACGTTCTCCGCGTAGGGGAGCTTGGAGCCGTCGAACATGAGGCTGGTGTAGCCCGCCCGCAGGCAGGCGACCTCGGTGGCGAAGTCGGTTCCGTGGTCGAGGTGGAGCGCCACCGGCACGGTCGCTTCCTCCGCCGCCGCGCGGATCATCGCGGCCAGGAGGGGAAGGCCCGCGTACTCGAGCGCCCCCTGGCTGGTCTGCACGATCACCGGCGACCGCTCCGCCTCCGCCGCGGCCAGGATGGCCTGGAGGATCTCGAGGTTGTTGCAGTTGAAGGCGCCCACCGCGTAGCCGCCGGCGTCCGCCGCCTGCAGAAGCTCTGCGCTCGTCACCAGGGGCACGACCGACCCTCCCCGCCTCTGCCCCGCTCGCCCCCGGGGCCATCCCCGGCCGGGCGCGGCCCTCAGCCCATGCGGAACTGGACGCCGAAGCCGCCGCGCGGGTAGAGCCACTCGATGTTGCGGCTGGGGCAGCCGATGCGGCAGGCGCCGCACTCCAGGCAGCCCTCGAAGGCGACCAGGGTCATCTTCCGTTCGTCATCCCAGTCGTATACCGCCGCCGGGCAGAAGACCATGCACGGCTTCTCCTCGCAGCTGCGGCAGACCTCCTGGTCCTTGATGATCAGGTGCGAGTCGTTGTCCGCCCGGAACCGGGTCCGGTAGAGCTTGGCCTCGATGTCCGAGCGGGTCGCCACCAGCTCTTCCTTGGTCATGCCAGAGCCCTCCATCCACGCACCAGGTCCATGCCGATCCGCCAGAGCGACCGCCGGCCGCGGATCTGGTCGAGAAGCCCGCGCACGTGCTCCGCCTTGGGCCGCAGGTCGACGGTGAAGAGCTGCCGCGCCACGCCGTTGGCCAGGCGGGGATAGAAGTCGAAGTACTGCCGGTTGTCCGCGAAGAAGGTGCCGACCCGGCTGAACTGCTTCAGGTCGCGGAAGACGAAGGAGTCCTCCAGGCGGTCCCGGTAACGGGAGAGCGTCCTCTCCGTGAAGTCGCCCTTCTCGAGCGCCTCCAGCATCGTCTCCCCGGCCAGCTTCCCCGAGACCATGGCCAGGTCGGTCCCCTCCATGGTGACCGCGTTGACCATGGCGGCCGAGTCGCCCGCCACCAGGACGCCGTTTCCGTAGAGCCTGGGCATGGCGCGGTAGCCGCCCTCCGGGATCAGGTGCGCGCTGTATTCGCGCATCTCTCCGCCCTTGAGGAGCGGAGCGACCGAGGGGTGCGCCTTGATCCGCTCCAGAAGGCGGTTGGGGTTCTCGCCCTGCTCCCGCAGGTGGGAGAGCAGGACGGCGGTGCCGATGGAGACCGTGTCGCTGTTGGTGTACAGGAAGGCGGAGCCCATCAGGCCGGCCGTCGCCTCCCCGCCCAGCATCTCGACCGCGGTCCCCTCCCCCTCGGTCAGGCCGAAGCGCTCCTCGATGGCGCCCTTGGGGAGCTGGATCACTTCCTTGACGCCCAGGACCACCTCGTCCGCGCGCCAGTCGCGGCCCAGGCCGGCCTTCTCCACCAGGAGCGCGTTGACACCCTGGGCGATCAGCACCAGCGGCGCCTCCACCTCGCCCTCCGGCCGGGAGGTGACGACGCCGCGGATGGTCCGCCCGTCGCGCAGCAGGTCGACCACCGTGGTCTGCGTGATCACCTGCGCCCCCGCCTTCTCCACCTTGCCCGCGAACCAGGCGTCGAACTTGGCCCGCATCACCGACCAGGCGTTCGGCTTCTCCCGCCAGGCGGCGTCCTCGTAGGCGATCTTGAGCGCGGATCGCTCGTCCAGGAACCAGTACTCGTGGTGACCGATGCGCCGCTCGAGCGGGGCCTCGGAGGCGAAGCCGGGGACCACCCAGTCGGTCGGCTCGTGGTAGATGACGCCGCCGAACATGTTCTTGGCGCCGGCGTAGTCGCCGCGCTCGATCACCGCCACCTTCACCCCGGCCTGCGCCAGCACCAGGGCGGCCGAGAGGCCGGCGGGTCCGCCACCCACGATCACGGCGTCGAAACGAATCGCCATCGATTACCCTCCTACGGTCTCGAGTACCGCCCGGCGTCCGCGCTGCCGCACCGCCTGCGTGAGCGCAGGGACCACCTTGAAGAGGTCGCCCACGATGCCCACGTGCGCCACCTGGAAGATGGGGGCGTGGGGATCGGAGTTGATCGCCACGATGGTGCCGGACTGCATCATGCCGACGACGTGCTGGACCGCCCCCGAGATGCCCACCGCGACGTAGAGCTTGGGCCGCACGGTGATGCCGGTCTGCCCGACCTGGCGAGCCTTGGGAAGCCAGCCCGCGTCGCAGATGGGGCGCGAGCCCGCCACCTCGCCGCCCAGCGCCTCGGCCAGCTCCTCCACCAGGTAGAGGTTGGCCTTGGAGCCGATCCCGCGGCCGGCGGCGACGATCACGTCGGCCTCGTCCAGGATCCGGCTCTCGTTGCTCTCCTCCACCACCTTCAGCACCCGGGTGGGCGCGTCGGCCGCCACGTCGCCCACCTCCAGGCGGATCACCTCACCGTGCCGGCTGGGGTCGGGCTCCGGGCGCGGCATCACCTTCGGCCGAACGGTTGCCATCTGCGGCCGCCAGTTCGCGCTGGTGATGGTCGCCAGCTGCTGCCCGCCGAAGGTGGGGCGGGTGGCCAGGAGCATCCGCTTCTGGACGTCCATCTCCAGCTGCGTGGTGTCGGCGGTCAACCCGCAGGCCAGGTCGGTGGCGACGGTGCTGGCCAGGTCCCTCCCCTGCGTGGTGGCGGGGAGGAGGAAGATCTCCGGCTTCCTCTCCAGGACCAGCTGGACCACCAGGCGCCCGTAGACCTCGGTGCGGAACTCGGCCAGCTCCGGGTGCTCGGCGACGAAGACCCTGTCGGCGCCGCAGGCGACCGCCTCGTCCGCATACCGCCCCACCCCGTCGCCGATCAGGACGGCCGCGACGTAGGTGTCGATGGCGTCGGCCAGGCGGCGCGCCGCCCCGATCAGCTCCCAGGTGACGGGACTCACCTGGCCGCGCCGCTGCTCGGCGTAAACCCAGATGCCCCGCCACTCGTCGATGTTGACGTTCTTGGGCATCGCCTCACGCCTCCTTCGCGCCGACCGGCTCGAAGCCCGGGATGCGGTGCTCTGCGATCAGGAAGTCGACCAGGGAGGCGGCCGCCTCCGCCGGCTCGCCCTCGAAGAGCCGGCACGTGTCGGTGCGCGGCTCGGGCACGAAGCTCTTGGAGACGATGGTCGGCGACCCCTTGAGGCCGCACTGCTCCGGGTCGGCGCCGACGTCGTCCACCGACCAGGCGGTCACCTGCGCCTGCTGGGCGGCCAGGAGCGCGGGCAGCGAGGCGTAGCGGACCTGGTTCAGGTCGGCCGAGCAGGTGAGGACCGCCGGCAGGCGCGACTCCAGGGTGACGACGGCGCCCTCGATGTGCCGCTGGACCACGATCCGCTTCGCCTCGAAGTCGACCTCCTCGATGGCGGTGACGTAGCTGAGGAGCGGGACCCGGAGGCGGCGGGCCAGGCCGGGCCCCACCTGGCCGGTGTCGCCGTCCAGGGCGTAGCGCCCCGTCAGGACCACGTCGACGGGGCCGCGCTCCTTCTCGATCTTCTGGATGGCCGACCAGAGCGCGTAGGTGGTGGCGAAGGTGTCGGCGGCGGCGAAGCGGCGGTCGGTGAGGAGCACGCCCTCGTCGGCGCCCAGCGCCAGGCACTCGCGCAGCGCCGAGGCGGCGAAGTTCGGCCCCATGGTCAGCACCGTGACGCGGCCGCCGAAGCGGTCGCGGAACTCCAGCGCCGCTTCGAGGGCGTGGAGGTCCTCGGGGTTGACGATGTTGGGCACACCTCGCCGGTCGAGCGTCCCCGTCTTGGGGTCGATGCGGACCTCGGTCGTGTCGGGAACCTGCTTGATGCAGACCACGGCGTGCATGTGAATCCCTTCACTTTCTCGCCCGCAAGAAGGCGGCGGATTCGATGCTAAGTGGAGTCTAATCCAGCTTCAGCCCCGCGTCATCGCGGGAGAGGATGAAAACTTCCTCCATGCCGTAGCCCGGAAGGGCGAGGGACGGCCGTCCGCCCTAGCCCGTCCGGGCTCCGTCCGGCCGCCCGCGCCTTCAGAGGCGCCGCACGAGGCGCGGGTTGGGCGTGACGCCGGGGATGCGGCCGCGCTTGGCCAGCGGGCGGCCGTCGACCTCCTTGACGTCCATGGTCATGTCCAGCGGCGGCGCGGCCGAGATGTAGCTGCCGACCCCGAAGCCGTCGGCGCCGGCTTCGGCCAGCGCGCGCACCCGCTCCTCGGTCAGGCCGCCGGAGACGAAGATGCCCACGTGCCGGAAGCCTTCCTGGTCGAGGCGGGCGCGGAGCTCGCGGACGAGGTCGGGCGTGACGCTGCCGCGCTCGGAGGGCGTGTCCAGGCGAACCGCCTGCAGATGCTCGCCCAGGGCGCGGGCGACGCGGAGCGTCTCCTCGACCTCGTCGTGGAAGGTGTCGACGAGGATGGTGCGCGACTCGTCGGGCGGCATCAGGCGGTCGTAGGCCTCGGCCACGCGGAGGGTGTCGCCGACGATGAGGATGGCGGCGTGCGGGATGGTGCCCATGGGCTGGCGGCCGGCCTGGCGGGCGGCGAGGATGCAGCTGACGCCGTCGGCGCCCCCCACCAGCGCGGCGCGCTCCAGCACCGGGGCGACGGCGGGGTGGACGTGGCGGGCGCCGAAGCAGATGACGGGCTTCGAGCCGGCCGCCTCCTTGACGCGGCGCGCGGCCGTCGCCCAGCCGCTGGAGGAGGCGAGGATGCCCAGCAGGGCGGTCTCGTAGATCCCGAAGGCGCTGTAGGGGCCGCGGATGCGCATCACCACCTCCTTGGCCTCCACCTCCTCCCCCTCGGGCAGCGCCTCGACGGAGAGGCCGGGGACCTGGCGGAGGAGGTTGAGCGCCTCCTCGACGCCGGCGAGGACGCCGGCGCGGGTGGCGAAGATCTCGGCCGCCACGGGGGCGTCGGCGCGGCCGAGCGACTCCAGGATCATCTGCGTCTTGACGAAGTAGACGTCCGACGTGGCGCCGGCCAGGATCTCGGCGTGCTCGGCCGAGTAGAGCCGGTCCTGGCGCGGCGCCAGCGCGCGGACGTCGTCGAGGGTGCGCAGCCTCTGCACGTTACCGTCGGTCATGGGCTTCCTCCTCCTGGCGCTCGAGGACGCCGAGCTGTTGCAGCTCGCGTCGGGTCAGGGGCCGCCAGCGGCCCGGGGGCAGGTCGCCGAGCGCGACGGGGCCCTCGGCGACGCGGACGAGCCGTTCGACCGGATGGCCGACGGCGGCCAGCATGCGGCGGACCTCCCGCTTGCGACCCTCGCTCACCTCGACTTCGAGCAGCGAGCGGCCGGCGCGGCTCTCCAGAAGCCGGACCGCCTCGGCGCGGGCCGGGCCGTCGGCGAGGAGCACGCCGCGGCGGAGGCGCGCCAGCGTCTCGGAGGAGGGGCGGCCGGCCACCTCCACGCGGTAGCGCTTCCTGACGCCGAAGCGGGGGTGCATGAGGCGGTGGGCCAGCTCGCCGTCGTTGGTGAGGATGAGGAGGCCGCTGGAGTCGTGGTCGAGCCGGCCCACCGGGTAGAGCCGCGCGGGCAGCCCCCGGAGGAGATCGCCGAGGCAGGGGCGGCCCTGGGGGTCGCGGAGCGTGGTCAGGACGCCCTCCGGCTTGTGGAAGGCGTAGTAGAACAGGGGCACGCGCTCCAGGAGGCGCCCGTCGACGCGGATCTCGTCCCGCTCCGGGTCGACCTTCTGGCCGACGGCGGCGACGCTGCCGTTGACGGTCACGCGCCCCTCGGCGATCAGGCGTTCGGCCTTGCGGCGGGAGGTGACGGAGGCGCGCGAGAGCACCTTCTGCAAGCGCTCGAGGGGCAAGGGCTATCCTTCGACCTCCACCAGCAGTTCGATCTCGACCGCGGCGTCCAGCGGCAGCTCGCCGGCGCCGACGGCGCTGCGCGCGTGCGCCCCGGCCTCGCCGAAAAGCTCGCCCAGCAGCTCGGAGGCGCCGTTGACCACCCTGGGCTGGTCGTGGAAGCCGGGGGCGCTGTTGACGTAACCGGTGAGGCGGACCACCCGGCGGATGCGGTCGAGCCCGCCCGCCGCCTGGGCGGCGGCGGCCAGCGCGTTGAGCGCCGCCACGCGTGCCGCCTGGTAGCCTTCCTCCAGCGTCAGCTCCGCGCCCACCTTGCCGCGGTAGCGGAGCTCGCCCTGGACGGAAGGAAGCTGCCCGCTGGTCCAGACCCACGCGCCCGACCGGACGGCGGGGACGTAGGCGGCGACGGGCTCGGGAACCGGAGGAAGCTCGAGGCCCAGCTGGCGGAGCCTCTCGGTCCAGGTCACTCTCCCACCTCGCTCTCCCATGCTCGGGGCTCTCGCCTGTCATCTCGCGGAATGGCAGGTTACGGGCATTCTAGCACGCCCCGGGCCCGGGGTCGGGCGGCGGGCGCCGCCCCGCCGGGCGGAAGCCCGCGCGCCCGGCCGGAAGGGGCCCGGCGCGCCTAGGCGCCGCCGAAGAGCCACTTGACGGTCAGCGCCGCGGCGAGGAAGCCCACCCCGTCCGCGACCAGCCCCGCGGCCAGCGCGTGGCGGCTGCGCGTGACGCCCACCGAGCCGAAGTAGAGGCTGAGGATGTAGAAGGTGGTGTCGGTGCTGCCCGTGATGACCGAGGCGAGGCGGCCGATGAAGGAGTCCGGCCCCCAGCGGTGGAGGAGCTCGGTGGTCAGCGCCAGCGCCCCGTTTCCGGAGAGCGGCCGGATGATCATCAGCGGCAGGATCTCGGGCGGGATGCCCAGCGGGCGGAGGACCGGCTGCAGGTAGTGGGTGGTCAGCTCGAGGGCGCCGGAGGCGCGGAAGACGCCGATGGCGACGAAGATCGAGACGATGTAGGGCAGGATGCGGATGGCTAGGCTCAGCCCCTCCCGCCCCCCGTCGATGAAGGCGTTGTAGATGTCGACGCCGCGCAGGTAGCCGTAGAGCGGGATGAAGCCCAGCAGGAAGGGGACCGTCCAGCGCGCCAGCAGGTCCAGCGGGTTCATGGCCGGCGGAGCGCCCTCTTCCGCTGGGCCGAGCGGAAAAGGGCGTCGGCCCCCAGGCCCGCCAGGGTGGCCGCCAGCGAGACGACGAGGGTGGCGCCCACGATCTCGGCCGGGTTCCTGGAGCCGGCCTGGGCGCGGAGCCCGATCATCATGGCCGGAACCAGCGAGAAGCCGCCCGTGTTGAGGACCAGGAAGGTGATCATGGCGTCGCTGGCCGTCCCCTTCTCCGGGTTGAGCCTCTCCAGCTCCTTCATGGCGCGCAGGCCGAAGGGGGTGGCCGCCGAGCCGAGCCCGAGCAGGTTGGCGCCCAGGTTCATCATCATGGCGCCCATGGCCGGGTGGTCGGGCGGGACGCCGGGGAAGAGCGGCCCGAGGAGCGGGCGCATGCGCCGCGCCAGCGCCTCGATCAGCCCGGACCGCTCGGCGATGCGGGAGAGACCGAGCCAGAGGACCATGACGCCCGCCAGCGCGATGGCGGTCTCGACGGCGCCGGAGGCGGAGGTCGTCGCCGCGTCGGTGACCGCGTCGACCTGGCCGCGCAGCGCCGCCACCGCCACGCCGGAGAGGATGAGCGCCAGCCAGACGAGGTTGAGCACCCTCCGCCGCCCCCCGTCCCGACGTGTATGTCGCCGCCGGGGCGGCCAGCACCGCGGCGCGGGCTCCCTCCTCCCCGGGCGTCAGCGGGCGGCCGCCTCCAGCTCGCGCGCGATGGCGACGCCGTGGCTGGTGCCGAAGCGGTCGGCGCCGGCCTCGCGCAGGGCGAGGAGGTCGGCCAGCGTGCGGATGCCGCCGGAGGCCTTGACGCCCAGGCGGTGGCCGACGCGGGCGCGCAGGCGGCGGACCGCCTCGACGGTGGCGCCGCCCGGGCCGAAGCCGGTGGAGGTCTTGACGTAGCGGGCGCCGCCGCGCTCGGCCAGGTCGCAGGCGCGGTCCATCGCCGCCTCGTCCAGCGCCGCCGTCTCCAGGATGCACTTGACGGGGACGCCGGCCGCCACCACGGCGCGGATCTCCTCCTCCACCAGCGCGTCGAGACCGGCCCGGAGGGCGCCGAAGGCGATCACCATGTCCAGCTCGTCGGCGCCGTCGGCGACGGCGCGCCGCGCCTCGGCGGCCTTCACCTCGGCGGTGTTGGCCCCGTGGGGGAAGCCGACCACGGCGACGACGCGAACGCCCGTTCCTCGGAGGCGGGCGGCGGCCCGCGCCACCCAGAGGGGCTGGACGCAGACGGCTCCGAACCGGTGTTCGGCCGCCTCGGCGCAGAGGCGGTCGATCTCCGCCGGGCCGCCCTCCGGACGGAGGAAGGTGTGGTCGATGCTGGCGAGGACGGCTTCCTTCTCTGCGGGCGTCAGGTGGGACACGACGGGCTGCCTCCTCCCCGCTGCGCGCCGCCCGGCTCCTGGCGGCCGTGGCCGGGCGGGAGCGGCAGCGGCGAGCGGGCCTGCCAGAAGCCCGTCCACGCCCGGCCGGCGCCCGCCTCCAGGAGGGAGGGGACGGTGAGCAGCGTGTAGCGATGGGAATCCGTCGGGATCTCCGCCGCCAGGCGGCCGACTTCCTCCCAGGCGAGGGGGAAGGAGACCGGGGCGCCGGGCCGGGGGCGAGGCGAGAAGACGGCCACCATCGTCCGGCCCGGACCGTTCTGCAGGAAGTCGACGTAGATGCGGGCGCCGCGCCGCGCCACCGCCCGCTCCAGCGTCACCCGCCCGGGCCAGCGGCGGAGCGCCAGCTCGCCCAGCGAGCGGACGAAGCGCTGCACCTCCCGCTCGTCGTAGCGCGGCTCGAGGGGCAGGAAGAGGTGGAGGCCGCGGCCGCCGGAGAGCTTGGGGAAGGCGGGCAGGCCGAGTCCCGCCAGCAGCGGGCGCAGGTCCAGCGCCAGCTCCAGCGCCTCGCGCAGGCCCAGCGGCGGCTGCGGGTCGAGGTCGATCACCGCCCAGTCGGGCCGGTGCGGGTGCTCGACGGGGGCGTTCCAGGGGTGGAACTCGACGACGGCCTGGCTGCCGAGCCAGAGCAGCGTGGGCAGGTCGTCGCAGACGACGTAGCGAACGGGCCGGCGGCCGGTCAGCGTCACCGTCCGCACCCAGGCGGGCCGCCCCGCGGGCGTCTCCTTCTGGTAGAAGCCCGGCGCCTCCACGCCGCCGGGGTAGCGGGTGACGACCAGGGGGCGCCCGCGCAGCCAGGGGAGCATGAGCGGGGCGACGCGCGCCAGGTAGGCGAGGTAGGCGCGCTTGGTGACCGGCGGATCGCGCCAGAGGAGGCGGTCGGGGTGGGTGACGCGCAGCTCCCTTCCTTCCGCCGCGAGACGAAGGGGCGCGGCCGGGGCCGCGGGCGCGCTCCCCGCCCCCGCCGTCCCCGTCCCCCTCTCCCTCGCCGGCGTTGCCGCACCCGCCTCCCTCTCCGTCGGCCCCATCCGGGACTCCCTCCTCCCGCCTCCGCGCGCGGCGCTCAAGCCAGGCGGCAGCCGGCGGGCGGGCGCGCGCTGAAGCCGGCCAGGACGGGGGCGCGCAGGCGCAGCTCGGGCGTCCACTCGGCGAAGGTGACGCGCGCCACCAGCTCCGGCTCGACCCAGCGGAGCTCGCGGCCGCGCGGCGGATCGGCGAAGGGCGGCTCCGGCCGGCGGCGCTCCTCGAGCCAGGGCAGGAGCCGGTCCGAGAGTCGCCGGTCGATCCCCGCGCCGACGGCGGCGAGGAAGCGGAGGCGACCCTCCCCGTCGTAGGCGCCCAGGAGGAGCGAGCGGAGCTCGCCGGCCGCGGCGCGGTAGCCGCCCACCACCCCCTCGGCGGAGAGCCTGCGCTTCACCTTCTCCCAGGCGCCGGGCGCCTTCCCGGGCCGGTAGGGGGCCGTCCGCCGCTTGAGCACCACGCCCTCCCAGCCCGCCCGCTCCACGGCCTCCCAGAGGGCGTCGGCGTCGGCGTGGACGGGCGTGAGCAGGACGTGAAGGCCCGGCTCCCAGGAGGCGCCTCCGGCCAAGGCGAACTCGCCGCCCGGGGCGGGCGCCCGCACGCGCCCGCCGAGCCGCCCCTCCAGCTCCCGCCGGCGCGCCTCCCAGGGCAGCGGGCGAAGGTCGCGGCCGTCGGCGAAGACCAGGTCGAAGAGGACATAGAGGAGCTCGGCCGTCGCGGCCGTCCTGCCCCGCCCGCTCCCCTGCCGCGCCAGCACGGCGGGGAAGGAGGGCCGCCCCTCGCGGAGCGCCACCAGCTCGCCGTCGAGGAGGAGCTCGCCCTTCCCCGCCAGGCGCCCCAGGCCGGCCAGCTCGGGCCAGGCGCCCGCCAGCGGGCGGAGGCGACGGCTGCGGAAGGCGCAGGCGCCGCGGCTGCACCAGGCCAGGAGGCGGATCCCGTCCCACTTGGCCTCGGCGATCCACTCCGGCCGCGCCCGCAGCTCCGGGACGAGCACCGGTTCCATGGGCAGGAAGCCGGGCGGCGCCCACCAGGCGGCCTGCTCGCCCTCGCGAGGCACGGCGGGCATCAGCGCACCCCGGCCGGCTCGGCCGCGCGCCGCTCGCGGCGGGCCTCGGCGGCGCGCAGGCTCTCCTCCAGCGCGCGGGTCAGCTCCTCCACGCCGGTGGCGGGCGCCGGAGCGGGCGCGCGGAGCGTCTCGCCCTGCGCCTTCCTGGCGACGAGCGCCTCCAGCGCCTCGCGGCTGCGGTCGCGGTAGCGGCCGGGGTCGAAGGGCGCCGCCAGCATCTCCACCAGGCGGAGCGCCATCTCCCGCTCGCGCGGGTCGACCTCCACCTCGCCGGGGATGGCCAGCTCCGCCGGCGAGCGGACCTCGTCCGGGTAGAGGAGCGTCTGGAGGGCGAGCGTGCGCCCGTCGCCGGCGACGCGCAGGAGCGCCAGCCGCTCCCGCTCGCGCAGCGCCAGGCGCGCCAGGCCCGCGCGGCCGCTCCGCCGGAGCGCCTCGCGCAGGAGCGCGTAGGCCTTGGCCGCGCCCTCCGGCTCCAGGTAGTAGCCGCGCTGGAAGTGGACGGGGTCGATCGCCCGCTCCTCGACGAAGTCGAGGAGCTCGACGGTGCGGCGGGTGGGCAGCGGCAGCTGCTCCATCTCCTCGTCCGTCACCTCGACGAAGCGGCCGGGCAGCACCTCGAAGGCGCGCGCCAGCTCCTCCGGCGGCACCTCCACTCCGCAGGTGGGGCAGGACTTCCTGTAGCGGATGGGCGTCGAGCAGGGCCTGTGCAGCTGGCGGAAGCGGAGAGAGCGCTCCTCCACGGCCGCGTAGAGGCGGACGGGGATGCTGACCAGGCCGAAGGCGAGGGTTCCTTTCCAGATGCTGCGCACGGCCTCCACCCGGGCGGGCCGGCGGCTCCGCGCCCGCCCGGCCTCAGCTTGGCCTACCCGGCCGCCGCGCCATTCGCCTCCCGGTTGGAGGAAGCCGCCGGCAGCTCCAGCTGCCGCCGGCCCCCGCCCGCCTCGCCCTCCAGCGCCGCCCTCAGCGCCTCCACGCTCTCCAGTCCGAAGTGCTCCAGGAAGCGCGACGTCGTACCGTAGAGGATCGGCCGCCCGGGCGCCTCCTTGCGCCCGACCTCCTCGATCAGGCCGGCCTCGAGCAGCGTGCGCAGCGCGTGCTCCGAGTGGACGCCGCGCAGCTCCTCGATCTGCGCGCGGGTGACCGGCTGGCGGAGCGCCACGATGGCCAGCGTCTCCAGCGCCGCGCGCGAGAGGCTGGGCGGCTGGGCGTCGAGGACGACGCGCACCGGCCCGGCCAGGGCCGGGCGGATGACCAGGCGCCAGCCGCCGGCCACCCGTTCGAGCTGGATCCCGTGGCCGGCCAGCGCCTCCTCCAGCTCGCGCAGCGCCGCCTCCACCGCCGCCGGGCCGGCGCCCGTGGCGCCCGTCAGCTCCTCGAGGCGGACGGAGCGGGCGGCCGCGAAGAGGATGGCCTCGACCGCCTGCGCCAGGGGGTTCACGTCTCCGCCGCCTCCCCCGCGTCCTCGCCGGCCGGGCGGAAGCGGATCAGGATCTCGGCGCCGGGCGCCTCCTGCACCGCCTCCAGCCGCCGCCGCTGGACCAGCTCGAGGAGCGCGAGGAAGGTGACCACCACCTCGCTCCGTCCCCCGCGGCGGAAGCAGGCGGAGAAGGGAAGCGAGCCCAGCCGGCGTGCCAGCGCCAGGAGCCGCCGCGCCTCCTCGCGCACGGTCAGCCGGAAGGGCTCGACGCGCACCGGCTCGCGCGCGGTGGTGGCGGCCGCCTGCCAGACGTCCCGGAAGGCCTCGATCAGCCGCTCCAGGGTGAGGCCGTCGAGGACGTCGTCCGGATCGGGCGGCCCCAGCCGCTCGGGCGCCGCGCGGCCGATCAGGTCCCGCCGCTCCTCGGCCCAGGCGCGCAGCCGCTCGGCGGCGTCGCGGAAGAGCCGGTAGCGGCTGACCTGCTCCACCAGGTCGGCCGGCGGCTCCTCCAGCTCCGGCTCGCCTTCCCCGGAGGAGCCGGGCGTCTCCGGCTCGGCGCTCCCCTCCTCGGGCAGGAGCGCCCGCGCCTTGAGCGCCAGGAGCCTGGCCGCGACCACCGCGAAGTCGCCCGCCTGGTCCGGGTCGAGGCGGCCTCCGGCGCGGAGGTAGGCCAGGAACTGGTCGGTCACCTCCGCCAGCGAGACTTCGGTGATGTCGAGCTGGCGGCTCTCCAGAAGGCGGAGCAGCAGGTCGAGCGGTCCCTCGAAGCCGTCAAGATGCAGTAGCGGCCCGGTCACCGTCGCTCGCCACCCGTTCCTCGAGCCAGGCGGGCACGGCGTCCCGCGCCCACAGATCCTCCTCGCTCTCCGGCCGGACCAGCCAGTCGGCGCGCCCGTCCGGCCCCAGCGCCAGGACGCCCGGCCGCGGGAAGCGGTTGTAGTTGGAGGCCATGCTGACCTGGTAGGCGCCCGCGGCGGGGAAGGCCAGGACGTCGCCCGGCCGGACCTCGGGCAGGAGCGCCTCCTCGACCAGGAAGTCGCCGCTCTCGCAGTACTTCCCCACCACGCGCGCGCGCACGCTCCCCGGGCGGTCGGCTGCGCCCGCGGCCAGCACCGCGTAGCTGGCGCCGTAGAGCGCGGGCCGGGGGTTGTCGCCCATGCCGCCGTCGACGGCCACGTAGGCGGGCAGACCGGGCACCCGCTTGATGGCGCCGACCCGGTAGAGCGCGACCATGGCGGGGGCGACCAGGCTGCGGCCGGGCTCGCAGGTCAGCTCGAGCCGGCCGAGATCCCGGGCGGCGGCGCCGCGCGCCAGATGCTCCCCCAGCCGGGCGAGCGTGGCGGGCACCTCCGGCGCCGGCTGCTCGGGCAGGTAGGCGATGCCGAAACCGCCGCCGATGTCGACGCGCCGGATCGGGTGGCCGCTCCGGATGCGGAGCTGTCGCGCCAGGTCGAGGAGAAGGTCGGCTGCCTCCAGGTAGGGCTGGATCTCCAGGATCTGCGAGCCGATGTGGGCGTGCAAGCCCTCCAGGTCGAGCCAGGGGTCGCCGGCGGCGCGGAGCGCCGCCTCCAGCGCCTGGCCGCTGGCCAGGTCGAAGCCGAACTTGGTGTCCTGCTGGCCCGTGCGGACGTAGCTGTGCGTGTGCGCCTCGATCCCGGGGGCGACGCGCAGCAGGACGGTGGCGCGACGCCCCCGCTGCTGCGCGAAGGCGCTGAGGCGCTCCAGCTCCAGCTCGTTGTCGACCACCACGTGGCCGACGCCCGTCTCCAGCGCGAGCGCCAGCTCGCGGTCGGACTTGTTGTTGCCGTGGAGGTAGATGCGCGCCGGGTCGAAACCGCCTGCCAGCGCGGTGCGCAGCTCGCCCGCGGAGACCACGTCCAGCGCCAGCCCTTCCTCGTGCAGGATGCGGGCGAGGCCGACGGAGAGGAAGGCCTTGCCCGCGTAGGCGACCTCCCCGCGGAAGGGCGCCCAGGCTTCGCGGAAGAGCTGGCAGCGGCGGCGGAAGACGGCCTCCTGGAAGACGTAGAGCGGGGTCCCGTAGCGCCGGGCGAGCTCCACGGCGTCGCGGCCCTCGATGAGGAGGTGGCCGTCCGGGCCGACCGCGAGCTCCCCCCAATCGTCCGGGAACGGCTGGCGCGGCATGCGGTTCCGGTCACTCCCGTCCCATCGACCGTGGGCAAGTCGGCGCCATGCTACCATGCGCGCCCAGGGCGGTCAATTTCGGTCGCCGGCCCTCCGCCGCAGGCGGATCTGCGGCAGGCGCGGCCGGCCCGGTGCCACGGCGGGCTGGCGGTCGGGGTCGACCGGCCGGAGGCGCGCCGGGCGCTGGCGGGTGCGCGGCGCCGGCAGCCGGAGGGCGACGTTGCGCAGCGAGGCCCAGTCGGGCGGCAGGTAGGGCCAGAGGTAGGGTACGCCGAAGCTGCGCGCGCGGACGACGAGAAGGAACTCGAGGACGGCGCCCACCACGAGCCCGTACCAGTCCCCGGCCCAGACGAGCAGGATGAGGAGGACGCGCATCAGGCGGACCGAGTGGCCCAGCTCCGGGCTCGGGATGGTGAAGGTGCCCACGGCGGCGACGGTGGCGTAGAGGATCGCCTCCGCCGTGAAGAGCCCCACCTGGACGGCCAGCTGGCCGATGAGGACGGCGCCGATGACGCCCAGCGCGGTCGAGAGCGCGTTGGGCGTGTGGATCAGGGCCAGGCGGATGAACTCCAGGCCCACCTCGGCGATCAGGAACTGGGCGGCCAGCGGCAGCGCCCCCGGCTTCTTCGGCCCCAGCCAGTGCGCCCAGGCGGGGAGGGCGCGGGCGTGCGTGGCCAGGACGATCCAGACCGGCACCAGCAGCCACGCCGCCAGCAGCCCGAGGTAGCGCGCGAAGCGGACGGCCATGCCGGGGATCGCCGTCTCGTGGAACTCCTCCGGATGCTGCATCAGCTGCGGCAGCGTGGCCGGCAGGATCACGGCCACCGGCGAGGTGTCGACCAGGATGACCGCCTGGCCCTCCAGGAGCTGGGCGGCGGCCACGTCGGGCCGCTCCGTGTAGCGCACCTGGGGGAAAGGGAACCAGGCTTGCTCGCGCCCCTCGAGGAACTCCTCGAGGCTGTGTTCGGCCATGGGGAGCGCGTCGATGCGGACGGCGTCCAGTCGTTTCCGGATCTGCTCCACCAGGTCCGGCTGGGTGATGTCCTGGACGTAGAGCAGCGCCACCTGGGTCTGGGAGCGGCGCCCCAGGAAGAAGGTCTCGATGCGCAGGTTCTTGTCCCGCAGGCGGCGCCGGATGAGCGCCGTGTTCTGGACGATGGTCTCGGTGAAGCCGTCCTTCGGTCCGCGCAGGACCTTCTCCAGGTCGGGCTCGGAGGGCTGGCGCGCGGGGTACTTCCTGACGTCGATGAAGATCGCCTGGTCGAGGCCGTCGACGAAGAGGACGGCGCCGCCGGAGAGGATCTCCATCATCGCCTGGGCCCAGCTCGACTCGGCCTGTCCCTCCGCGAAGGGGATGTACCGGCGGATCAGCTGCCCGGCCTCGAGCGGCCCCTTCTCGGGCGCCTTGGCTTTGAGCAGGGTGCGGACCGTCTGCTGGAGCGTGGGCTCGTCGACCAGACCGTCGATGGCCACGATCAGCGCCTCGCGCCCGGCCACCTGCAGGTTCTGCTTGATGACGTCGAAGCTGTTCCCCAGCTCGCGGTCGAGCGTGCGGCGGACGGTGGCCAGGGAGGGGCTCACCTTCTCCAGCGCCCACTCCTTCCCCTGGCCGGGCGTCTGCGTGCTTCCCGGGTCGGCCGTCGCGACCACCCCCTTCCCGCTCTGCGCGATCCCGTGCTCCGGCCCGCGCCGCGCCCTCGGCCCTCAGGCCTTGGGCTGGGCCAGCAGCGCGACCAGGTAGCTGAAGGCGATGGCGACGGTGACGCCGACCGCCGCCGCCTCCAGCCCGCCGCTGAAGATGCCGAGCCATCCGTTGCGGGCGATGTCGGCGATGGTGCCCTGGACGAGCACGTGGCCGAAGCCGGTCAGCGGCACGGTGGCGCCGGCCCCGGCCAGGCGGACCAGCGGCGTGTAGAGGCCGAGGAGGCTGGCCACGCCGCCCAGCACGACGAAGCCGACCAGCGTCTGCGCGGGCGTCAGCCGAGCGACGTCGACCACCAGCTGCGCCAGCGCCGAGAGCGCCCCGCCGACGAGAAAGGCCCAGAGAAAGGTCACTCTCCACCCGCTCCCCACTCGATCGAGACCGCGTGCGCCACGCACGGGATCGACTCGCCCTGGTGGTAGCTGGTCGGGCTGAAGAGCGCGCCGGTCGAGACCAGGAGGAGGCTGCGCAGGTTGCCCGCCAGCATCTCGCGGTAGAGGTAGCCGGTTGTCACCAGGGCCGAGCAGGCGGTCCCCGACCCGCCTGCACCGATCCCCTGGGCGCGGTCGTAGAGGAGGACGCCGCAGTCGGCCGCCGCCTCGCCCAGGTCGTAGCCCTGGTCGCGGACGAGGTCCGCGGCGATCGGCAGGCCGTAGCTTCCCAGGTCGCCGGTGGCGACCAGGTCGTAGTCCTGCGGGCTCCGGCCCGAGTCGCGCAGGTGGTGGACGATGGTGTCGGCGGCGGCCGCCGCCATCGCCGCGCCCAGGTCGAAGGGGTCCTTCACGCCCATGTCGATCACCCGGCCCACCGTGGCCATGGTCAGGCGCGGTCCCTCCCCCCCGGCCGTGAGCAGCGCGGCCGCGGCCCCCGTGGCCGTCCAGGTGGCGGTGGCGGGCCGCTGGTAGCCGAACTCCACCGGGTAGCGGAACTGGCGCTCCGCCGCCTCGTGGTGGCTGGAGACGGCCACGCCCACCCGCCGCGCGTAGCCGCCGTCGATCAGGAGCGCCCCCACCGCCAGCGCCTCGGCCCATGTGGCGCAGGCGCCGAAGAGACCCAGGAAGGGGCGGTCGACGGCCCGCGCGGCGAAGGAGGAGGCGCCCAGCTGGTTGATCAGGTCGCCGGCCACGAGGTAGTCCAGGTCCTCGGTCTTCAGCCTCCGCTTGCCCAGCAGCAGGTCGACCGCTTGGCGCAGGAAGGTCGCCTCGGCGCTCTCCCAGGTCGGATGTCCGAAGAGCTTGTCCCGGACGACGCGATCGAAGTAGCTCGCCAGCGGACCCTGCCCTTCCACCGGACCGGCCACCGAGGCGGCCGCCTCGATGGCGACGGGGGTGCGGAAGGCCAGGGTGAAGCTGCCCACTCTCCGCTCCGCGGACTCCACGGCTCTCCCCTCCCCGACCGCGCGACGGGCGCTCAGCGTGGCGCGTAAAGGATGTAGTAGGCGGTTCCGGCGGCGACCGCGGTCAGCAGCCCGTAGAGCAGGACCGGCCCGGCCAGCTGGAAGAGGCGGCCTCCGACGCCGAAGACCCAGCCGTCGCGCTTGTACTCCATGGCCGGCGCCACCATGGCGTTGGCGAAGCCGGTGACGGGCAGGCTGGCCCCCATGCCGCCGAAACGGGCCACGCGGTCCCAGAGACCGAGCCCGGTCAGGACCGCCCCGAGGGCGATCATCGCGGCGGTGGCGGGCGTGGCGGACGTCTCGGGCGAGAGGCGGAGCCAGGCCATGAAGCCCTGGCGGACGGCCTCGCCCACCAGGCAGATCAGCCCGCCGACCAGGAAGGCCCGCGCGGCGTTGGCCAGCACGGGCCGGCGCGGGGCGTGCCGCCTGCGCACCGCCTCGAAACGAAGGCGGTCGACCTTGGTCGCCTCCATGGATCAGGCGCCTCCCCGGCGGCTGGGGTCGACGACGAAGGCCACCTTGACATTGGCCTTGAACTCGGTCAGCCGGTTGTTGCGGACGTTGGCGGTGGCGTTGAGCACCTCCACGCCGGTGATGTGATCGACGGTCCTGGCCGCCTCGTCGATGGCGTTCTGGACCGCTTCCTGCCAGCTGTTGGGCGACTCGCCGACCAGCTCGATGATCTTGACGACGGCCACGGCCTCCACCTCCCGCTTCGGCGCGGGCGCCGCCTCCACCAGGACGGCTCCCGCATGGTCGGGCCGGGCGCGGGCGGGGTGCAGGGCGTACCACGCCACGGCGGCGAGGCCGACGGCCGCCGCCAGCGCGGCCGCGAGAAGCGCGCGCCGGCCGCGACCGCCGGTCCGGTTCGCCCCTCCCACCGACACCCGTTTCACCCAGGTCGTAGTATGGCCGCCGGCCGGAGCACTCTTGCGCCGCCGGCGGCGCGCGCGAAGGCCGGCGCGGAGGACACCTCCGGCCGGCGGCCTAGGAGGTGCCGAGCATCTCGCGCAGGTGCCGCAGGGCGCGCCGTTCCAGGCGCGAGACGTGGACCTGGCTGAGGCCGAGCCGTTCGGCCACCTGCTGCTGGGTCATCTCCCGGAAGAAGCGGAGATGGAGGAGGAGCCGCTCGCGCGGATCGAGGCGGGCGAGCGCCTGGCGCAGCTCGAGCGAATCGAGCCAGTCGGACTCGGGGGAGTCGCCGCCGACCAGGGCGGCCAGCGTGCTTCCTCCCGGTTCGTCGTTCTCCAGCGGCGCATCGAGCGAGCGGACCGCCTCGCGCGCCGCCAGCGCCTCCACCAGGCGGTCGCGCTCGACGCCCAGGCGGCGGGCCAACTCCTCCACGCCCGGGCTCCGCCCCTCGGCCTGGGCCAGCTCGGCCTCCAGGCTCCGCGCCTTGCGGGCGAGTTCCTGCAGGTCGCGGGAGACGTGGAGCGCCGCGGAGGAGCGCAGGTAGCCGCGCAGCTCGCCGAGGATGGTGGGTACCGCGTAGGTGGAGAAGCGCGTCCCGCGTTCGGGGTCGAAGCCGTCGATGGCCTTGAGCAGCCCCACGACGCCCACCTGCAGGAGGTCCTCCCGCTCCTCCCGCGAGGCGGGCAGCCGCTCGATCAGGCTGCGAACCAGGGGAAGGTTCAGCTCGACCAGGCGGTCGCGGGCCGAGCGGTCACCCTGGCGCAGGCGGCGGAAGAGCTCCTCGCGCTCCGCCTCGGCCCCGGGTCCGCCCGACCCCCCGCCGGCGGGCCGGGCGGCTTCGGCCGGCGCCACCGCGGCTCACCCGGCCGACCCGGCCACTCCGGCCGTGCTCGCGTCCTGCGCCTGCAACCGCTTGACCAGCCGGACGCGCGTCCCCTGCCCGAGCCGCGACTCCACCTCCACCCCGTCGGCGAAGGACTCCATGAAGGCGAAGCCGAGCCCCATGCGGTCGGGGGCGGTGGTGAAGGCCGGCTCGCGGGCGCGTTCCACGTCCTCGATGCCGCGGCCCCAGTCGACCACCTCCACCTCGATCCGGTCCGGGTAGAGGAGGCCGTGCACCTGCAGGAGGCGCTCCTCGGGCGCCACCTCCGTCCCGGCGTAGGCGTGCAGGACGACGTTGGTCACCGCCTCGGAGACGGCCACCTTCAGCTCCTCCACGTCGCTGACGCTGAAGGGGAGTTGCGCCGCGAAGCCGGCCACCACCAGGCGGGCGAGGCCGACGTTCTCCGGCAGGGCGGGCATGTCCAGGATGAAACGGTTCGTCTCAGCGGCCACCGGCCTGCACCCCGTCGCGACCCGGCCCGACCGGCGGCGCCTCGAGCACCTCGAGCGCCCGCGTCAGGCCCGCCAGCTCCAGGATGGAGCGGACGCGTCCGCCGGGAGCGAGCAGGCGGAGCGCCCCGCCGCGCTCGCGGAGCGCGCGGTGGCGCCCGAGGAGCGCGCCCAGCCCGCTCGAGTCGATGAAGCTGACCTGCGAGAGGTCGGCCAGCACCCGGGTGACCCCGTAGCGGGCGACCGCCGCCTCCAGGCGATCCCGGAAGAGGGGGGCCGTGTGCAGGTCCATCTCGCCCTCCAGGCGCAGGATCACCTGACGGCCGTCGAAGCTTTCACGGATCTCCATCGGAGTGACGAACACCCCCTCCTCCGCCGTCCTTTCGGCGGAGAAAGGGGCCTTTCCTGGCGCGAGGGCGGCGGCGCCGCCCGGCGCCGCCGCCTCCTCCTCGACGCTCTTCGCGCGCCTCCGCCCTCCTTCGCCCCGCGGGGCTCCCGCCGCCGGCGCCTCAGGGCCAGAGGCGGCTCCAGTTGGTCCTGAAGCTCTGCCAGAGTCCCGGCGCCGGCACGTCGCGAGCGGCCAGGAGCGGGACCTGCTCGACGCGGCGGCGCCCCAGGAAGACCTCGAGCCGGCCGACTTGCTGCCCCCGCCGCACCGGTGCGCGGAGCCGCGACGCGAGGTGCAGCTCGCGGCGCACCGGTTGCCGTTCCGTCCGCGGCAGCGTCAGCACCACGTCACGCGCGCTCGCCACCGGCAGCGTCGCCGAGGTGCCGCGGTCGACGGGCAGCTGCGCCAGCGTCTGCCCCTGCCGCGCCACGACCACCGTGCGGAAGCTGTTGAAACCGTAGTCGAGCAGCCTGTAGATCTCCCGGTTCCGCTCCTCGGCGGTGGGCGCGCCCATCACCACG
The DNA here is from genome assembly GCA_029960955.1 of Bacillota bacterium. Lineage (GTDB taxonomy): Bacteria > Bacillota > Sulfobacillia > JAIMAT01 > JAIMAT01 > JAIMAT01. Next base: position 50,122 of record JASBVS010000047.1, read on the forward strand.
GCGATCAGGCGCTGCCCGTTCCGCTCCGCGGTGGCCACCAGGCAGAAGCCGGCCTCGCTGGTCCAGCCGGTCTTCAGGCCGTCCATGCCGGGGTACTCGATCACACCCCGGTTGGTGTTGGTCAGCCAGATCTGGTTCTTCTGCCCCTTCCGCACCCAGTACTCCCAGGTGCGCGTGTAACGGGTGACCGAGGGGTGGGCCAGCAGGATGTGGCGCGCCAGGAGCGCCTGGTCGTAGGCCGACGTGTAGTGCGGCTCCCGGCCGGGCAGGCCGTGCACGTTGGCGTAGCGGGTGTCGCGCATGCCGAGCTGGCGCGCCTTCTCGTTCATCATGCGGACGAAGTTCTCGTAGGTGCCGCCCACCTTCTCGGCCAGGGCCACGGCGGCGTCGTTGGCCGAGGCGACCGCGACCGCGTAGAGGAGGTCCTTGACCGGCAGCTGCTCGCCCTCGTACATGTAGAGGTTCGAGCCGCCCCAGCTGGCCGCGTAGGCGCTGGCGGTCACCGTCTCGTCCGGGCGGATCTGGCCCGAGTCGAGCGCCTGCATGATCAGGTCGAGCGTCATCAGCTTGGTGACGCTGGCCGGCGCGCGGCGCTGGTGGGGGTTCTTCTCGTAGAGGAAGACGCCGGAGGCGGCGTCCATGAGGACCGCCGAGGGCGCCTCGATCCTGGGCGGGACCGGTGCGTCCGCGGCCAGCGCCGCCGGCTCGAGCGGAACCAGCGCCGCCGCGGCGCTCCAGGCCAGCGCCAGGAGCGCCAGGCCCCCTCTTCTCAGCCGACCGGCCCGAGGCACGTCCACTCCCTCCCCGGTCGGTTAGGCTGCCCTCCTCACGGGGCCAGGATTCCCAGGAGAGCCGCGAGCAGCGTCGCCTCCTCCTCCTCGCGCACCGTGCGCGGATCGACCAGGAGCTGCCCTTCCCGCAGCCGGACGATCACCGGGGGGTCGCCCGAGCGCAGGCGGGCGGCCGCCTCGGCCGGCTCCTCCACGTCGATCGCCACCAGCCAGGTCGGAAGCGGCTCCTCCGGAAGCGAACCGCCGCCCGCCCGCGACTCGCCGCGCACGACGCGGACGCGGCGCTCGCCCAGGCGTGCGCGGAGCGCCTCGGCCAGGCGGAGCGCGCGGCGGCGCAGCTCGCCCTCGTCCAGCGCGAGCATGCGCAGCGCCGGCAGCTCCCGCCAGACGCGCTCGGGCTGGCGGTAGGCGGCCAGCGTCGCCTCCAGCGCCGCCACCGTCATCTTGTCGACGCGCACCGCCCGCGCCAGCGGGTGGCGGCGGCAGCGCTCCACCGCCTCGCGCCGCCCGGCCAGGATGCCCGCCTGGGGGCCGCCCAGCAGCTTGTCGCCGCTGAAGGTGACCAGGTCGGCGCCGGCCGCCACCGCCTCCTGGACCGTCGGCTCGCGGGCGAGGCCGATCCGCCCGAGGTCGACCAGCGAGCCGCTGCCCAGGTCGACCAGCGCGAGCAGCCCGCGCTGGTGGGCGGCCTCCACCAGCTGGCGGAGCGGCACCGACTCCGTGAAGCCGACGACGCGGTAGTTGGAGGGGTGGACCTTCATGTAGGCGGCCGTCTCCGGTCCCGTGGCGCGGAGGAAGTCGCCCAGCCGCGTCCGGTTGGTGGTGCCCACCTCGACCAGGCGGGCGCCGCTCTGCTCCATCACCTCGGGGATGCGGAAGGAGCCGCCGATCTCGATCAGCTCGCCGCGCGAGACGAGCACCTCGCGGCCGCGCGCCAGCGCGCTGAGCGCCAGGAGGACGGCGGCGGCGTTGTTGTTGACGGCGAAGCCGTCCTCGGCGCCCGTCAGCTCGCGCAGGAGGCCGCTCACCAGCGTGTGGCGGCTGCCCCGGCGCCCCGCCGCGAGGTCGTACTCGAGGTTGGAGTAGCCCCGCGCCACCTCGGCCACCGCCGCCAGCGCCGCCTCCGAGAGCGGCGCGCGACCCAGGTTGGTGTGCAGGATGACGCCGGTGGCGTTGATCACCGGGCGGAGGGCGGGGCGGCGGAGCGCCAGGAAGCGCCCCCGGGCGTGCTCCGCCAGCGCCTCCGGGGAGAGGTCCGCCTCCTCGCCGGAGCGGATCCGCCTCCGCGCCTCCTCCAGCTCCAGGTCGAGCGCCCGCTTGACCAGCGCCGGCGGCTCGCCCTGCGCCCAGGCGCGGACGGCGGGGTGGGCCAGCAGCTCGTGCATGGCCGGCAGGGCGCGCAGGCGCTCCTCAGGCGCGGGGGTGGGACCGCCGGTAGACGTCATCGATGAACCCCTTTGTCAGGTGCGTGTAGATCTGCGTGGTCGCGATGTCCGCATGACCCAGCATCTCCTGCACGGAGCGGAGGTCGGCGCCGTTCTCCAGGAGGTGCGTGGCGAACGAGTGGCGGAGCGTGTGCGGCGTGATCCGCTGGCGGATGCCGGCGCGGCGCGCGTAGCCGCGCAGGAGCTTCCAGAAGCCCTGGCGGGTGAGGCGGCCGCCGCGGGCGTTTACGAAGAGCGCTTCCTGCCGCCGCTCGCGCACCAGGCGCGGCCGCGCCCAGCCGAGGTAGGCCTCCAGCGCCGCCAGCGCGCGGCTGCCGACGGGGACGATCCGTTCCCGCGCGCCCTTCCCCCAGCAGCGGACGACCTGCTCCTCCAGGTCGAGGTCGCCCAGGTTGAGCTGGACCAGCTCCGAGACGCGCAGGCCGCTGGCGTACATCAGCTCGAGCATGGCCCGGTCGCGGCAGCCGCGCGCCGTGCCGGCGGGAGGGGCGGCCAGGAGGCGGTCCACCTCCTCGACGGAGAGGACGCGCGGCAGGCGGTAGGGCAGGGCCGGCCGCCCCACCTCCAGCGCCGGGTTCTCGCGCCGCGCACCCTCCTTGAGCAGGAAGCGGTAGAAGGCGCGCAGCGCGGCGACGCGCCGGGCGATGGTGGAGGGGGCCAGCTTCCTGCCTGTCAGGACGACCAGATAGGCGGCGATCGCCTCCGAGCCCGCCGACTCCAGCTGCTCGCCCCGCACCCGCAGGTAGGCGGCGAAGTCCTCCAGGTCGCGCCGGTAGGCGGCGACGGTGTGGCGAGAGAGAGCGCGCTCCACGCCCAGGTAGGCGAGGAAGGCGCCCACCCGCCCCTCGTCCCCCCTCCCCGCCTCCGCTTGGGGCGCGTGGAGGCTCTCAGCCGAGGAACGTCTCGGCCGGCGTGAACGGGAGTCCATGGGCCTCGGCCACCGCCTGGTAGGTCACGTGGCCGTCGTGGGTCTGGAGGCCGCGCGCCAGGCTGGGATCGCGCCGCAGCGCCTCCCGCCATCCCAGGCCCGCCAGCCGCTCGGCGTAGGGCAGCGTGGCGTTCGTCAGCGCGAAGGTGGAGGTGCGCGGCACCGCCCCGGGGATGTTGGCGACCGCGTAGTGGACGACGCCGTGGCGGACGTAGGCGGGGTTGCTGTGCGTGGTCACGTGGTCGCAGGTCTCCACCGACCCCCCCTGGTCGATGGCCACGTCGACGATGACCGAGCCGGCCTTCATCGTCTTGACCATCTCCTCCGTCACCAGGTGGGGCGCGCGCGCACCCGGGACGAGGACGGCGCCCACGAGGATGTCCGCGCGGTGGACCGCCTCGGCGATGTTCGCCCGGTTGGAGGCGAGGGTGGTGATCCGCCCGCCGAAGATGTCGTCGAGGTAGCGGAGCCGGTCGGCGTCGATGTCCAGGACGGTCACGTGCGCCCCGAGGCCCAGGGCGATCTTGGCGGCGTTGACGCCCACGGTGCCGCCGCCGACGATGACCACGTCGCCGCGGGGCACACCGGGCACGCCGCCCAGGAGGACGCCCCTCCCGCCCTGGGGCGCCTCGAGGAAGTGGGCGCCGATCTGGACGGCCATCCGCCCCGCCACCTCGCTCATCGGCGTCAGGAGCGGCAGCGACCGGTCCGGAAGCTGGACGGTCTCGTAGGCGACGGCGGTGACGCCCCGCTCCAGCAGGGCCAGCGTCAGCTCCCGGGCGGCCGCCAGGTGGAGGTAGGTGAAGAGGACCAGGCCCGGGCGAAAGTAGGCGAACTCCTGCGGCAACGGCTCCTTCACCTTGAGGACCATGTCCACCCCGGTCCAGGCGTCGGCCGCGTCGCGGACGACGGTCGCACCCTGGCGGGCGTAGGCCTCGTCGTCGAAACCGCTCCCCAGCCCCGCCCCGCTCTCGACCAGGACCTGGTGACCCTCGTGCACCAGCGCGGCCGCGCCGGCCGGCGTGAGAGCGACACGTGCCTCGTCTTCCTTGATCTCGCGTGGGACCCCGATCCTCACCTGGCTGCCACTCCCTTCGCGTTCTGCCAGCCTGGCGCCACTTGCGAACCGAGTGCAGTATAGCACCCGCTTCCGGGCGCCTGTCCGGCCCGGGGCGGCCCCTGCGGGCTCGCGGGCGGGCGGCGCGGCGGGCGGCGTTGCGGGCGGCGCGGGAGGAAGCAGACGGCGGCGGGAGCGGCTCCCCGGGGTTCCGCCCCCTTCCTCGCGCGGGATCAGAGGAGCGCCAGCGCCGCGCGCGCGAAGGGGAGCGCCAGGAAGGCCTGGACGGCACTGACGCCCGCCAGCCCCAGCGCGCCCAGGAGGGTCAGGAGCGGCAGCGGCACCGGCTCGGGCCGCCGCAGGTGGCGCGCGCGCAGGCGCAGGCGCCGGCGGAAGAGGAGCGCGGAGGAGTGGCAGGCCGCGGCCGAGACCACCAGCCAGATGGGGACGGCCAGCAGGTTCTGGGGCAGGACGGCCGTCCCCGCCATGAGCAGGCCCGGCCAGCCGGCCCGCGCCACCAGCGCCGCCACCGTGAAGCCGATGTCGGCGCCGCGCAGGGCGACGAGCAGGAGGACCAGGGGGCCGCCGTAGGCCGTGAAGCCCAGGGCGCAGAGGACGAGAAGAAGGCGGATCTCGCCCAGCAGGCTGTGCGTGAAGAGCGGCATGGCCGCCGGCGCCTGGCCGCTGCCCAGCAGCTGCCGGAAGCGGTCGACCATGGCCGCCACCTCCTCCGCCTGGGCCGGTGCCAGCGCGTGCAGCGCCAGGGCGCCGGCCGCCGCCGCCAGGAGGAAGGTGACGCCGCTCAGGAGCAGGGCCGGAGCGAGCGCGGGCAGCGCCCGCAGGCTGCGGCGGAACGGGCGGAGGGTCGCTCGCATGGGGCCACCACCTCGTCCCACCACTATGCGCGCGGCGCGCTCAGGAGAACGTTCGGAGCGCCGCCAGCCAGCCGGCCGCGTAGCCCGCGGCGGCGGCGAAGCGGAAAAGGTAGCCTTCCTCGGCCGGACCGCGGCCCATGCTGCGCAGCGGAAGCGGCGAGGCGGCGAGGGCGGCGTCGATCTCGCCCCGGTCCACCTCCAGCCAGGCGTGGCGGCGCAGGAGCTCGGCCGGCAGCTCGACCGGCGACGGGCGCGGAACGGCGATCCAGGCGGCTTGCGCCGCCAGGCGCCCCAGCGTGGCGCGCGAGTGGTGGCTGACGCCGCGGTGGCGCGGGCGCGGGTCCGCCTGGCTGACGCGCAGCGCCGCCACCGGCAGGCCGCCCAGCGCCGCCGTCACCTGCAGCGCCCAGGCCTGCTCGACGCCGCTGAAGCCGAAGGGCGTCCCCGTGCCGGCGATGCCCGGCCCCATCAGCACCACGGCCAGCTCGGCGCCCACCGCCCGTCGCGCCGCCAGGAGCGCCGAGGGGAGCGCCACCGCCTCCAGGTCGCCGCCGAAGGCGTGGCCGCTGGTGATCACCGCCTCGATCCAGCCGAGCCGGCGGAGCTCGGCCACCGTCTCGCTCAGGGCGGCGGGGAGCGCGGCGCCGTCGGTCATCACGTAGGCGATCCGCCGTGCGCCCGCGCGGCGGGCGCCGAGCAGGACGGGCAGGAGCTGGCTGTGCAGCTCGCCCGCCACGACCGGCATGCCGTCCAGGCTGCCGCCCGACGGGCCGGCGAGAGCCGCGTGGGCGGGGCCGGCCTCCTCCTCGCAGGCCAGGACGGCCAGCTGCCAGGGGGTGTAGCGGAGTTTGACGATGTGGCCGGCGGGCGGACCCTCCAGCGGCCGCGGCGGATCGGCGGAGAGGACGAGGTGGTGGCCGCCGCTGCCCAGGCCCAGGCGGACCGCGGTCACGTTCAGCCAGACCCTCTCGCCGGGTTCGAGCCGCCCGCCCAGCAGCGGCGGGAAGGCCCAGGCGAGACCCTCCTCCTCGCCCTCCCCCGCCTGCACGCGAACCGCCAGCTCCTGGAAGCCCGGTCGCTCGCGCAGGACGGCGTCCACGCGCCCGCGGCGCACCCAGGCGCCGAAGGCGGCTCTCTCGTTCACGGGGAGGCGCCGCCCTCCGTCTCGCCCCCGGCCCGCGGGGGCGCGGAAGGCCCCTCGTCGCCCTGCGCCGGCGCAGCCGGCCGGGGGGAGGGCGCGGCCGGGGGGCGGTGGGCCTGCTCGCCCGCCGCGCGGCTGGCGGCCTCGCGCAGCTGGCGGCGCGAGAGCTCCACCATCGCCTCGGCCGGGGTGTAGTGGGGGGCGTTGGGCGAGCGGTAGCGGCCGGCGTAGACCCGGCCCAGGCGCCGGTTGCAGGCCGCCAGGGTGGCGTTGACCGCGGCGCGGACGGGGTCGCCGGCCAGGAGCGCCGAGCCCACCAGCGGCTCCTCGCTGCGGCTCGTGCGCAGGAGGACGGAGACCAGGATCAGCCGCCGGCCGGCGATGCCGCCCTCGCCGGCCTCCTCGAGGAAGAAGCGGACCTGGGGGTCGACCGCCTGGTTGAGGGCGGCCAGCGTCGCCTCCGCCGCCACCCGCAGCATGCCGCGGCCGGAGTGGACGCCCTCGGCGCTGCCGCGAAAGGGCCCGGCCAGCTTGCCGGGCGGGTCCAGCGGCCAGAGGGTGGCCGCCGGCGCCTGCTCCTCCAGGCTGACGTCGACCCGGATGACGTCCCGCAGGAGGTCGGTGGTCGCCTGCAGCGAGGCGACGGCCAGGCGGACGCGGGAAGGAGCGCGCGGGACCGCCTGCTGGGCGACGCTCACCTTGCGGTAGTCGACCATCAGGCCCCAGCGCGCCGCGAGGGCGCTCTGGACGTCGCGCACCAGCGCCTTCGGAGAGCGTTCGTCGGTGGCCAGGACGTGGATCTCCTCGATACCGCCCCACTCGTTGACCACGACCCTGGCGCCGATCACGGAAGGAAGCTGCTTGACGAGGGCGGTGATCTCCTCCGCGCTGACCGGAGCGCGCTCCTTCTCCATCCCGTCTCCTCCTCCGGAGGCTCCCGCGGCCACTTTCGGCGCCGCCTCAGGATCGCCTGCCGAGCTGATCCAGAAAACGCAGAATTCGCCAGCGCTCGATCCAGAGCGAGAGCGAGGTCAGTTCCGCCGCCGCCTGCAGCGCCGCCAGGAGGGCGAGCCCCGTCCAGACCGCCCCCGCCGGGCCCCCCAGGGCGAGGAGCGTGCCCGTCCAGATGCCCATGGCGTTGGCGCCCGCGTCGCCCAGCATCGCCCGCTCGCGCAGGTCGAAGCCGAGCCAGGCGGCCACCGCCGCCAGGCTGATCCAGCCCGCCGCGGCCGCCGCCGGGGAGAGCCCCGCCGCCTCGAGCAGCGCCAGCGCCGCCAGCAGCGCCTTGCCGGCCCGCCCTGGCCGGAGGTCGAGCACGTTGACCACGTTGGCGGCCAGCGCCACCACCAGCGTCCGGGCCAGCCAGGCGGGCCAGCCGCCCCCCCACCCCCAGGCCGCCCACGCGCCTGCCGCGAGGCCGGCCAGCGCCTTCAGCAGGCCGCCGGTCAGGCGCCCGCGGAGCAGCTCGCGCAGGTGCCCGCGCAGGCCGCGCGCCTCCGCCGCCGAGCGGGTGTCGTCGTAGAGCCCGACCAGCGCCATCACCAGCGTCACCAGCCAGGCGCGCCGCACCGCCGGGTCGGGCAGGAGGAGCGCCGCCAGGCCGCTCGGCAGGAGGAAGCTCAGACCCGCGCTGGTGGGCAGCACGCGCCCGCGGTAGTTGGCGCGCACGTGCCCCCGGCGCCCGAGGAGGCGGCCGAGGCCCCAGGCGGCGCCCGCCTCCAGCACGGCCGCGGCGGCCGCCGCCAGGAGGAGCGCCGGAGGGGCGAGGGCGGCGCTTCCCCCCATCTCAGGCCCGCGCCTCCCGGGCACGCCTGCGCGCCGCCGGGTCGAGCGCCAGGCGCGCCAGCGCCAGCGCGATGTCCCGCCACTGCCGCCCGCGGTGAAGCCAGCCGCGCAGGTCGCGCCCCGTCCGGCGGTGGCGGAAGGCCACGGGGACTTCCTGGAGGCGGGCCCCCTCCCAGAGCGCGCGGACGGTCATCACCACCTCCACCCCGAAACCCGGGGCGAAGGGTGCCAGCCGCCCGGCCAGCGAGCGCCAGAGCGCCCGCTGGCCGGAGACGGGGAAGCGCGGGCTCCATCCCGCCAGGCGGCGGATCCCCCAGCGCGCCAGCCCGACCACGAGACCGAAGCCGGCGCCCCGCGCCGGCCCCGGGAAGGCGGCGATGGTCATCTCGGCCTGGCCGGTCTCCAGCGGGCCGAGGAGGGCGACCGCCTCGCCCGCGCTCGTCCCCAGGTCCGCATCCAGGAAGAGGATCGGATCGCCGGCGGTCGCCTTGAGCCCGGCGGTCAGGGCCGCTCCCTTGCCCCGGTTCCGCCCGAGGCGGAGGACGCGCGCGCCGGCCTGGCGGGCGCGCTCGGCGGTGCCGTCGCGGGAGCCGTCGTCCACCACCAGCACCTCGCGGAAGCCGGCGGCGCGGAGGGCGCGGACGGTCTCGCCGATCCGCTCCGCTTCCTGATAGGCGGGGATGATCACGGCGGCGCGGGCCACGAGGCGGGAGCTCACCCGCCGTTCCCCCCGGGCGGCGAGCCGGCGGGGGCGAGCGCGGGCGCGGTCAGCGCCGGGAAGGCCGCCTGCGCGCCGGGTTTCGTCCCGTAGGAGCCCGAGGCGAGCGCCCCGAGGAGGTAGACGGCGCTCACCTGGCCCTGCACGCGATCGATGTCGTCGACGCTGGAGACGCCGTCGGCCTGCGCCAGCGCCGTCACCACGGAGGGTTGCAGCGTCGAGGGCTCCGCCGCGACCACGCGCACCCCGTTCTGGCGGAGGGCGGCCAGCAGCCCGCCGGCCAGGTCGGCCGCCTGGCGCGAGGTGAAGCCGTCCAGCCCGACCAGGACGAGCGCCGCGTCGTAGGGGCCCGGCTGGAGGACGCTCGCCCGCACCAGCCCCTCGTCCATGGCCAGGCGGGCGAAGAGCGGGCCGTCGACCTGGCTCCCGCCCGGCCCGGGGGAGGCCAGGGGCGTGCCCAGCTGCTGCACCAGCGCCTCGAGCGCCGCCTGCTCCAGGGCCGCCGGGTCGCCCGCGGGAAGGCCGAGCGCCTCGGACCAGGCCCGCCGGTCGGCGGCGCCGGCGGGCTGGAAGGGCCCCGGGAAGGCGGCGATCAGCGTCACCCGGGCACCGGCCCGCTCGAGGACGGGACGGATGGCGGCCTCCTGGTCGGGCGCCCCCAGGTCGAAGATGGCCACGCGGAGACCGCTCAGGCGCCGGCCGACCAGCATGTCGAGCAGCTCGCCGTTGGCCTGCTGCTGGCGGGCCACCGACTGGCTCAGCTCCTGCACCCGGCTGGCGAGGTTCTCGTTCTCCGTGTGGAGGCGGTCGTACTGGCTCTCGAGGCGGGCGATCAGCCCCTGCTGCGTCCGGGAGACGGGCTGGCGGTCGGCCAGCGAGAGGCCGAGGAGGAGACCGATGCCCAGCGCCAGGAAGACGGCGACCAGGGAGATGACGTGCGTGCGCAGATCGATCAAAGCGGAGCCCCCTGCAGCGCCGAGGATAGCGTCCGCGCGCTCAGAATCCTGCGGCCACCCGCAGGTTCAGCCACCACAAGAGCAGGAGCGACCGGAGGGGCGGGGAGACGCCGAAGATGACGGCGAGCGGCAGGAGACCGGCCAGGACCAGCTGCCAGAGGCCGGCGTACTGCCTGGGCGGCCGGTAGAGCTGGCCGAGCCCCTTGGCGTCCACCAGCCGGTCGGCCGCCTTCAGGCGCGCCAGGAGCGTGCTCGCCATGCCCTTCCTGCCCTTCTCCAGGAAGTCGATCATGCCCGTGTGCGTGCCCACGGCCACGATCAGCGAGGCGCCCGCCTCGTAGGCCATGAGCAGCGCCACGTCCTCGCTCGTCCCGCGCGAGCGGACGATCTGGGCGTCGAGGCCGAGCCGGCGGACGCGCTCCAGGCCCGGCGAGCGCCCGTCCGGGTAGGCGTGGACCACCCGCTCCGCCACCCGGCGCAGCGTCTCGTCCTCCACGCTGTCCATGTCGCCCACCACGAGGTCGGGCAGCAGGCCGAACTCGCGCAGCGCGTCGGCGCCGCCGTCCACCCCGATCAGGACGGGTCTCTCGTGGCGGATATAGGCCAGGCAGGCCTCCAGGTCTTCCTTGTAGTGCGGACCGCGGGTGACCACCAGCGCCGGGCGGCCCCTCAGGCGGGTGCGCAGCGGCGGCACGGGGAAGGGCTCGAGGATCAGATCCTTCTCCTGCTGCGCGTAGCTCAGCGTGTTCTCCAGGAAGGCGCTCCACTCGTCGCGCAGGTGGCGGTAGGAGCGCTCGATCTCCTGGGCCACCACCGCCTGGTCGACGACGCGACCCTCGGCCAGCGGGCGGCCGGCGACGAAGAGGCGGCCGTCGACCACCTCGACGCTTTCGCCTTCGCGCAGCTCTTCCATCACTTGGGGGCCCAGCGAGTCGACGACGGGAACGCCCTGCTCGACCAGGAGCGGGGTTCCCCGCGCGGGGTAGCCGCCCGAGAAGCAGGGGCTGGCGTTGAGGACGGCGCGCACGCCCCGTTCCAGCAGGCTTCGGGCGGCCACCTCGTCGAGGTCGCAGTGGTCGATCACCGCGATCTCGCCCTTGCGGAGCCTGCGGGCCAGGTTCTTGGTCCTCCTGTCCACCCGGATCCTGCCGGCGACGTGCATGCTCGCCTTGCTCCCCCCGCTCCACGTCGTCCACATTATAGGCCACGGGAAGACGGGCACGGTTCCGCCCGGCGCGCCCGCGGCGCCCGGGCCGGCGCTGCGGGGGAGGAAGAGGCGCGGACGGGGGAGCCGGGGCGCGGACGCCAGCTCCGGGCCCCGCCTCAGCTGACCCGGCTCTCGAGCCGCAGACGGTCGGCCAGCATGGCGATGAACTCGGAGTTGGTGGGCTTGCCGCGCTCGGAGCGGATGGTGTAGCCGAAGATCCGCTGGGCCGCCTCCATGTTCCCCCGCGTCCAGGCGACTTCGATGGCGTGCCGGATGGCGCGCTCCACGCGGCTGGGCGTGGTGTCGAAGCGCTTGGCGATCGCCGGGTAGAGCTCCTTGGTGACGCCGCCCAGCATCTCGATGTGGTCGACGATCATGAGGATGGCTTCGCGCAGGTAATGGTAGCCCTTGATGTGGGCGGGGATGCCCATCTCGTGGAGCAGGTTGGAGACCTCGATGTCGAGATGGCGATCGCTCGGCGTCGGCGAGGCGGGCACGATCTCGTCGCGCACCAGCTGGCGGACCCGCTTGGCCAGGATGTCGAGGGTGAAGGGCTTGAGGATCAGGTAGTCGGCGCCGAGGGCGACGGCGCGTTGCGAGATGTTCTCCTGGCCGAAGGCGGTCAGCAGGACCACCTTGGGACGGTGGCTGCCGGCCGGGCGGGCGTTGAGCGCCTCGAGCACGCCGATGCCGTCGAGCCTGGGCATGATGACGTCGAGGATGACCACGTCCGGCTCCTCGCGCTCGATCAGCTCCAGGATCTCCTCGCCGTTGTTGGCGACGCCGCAGAGGCGGAAGTCGGGCTGGGACTCGATGAACTCGGCCAGCAGGTCGCAGAAGTCGGCATTGTCGTCTGCGATGCAGATCGTGGTCGCGGAAGACGAAAGACGGGAGAGTGACGCCACCCCGTTTGGACCCCCTCATCGATCAGTCGAAGTCGCCGGGCGCTTCCCCATATGAATGCGCGTCCGCTCCGCGGAGCCCTTCCTCCCGGAAGGCGGAGATCGATCGCAAATCTCGCCAGCTTTCGCCAAACCGTCGCCGGGCGAGCGGGAATGAACGAAAAGGCAAGGAAGCGGGGCGACGACCCGAGTCCGGGCGCCGCTCCCGCTTCCTCAGGAGACCATGGACCGCTCTTCGTCACCGTGCACCAGGCCGCCCTGCTCCAGCATCCACTGGGCGAAGACGCCGTACCCGCGTGTCGGGTCGCGGACGAAGACGTGGGTGACGGCCCCCACCAGCCGCCCGTCCTGCAGGACGGGCGAGCCGCTCATCCCCTGCACGATCCCTCCCGTCGCCTGCAGCAGCCTCGGGTCCGTGACCCGGAGGACGAAGGACCGGGCGCTGGGCTGGTCCGAGTGGATGACGCGCTCGATCTCCACCCGGAAGGCCTCGGGCCGCAGCCCCTGGACCACCGTGAGCATCTCCGCCGGCCCGGGGTGGACCTGGTCCTCCCAGGCCACCGGGACCGCCGGCTTGGCCGGCGGCCGGCCGGCCAGGCGGCCGAAGACCCCGTAGGCCGTGTTGGCCTCGATGGCCGCCAGCGGGTGCTGGACGTCGAGGAAGACGCCCATCTTCTCCCCCGGCTCCCCCTGCCGGCTCGGCTGGATCCCCGAGACGAGGGCGGTGACGAACTTGCCGTCCCGCATCGGGTAGGGATCGCCGCGCTCGTCGCTGACCCGGTGGCCGAGAGCGGCCACCGTCCCCGTCGCCGGGTCGTAGAAGGTGACCGTCCCCACGCCGGCCGCGCTGTCCCGCACCCAGACGCCCAGGCGGTACTGGCCGTCGAGCTTCGCCGGGCGCGCCTCCAGGGTGAGCACGGCCGGGCCGCGCTGGATCTCGAGAGGCAGCGGCCGGCCCGCCTTTCCCGCGCCCTCGACGGCGCGGACCAGGTCGCCGATCCCTTCCAGACGCCTCCCGCCGGCGGCGAGGATGACGTCGCCCGGCCGGATGCCGGCCGCCCGCGCCGGCGAATCCGGAAACGAGGCCAGCGACTGGACGACGGCCCCCTTCGCCCGGAGCATCACGCCCACCGACTCGCCTCCCGGCACCACCTCCAGCGGCGGCATCACGTGGACGGTCACCGGCCGGCTGGCTGCCTGAAACCACGGAAGAAGGGGCAACCTTGCCGTGTAGCGACCGGGCACGCCGGGGTCGATACGGCCTTCCAGCGACGTCAGGAGGGCGAGGCGGCTGCCCTCGCCGGTCCAGATGGCGGACGGGAAGGAAGCCCACCGCCAGAGAAGCGGTGTTCCGCCCGCCAGCAGCAGCAGGCCGACGAGGAAGGCGGCGTAGAGCGCCCGCTTCGCGGGTCGTCTCATGGCGCTCACGCTCCCCGCTGACGAGGCGAGCGGTGCCCGGAGGCGCCGATCGCCCGTCGCGGGTTAGGCTGTCCGGCCCCGTCGCGGCCTTATGTGGCGGTTCTTTCGTGCGGTAGAAGTCTTCGGCTTCAGGCGCTGAGCGCGCGCTCCTTCCAGAGCTCGGCCTGCTCGAGCAGGTTGCGCGCGTGCTCCAGCGAGGTGGCGCGGCTCGGGTCGCCGGCCAGCATGCGCGCGATCTCGCGCACGCGCGCCTCCCCCTCGAGGCGCCGGACGCGGGTGCGCGTGCGGAGCCCTTCCTCCCGCGGCGCCCCTGCGCTGGCGGAGGGCGAGGGCTCGACCTGCTTCTCGACGTAGAAGTGGACGTCGGCCAGCGCCGCCACCGTCGCCAGGTGCGTGACGCAGATCACCTGCCGGTGCCGCCCGAGCCGTGCCAGCCGCTCGCCCACGGCGCGCCCCGCCTCGCCGCCGACGCCGGCGTCCACCTCGTCGAAGACGAGCGTCTCGCAGTCGTCGGCCTCGGCCAGCACCGTCTCCAGCGCCAGGAGGATGCGCGAGAGCTCGCCGCCCGAGGCGACCTCCGCCAGCGGCCCGGGCTTCTCGCCGGGGTTGACGCCGAGCACGAACTCCAGCTCGTCGACGCCGTCGCGGTGGAAGGCGACGCGCTCGCCCTCCACCGGCAGGCCGGCGGGATCGGGGCGACGGCTGAAGGCGACCTCGAAGCGCGCGTAGGGCATGCCCAGCGCCGCCAGCTCGCCGGGGATCCGCTCCTCGAGCCGGCGCGCCGCCTGCCGGCGAAGGCGCGAGAGTTCCAGCGCCGCCGCGGCGGCCGCCTGCTCCAGCTCCCCGGCCTGGCGCCGCAGCTGCTCGGCGTCGTAGCTCGCCTGCTCCAGCCGCGAGAGCTCCTCGCGCGCCCGCCGGGCGTGCTCCAGGACGGCGGCCGTGCCGCGACCGTACTTCCGCTCCAGCTGGCGCAGCAGCATCAGCCGCTCCTCGGCCGCCTCCAGCGAGCCCGGCTCAAACTCCAGCCGCTCGGCGTAGCGCCGCATCCGGCTGGCCGCCTCGCCCACGAGGGCGGCCGCCTCCTCCAGCATCGAGGCCAGCGGCGAGAGGTCGGGGTCCCAGCGGGCCAGCTCGGCGAGCTCCCGGGCGGCCGAGCCCAGCTGGGTGAGGGCCGCGGGCGGCTCCTCCGCCTCCTGGAGCGCCTGCACCCAGCGCTCCACGCCTTCGTGCAGGCGCTCGAGGTGGCGCAGGCGCTCCACCTGGCGCTCGATCGCCTCCTCCTCGCCGGGCTGGAGGCGCGCGGCCTCGATCTCCCGGACCTGGAAGCGGAGCAGGTCCATGCGCGCCAAGCGGTCCCGCTCCAGGGTGTCCGCCTCCGCCAGCTGCCGGCGGACTTCCTGGAGCCGGGAGGCGAGGTCGCGGAAGCGCTGTCGGGCCTCGAGGAGAGCGGGCCCGCCGAAGCGGTCGAGCAGCTCGCGCTGGCGGGCGGCGGAGAGGAGGTCCGACGTCTCCCGCTGGCCGTGGACGGCGAGCCAGCGGGAGGCGGCCTCGCGCAGGGCGGCGACCGTCACCGGCCGGTCGTCGATGCGCGCCGTGGAGCGGCCGCCCGCGCTCACCTCGCGGACGAGGAGCTGCTCCTCCTCCGCGCCCGTCGACGGCAGCTGGAGCCAGGCGGCCACGCGTGCCCGTTCGGCGCCGGCGCGGACGAGCTCGGGGCTGGCCCGCCCGCCGAGGAGGAGGCTGAGCGCGTCGACCACCATCGACTTGCCCGCACCGGTCTCGCCGGTCAGCACGTGGAAGCCGCGGTCGAACTCCAGCTCCTCCGTCTCGATCAGGGCCAGGTCGCGGATCTCCAGCGCACGCAGCACGTCGGATGCCTCCCCGCGCTCAGGAACCGGAGGTGAGGTCGGCCAGGCGGGCGAGGAAGCGGCCCGCAGCCTCCGGCGGCTTGATCACCACGAAGACGGTCCGCTCGCCGGCCAGCGTGCCGAGCACCTCCTCGAAGTGGAGGATGTCGATGGCTTCGGCCACGCTGGCGGCCGTCGCCGGCAGGGTGTGGATGACGACCAGGTTGAGGCTGGCATCATATCCCAGGATGCTCTCCCGGCAGATGCGTTTCAACTGGTCGATCCGGACCGGGCTGGGCGCCTCCTGGGGCGGCGCGTAGCGGTAGCGCCCGTCGCCCGTGGCGACCTTCACCAGCTGCAGCTCGCGGATGTCCCGCGAGACGGTAGCCTGCGTGACGGGGAAGCCTTCCCCGGCGAGGAGCTCGGCCAGCTCCTCCTGGGTGGCGACCACGCGGCTCTGCACCAGTTCCAGGATCCTTCGCTGGCGCTCCGCCTTGCTGGTCAAGACTCATACCTCCCCCGGAGCGCGAAGGCGATCCGACGAGCCGCCCCCCCAGGGTTCCAGCCCTTCCATGCGACGGAGACCCTCCCGGAGCGCCTCGACGGGATGGTAGGCGGCGGGGCGCAGGAAGCGGATCTCCTTCGCGGAGAGCCGGACGCGCACCGCCTCGCCCGCGGGCACCTCCCGCTGCCGCTGGCCGTCGAGGACCACCACCACGTCCTCGGCCCCCGGGGTGCGCACCTCCACCTCGCGCCCGGGCGCGATCACCACCGGTCGAGGCAGGGCGGCGTGGGGAGCGACGGGGCAGGCGAGGAGCGCGGGGAGCGCCGGGTCGACCACGGGTCCGCCCACCGCGTAGGCGTAGGCGGTCGAGCCGGTGGGCGTCGCCACGATCAGCCCGTCGCCCCGGTAGCGGTAGAGGAGGCGCTCCTCCACGCGCAGCTCCACGTCCAGCGTGCGGCCCGGGCGCTGCCGCGCGATCAGCGCGTCGTTCAGCACCAGGGGCGGCACTTCCTGCCGGCCGCCGACGCGCACCTCCAGCAGGCGGCGGCGGTCCTCCACCCAGCCCCGGGAGGCGAGGAAGCGTTCCCATCCTCCCTCTTCCTCGCGGAGCGCGGCGGAGGCCAGGAAGCCCAGGTGCCCGAGGTTGACGGGCAGGACGGGGACCCCGGCCTCCGCCAAGCGTTCCGCCCACTGCAGGACGGTGCCGTCGCCGCCGAGCAGGATGAGCCGGTCGAAGCCCGCGAGCGGCTCCGGCGCCTCCACGCTCATCCGCGCCACGTCCAGGCCGCGCCGCAGCGCCGCGGAGACCAGCGCCTCCGCGGCCCGCGAGGCCGCCGGCTTGGCGGGGTTGAAGATGACGCCGAGCCGCATCGACGGGCTCCCCGGCGGCTTCAGAGCCGGTCGACCACGGCCTGGGCGAAGCCGGAGGTGGGGACCTCGCGCGCCCCCTCCAGGTTCCGGGCCAGGTCGTAGGTGACGATCCGCTCGGAGATGGTCCGTTCCATGGCGCCCTGGATCAGGCGGCTCACCTCGGGCCAGCCGATCTGCTCGAAGAGCATGCACCCCGAGAGGATGACCGAACCGGGGTTGACCTTGTCCTGGTTGGCGTACTTGGGCGCCGTCCCGTGGGTGGCCTCGAAGACCGCGTACTCGTCGCCGATGTTGGCGCCGGGCGCCATGCCGATGCCCCCCACCTGCGCCGCGAGGGCGTCGGAGAGGTAGTCGCCGTTCAGGTTGGGCGTGGCGATCACGTCGTACTCGGCGGGACGGAGCAGCGCCTGCTGGAACATGTTGTCGGCGATGCGGTCCTTGATCACGAGCCGCCCGTCGGGCTGGCCGCCTTCCCCGAGCCGGTCCTCGCGCACCACCCGGTCGCCGAACTCCTCCTCGGCCAGCTCGTACCCCCAGTCGCGGAAGGCGCCCTCGGTGAACTTCATGATGTTCCCCTTGTGGACCAGCGTCACCGACCTCCTCCCGTGCTCCAGCGCCCAGGCGATGGCCTTCCGCACCAGGCGCTTGCTGCCGAAGGCGCTGATCGGCTTGATGCCGATGCCGGAGCCGGGGTGGACGGGGTGGCCGTGCTCGCGGACGAAACGGGCGACCTCCTCGGCCTCGGGGCTGCCGGCCGGCCACTCGATGCCCGCGTAGACGTCCTCCGTGTTCTCCCGGAAGATCACCATGTCCACCAGCTCCGGATGGCGGACCGGGCTGGGGACGCCGCGGTACCAGCGGACCGGGCGGACGCAGGCGTACAGGTCGAGCTCCTGCCGGAGGGCGACGTTGAGGCTGCGGATGCCCCCGCCCACGGGCGTCGTCAGCGGTCCCTTGATGGCGACGCGGTAGCGCCGGATCGTCTCCAGCGTCTCCTCGGGAAGCCAGGAGCCGGTCAGGCGGTAAGCCTTCTCGCCCGCGTACACCTCCAGCCAGCGGACCGAGCGCCGGCCGCCGTAGGCCTTGGCCACGGCCGCGTCGAAGACGTGGCGCGCGGCGCGCCAGATGTCGGGACCGGTCCCGTCGCCCTCGATGAAAGGGATGACCGGATGATCCGGAGCCACCATCCTGCCGTCGACGATCTGGACGATCTCCTCCTGCGTCTCCTGCGACATCCTCTTGCCTCCCGCGCCGGCCTACCCGCGCGGGCGGGCCGGCCTGATGTGCCTGGTTCTGCCTCCCGGCCCGCGGCCTCCGCCGCCCCGCCGGCGACCGCCGCGCGGGGCGGCCGCCGGCGCGGTCGCTCAGCCGCCCCGGAGCAGGCCCAGCTCGAGAAGAAGCGTGTACATCGCCCAGCGCTCGCCCGCCTCGGGAGCCGCCGGCTCGCCCAGGGGCGGGCCGCCGAAGTACCCCTCCAGCTCCATGGCCAGCTTCGCCCGGGCCACCCGGCCCGCCAGCGCGCGCTCCAGCTCCATCATCGCCTCCAGCCGCCGCGAAGAGGCGGCCGAAGGGCGCTCGCCCGCCGCCGCCCGCCAGAGGTCGGCCGCCTGCCAGGGAGCGACGGCGGAAGCCGGGCTGACCACGCCCTCCGGCAGCCGCCGCGCGCCCTCCCCGGCCGCCGGGCGCAGCGCCGCCAGGCTCTCGGCCCAGAGCGGGACGCCCGCGGACGGCCGCGCGGGCCCGTTGCCGTCCGGCTCCGCCGCCGGCGCGGGCGGGCCCGCCCACGCCCAGGGAAGCCCCGTCGCCCGGAGCGCGGGGGCGGGCGGCTCCGCGGCGAGGAAGCCCGCGGGCGGCGCCAGGCGGACCAGCTCCAGCGCTTCCTCCGGGGCGAGGCGGCGGAGGTCGAGGACGACGGGGCGCGGGCTGGCCGCCAGCGTCCGCTCGTAGAGGAGCCGCCGGCCGGCGGGGCCGAGCGCCTCGGGTTCCGACCAGGCGCCGAGCACGACGAAGCCGGCGGGTTCCGCCCCCGCCGCCATGGCCAGGTTCTCCTCGAGCAGGTCGAGCGCCGGCTCACCGGCCTCGGCCGGAACCAGCACCGGGATCCAGATCCCGCGAGGAAGCGTCCGCGGCCCCACCCGTCCCGCCTCCCCCGCGCCGCGGGCGGAGGCGCCGGTGCGCCTCCGCCACCACCGCCTCGATCCGTCCGGCGTCCAGGCGCCCGCCCTCCCCCAGCCGCCAGAGGACGAAGAACTCGATGTTGCCGCTCGGGCCCGTGACGGGCGAGCAGGTCAGCGCCTCCGCGCCCAGGCCGAGCGGGGCCGCCGCCCGGTCCACCTCGGCCAGGACCCGCCGGTGGACGGCGGGATCGCGCACCACCCCGCCCTTGCCGACCTGGCGGGGACCCGCTTCGAACTGGGGCTTGACCAGCGCGAGAAGGCGGCCCTGCGGGCGGAGGAGCGGCACCAGCGCCGGCAGGATCTTGGCCAGGGAGATGAAGGAGACGTCGACGACGGCCAGGTCGAGCGGCTCGGGGATCTCCCGCCGGCTCAGGTAGCGCGCGTTCACCCCCTCCAGGACGACCACGCGCGGGTCGGTGCGCAGCCGCCAGGCCAGCTGGCCGCGCCCCACGTCGACGGCGTAGACCCTGGCCGCGCCCGCCCGGAGGAGGACGTCGCTGAAGCCGCCGGTGGAGGCGCCGACGTCGGCGCAGACGGCGCCGCGCACCTCGAGGCCGAAGTCGGCGAGGGCGCCGGCGAGCTTCCTGCCGCCGCGGCTGACCCAGGGGTCGCCCGCCACGACCTCCAGCCCCGCCTCGGGCGGGACGCGCTCGCCGGCCTTGCGGGCCGGGCGCCCGTCGACGCGCACGCGACCCTCCAGGATGGCCGCCTGGGCCGCTTGGCGCGAGGGCACCAGCTTCCGCTCGACCAGGAGCTGATCGAGGCGCGCCCCGCGGGCCGTCCCCCTACACCTCCCCGCCTGTCCAGCTCGGCCGCAGCTCCCGGTTCAGCCCGAGCAGCTCGCCCGCCGCGCGGGCGATGCCGGCCGCGTCCAGGCCGAACTGATGGTACTGCAGGACCGGATCGCCGTGCTCGATGAAGCGGTCGGGCAGACCCAGGAGGCGCGTGCGCACTCCCCAGTGCCCGTGCGCGCTCAGCCACTCGAGGACGGCGGAGCCGAAGCCGCCCAGCGCCGTCCCCGGCTCGACCGTCACCAGGGCGCGGTGGCTCGTCGCCACGCGCTCCAGCGTCTCCCCGTCCAGCGGCTTCACCCAGCGGGCGTCGATCACGCTCGCTTCCACGCCCGCGCCCTCCAGCAGCTTGGCGGCCGCCAGCGCCTCGTGGACGGCGGGGCCGACCGCCAGCAGGGCGACGTCCTTCCCCTCGCGCAGCCACTCGGCCCGGCCGAAGGGGAGCGCCACCGGCTCCGGGTCCAGCGGCACGCCCACCCCTTCGCCGCGCGGGTAGCGGATCGCGATGGGCCCCTCCCGGTGGTCGAGCGCCGTCGCCACCGCGTGCTGGAGCGCGTTCTCGTCCCGCGGGACGAGAATGGCCATCTCCGGGACCATGCGCAGGAAGGTCAGGTCGAAGGCGCCCTGGTGCGTGTCGCCGTCGGCGCCGACCAGCCCCGCCCGGTCGATGGCGAAGACGACCGGCAGCTTCTGGTGGCAGACGTCGTGGATGATCGAGTCGACCGCGCGCTGCAGGAAGGTGGAGTAGATGGCGACCACCGGCCTCAGCCCGCCCAGCGCCAGCCCCGCGGCGAAGGTGACGGCGTGCTGCTCGGCGATGCCCACGTCGAAGAAGCGCTCGGGGAACTCGCGGGCGAAGAGCGAGAGCCCCGTCCCCTCGGGCATGGCCGCGGTGATGGCCACCACCTCCGGCCGCTCGCGCGCGAGCCGCGTCAGCGTGCGGCTGAAGACGCCCGTGTAGCTGGGCGCGCCGGCGGGCTTCGGCAGGGGGCGGCCGGTCCGCGGGTCGAAGGGGCCGGGACCGTGGAAGCCCTCCGGATTCTGCTCGGCGGGGGCGTAACCGTGCCCCTTCTCGGTCACCGCGTGGACCAGGACCGGGCCGCGCGTCCGCTTGGCGTCCTGGAGCACCTCGATCAGCTGCGCCAGGTCGTGGCCGTCGATGGGCCCCAGGTACTTGATGCCCAGCTCTTCGAACCACATGCCCGGGAGGAGGAGTTGCTTGAGCCCCATCTTGAGCCGCTCGGCCGCCCGCGCCACCTGGGGGCCCAGCGCCGGGATGGCCTCCAGCAGGTCGGTCAGCTCCTGCTTCCGCCGCGAGTAGCCCGGCGCGGTGCGGATGGCCGCCAGGTAGCGGCTGAGGGCGCCGACGTTGGGCGAGATGGACATGGAGTTGTCGTTGAGGACGATGATCAGGTCGCTCCGGCTCTGGCCGATGTTGTTGAGCGCCTCCAGCGCGAGTCCGGCCGTCAGGGCGCCGTCGCCGACCACGGCCACCACCTTGTGGCGCTGGCGGAGCAGGTCGCGCGCCGTCGCGTAGCCGATCGCACCCGAGAGGGCGGTGCCCGCGTGCCCCGCCTCCCAGACGTCGTGCTCGCTCTCCGACCGCTTGAGGAAGCCGCTCAGGCCGCCCGGCTTGCGCAGCGTGGGGAAGCGCCCGAGCCGCCCGGTCACGAGCTTGTGCGGGTAGGCCTGGTGGCCCACGTCCCAGAGGATCTTGTCGCGCGGGCTGGAGAAGACCTTATGGAGCGCCACCGCCAGCTCCACCGTGCCCAGGTTGGCGGCCAGATGGCCTCCGTTCCGCGCCACGGTCTCGATGATCTCGGCGCGGATCTCGCGCGCCAGCTGGCGAAGCTCGCCCAGCTCCATCCGTTTCAGGTCTTCCGGACCCCGGATCCGGTCGAGAAGCCGTTCCATGCCGTGCCGTCGCCCCGCTCTCGAGGACCTACTCCGTCAGTCTACCAGGATCGCCCCGAGCCTCCCACCGCGCTTCTCCCGCTCCCGCGGGCGGGAGACGTGCTCAGCGCGCCTTCCGGTCCGGGAGGAGGGTCACGTGGAAGGCGCGCTCCACCCAGGCGAGGCCGCGCGCCAGCAGGAAGACGATCTCGTTGGCATGGCCGAGGGCCACGCCCTTCATGCCCGCCTTGCCGCCGACCGTCAGCGAGGCGGCCAGGGCCACGATCAGGCCCGCCTGGACCGAGCTCTGGTGCAGGAAGAGGCGGATGGCGATGGCGGTGGCCGCCGAGCCGGAGATGGTGCCGGCCAGGTCGCCCACCACGTCGTTGGCGATGCTGGTCACCTTGTCGGCGTTCCGGATCAGCTGGATGGCCTGCCGGGCGCCGGCGATCCGCTTGCTGGCCATGGCGTGGAAGGGCGCCTCGGCGGCGGCCGCGGTGGCCAGCCCGACCGCGTCGGCGAGGATGCCGACGATCACGATCAGAAGGAGGATGGCGAAGGAGAGGAAGAGGGGCAGGCCGCGCATGGCTTCCTGCGAAGGGAGGGCGACGAACCAGGCGATCAGGAAGCTGACCGAACCCACCGTCAGACCGCGCCTCAGGTCGTTGCCGCGACTTCGACCGGGTCGACCTCCCAATGCGCTGGCCACGCCTCCTGTCCCGATCCGCGATCCGAACCGAGCGGGACCGGGCGCGCCCCTCCCCGCCGCGGCGGGTCGGCGCCCGGAAAACTCGTCGGCAGGTGGCGATGCGCCGGGTAAACCTTGCGGCTTAGGTCCAGTAGGGTTTCCCCGCCGTCCCCCCGCCGTCGCCGGCGAGGGGGTTTCCCATTAAGACGACGTCACCGGGTCGCCCGCGGTGAGACTGGATTGCCACTGAGCGCGCACCCTAATCCCCGGCGCACCTCTTGCGAACAGCCTAGGGGTTTTCCCCGGCGGCTTCCGCGTCCCCTTAGCCTCTTTTGCAGGCGCGGTTTCGGACGGCATGCCGCGCCGCCGCCCGGGCCCTGGGCGGCGGTCGGTAACCGCCTTCCACCGGTGCCCACGCAAGGCAGGCTACGCTACAGGTGGTTCAGCCACCTGCAGGTTCCACCCGGAGCCGGCGCTCCCCGCCGGCCGCCGGGCCTCCGCGGAGCTAGGGTCTGGTCCGCATGCCGTTGCGGGCAGCCCCAGCTCCTTACTCCCAGTGACGACCCCCGACTGGGCGTCGGAAGCCGCCACCAGGAACTTCATCGATGTGCCCGACGGCGGATTTTTAGGCCCGCCTTCAAGGACGGGAGGCCGACTAGGATACTGCGCCACCTGCGAAATCCGCAGCCCGACGGCCTGCGATGGGCATTATAGCATACGCTCCGCGCCGGCCTCCGGGCCTCAGAGGCGGCGATTGCGAACCAGCGCCACCAGCTCGCGCAGGCGGCGGGCGGCTTCGCCCGCGTAGCCGTCGAGCGCGCCCAGCGCCTCCTCGGCCAGCCGGTCCGCCAGCCGGCGGGCGGCTTCCTCGCCCGCCAGCGTCACGGCGCTGGAAGGCTCGCCCCTGGCGGCGTCCAGCAGGTCGTCCGTCACCTGGAAGAGCAGGCCGAGCCTGCGCGCGAAGCGCTCGAGCCGGCCGCCGCCCCCGGGGCGCACGCCGGCGGCGAGCGCCCCCAGCCGCACGCTGGCCAGGAAGAGCGCGCCGGTCTTCATCGCCTCCAGCTCCAGCAGCGCCTCCAGCGAAGGTACGCCCGCCGGGTCGAGGTCGAGCTGCTGGCCGCCCACCAGCCCCGCCGGCCCGGCGGCCCGCGCCAGCGCGTCCACCATCTCGACGCGCACCTCGGGCGCGAAGGGCGCCTCCGCGAGCCAGGCGAAGGCCAGCGGCTGCAGCGCGTCGCCCGCCAGGATGGCGGTCGCCTCGTCGAAGGCGCGGTGGAGCGTCGGCCGCCCGCGCCGCAGGTCGTCGTCGTCCATGGCGGGCAGGTCGTCGTGCGCCAGCGAGTAGGCGTGGACCAGCTCCAGGGCGCAGGCCGGCGCCAGCACCGGATCCTGAGCGGGGCGCGCGCCGGGCGCCGACCGCCCGCCGCCGCCGGCCCCTCCCGTCTCCGGCTCCGCCAGCAGGTCGCGGACCCAGGCGCAGAGGACCGGCCGGAGCCGCTTCCCCGGCCCGAGGACCGCGTAGCGGATCGCCTCCGCCAGGCGGCCGGGCGTCCCCTCCGCCTCCAGCCCCGCCAGGCGCCGCGCCAGCTCCGCGTCCACCCAGGCGCGGTCGAGCTCCAGCGCCTCCTCGACCGGAAGCGCGCCCGGGTCGCTCATGCCGAGGCGCCCGCCCCGGCGCCCGCCGCCCCGCCCTCGGGCAGGGGCTCGATGCGGAGGCCGTCGGAGCTCTCGATCAGCTGCTCGATCCGCCCCTCCGCCTCGCGCAGCCGCCGGTCGCAGAGCTGGCGGAGGCGGACGCCCTCTTCGTAGAGGCGCATGGCTTCCTCGAGGCCGAGCTCGCCCTCCTCGAGCCTGCGCACCGTCGCCTCCAGGCGTTCCAGCGCCTCCTCGAAGCCGAGCGCCTCGAGCTCCTCGCCGGCCGTGCCGCCGCCCGCCGGAGCCTGCCCGGCGCCCGTCTCCTCGCGCTCCTGCTCGACCACCGCTTCGCCCTCCTCGCCGTCCAGCCCGCTCTGCCGCTCAGCGCGGCGCTTCGGCCCGCTCCACCCGCGCGTGGATGCGCCCCCGGGCCAGGACGGCCTCCACCGTCTCGCCCGCCGCCACGTCGCCGGCCGCGCGCAGGACGGCGCCGTCGCGCTCCCGCCGGACGATGGCGTAACCCCGGGCCAGCACGGCCAGCGGGCTGAGCGCCTCGAGGCGCGCGCCCACGGCCGCCAGCCGCTCCCGGCGTCGCCCGAGCAGCCCGCCCAGCGCCCGCTCCAGCCGCTCGCCCAGCTCGTCCAGCCGCTGCGCGCGGTCGACCAGCAGGAAGCGGGGCGAGCGCAGGACGCGGCTCCGTCCCAGGAAGTCCAGGCGCCTCCGCCGCTCCTCCAGCTGCCTGCGCAACCCGCGCGCCAGGCGCCGCGCCAGCTGATCCAGCTGGCCCTCCAGCTCGGCGCGGACGGGCACCACGCGCTCCGCCGCCGCCGAGGGGGTGGCGGCGCGCAGGTCGGCGGCGGCGTCGGCCAGCGTGAAGTCGACCTCGTGGCCGACAGCCGAGACCACCGGGATGCGCGAGGCGGCGATGGCGCGGACGACGCGCTCGTCGTTGAAGGCCCAGAGCTCCTCCGCCGAGCCGCCGCCGCGGCCGACGACGAGCACGTCGGTGAGCGCCAGGCGGTTGGCCAGCTCGATGGCGTGGACGATGGCGGGCGGCGCTTCCTCGCCCTGGACCGGGGTCGGGAAGAGAAGGATGGCCACGCCGGGGAAGCGCTGCCGGCTGACGCGGATGATGTCCCGGATGGCCGCGCCGGTGGGCGAGGTGACGACGCCGATGCGCCGGGGAAGGCGCGGCAGCGGGCGCTTCCTGGCCGGGTCGAAGAGGCCCTCCGCCTCCAGCCGGCGCTTGAGCGCCTCCAGCTGGCGGTAGAGCTCGCCCAGGCCGCCGACCTCCTCCAGCGCCCGCACGTAGAGCTGGAGGTCGCCGCCGCGCTCGTAGAAGCCCACGTCGCCCCAGGCGCGGACGAGCATCCCGTCCGCGGGCCGGAAGGCGAGGCGGCTGCGGCGGTCGCGGAACATGACGCAGCGGATCTGCGCCGTCGCGTCCTTCAGCGTGAAGTAGGCGTGGCCGGAGGAGTGGTCCTTCCAGTTGGAGACCTCGCCCACCACGCGCAGGTCCTGGAGCTCGGGCTCCGCCTCCACGAAGAGGCGGAGCCTGCGCGCCAGCTCGCCGACGCTCAGATCGCGCGCGCCCTCGTCGAAGAGGGCGATCTGCTCCAGGCTCACCCGCTCCGCCCTCCCCCGCGCGCCGCCGGCAGGCCCTGCGCAGGCGGCGAGGCCGCCTCGGCCAGCTCGACCACGTTCTCCATCAGCATGGCCGTCGTCAGCGGGCCGACGCCGCCGGGCACCGGCGTGATCGCCGCCGCCCGCTCGGCCGCCCGCGGGTCGACGTCGCCGCGCACCCGGCCGTCGACGTAGGTGGTGCCCACGTCGATCACCACCGCGCCGGGGCGGAGCCACTCCGCCTCCACCAGGCCGGGCCGGCCCGCGGCCGCCACGAGGATCTCGGCCTCGCCCACCGCGCGCCGCAGGTCGCGGGTGCGCGAGTGGGCGATGCGGACGGTGGCGTGCGCCTGCTCGAGGAGGAGCGCCACGGGCAGGCCCACCGTCCGCGAGCGGCCGATCACCAGCGCCTCGCGGCCCTCCGGCGCGACGGCCGAGCGGATCAGGTGGAGGGCGGCGCGCGCCGTGGCCGGCACCACGCGCGGGCGGCCCGCCGCCAGGAGGCCCAGGTGGAGGGGGTGGAGCCCGTCGGCGTCCTTGGCCGGATCGAGCGCCAGCGTCGCCTCCAGGGGGTCGAGCCCCGCGGGAAGCGGCCAGCCGAGCAGGACGGCGTCGACCTCCGGGTCGGCGGAGAGCCGCTCCAGCGCCCGCCGCAGCTCGGCCGTGCCCGCCGCCTCCAGCACGCGCTCCTCCCAGAGGAGCCCGGCGCGGGCGGCCACCCGCTTCTGCTGGCGGACGTAGGCGAGGGTGCTGGCGTCGGGGGCCACCAGCAGCGCCACCGCGCGCGGCGGGCGGCCGCGCCGCTCCGCCAGCGCCTCCGCGCGGGAGCGGAGCGCGTCGAGGAGGCGGTCGGCCGCCTCCCTTCCTTGCAGGAAGCGTGCGCTCACCGCGGCGGACCGCCTTCCCCGGGAGGTTGCGCGGCGGCGTCGGGCGCCGTCGCCGCCTTCTGGACCAGGCTGCCCAGGATGCCGTTGACGAAGCGGGGGGAGTTCTCGTCGACGCCGAAGGTCTTGGCCAGCTCGACCGCCTCGTCGATGGCCACCGCCTCCGGCACGTCGCCGGCGAAACGAAGCTCGTAGACGGCCAGGCGCAGGATGGCCCGGTCGACGGCCGCCAGCCGTTCGAGCGACCAGCCGCGGGCGCGGCCGGCGATCAGGCCGTCGATGTCGCGCAGGTGCTCGGTGACGCCGCGCAGGCGGCTGCGGGCGAAGTCGACCGTCTCGGGGTCGGCCCCCTCCTCCTCCGCCAGGTAGTCGAGAAGGCTCGCCTCGGCGATCCCCGTCACGTCGCGCTGGTAGAGCACCTTCATGGCCAGCTCGCGACCCTGGTGGCGGTTCAACGCGGCCCGGTCTCCTCCGGCGACTGCGCGTCGGCGCGGCTCGGCCGCTCGCCGCCGAAGTCGATGCCCTGGACGTGGACGTTGACCCGCTCGACCACCAGCCCGGTCATGGCCTCCACGGCCCGTTTGACCGCCTGCTGGACGGCCATGGCCACGTCCGGGACGCGCGACCCGTAGCGGACGATGACGTAGAGGTCGATGACGCAGCGATGCTCGCGCAGGGTGACACGGACGCCCTTGCCGAAGCTGCGGCCGCGCAGCGCCTCGCTCAGCCCGCTGGTCAGCCCGCCGCTCATCCCCGCCAGACCCGGGACCTCGGAGGCGGCGATGCCCGCGATGATGCCCACCACCTCGTCCGAGATGTGGATCCCTTCGCCGATCACCTCGCGGGAGGTCTCCTGGCCTTCGGCCATGCTGCCACCCTCTCGTCGCGTTCTCCCCCGTGCGCGCCGGAGGGACGGCCGCCCGGCGGGCCGGCGGTAGGCTGATTATACCGCACGGCCGTCCCCGCCTCCGGCCGCGACCGCCCCCGGCCCCGGGCCGCGCGCCGCCGCCTGCCGGGCTCCCGGGCCGACCGCCGCTCAGGAGCCGGCGGCGGGATAGGTCATGATGCGGATCTGGTCGTAGCCGAGGCCGGTCACCGCGGCCACCACGTCGCCGACGGCGGCCGCCTGGGCGCGGGTGAGCGGCCGGCCGGAGGCGACGATCACCTCCGCCCCCTTGGGGAAGAGGTAGACCAGCGCGTCCTGGAAGCCCTTGGCCTTGATCAGCTCCTCGGCCTCGGACTCCTCGGTCGCGGTCTGCTCCAGGTCGATCATCTCCTGGCGCGCCTGGTCGCGGCTCTGGGCGCTGGCGCCGCCGTCGGCGGCCAGCGTCTGGAGGAGGTCCATCTGCCGCGAGCGATCGCGGTCGCGGGCGAGACGGGCGTCGGCCCAGAAGGCGCCGGAGCCGGAGGCCGGGGAGGCCTGTCCGGCGCCGGCGGACGGGGCGGCACCGCCGGCGACGGCGTTGCCGCTGGCGCCGCCTCCCCCGCGCGGCGGCACCGTCACCTGGCGGGAGAGGGCCGGCTCGCCGGCGCCGCTCCCGCCCGGCGACCCGCTCTGCACGAGCCTTCCCACCTCGCGGGGCTGGCTCCACTGCCACTGGATGTAGGCCAGGATCCCGGCCACGATCAGCAGGAAGAGGGCGATCCGCAACGCCGCCCCGCGGTCGACGCTCCGCACGTGCATGCCTGCCACCTCCTGCCTGGCTTCCTCAGGGGTTGCCCGCCACCACCTCGACGCGGTAGAGCGGCACGCCGAGCAGCGTCTGGACCGCCCGGGCGAGCTCGTCGCGGACCAGCGGATCGCCGGCGCCGCTGGCGACGACCAGGACGCCCCGCACCTGCGGCTCCTCGATCGCCTCCACGGGCGGGTTGCCGCCCGAGGCGGAGGCGGGGAGCGTCAGCTGGCGGTCGCTCTGGCTCTCCTGACGCCGCCCGCCGCTGGAGTCGGTCTCCTGGGTCGTCGAGGTCTGGCTGTGCTCCTCCATCACGTAGAGGCTGCGCGGGCCGCTCTCCAGCGTCACCTCCACGCGCACGCGCCCCGCCCCGCGGACGGCGCCGAGCGTCTGGGCCAGTTGCCGGGCGAGGAGCTCGGCCGCCGCGCCGGGATCGGCAGGAAGCGCTCCGTCGCCGCCGCCCGCCCCGCCCGCTCCCGCCGCTGCGGGCGAGGCCGCGGGCGGCGCGGCGCCCGGCGGGGAGGAAGCGCTTCCTCCCCCGAGGCCGTTGCCCGCCAGGAGGAGGATCAGGCCGATGCCCACCACGACCACCGCCGCCTGGAGCCGGCGGTAGGCGGCGCCGCCGATCCCGAAGCGCTCGCGCAGCGTCGCCTGCCACGCCTCCCAGAACCCCTCGCCGCGCCGCCGGTCCCTCTCACGGCGCTCCATCGGCTCCATCCCCCCCGGCTGCGACGAGCACCTCGACGCGCTCCGGCGCGAGGCCCAGCGCCTGCGCCACCGCCTGCCGCACCGCGCCCGCGAGCCGCTTCTCCGCCGCGCTGGCGGGCGGGCGCCCCGGCGCCGCCGGGGCGCCCGCCCCCGCGCCCGGCGCGGAGGCGTCCCGCGAGGGCGAGCCCGCCTGGACGGGGCTCACCCGGACCGGCGGCACGGGCGGTACGGGCGGCACCCGGAGGCCGCCGCCGGCCTGCCCGCGACCCGCCGGCGAGGGGGAGGACGGCCCGCCCTGTCCACTTCTACTCGCCGCGCCCGCCGGAGAGACCACCACGCGGGCGGACTCGAGCTGCCCGAAGGCGGGGGAGGAGGGGTCGGCGACCACGCGCAGGTCGGCGCGGGCGGCGGCCACGCCGGGGACGGAGCGGGCCGCCTCGGCGGCCACTTCCTCGAGGCGCGTCAGGTAGAGGGAGAGGACCTGGCGGTCGGTGAGCGCGCTCAGGCGCTTCGCCTCGCTCGAGGCGAGCGGCCCCTGGGGTAGCGCGCCGGGCTGGCCGGCGGCGGAGAGCGCCTCCCCCGCCGCCTGCTGGAGGAGGCGGGCCAGCCCCTGCGGGCCGGCGCCGGCCAGGGCGAGGACCGGCTTCATCAGCACCGCCAGCAGGAGGAGACCGAGCACCAGGCGGCCGTAGCGCCGGAAGCGGCCGCGCGGCAGCGCCAGGTCGACGACGACGGCCAGCAGCGCCGCCATCAGCACCTGCCGGACCCAGGAGGTCAACGCCTGCACCAGAGCGTCCACGGCCCCACCTCACCGGAAGAGGAGCGAGAGGTTGGCCGCTCCCAGCAGGATGGCCAGGCCGAGGATGGCGGCCATGACGGCGGTGCCGGCGGCGACGGCGAACCAGACGGCGCTCGTCGCCAGGTGGCCCAGGGTGCCGGCAAGCGAGCCGGCACCCCAGGGCTCGATGACGGCCTGGCCGAAGCGGAAGGCGAGGCCGACCGCGACCAGCTTGAGGATGGGCAGGGCGGCGAGCAGGAGGACGCCGATCACGCCCAGCAGGCCGAGGCCGTTGCGCAGCAGGAGCGTGGAGGTGAGCACCAGCTCGAAGGCGTCGGAGAACATGCCGCCCACCACCGGGATGAAGGCCTTGGCGGAGAACTTGGCCGCGCGCAGCGCGGTGCCGTCGGCGATGGCGCCGCCGATCCCCTGGACGGTCACCACGCCCAGGAAGAGCGCGAAGAGCAGGCCCAGCGCCAGCACCGCCAGGTCGCGCAGGAAGCCGGCGAAGCCGGAGAGCCGGAAGCGCTCGCTCATCCGCCCCACCATCCCCGCCACGGCGGAGAGGAAGAGGAGCGGCAGGACCAGCCGGTCGAGGACGTCGGCCAGGAGCGTGACGACGAAGAGGAGCGCCGGGTGGACGAGGCTGGCGGTGACCACGTTGGCCGTGCCGACCAGGAGGGCCATCAGCACCGGCAGCAGGGCCAGCAGCCAGTCGTGGACGCCCTGCACCACCGAGCGGACGGTCTGCATGAGGAGCGTCAGCTGCGCGGCGGCGATCAGGAAGAGGACCAGGTGGACGGCCAGCTGCGCCAGCCCGGCCAGCTCCTCCCCGGCGCCGAGGCGGAGCTGGTCGAGGACGGCGGCGAGCGCGCCCAGGAGCAGGAGCTCGAGGAGAAGGCCGGCGCTGGCGCCCACCTCCTGGCCGAAGGCGCCGAGGAGCCAGCGGGCGATCTGCGCGGGGCTCCAGGGAAGGCCGCCGCCGCCCAGGAGGCGGCGCAGGGCCGCCGCGTCGAGGCGCGGCGCGGCGGGCCCGGCGCGCTGCTCCGCGTCGGCCAGGAGGCGCTCCACGCTGGTCAGGTCGAGCGCCTGCCGCTGCTCCTGGACGAGCCGGT
Organism: Bacillota bacterium; assembly: GCA_029960955.1. GTDB lineage: Bacteria > Bacillota > Sulfobacillia > JAIMAT01 > JAIMAT01 > JAIMAT01. The sequence goes on from JASBVS010000047.1 coordinate 80,533, forward strand.
CGACCTCCGTCTGGAGGGGGCCGGAGGCGGGGGCGGCCGCCGCCCGGGCCGGGGCGGGCGCGAGCGGCAGCGCCGCCAGCGCGAGCAGGGCGCAGGCGAGGGCGAGGGGGACGAGGGCGGGGCCGCTTCCTTGCGCGGGGCCGCTTCCGGGTCGCGAGCGGGGCACGTCGCCACCTCCCGGGACGAGATCGCCGCTCAGATCTTGGCGAGGAGGCCGAGGACGGCCTGGATCACCGAGCGGAGGATGGGCACCGCCAGCACCAGCACCAGGAGCTGGCCCGCCAGCTCGATCCGCGAGGCGACGGCGGACTCGCCGGCGTCGCGGGCGACGTCGGCCGCCAGCTGGACCAGGTAGGCGATGGCGATCACCCTCAGGAGGACGCCGACGAAGGCCAGGTTGACGCTCGAGCGGGCGGCCAGCTCGCTGATCAGGCCGACCACCTGGCCGAAGTAGGGCAGGACCACCAGCAGGAGCAGGACGCCCGCCCCCAGGCTGAGGAGCGTGGCGACCGCGCTCTGCTGGTGGCGGAGGACGCCCAGGAGGACGACGACGGTCAGGCCGATGCCGACGATCTGGAAGAGGGTCATGGCGGAGCCGTCCCGTCCCGCTCTCAGAGCTGGAAGATGGCGCGGACGGTCTGGAAGAGGTCGGCGATCATGCGCACCACCAGCCAGAGGACCACGATGACGCCGCCCAGCGAGACCAGCCAGGCGAACTCCTTCCTGTCGGCCTGGGTGAGGACGCTGACGACGACGGCGGTCAGGATCCCGATGCCTGCGATCTGCCAGACGAGCTGGATGTTGGGGGTCATGCCACACCTCCGCCTCGGCGCAGTCGACCGCCTCCGGCCCCGGGCCGCCCCCGGCGCTCGCGGCGCGCCGCTCCTCCGTCCTTCGCTCAGAGCGCCACGACGGCCAGCAGAAGGCCGCCGAAGAAGCCCAGCGAGCGCCACATCCGCGCCGCCCGCTCCGCCTCGCCGCGGAGGAGCGCCTCGCGCGCGCCGAGGTCGCGGGCGCAGAGCTCCAGGTGGCGCAGCTGGTCCTGGCGGTGGCTGAGGCCGAGCGCGGCGCCCAGCCGGAGGAGCGGGGCGAGGTCGGCCGCGCCCAGGCCGCCCTCCTCGCCCAGCGCCTCCACCGCCCGCTCCCAGAGGCGCTCCAGCGGCTGGTCGGGCGCGGCGGCCATCTCCTCCCCGACCCGCCGGAAGAGGTGGCCGGCCGCGCCCGGCGCGCTCCGGCCGAGCTCCGCCAGCGCCTCGGGAAGCGGTCGGGCGGCGTAGTCGACCTGGCTCATGAGGAGGCGGAGCCCGGCCCCCAGCTCGGCCAGTTCGCCGGGCCTGCGGCTGGAGCTCCAGGCGAGGAGCTGGCCGGCCAGGGTGGAGCCGCCCACCACCAGCGCGAAGCCGAGGGCGTGCAGAAGGAAGCTCACGGCGGCCCGCCCCGCCTTTCCGGCGGGCTCCCGGTTTCCAGCTCGATCCAGCGCGCGTCGAGCGGGCGGCCGTCGCCGTCGCGGACCGCGCGCAGCCCGAAGCGGCCCCCGCGCCGCTCCAGCTCCGCCACCCGGCGGAAGAAGCGCTCCTCCAGCAGCGGGGCGAGCAGCCTCCGCCGCCGCGCCTCCTCCCAGGAAGCGGCGTGGGCCGAGCTCCAGACCGCCACCCCGCTCCGCGCGGCCTCGCCCAGCGCCGCCGCGTCCTCCGGCCGCCCCAGCTCGTCGCAGACGAGGAGCTCGGGGTTGAGCGCCCGCAGCGCCACGGCGAAGGCCTCCGCCTTGGGGCCGCCCTCGATCACGTCGGTGGCGGCCCCCACGTCGAGCGTCGGCTCGCCCCCGGCCAGCGCGGCGATCTCGAAGCGCTCGTCGACGAGGACGGTGCGCAGCGGCCGGCCCCCGCCGCCGGCCGCCTCGCCGTCGCCGGCCGCGCGGCTCAGGTCGCGCAGGAGCGTCGTCTTGCCGCTGCCGGGGGGGCCCAGGAGGAGGGCGCTGAGCGGCCGGCCCCGCTCCAGGAGCCAGGGCAGGAGCGGCCGCGCCACGCCCACCCGCTCGCGGGCGACGCGCAGGTTGAGCGAGGAGACCTCGCGCACGGTCCGGACGTGCCCGCCCTCGCTGTCCAGCCGGCCGGCCAGCCCGGCCCGGTGCCCGCCGGGGAGGGTGACGAAGCCCTGGCGCAGCTCTTCCTGCCAGGCGTAGAGCGAGTGCCCGGTGATCAGCTCGAGGCTCCGCCGCACCTCCTCGGCGCCCACCGGGCGGGCGCGCCCGGCGGGCGCGGGGCGGCCCGCCTCGTCGAGGAAGAGCGTCTCGTCGCGCACCACCAGCGCCAGCGGGCGCCCCGCGCGCAGGCGGATCTCCTCCCACGGGGGCGGGACGTGGGCGAGGGCCCCTTCCAGCACCCTGCGCACCTCCTGGGGAAGAAAGCGGAGCAGCTCCCGCTCCGCACCGGCCTCCGTCCTACCGCTCCACGCCAGCGCCATCCGGGACGTGCCTCCCGATGTCCCATGGATATGGGTGGGCGTCGGCCGGTATGCGCCGCGCGCGGCGGGCGCGCCGTGCAGAAAGGGGCTCGGCCGGACCGCCGCGCGGTCCGGCCGAGCCCTCCACCTGTGATGGCGGCCATCAGCCGCGTTCGTCCTCGGCGAGGGTGACGACGGCTCCCCGCTCGCGCCGCGCGCTCGCCCGCATCCGGGCGCGCCCGGCGGCCGATGCGCCGGCGCCCTCCCGGGAGTCGCGGCGCGCGCCTTCCCGCCGTCCCTTCTCCAGCCGGATGGTCTCGCCGCAGTTGGGGCAGATCAGCTCCACCCGGCCCTCCTCGTCCGCGAAGTCGGAAGGCTGGAACTCGAGGACCAGGTTGCAGTTGGGGCACTCCGTCGACGTCGTGGCGCCCTGCTCCTGCCGCGACCCTTCCTCGGGCGAGCTCCAGAACTCGTTCTCGACCTGGGCCAGATCCTCGTCGACGCTCTGGACGTACTCGTCCAGCTCCGAGGCGTCCTCGCGCAGCGCCTCCAGTTCGCCGGCGATCCCGTCGAGGGCCTCGAGGATCCCGCGCATCAGCTCCCCCATCTGCTGGCCGTCGACGCGCTCCAGCCCGTTGGCCAGCCCGTGCAGGTAGGCGATGCGGGCCTGCAGCTCCTCCATGGCCTTCTTCCACCCCCCTCGTTCCGCCGTTCTGCCGGTAGTATCCCCGGCGGCCGCGGAGCGACGGGGCGAGGCGGCGGCCAATTGCTCGCAGCCCATCCGGCGCCGGCCAGCTCCGGCAGGGGAAGCGCCGGGAGGTTCGCCCGGCGCGCAGGGAGGGCGCTGCCGGCGCGGTTCTCAGGCGCGGCCGATGTACTCGCCCGTCCGCGTGTCGATCTTCAGCACGTCGCCGTTCTCGATGAAGAGCGGCACCCGGACCGTGACGCCGGTCTCGAGCCTGGCGTTCTTGGTGGCGTTGCTGGCCGTGTCGCCGCGGACGCCGGGCTCGGTCTCCACCACGCGCAGCTCCGCCACGTTGGGCATGTGGACCCCCAGCACGCGCCCCTCGTGGAGGACCAGGTCCACGGGCATGTTCTCCTTCAGGAAGCGGACCTGCTCCCCGAACATCTCGCGCGGCACGGGGAACTGCTCGTAGGTCTCGTTGTCCATGACGAAGAGGGTGTCACCGCTCGGGTAGAGATACTGCCCCGGCCTGCGCTCGACGATCGCCTGCTCGACCTTGACGCCGGCGTTGAACGTCCGTTCGTAGAGGGCGCCGGTGGCCAGGTTGCGGAGCGACGCCCGGACGAAGGCCGGCCCCTTGCCGGGCTTGACGTGCTGCGACTCGACGACCTCGTGGATCTGGCCGTCCAGGACGATGAAGACGCCGGAGTGGAAGTCGTTGGTCGAGATCATGGCACCTCTCCCTCGGCGATGCCCGGGTCCCGCCCCGCCTCCGGGCGGCTCAGAGGACCCGCAGCTCCTTGGAACTCGTGCAAAGGTTGCGGTATCCGTCCGCCGTCACCAGCACGGTGTCCTCGACGCGGACGCCGCCCCAGCCGGGCCGGTAGATGCCGGGCTCGACCGTCACCACCATCCCGGGCTCGAGCCGGTCCTCGCTGCCCGCCGCCAGCCGCGGCGCCTCGTGCACGTCCAGCCCGACCCCGTGGCCGAGGCTGTGGCCGAAGGCGGGGCCGAACCCCTCGCGCGCGATCCGCTCGCGCGCCACCGCGTCGACCTCGGCGCCGCGGGCGCCGGGGCGGATCGCCTCCAGGCCGGCTTGCTGCGCTGCGCGCACGATCTCGTAGACGCGGCGCTGCTCCGCGTCGACCCGGCCGACCGCCACCGTCCGCGTCACGTCGGAGGCGTAGCCGCGCCAGACGGCGCCGAAGTCGATGGTGACGAGCTCGCCCGCCTCCACCCGCCGCTCGGAGGCGTAGCCGTGGGGGAGCGCCCCGCGCGGCCCGGAGGCGACGATGAAGTCGAAGGCGACGCCCTCCGCGCCCCGCCTGCGCATGGCGAACTCCAGCGCGAGGGCGAAGTCCGACTCGCGCACCCCCGGCTTCAGCTCCGGCAACGCCTCCTCCAGCGCTTCCTCCGCGATGCGGCAGGCGGTGGCGATGGCCTCCGCCTCGGAGGGATCCTTGACGAGGCGGAGCTCCTCGACGAGACCGCGGTCCGGGAGCACCTCGAACCCCCGCCAGCGCTCGCGCAGCTCCTCGCCCGCCGCCCAGGAGAGGTCGCCGGCCTCGAAGGCGACGTTCCGGACCGACTCCTCCTCGAGGATGCGCCGGCCGACGGCCAGCATGTCCTCCTCGGGCGCCTGCCCGTGGCGGTGGACCTCGAAGTCCGGGGCGCCCTGCCTGGCCGCCTCGACGTAGCGGAAATCGGTGATCAGGCAGCTCCGCTCGCGCGTGATCAGGAGCGCGCCCGCCGACGAACGGAAGCCGCTCAGATAATAGCGATTGTTCGCCCGCGTGATCCAGACGGCCTCGTAGCCGCGGCGCCCCATCGCCTCGCGCAGGCGCGCCAAACGTCCCTCCATCGCTTCCCCTCCACCCCCGCCCGGCGGGGCCGGGCCTCTCAGAGTTGCAGCAGCGAGAAGACCGGCGCGGCCAGGCGCTCGCGACCGTGCAGCTCGCCCAGCTCGACGACGTAGCAGAAGCCGGTGACCCGGCCGCCCAGCTCGCCGATCAGCCTCGCCGCCGCGGCGCTGGTCCCGCCGGTCGCCAGCAGGTCGTCGACCACCAGCAGCCGGTCGCCCGCCCGGATCGCGTCCTCGTGCACCTCCAGCGCCGCCTGGCCGTACTCGAGCCGGTAGTCGACCCGGCGGACGCGCGCCGGCAGCTTGCCGGGCTTGCGCAGCGGCACGAAGGGCAGGTCGAGGGCGAGCGCCAGCGGAACGGCGAAGAGGAAGCCCCGCGACTCGATCCCCGCCACCGCCTCCAGCGGCTGGCCGCGGTAGTGCTCCGCCATCCGGCGCACGACCTCGCGCATCGCCGCCGGCTCGTGCAGGAGCGGGGTGATGTCGCGGAAGAGCACGCCGGGCGCCGGGAAGTCCGGGATCTCGCGGATGAGCGAGCGGAGCGCCGGCCCGGCGGCCGGTTCGCCGCGGTTCACGACGCCTCTTCCTCCTCGCCTGCGCGGGCGCCCTCGTAAGGAAGCGGAAAGCGGTCGCAGAGCGCCGCGACCTCGCGGCGGATCGCCTCCAGGTGCGCGGGCTCGTCGCGCCGCCGCAGCGCGGCGACGATCCACTCGCCGATCCGCCGCATCTCCTCCGGCCCCATGCCCCGCGTGGTCAGCGCCGGCGTGCCCAGGCGGATGCCGGAGGTGACCGTCGGCTTGGCCGGGTCGAAGGGGATGACGTTCTTGTTGACCGTGATGCCGACGCGCGCCAGGATATCCTCCGCCTCCCTGCCGGTCAAGCCGAGCGGCGCCACCTTGGCCAGCATCAGGTGGTTGTCGGTGCCGCCGGAGACGAGCGGCAGGCCGAGCTCCTGGAGGGTGGCGGCGAGGACGCGCGCGTTCTCCACCACCCGCTCCTGGTACTGGCGGAAGGCGGGCTGGAGCGCCTCGCCGAAGCAGACGGCCTTGGCCGCGATCACGTGCTCCAGCGGCCCTCCCTGGATGCCGGGGAAGACGGCGTGGTCGACGGCGCGCGCCTCGGCCGCGGCGGTCAGGATGAAGCCCGAGCGCGGCCCGCGCAGCGTCTTGTGCGTGGTGGAGGTGACGTACTCGGCGTGGCCGACCGGCGTCGGGTGGAGGCCGGCCGCCACCAGGCCCGCGATGTGCGCCATGTCCACCATCAGCTTGGCGCCCACGCTGCGGGCGATCTCGGCGAAGCGGGCGAAGTCGATGACGCGCGGGTAGGCGCTGGCGCCGGCGACGATCAGCTTGGGCCGGACTTCCTCCGCCAGGCGCGCCACCGCCTCGTAGTCGATCCGCTCGCTCTCGGGGTCGACGCCGTAGGCGACGAAACGGTACCAGCGGCCGGAGAAGTTGACCGGGCTGCCGTGGGTCAGGTGGCCGCCGTGGCTCAGGTTCATGCCCAGCACGGTGTCGCCCGGCTCCAGGGCGGCGTAGTAGACGGCCATGTTGGCCTGGGCGCCGGAGTGCGGCTGGACGTTGGCGTGCTCGGCGCCGAAGAGGCGCTTCGCGCGCTCCTGCGCCAGCCGCTCCACCTCGTCCACCACCTCGCAGCCGCCGTAGTAGCGGCGCCCCGGGTAGCCCTCGGCGTACTTGTTGGTCAGGCAGCTCCCCATCGCTTCCAGAACGGCGAGGCTGGTGAAGTTCTCCGAGGCGATCAGCTCGAGCCCGCCGTTCTGGCGCCGGGCCTCGGCGCGGATCAGCCGCGCCACCTCGGGGTCGCTCCGCTCCAGGACCTCCATCTTGGCCAAGCCTCCGACCTCCCCCGTCCCCCGTCGACTCTCCCAGGCGCCCGCCTGCCCGCCTGCGGAGGCTTCGCTTCATCTCATCGACAAAACGAACGACAGACGCCGGCCACGGAAAGCCGGGCGCAGAGGCGGGCCGCCCGGCGGCGGAGCGGGCGCCTAGGCGCGCCTCTCGCCGGCCGGCGACCAGCGCAGGACCGGGCGGCGCGCCGCCGCCACCTCGTCCAGGCGCCGCACGGGCGTGGTGAAGGGCGCCTCGCGGAGCTTCTGCGGCTCTTCGCGCGCCTCGCGGGCGATCGCCTCCAGCGCCTCGGCGTAGGCGTCCAGCGTCGCCAGGCTCTCGGTCTCCGTCGGCTCGATCATCAGCGCTTCCTCGACGATGAGCGGGAAGTAGACGCTGCCCGGGTGGAGGCCGTAGTCGAGCAGGCGCTTGGCGACGTCGAGGACGCGGACGCCCGTCTCCTTCTTCAGCCGCTCGCCGGAGAGGACGAACTCGTGCATGCACGGCCGGTCGTAGGGCAGCTCGAAGGTCCTCGCCAGGCGCCGCATCAGGTAGTTGGCGTTGAGGACCGAGGTCTCGGCCACGCGGCGGAGACCCTCGGCGCCCAGGGTGAGCACGTAGGCGTAGGCGCGGACGGCCACGGCGAAGTTGCCCCAGAAGGCCTGCACCTTGCCGACGCTCTCCGGAGCCGGCCGGTCGAGCCCGTCCGGGTCGCCCCACTCCAGCCGGTAGCGGTCGCCTTCCTTCACCACCAGGGGACGCGGCAGGAAGCGCTCCAGCCCGGCGGCGACGCCGACGGGACCCGAGCCGGGGCCGCCGCCCCCGTGCGGCCCGGAGAAGGTCTTGTGCAGGTTGAGGTGGACGATGTCGAAGCCCATGTCGCCCGGCCGGGCGAGGCCCAGGATGGCGTTCAGGTTGGCGCCGTCGTAGTAGAGGAGGGCGCCCGCCTCGTGCACCCTGCGAGCGATCTCCAGCGTCCGCTCGTCGAAGAGGCCGAGCGTGTTCGGATTGGTCAGCATCAGGGCGGCCACGTCCGGCCCGAGCACGCGGTCGAGGTCCTCGACGTCGATGCCGCCGCGGGCGTCGGAGCGGACCTCCACCACCTGGTAGCCGGCCATGGCGGCGCTGGCCGGGTTGGTCCCGTGGGCGGAGTCGGGGACGATCACCCGCGTCCGCTCCTCGCCCCGGCTCTCGTGGTAGGCGCGGACGATGGAGAGGCCGGTGAACTCGCCCTGGGCGCCGGCCACCGGCTGGAGCGAGAAGCGGGCCATGCCGGTGATCTCCGCCAGCGCCGCCTCCAGCCGCGCCATCAGCTCCAGGGCCCCCTGCGCGCCCGCCTCGGGCGTCAGCGGGTGGAGGTCGCGGAAACCGGGCAGCGCCGCCATCGCGTCGTTCCGCTTCGGGTTGTACTTCATGGTGCAGGAGCCGAGCGGGTAGAAGCCGTTGTCGATGGCGTAGTTCATCTCGGAGAGGCGGGTGTAGTGGCGGACCACCTCCGGCTCGGTCACCTCGGGCAGGAGGGGCGGGCTCTTCCGCAGGAGTCCCTCGGGAAGGCCGGGCAGTTCTCCGCCTGCGGCCTCTTCCGCGTCCGGCACGTCCAGCGGCGGCAGCTCGGCCCCCTGGTGGCCCGGGCCGCCCAGCTCGTAGATGAGCGGCTCGCTCATGCCGCCAGCACCTCCTTCAGGGCGGCGACGTAACCGTCCAGCTCGGCCCGGCTCCGCTTCTCGGTCACGGCCACCAGGAGCCGTCGCTCCCATCCGGGGCGGACACGGCCGAGCGGGAAGCCGGCCAGGAAGCCCTTCTCCAGCATGGCGCCCACCACGCCCTCGGCCTCGCGCTCGAACTCCACCACGAACTCGTCGAAGAAGGGGCCGCCCAGGGGCAGGCGGACGCCGGGCAGCCCCGCCAGCTCGCCGGCCAGGTAGCGCGCCTTGAGCGCCGACTGCCGCGCCACCTCGCGGAGCCCCGCCGGACCCAGGGTGGCCAGGTAGATGCTGGCGGCCAGCGCCACCAGCGCCTCGTTGGTGCAGACGTTGGAGGTGGCGCGCTCGCGGCGGATGTGCTGCTCCCGCGCCTGGAGCGTCAGGACGTAGCCGACGCGGCCGTCCACGTCCCGGGTCTGCCCCGCGATCCGGCCGGGCATGCGCCGGACGAACCGCTCGCGCGCGGCCAGGAAGCCCAGGTAGGGCCCGCCGAACTGGAGGTGGCTCCCCAGCGGCTGCCCCTCGCCCACCGCGATGTCGGCGCCCAGCTCGCCCGGCGACGCCAGCAGGCCGAGCGCGACCGGGTCGACGACCAGGATGGCCAGCGCCCCGCGGGCGTGGGCCGCCTCGATCAGCGGCCGCGGATCCTCGATCAGCCCGAGGAAGTTGGGCTGCTGGACGACCACGGCCGCCACGCCGTCGTCCACCCTCTCCGTCGCGCCTGCGGCGATCCGTCCCCCCGCCTCCGGCAGGGTCTCCAGGCGGAGGCGCGGCCCGCGCGCGTAGACTTCGGCCACCTCGCGGTAGAAGGGGTGCAGCGTCGCCGGCAGGAGGAAGCGCTCCCTCCCGGTGACGTTGGCCGCCATGAGGAGCGCCTCGCCCAGGGCGCTGGCGCCGTCGTAGAGCGAGGCGTTGGCCACCTCCAGGCCGGTCAGGCCGCAGATCATGGACTGGTACTCGAAGATGGACTGGAGGGTCCCCTGGCTGACCTCCGGCTGGTAGGGGGTATAGGCGGTGAGGAACTCGCCCCGGCTGACCAGGCTGTCGACCACCGCCGGCACCCAGCGGTCGTAGGCGCCCGCCCCCAGGAAGCAGACCGCCCTGGAGGCGTCCGCGTTCCGCGCCGCCAGCGCGCGCAGGTGCCGCTCCAGCTCCAGCTCGCTCATGGGTCCGGGCAGGTCGAGCGGGCGGCGGAGGCGCGCTTCCTCCGGAAGGCCGGCGTAGAGCTCCTCCACCGAGCGGAGCCCCAGCGCCTCCAGCATCCTGCCGCGTTCGGCCTCGCCCTGCGGGATGTAGCTCATGATCCGCCCTCCGCCTCGACCAGCGCCCGGTAGCCGGCGGCGTCGAGCAGCTTCTCCGCCTCGGCGGGGTCGTCCGGCTCGAGCCGGATCATCCAGCCCTCGCCGTAGGGGTCCTGGTTCACCTTCTCCGGGCTCTCCGCCAGCGCCCCGTTCACCTCCAGCACCCGGCCGGAGAGCGGGCTGTAGACGTCGGAGACCGACTTGACCGACTCGACCACGCCCAGCGCCTCGCCCGCCTCCAGGTGGCGGCCCACCTCGGGGAGCTCGACGTAGACCACGTCGCCCAGCTCCGACTGCGCGTAGTCGGTGATGCCCACCCGCGCCTTCCCGTCGCCTTCCAGGCGGACCCACTCGTGCTCGCGGCTGTAGCGCAGATCCTCGGGTACCCGCACGCCCCTAGCCCCCTCGGCCCGCCGCCTTGGCGCGGCGGTAGAATGGCAACTTGACCACCTCGGCCTCCACCCGTCGCCCGCGGATGGCCACCTCGAGACGTTCGCCCGGCAGGGGCGCTTCGCCTTCGAGGAGCGCCAGGCCCAGGTTGGCGTCGAGCGCCGGTGCGTAGGAGCCGCTGGTCACGAAACCGGCCCGCTCCCCGTCGCGGAAGACCTCGTAGCCGTGGCGCGCGATCCCGCGCCCGACCATGCGGAAGCCGACCAGGTGGCGGCGCGGGCCTTCCTGGCGCACGCGCTCCAGCGCCTGGCGCCCCAGGAAGTCGCCCTTCTCGAACTTGACGAAGCGGCCCAGGCGCGCCTCCAGGGGGTTGATCGCCTCGCCCAGCTCCTGACCGTAGAGCGGCAGGCAGGCCTCGAAGCGGAGCGTGTCGCGGGCGCCGAGGCCGGCCGGCACGAGGCCGCGGGCGCGACCGGCCTCCAGGACCGCCCGCGCCAGCCGCTCGACGAGGCCGGCGTCGGCGTAGAGCTCGAAGCCGTCCTCGCCCGTGTAGCCGGTGCGCGAGACCAGCGCGCTCACCCCGGCGACGGTGGCGCCGTCGAGGAAGCGGTAGCTCCCGACGGCGTGGAGCGGCGCTTCGCTCAGCTCCTCCAGGATCGCCTCGGCCTCGGGGCCCTGGACGGCGATCTGCCCCCAGCGGCCGGTCTGGTCCTCGACCTCGGCCTCGAACCCTTCCGCCAGCTGCGCCAGATGGCGGAGATCCTTCTCCCTGTTGGCCGCGTTGACCACCACCAGGAAGGAGCCCTCGCCCCGCCGGTAGAGGACGGCGTCGTCGATCACGCCTCCGTCCGCGCGGCAGAAGGGGGTGTAGACCGCCTGGCCGACCTCCGCCCGCGCGACGTCGTTGGTGGCGGCGTAGTCGAGCAGCGCCGCCGCCTCGCGGCCGCGGACGGCGATCTTGCCCATGTGCGAGACGTCGAAGAGGCCTGCGGCGCGGCGCACCGCCCGGTGCTCCTCGAGGATGCCGGAGAACTGGATGGGGAGCTCCCAGCCGGCGAACTCGCCCATGCGCGCGCCCAGCTCGCGCTCCAGGTCGTGGAGCGGCGTGCGGAGAAGCCCGTCCGGTCCCCGGACGCCGTTGCGAGCCCCCTCCGACGCCTGCCCCTCCGCCGCGGCTGCGCCCGCTTCCTCCGGTCGATCCGGCGATGGCGACAAGTTTCCATCCCCCGCTTGTCGAGGGAGCGGCGCCGGCCCCCCGCGCCCGGTTCCGCGCTCTCCCTCACGGTTGGTAACCCGCGCCTATCATAGCCGATCGGCCGGGCCGCCCGGTTCGATGGCGGCCTCGCGCGTGAAAAGGGCGACGGGCTGGTCGCCCCGTCGCCCCCTCGCCGCAACCTCCCGTCAGGCTCTCCCGTCAGGCTCGAGCCGGACCGGGCTTCAGCGCTCCTCCATGCGCCACGCCAGCGCGTTCAAGGAGGCCAGCGCGTCCTCCGCGCCCTCGGTGAACCGCTCGCCGGCCACGCCGGGTACCGCCCGGACGCCCAGTCCCCTGAGCGCTTCGGCGCGTCGCGCGGCCCGCTCCGCGTCGTTCCGGTCCACCACCGAGGAGACCTCCACCACCAGCCATACGTCGCCCTCGGCGTCGCGGGCGCGGACCACCGCGTCGGCCCCCAGGATCTCGTCCCGGTCCTCCCAGCCCAGCCGCCCTTCGTCCACCGCGTCGTCCAGCATGCCGGCGACTTCCTCGCGCGGCAGCACCCGGGCACGGCGGAAGCGGCGGCCGAGAAGCGCGGGAGCGCGCTCGCGAAAGCGCCGCTCCAGGTCCGATCCCTTCAGCCGGGCCACGTCCCGCTTCAGGCCCTGCATTTCTGCGACCAGCGTCTGGACGGTGCCCTCCGTCCGCCTCTGGGCCTCGGCGAGGGCGTCCACCCGGGCGGTGAGCGCCTCGAGACGCGCTTCGGTCCGCTTCTGGGCCTCGGCGAGCGCGTCCACCCGGGCCGTGAGCGCCTCGAGGCGCGCTTCGGTCCGCCTCTGGGCCTCGGCGAGCGCGTCCACCCGGGCCGTCAGCGCTTCGAGGCGCGCTTCGGTCCGCCTCTGGGCCTCGGCGAGTTCCCGCAAAGGACCGTTCTGCGCAGCTCTCGCTTCCATTCCGGGTGCTCGTCCAAGAGCCGCAAGAGATCCCGGAAATCCTCCACGGTGAACGGCATCCGCATCGCTCCTGCACCCATTCTAACCGGTCTTCGCCGCTGCCGGCCGCCACGCCCCGCGCCGGCGCGGCCGCGACCGTTCCTTACTCCCAGAAGCCGGGCCGTTCCATCACGCTGGCGTCACCCTGGACGCGGACGGACACCTTCCGCCCGCCCAGGAAGAAGCTGCGGGCGGTGACCACGATCCTGACGCTGACGGTGGGATCCCGCAGCCACCGCCCGCTCCAGGGGTGCCGCCGCGGTGCCCCCGCGTCCGCGTTGACCGCCAGGGTCTCGATCGCGTAAGGGTCGCCGGGAAGCACCGCGCGCGCGTTGGCGTCCGTCACCGCGTAGGCGGCCGCCTCCGCCCGCTCGACGAGCAGCCACCGCTCGCCCTCGGCCAGCCGTTCCAGGTCGAGCTCCTGGACGCCTGCCAGCGCCCCCAGGTCGGCCGCGCTCTGGGCAAGCGAGTGGAGGACGAAGAAGCGCCCCACGTCCGCCACCAAGGCCAGGACCAGGAGGAAGGCAGGGAGCGCCAGCACGAACCAGGCGCTGACGGCTCCCCGTTCCCCTCTCCCCCTCGGCCGGTCGTCTCGCCGCCGGCGCCGGCTCACCACGGCTCACCCGTCCGGTCGCCCAGCCGCTCGCTCCGGCCGATGGCCTCGCTGCGCAGGTGGAGGCTGCTCCGGCCCGCGAGGCGGCTGATGGGGTTGTGGAGCTCCCGGTCCGCCTCGACGCGGACGTGGACCAGCGTCCCGTAGGTCGCGTGACGCGGCCAGATCTCCACCTGGGCCCGGGCCGGGTCGAGGCCGCCGGCCGCCAGCTGGTCGCGCACCACCTGGTAGGCTCCGGGCGAGGCGCCGCCGTCGATGGCCGCCCGTCGCCCGCCGGTGCGCGCCGCCTCGGCCACCACCAGCTGCCCGTTGAGCACGGCGCCGAAGTCGACGATGGCGACCAGCAGGATGACCAGGAGGCCGAGGACGAGCGTGAACTCGACGGTCGCCTGGCCGCGGGAGCCCGTGGCGCCGGGGCCGGCTAGTTGCCCGGCACCTGGGCGCCGACGATGGTGTTGGTCAGCTCCACGATCCGGTTCCGCAGCTCCGCCCCGAGCGTGCTGAGCGCGGTGATCAGGACGACGACGACCAGTGCCAGCAAGAGCGCGTATTCCGCCGTCGACACGCCCCGCTGGCCGCCGTAGGGGTCTCGCCCGCGCTCCTGCCAGCGACGGGCGACTCCACGGAGCCAGGTGCGGGTTCGCACCTGGACGGCTCGCGCCGCCTCGCCTGCGCGCTGCCCGAGAGTCTGCACGACGGTCAACCTCCTCGCGCCATCCGGCGCCGGGTCTGCCGCCTGGCCGGCTCGGCGGGGGTCCTGCAGCGAAAAGACCAAGGGCGGGATCGTCGGCCGGGAGCGCGACGGAGCGGAAGGCTCCTCCGTCGCGGGAGATCGTGGGCATGGCGGGCACCTCCTCGGGGCGGCTTCCCCGGCCGGATGGGAAAGGGGTTGCGCCGCCTCAGAAGTCGGCCAGGAAGCGGAGCAGGCTGGGCACCAGGACCAGGATCAGGATCGGCGGGAGGAGGAGCGCGCCCGTCGCCAGCGTCAGCTTGAGCGGCAGGACGTCGATCTGCCGCGCCCGGCGGGTCGCCTCCTCCTCGAGAGCGTCGGCGGCGATGGCGCGGAGCGTCTCCGCCACGGGCGCGCCCAGGCTCTGGCCGAGACGGAGCGTGCGCTCCAGGCCGCGCAGCTCGGGGAGCCCCAGATCCTCGTAGAGGAAGCCCAGCGCGCGGAGCGGCTCCTGGCCGCGCTCGATGCGGTCGGCCACGTGGAGAAGCGACTCGCCCATGGCGCCCGGCGCCTCCTCGCCGGTGAGGCGGATGGCGTGGAGCAGGTTGAGCCCTGCCTCGCTCGCCTCGGCCAGCAGGTCGAGCGTCGGCGCCAGCGCGCGCCGCGCCTCCCGCCGGCGCGCCCGGCGCGCGCGCCGCTCCCGCCAGGCGGCGAGAAGGTCGAGACCGGCGGCCCGTGATCCGGCCGTCGCCTGGCGCAGGAGGCGGCCGAGTCGCGGCACCCAGACGGCGCCCGGGTCGAGGGCGACGACGGCCAGGGCGGCGGCGCCGCTCCCCGCCAGGGCGAGGGCCAGCAGCCCGATGGACGAAGAGGCGGGCGCGAGCATGGATCAGGCCTCCCCGGGACGCGTGAGACGGTCGACGACCCAGATGCCCAGGAGCCAGGAGAGCGTGGCGTAGGCCAGAGCCGTCCGGCCGGCGGCCGACCCCCAGAGGAGCGCCACCGGGCTGGCGTCCGTCGCCCCCATGTAGAGGAAGATGAGCGGCGGCAGCGCAGCCAGGAAGTGCGCGGTCCAGCGTGCCTCGGCGGTCCGCGCGGCCTGCTGAGCCCGCCGGTGGCGCTCCTGGCGGAGGCTTCCGCTCAACCGCGCCAGCGCCACGCGCGGGTCGCCGCCCGTCTGGCGGTGGAGACGAAGCACCTGGCCCAGTCGGCGGCCGCTCTCCTCGCAGCCCGGCACCCTCTCCAGGTGGCCCAGCGCCTGCGAGAGCGGAAGACCGCTGCGGTAGAGACGGACGACCTGCTCCAGATGGGGCGCCAGGAGCGGGTCGGCATGCTCGGCCGCCTGCTCCACCGCCAGGAAGAGGCTGGCGCCGGCCCGCAACGCCTCCGAGATCTCCAGGATGGCGGCCTCCATCGCCTCTTCCAGCGCCTCCCGCTGCCGCCTCCGCCGCAGCCGCGTGCGCAGCCCGCCGAGCAGGCGAGCGACCGGATCCGGCCACCGCGCGGGCCGGCGACCCAGGAGCACCGCCAGCCGGCTGGCGGCCTCGCTGCCCCGCAGCGCCTCGGCCGCGGCCAGCGCGAGCGCGGCCGAACCCGCCACTGCGATCGCCAGGAGCAGCCCGTTCATGCCACCTGCGCCCGCCTCTCGAGCGGCTCGCCCGCGGGCCAGCGTTCGCCTGCGCGCGCCGCCTTCTCCAGCAGCCGCGCCGGCAGCTCGCCGGGCTGGAGGTCGAAGTGCCGGGTGAGATGGTTCCAGCGCCAGACGGGGCGGATCTGCGGTCGGCCCGCGCCCGTCTCCACCGCGCTCACCTCGATCACGCGCCGCGAGCCGTCGCCCAGCCGCGCCTGGTGGAGGACGAGGTCGAGGCCGGCGCCCACCTGCTGGAGGATGGCACCGTAGGGCAGGTCCGTGCCCGCCATCAGGACCATGTTGGCCACCCGCTCCAGCGCGTCGGAGCTGGAGTTGGCGTGGAGGGTGCTGAGCGCGCCGTCGTGGCCGGTGTTGAGGGCGGTCAGCCAGTCGAAGGCCTCGGCGCCGCGCAGCTCGCCGATGATGATCCGGTCCGGGCGCATGCGGAGCGCGTTGCGCACGAGGTCGCGGATGGTCACCTCGCCCCTTCCTTCCACGTTGGCCGGCCGCGCCTCCAGCCGGACGACGTGCTCCTGCTGGAGGAGGAGCTCGGCGTCGTCCTCCACGGTGATCAGCCGCTCGCGCCCGTCGGGGATGAAGCTGGCGAGGGCGTTGAGCGTGGTCGTCTTGCCCGAGCCGGTGCCGCCGCTGACGAGCAGGTTGCAGCGGCTGCGCACGGCCACGGCCAGCCAGCGCGAGACGGCCTCGCTCCAGGTGCCGAGCTCGACCAGGCGCGCCGGCGTCAGCGGCTCGCGCGAGAACTTCCGGATCGTCAGGTAGGGACCGCCCAGGGCCAGCGGCGCGATGACCGCGTTGACCCGCGAGCCGTCCGGCAGCCGCGCGTCGACGAAGGGCTGCGAGCGGTCGATGCGGCGGCCCAGCGGGGCGACGATGCGGTGGATGAGCGTCTCCAGGTGGGCCGCGTCCCGGAAGCGGACGGTGGTCCGCTCCAGCTGCCCGAGCCGCTCCACGAAGACGGCCTTCGGGCCGTTGACCAGCACGTCGTTGACGGTCGGGTCGCGCATGAGCGGCGCCAGCGGGCCGTAGTCCGCGAGTTCGTCGGTGATCGCCTCGGCCAGCCGCCGCCGCTCGGAGGCCTGGCGGAGGCCGTGCTCGGCCAGGAGGCGCGTCTCGACCCAGCGCGTGAGCTCCCGGCGACCTTCCTCGTCGCGGCGGGCGCTCTCGAAGAGGTCGGGCGCGGAGCGCATCAGCCGCTCGCGGAGCGTCTCCACCAGCTCCCACGGTGGCTCCGGAGAGGCTCCGCCTCCTGCGGGCCCGCTCCGCTCCTCCTCCGCCTGCGGCCAGAGCTGCTCCGGCCGCGGCCGGGTCGTCTCCCCCAGCAGGAGATCCGCCGTTCCTCCCATCGCTATCCCCTCCTCGGGCGCTCTCGGATCCAGGCGGCCGAAAGGCGCGACCAGCCGTCGCGCAGCCGTTCGGTCCAGCGGCTCTCGGCGCGCTCGAACGGGATCAGGTGCGCGGCCAGCCGCTCGGCCGCGCGGCTGAAGGGGTGATCGGGCTGGTCCAGCACCAGCGGCCGCCCGATGTAGGCGCTCCGCTCCAGCGCCTCGTCCGCCTCGGGCAGCTCGAACCAGCGCTCGAAGCCGAGCTCGCGCGCCGCCTGGGCGGGCGGGACGGGGCCGGCCGCGGAGAGGCGCGTGAGGACGAGCCGCAGCCGCTCCCTCGGCCAGGCCGCTTCCTCCTGATGGAGCGCCAGGTGGAGCCGGCGGAGCGCGGCCGGCTCGGCGGTGGTCAGCAGGAGCAGCTGTGTCGCCGCTTCGCCGACCACGCGGCGGAGCGCTGCGGGGAGCGAGGGGCCGGTGTCCACCAGCGTCAGATCGTAGCGGCTGAGGGCGCCCCGCAGCAGCAGGCCCACCTGGTGCGGGTCGATCAGCTCGGCCAGCTCCGGGCGCGGCGGCCCGCCCACCGCGTCGAAGCCGAGGCGGTGGTGACGGACGGCCGCCTGCGCCTCGGCCGACTCGAGCCGGCCGGCGAAGGGAAGCAGGTCGACCAGCCCCGGCGAGTCGAGAAGCTCAAGCTGCACGGAGGCGTCGGGCCCCTCGAGCCCCAGGTCGACCAGCAGCACCTTGGCTTCCGTCCGCGCGGCCAGGAGGGCGGCCAGGTTGACGGCGAGGCTCGTCTTGCCGGCGCCGCCCTTGGCGCCGACCAGGGCCACCACCTGCGGGCGCAGCGTGCGGACGGGCGCCCGCCCGGCGCCTTCCTCCCGGCGCAGTCGTTCCAGGGCCTGCCAGGAAGCCTCGCGCTCGCCCGCTCCGCTCCCGCCGGGCGGGGCCGCCGGCGTCGCGGCGGGGGGAGCCGCGGGTGCCGCGGCGGGCGCAGGGGCGGGCGCCCAGGCCACGGCGGGCGCGGGAGTATCGGCGACCGGCCCGGCTGCGGCGAGGCGCAGCCTGCGCTGAGAGGCGCGGCGGACCGCGCGGATCCGGGGGTCGTCCGGGGCGGAGGGCCTGGAGCCTTGCCAGCCCGCCGCCCGCAGGACGTCCGCGACGCTCCAGGGGAGGCGGACCTCCTGGACGCCCGCCACGTCGTAGGTGAGCGCGCCGCTGGTGACGGCGACGAGGCGCGCCGCCGGCAGGAGCGTCCGCACGCCGGCCAGGAGGGAGGCGAAGGGCTCGCCCGGCGCCGCGCTCTCGGCCGCCACCACCACCTCCGGCCGGATCTGGGCGAGGACGGGGAGCGCCCAAGCCACCTCCTCGAGCCGGGCGACGAGGCGGGGGCCGCCCGGGGTGCGCAGCGCTTCCTCCAGCTGCGGGTCGCGCCCGACCAGGACGAGGCGCGGCCGCTCCCCCGTCGGCTCCGGGCCCTGGACGCGAGGTTCACTCTCCGCCAACGACGCCACCCCCTCCGGTCGTCCCGGGAAGCTCCGAAGGCGCCGGAGGCGAGTCGAGAAGCTCCTCCGGAGCGCCGCCCGGGGCCTCCTGGAAGGGCTCGCCGCCCGGCGGAAGCGCTTCGCCGCCACCGGGCACCGCGGGAAGGGAGACGGAGCCCGGCAGGAAGAGGCTCTGCCGGTCGACGCCGCCTCCGCTCTCCAGCCCGCCCGCCAGCGAGGCTGCGGCCAGCATCACCTTGCCGTAGGCGACCGCGTAGGCCAGCCGCTCGGCTTGGGCGCCGTCGACGGCGAGGAGGACCGCCGCCGGCGGCTCGCGGCGGTCCCGGCCCGTCGCCGCCTCGTCGTACCAGCTTCCCGCCGTGTCCTGGACGCCGACGAGCTCGACCCCGCGCAGCAGAAGCTGGCTGCGTGCGGCGCCCCCGTCCCGCGCCTCGGCGACGAAGAGGACGTCCAGCCGCCGGCCCGGTTGGAGAAGGCCCACCGGCGTCCGGTCGGGGTCGACCGGCACCGCCATGACCGCGCTTCCCCGCGGCAGCGCGGCCACCGCCTGGCCCGCGCGGTCGCTGCCGGCGAGACGGCCGCGAAGGATGGGCTCCCCGCGCAGCAGGGGCGCCGTGGTGTACCGGCCCAGCACCTCCTGCAGGTCGCCCGTCGCCTCGGCGTGGACCGCCTCCGCCGGCAGCTCGACGAGGCGGACGTCGCCCGCGGCCAGGCGGGTGTAGGCCGGCAGGGCCCGCGCGGCCACGGCCACGTGCACCCGGCCGCCGTTCCGTGGCAGAAGCGCCAGGAAGGCGACGAAGGAGGCCAGGCCGACCGCCAGCGCGAGCCAGAAGGTCGGGTTCCGCCAGCGCATCCCAGTTCTCACCGCCCACCATCGGGATGTGCCAGACGTTACCAGCCAGCCTGGTGCTTGTCAAGCACTTCCATTTCCACCTGGTTCTGGTTATCCTGGGAAGGCGACGAACGAGCGGGCGGCATCTTTTCGCACGCCCGGAAGGGAGGGAGCGACTTGCTGGACGAGAGATCGGAGGAAGCCCGGCGCGGGCGCGGCGGCCCGCCGCCACCGGCACGCCTCCCCGTTCCAGGGGGAGGAAGGCTGCGCAGGCCGGCGGCGGCGCTGCTCCTTCTCGCCGCCCTGGCGGCGGCGCCGGTGCCCGGCGGCTTCCCGGGCAGGGCGGCGGCGTCTCCGTCCGACCGCGACCCCTGGTACCGCGACGTGCCGGCGTCGCACTGGGCGTACGCCATCATCCGGACGCTCTGGGAGGCGGGCGTCACCGACGGCGACAGGCAGCTCTCGGGCCGCCGGGTGATCGCCGCCTACTTCCGCCCCGAGGAGGTCATGAGCCGGGCGGAGTACACCCTCCTGGCCGCGCAGGCCTTCCGCCTGGCGCCGGCCAACGACGCGGCAGCCTACTACGCGGACGTGGGGCCCGAGCTCCTCCTCTATGCGAGGGTGCCGGCGCTCCCCTGGGTGGAGGCGGTGCGGCGGCAGGGCTGGGTCCAGGGCAGCCCGGGATCGCTCTTCCATCCCGGGGCGGGTCTGCGGCGCGACGTGGCCGTCGGCTTCCTCGTCAGCGGGCTCGGCCTCGACCGCTGGGCGGCGGCGCTGCCGGTCGCCCGCCAGGTGGAGCTCCTCGACCGCTTCCCGGACGGCGAGGAAGTGCTCCCCGACTTCCGCGCACGGGTCGCCCTCGCCATCCAGCTGGGCATCCTCTGGGGCTACCCCGACGGGAGCCTCCAGCCCGGGCGGCTCCTCACCCGCGCCGAGGCCGCGGCCGAGATCTACCGTTCCGCCATGATCACGCTGGCGCCCGCGCCCAACCCCTTCTCTCCCGACGGGGACGGCTACGAGGACGTGACGTCCGTCCGGCTCGGCTCGCTCCTCACCCAGCCCGCCTACGACTGGAACCTCTTCGTCCGCGACCTGGGCGGCCGGGAAGTCTTCCGCTTCCGCCGGACGAGCGAGAACAGCCCGCTTCCGGAGAGCGTTCTCTGGGAAGGAAGCGACCTCACGGGACAGGCGCTGCCCGACGGGGAGTACCGCCTCCAGGGCGTGGTCGTCGACCGCCAGGGGAACGAGCTGACCTCGGTCCCGACGCCGCTCTTCATCGTCCGGCGGCGCCTGGAGGCCTCGCTGGAGCCGGCCGAGAGCGCGCCCGGCGCGACCGTTCTCGTCGTGGCGCGGACGACGGGCGGGGCCCGCACGGCCAGCGCCTCGCTCGCCGGGGCTACCGCCCCGCTCTCCGCCGTGGGCGAGAGCGACGGCTGGACCACCTGGATGGGGGCGCTTCCTGCGCCCACCGGCGAGGGGGAGTACCCGGTGACGGTCCGCGCCGACTTCGGACCGGTCGGCCGCGAGGTGGTGCTGCCGCTCCGGGTTCAGAGCCCGCTCCACCTGGAAGGAAGCCTCGACCCGAACCCGGCTCCCCGCGGCTTCCACGTCCGCCTCCGCGCCTCCGGCAGCGCCTCGCTCCGGGCCGTCGAGGCGCGCTGGCCGGACGGCAGCCGCCGGCCGCTCTCCGCCCTGGGTGCCGGGCTCTGGCAGGGCGACTGGCGCATCCCCGACGGCTGGGCCGACGGCACCTATCCCGTGGAGCTGACCGGCAGCGCAGCCGACGGCCGGACGGTCCGCGCCCAGGTCGACCTCGTCGTGGGGGGCGACCTCCTGGAGATCGTCCGCTTCGTGCTGACGGGCTGAGCGGCCCCGACGCGACGCTTCGAACCGTGCCCCGGCGGGGCGAAAGCAGGGGACAGGCGCCCCGCCCGGCGCGGCGATCGGGGACGACTAGCCTCCCTGGCCCGGCGTAGCCGGGCTTCCCGACATAAATCATCGGCCCTCAAAGAAGCGTCGACCGCCTCCGGCCCACGGCCCCCGGTCCCCTCCGCATCCCGGCTCAAGGGCCACGGGCGCCTTCGGACCGGCGGAGCGTCCCCGGGTGCTCGTCGCCGGGGCCACACCGACCCGGAGGCACCCTTTCTCCGTTATCGCGGCGCCCTCGTCGCGGCCCTCGCCGCCGAAGGAATCGCCGTCGACCGAAAACCGTTCGTCCCCGTTGACACGACCTGGAGAACGGGACGAGATCCCTGCCTTCCCTTCCCGCCGGCCGTCACCGCGAACCGGGCCGCGGGGGCGCAGCCTCCCCGAAGCCGCCCGCGGAGCGGCGGCTCAGCCCAGCAGATGGACCAGGGCCCCCGCCAGGCCGCCGGCGAGGACGAGCCAGGCCGAGTTGATCCGGAGGCGGCGCAGGAGGCCGAAAGCGGCCACCGCCAGGGCGACCCCGAGGAGGTCGGTGATCCCGGCCCGCCCCAGCTGCCAGGTGACCACGGCCATCAGACCCAGCGCCGCCACGTTGGCCCCGTCGAGAAAGGCGCGCACCCAGGCCGAGCCCCGCAGCCGCGGCAACAGGGGGTAGACGGCGGCGACGAAGACGAAGGAGGGGAGGAAGATGGCCAGCGTGGCCAGCAGCGCCCCGGGGAGGCCCCCCGTCAGGTAGCCGATGAAGGTGGCGGTGGTGAAGACCGGCCCCGGCGTGAACTGGCCCACGGCGACGGCGTCGATCAGCTGGCGGTCGCTCAGCCATCCCAGGCGCTGCACGAAGTCCGCCCGCAGGAAGGCCAGCAGCACGTAGCCGCTGCCGAAGACCACGGCGCCGATCTTCAGAAAGGTGAGGAAGAGCGTCTGCAGCGCGAAGGGAACGGCGGCCGGCACGGCCGCCGAGCCGGCGCCGGCCGTGCCGGCCGCCAGCGGGAGCGCCGCCATGAGGCCCGGGCGCAGGCCGCGCCGGGCGACCGAGACCAGCATGTGGAAGGCCGCCGCACCGAAGAGGAGCAGGACGACGTTCAGGCCGCCCAGGTAGAGGGCCGCCACCGCCGCCCCCAGGGCGGCCAGCCCCCAGCCCTTGACGGCGGTCCGCGCCAGGCCGAGGACGGCGTCGACGACGACGGCGACGATGACCGGCTTGATCCCGTAGAGCAGCCAGCCGACCTGGGGCAGGGAGCCGAAGCGGACGTAGGCCCAGGCGAAGAGGAGGACCAGGAGCATGGCGGGCAGGATGAAGAGGCCGCCGGCCAGGAGCAACCCCGGCCAGCCGGCGCGCGCGTAGCCCAGGAAGATGGCCATCTCCGTGGAGCTGGGGCCCGGGATCAGGTTGGCGGCGCCGAAGAGGTCGAGGAAGTCCTGCTCCCCGAGCCACCGCCGCCGCTCGACCATCTCCTGGCGCATCAACGCCACGTGGGCGGCCGGCCCCCCGAAGGCGACGACCCCCAGCTTCAGGAAGACGGCCGCCACCTCGCCCAGCCGCCCGCGCGAAGGAGTCTCCACGGCGCCTCCCCCGGAGTCAACGCCGGCGCAGGTGCTCGACCAGCGCCTCGAGAGCCAGCTCGTAGCCGAACGGTCCGAAGCCGGTGATCGTCCCCAGCGCCACCGGAGCGATCACGGAGTGCCGGCGGAACGTCTCGCGCGCGTAGATGTTGGAGAGGTGGACCTCGACCACAGGAAGCCCCACCGAGGTGATGGCGTCGCGCAACGCGATGCTGTAGTGCGCCAGGGCGCCGGGGTTGAGCACCACCCCTTCCTGGCGGTCGAGGCAGCGGTGGATGGCCTCGACCATCTCGCCCTCTCCGTTCCGCTGTTCGAAGGCGAGCGTGCAGTCGAGCTGCGCGGCACGCCGCTCCAGTCGCCGCCGGATGTCGTCCAGCGTCTCGTGGCCGTAGACGGCGGGCTCCCGCCGCCCGAGAAGGTTGAGGTTGGGCCCGTTCAGGACCAGGATCCGCTCTCCCGCCATCTCCGCTCCCCCCGACGTCCGTCGCCGCCGCTCTCCCGGGGGAAGCGTACGCGGGCGGGGTCGTGCGCTCCTGCCCGTGCCACGGCTCAGCCCCCGAGGCCCTCCGGGCCGGCGGCCACGCGCGGACCGGCCTCCCCCATGGTCAGAAGCGCCCTGGAAAAGGCGACGCCCACCGCACCCATCCCCAACCCCGCAGCCACGATCACCGCCGGCGCCCCCGCGAGGTCGCCGATCCAGCCGATGCCCGCGGCGACGAAGGAAGCCGCGTTGGCCAGCATGGAGGTCAGCGCGAAGACGCGTCCGACGTGGTCGGGGTCGCTCGCTTCCTGCCGGATGGTGCCGTAGACGACGTTGAGCGACGTCGTGGCGAACCGGCTGGCGACCAGCATCGCGCCCACCTGCCAGCGGGAGCGGGAGAGGCCGATCAGCGTGACACTGAGAGCGTTGAGCAGCACCCCGGCGGTCATCATGGCGCCGGGCCTCAGGCGCCTCGCGATCGACGGCAGCACCAGGCCGGCCAGCACGTTGCCCGTCGCGCCGAGCCCGAAGAGCAGACCGACGGCCGCGGCGCCGGCGTGGAGGTCGTGCGCCAGGTGGAACATGGTGAGCGGGCCGACCGCCGCGCCGAAGAGGTTGAAGCCGGCGACCGCCAGCGTCGTCACCCAGAGCGGCCTGCGCGCTCTCAGGTAGCCGAGCTCCTCGCGCAAGTTCCCCGGCTCGCGGCGCGGGGAGGCTTCCCGCGGGGGTGACTTGACCGCCTGGAGCAGCCCGGCGAGGACGGCGAAGGAGGCGGCGTCGGCCAGGAGCCCCGCCGCGCCGCCGTACCTGGCCGTGAGGAGGCCGCCCAGCGCCGGCCCGATCCCCGTGCTGGCCGTGAAGACCAGGCTCAGCCGGGCGTTGACGCGGACCAGCTCCGATCGCTCGAACAGCCAGGGCACGACCGCCTGGAGCGCCATCCACTGGGCGAAGGTGAAGATCCCGATGGCGACGGTGAAGGCGTACAGGAGGAGGGCGTTCAGCCGCCAGCGCAGGAGAAGCGCCAGCGCCAGCAGTTCGCCGGCGGCCACCAGGGCGGAGAGCCAAGCCGCCCGCATGGGCCCGGCCCGATCCAGCCAGCGGCCGACCCACGGAGCCAGGGCGATGTTGGGTGTGTACTGCAGGAACCTGAGCGTCGTCAGGGCGCCGGCCCGGCCGGTCACGACGTACGCGAGCCAGGGCATGACGAAGTTGTAGACCTCGTCGCCGACGGCCGTGACGATCTCGGAGGACCAGAGCAGCACGAAGTTCCCGTTCCGCCAGAGCGGCTTCTGCCCGTTCAACGTGGCCTCGCTCCCCGCCCCGGCCGGCGTGGCCTGGGGCACTCGCTCCTCGCGCGTCGCACGGATCGGGGATGCGTCTCTTTGCTCCTCTTCGGCCGGAACCTGCATATCCGGTTGGCACGGGCGGACGGCAC